>DASSYF010000026.1:0-164123 GCA_035703435.1 Chiayiivirga sp. | reverse complement strand
CCAGCCCCAGCCCCAGCACCCGCACCCGCACCCGCACCGACACCGACACCGACACCGACACCGACACCGACACCGACACCGACACCGACACCGACACCGACACCGACACCGACACCGACACCGACACCGACACCGGCGCCGGCACCAGCACCAGCACCAGCACCAGCAGAGCAGGCACCTGCGCCAACGGCGCCGGTCAAGACGCCCGCGGCCGCGCGTAGCACATCCGGTTCGGTGTTCGATGCCCCAGCATCACCGTTCGAGCTGCGTCCGCCCAACGAAACGGCGCACGTGTCCATTGCCAGCGCGGTGGCCTCGGCCTTGCATGCGCGCCCGCGCCCAGTGCCGTTCGCAGCGCCGGGTGGCGCGGAGGTGAAGTCCACGAGCGCAAGTCAGGGTGAGTCGTCCGCATCCAAGCCCAAGGCAGACGCCCACGCGGAAGCGCCGGAGATCGCCGCAGCCGCTGTTCAGCCGTCGCAGGGCGACGCCGAGAAGGCATCCGAGAGCCTGCCACCTCCCGCTTCGACGTGATCGACAAACGCAGCGCGCCAGTTGGGGGCGCTGCGTTACATCGGGGCCAGACTGGACCTTCGGCAGGCCTGAGTCTTCGCTTGTCGCCAACACGGTGCGGGTGACATTAGCGCCCAAAGGCTGTGCGGTTCGCTTCGCGCAGGGGCTTTATTGATCCAGTCCTCAAACTGTCCGAATCTGGCGTAGCTGCCGAGCTTGCTCGGCAGACAATGGAGCAAGCTCCATTGCTACAAATCGGGCCTCGCCATGACGGCTGGGCGTCAGGCTCATGACTCGTGGGCATTTTCGGAATGGTAAGGGATCTCGCCATGACGCCATTTCGACGAGTTCAGTTGTTCGCTGGCCGTTTGAATGGCGGTCTGAACTGAAGATCGGACTTTCGGCACTTTGCCGCACACCGTTGCGCCTCTACCATTCGGGCTTTGCTCAATGGATGGAGGTGCGGTCATGGTGCGTTTGCTGATGGGTTCAGCCCTGTTGTTGTGCGCCACCGCGGCGCTGGCGGCGGCGCGTGGATTTACCGCCGAAGACCTGGTGGCGCTGGATCGCGTTTCCTCGCCGGTGTTGTCGCCAGATGGCAGCCAAGTGGTGTTCGCGCTGCGGGTGGCGGATGTGGCCGCGAACAAGGCGGTGACCTCGCTGTGGATGCAGGCCGTCGATGGCAAGTCGCCGGCGCGACGTCTGACCGGCACAAGCTCCAGTGCCATGGCCGCGCAGTTTTCTCGCGATGGCGGAAGCCTTTATTTCCTGTCGCCACGCAGTGGCTCGATGCAGCTCTGGCGCCTGCCTTTGAAGGGTGGCGAAGCGCAGCAGGTGACGCGCTATCCCTTGGATGTCGGTGGCTACCAGCTCTCGCCGGATGGCCGTTCGATTGCCTTCAATCTGGAAGTTTTCAACGATTGCGCGGATCTGGCCTGCACCGTCAATCGCCTGTCTGATCGTGCCGAGGCCAAGACCACCGGCGTGCTGTATGAGAAGTTGTTCGTGCGCCATTGGGACACCTGGGCCGACGGACGTCGCAATCAATTGTTCGTGGCGGCGCTGGGCGCCGATGGCATGGCCGCTGCCGAACCGCTGAAGGTCAGCCGCGACATCGACGGCGATGTTCCCTCCAAGCCCTTCGGTGGCTCCGAGGATTACGCCTGGGCGCCCGATGGCAAGAAGCTGGTGTTTGCGGTGCGCATTGCCGGCAACAGCGAGCCGTGGTCGACCAATTTCGATCTCTACCGCGTGCCAGCCGATGCATCCTCGGCGCCGGTCAACCTCACCGCCGACAACCCCGCTTGGGACAGCGGTCCGGTGTTTCGTGCCGATGGCCAGGTGCTGTACTACATGGCGATGAAGCGTCCGGGCTTTGAGGCCGATCGTTTTGCCTTGATGGAGAAAGACCTTGCTTCCGGCGCCACGCGCGAGATCGCACCGAACTGGGATTTCTCGGCGGGCGGCATCACGGTTTCGGATGATGGCAAGTACATCTACACCAGCACCAGCGACACCGGCCAGCACCCGATTCATCGCATCGATATTGCCAGCGGCAAGGCACAGCGCCTGCCGGGAACGGGCCAGGTGGAGGGTTTTGCACTGGGTCGCAAGGCACTGGTGTTCACCCGCAGCAGTCTGACCTCACCCGCCCAACTTTACGCCGCGCGCGTGGATGGCAGTCAGGAACGCGTGCTTTCGCGCTTCAACGATGCCGCGCTGAAAGATGTGGCGATGGGGGCCTACGAACAGTTCGAGTTCGCCGGTTGGAACGGTGAAACCGTGCACGGCTACGTGGTCAAACCGTGGAACTATGCGGCCGGTGGCACGTATCCGGTGGCATTCATCATCCACGGCGGCCCGCAGGGCTCGATGGGTGACAGCTTCCACTACCGCTGGAACCCGCAAACCTATGCTGGCCTGGGCTTCGCCGTGGTGTTCATCGATTTCCACGGGTCCACCGGTTACGGCCAGAAGTTCACCGACTCGATCTCGGGTGACTGGGGCGGCAAGCCCCTGGAAGACCTCAAGAAGGGTTGGGCGGCGGCCTTGTCCAAATACGCCTATCTGGATGGCGAACGCGCCTGCGCGTTGGGCGCCAGCTACGGCGGTTACATGATCAACTGGATCGCCGGCAACTGGAACCAGCCCTGGAAGTGTTTGGTCAACCACGATGGCGTGTTCGATACCCGTTCGATGGGGTATTCAACCGAAGAGCTGTGGTTCTCCGAGTGGGAGAATGGCGGAACAGTGTTCGACGTGCCGCAGAACTACGAAAAGTTCAATCCGGCCAACCACGTTGCCGACTGGCGCGTGCCGATGCTGGTGGTGCAGGGCGATCGCGATTACCGCATTCCGGTGGAGCAAGGTCTGTCCACGTTCACCGCTTTGCAGCGACGTGGCATCGCCTCTCAACTCCTGTATTTCCCCGATGAGAACCATTGGGTGCTCAAGCCGCAGAACAGCATCCAATGGCACCACACGGTGAATGACTGGTTGCAGCGCTGGACGACGACAGACAGCAAGTGAGAACCGCGGCGGCCGAGGGGGTATAGCCTCGGCCGCCACAGGCACGATCGAAACGGCCCTCAAGCGATCCAAACCCGGCGTAGCTGCCGAGCTTGCTCGGCAGGCCATGGAGCAAGCTCCATGGCTACGAAAAAAGAGCCGGATCAATAGGTGTCAGCGGTGGCCGGTGTGTGTGGCTCGGCTTCGGGCGCGCGTTGCAAGGCCAGCCATGGCGGTGTGATGCGGACCAGCAGCTTCTGCAAATCGGCATTGCCACGCGTGCCGGTCTTGGCCAGCAGGTGTTTGATGTGGCTGCGAACCGTGTCGCGGCGAACCTGGAAGGCTTCGGCAATCTGTTCGGTGTCGAGGCCGGCCATCAAGGCGTCGGCCACGCGTGCTTCGGCCGCGGTGAATCCGAATGCACGACGGAGTTGTTCCTGCGGATGGCACGCGGGTTGGCGTCGCAAGTCGATGAAGGTGAGGCTGGCAACCGCTTGGGAAATGTCCGATCCGTGCAAGCGGGCCAGGATGCCGAAGTGTCGAGCCGGGCCGCCACCCAAGCTGTGGCGCAAGGCTTGCAAGTGCGTGTTCGTGTGCTGTGCATGGGGGCTCGCGCGCAGCAGTTTCTCCAGACCATGGCTGATCCACGAGGCGTGATCGGCACCGTCGCCGGGCACCAGGAAGCCATCAGCCAACTGCAGGTGCGTGCCATCAGCCACGGCCGTGCGTGCGGCGGAATTGCAGCCCACCACGCGTGCGCCGTCGTCGAGCAGGAAGATCGGTCGTCGCCATAGGTCGAGCCCGGCTTGCAAGGTCGCGCAGTCCTGACGGTATCGGTCGATGGCCCGCAGGTGCTGCAGCTTTCGTGTGACGTGCACGTGAAACAGATCGACCAGTGCACGCTCCTCGTTGGTGAAGTCCTGGCCTTTGGCCGAGCGGAACAGGCGTAAATGAAGCCGTGAGTCCGGGCCCAGGCGACTGCTGTGCGACAGGCCGTAGATCAAATCGCCGTGACGTTGAAGGAAGCGATTGGAAAAGGCGGATTGCTCCAGCGATGTCCGACTCATCAAGTCGCTCAAGGTGCAACTGGTTTCGCTCAACAGGCAGCGTTGCTGCGCGCGTTCATTGCAGCAGGGATCAAGGTCACGACCCTGACTCAGATAGGCATGGCCGAAGCTTGGATCGAGGCTGGTCTTGTTGATCGCGTGACCGGTGACGCCGTTCCACTCATACAGCACGCCATGGTGGCAAGGCACGATCTGTGCGAGCGTGCCCAAAGCCAGTCGCACACCGGCGGTAAACGTGGACGCGGCGTCCATTTCCAGCAGCAGGTCGAGCACCCGCTCGTGCGCGCTCTGTTGGCAGGTGGGATGTCGAAGTGCCTCGACCATGTGTCTGGTGCCTTGGAAGAAAAATGGCTTGCACCACGTTTGAGGTAGTCCTTTGGCGCAATGAAAGCATTGACGCACACGCGCGTGGGGCGCGGTATCAGACTTTCACCTACCCGTTTGTGGGGAATGTGGACAAGTACCTGCGCCTCGACTGGGTGTATGGCGCCGACCGGTTTCAGGGGCGGATCGGAGGTCGTGGCCTGCCAGCGCGGCCTCACGCCACTAGAATTGCCCGACACCCATTCCCGTGAAACCCGTGCCAATCCGCGCCCTACCCAATACCTTGATTGACCAGATTGCCGCTGGCGAAGTCGTCGAGCGGCCGGCCTCGGCCCTCAAAGAGCTGGTGGAAAACGCACTCGATGCCGGTGCCACGCGCATCGAAGTGGAGTTGGATGAGGGCGGTGCGGCCCTGTTGCGGGTGCGCGATGATGGCTGCGGCATCGCACCGGAGGAGTTGGCGTTGGCGCTGTCACGCCACGCCACCAGCAAGATCGCGTCACTGGCGGATCTGGAGTCCGTGGCCACCATGGGCTTTCGTGGCGAAGCCTTGCCCTCGATCGCCTCGGTGTCGCGCTTCGCCATCACCTCGCGCACCACCGAAGCGGCACATGCCTACCGCATCGAAAGTGACGGTGGCCGTGTGGGCGAACCCGCCCCTGCGCAACATCCGATCGGCACCACCGTGGAAGTGCGCGAACTGTTCTTCAACGTGCCGGCGCGACGGCGCTTCTTGCGCAGCGAGCGTACCGAATTGGGCCACGCCGAGGAATGGCTGCGGGGGCTCGCGTTGGCGCGCATGGACGTGGAGTTTCGCCTCAGCCACAACGGCAAGGTGTTGCGCGCCTGGCGCGCGGCCAACACCCAGGACGAGTTGCTGCGACGCCTGGAGCAAACTCTGGGCGAGTCCTTCACCACGCAGAGTCTGTATCTCGACCAGTCCGCCGCGGGTTTGCGCCTTCATGGCTGGGTAGGATTGCCCACGGCAGCCCGTTCGCAGGCCGATCAGCAGTATTTCTACGTCAATCGCCGTTTGGTGCGCGATCGTGTGGTGACGCACGCGGTGCGCCAAGCCTATGCGGACGTGCTCTATCACGGACGCCATCCGGCCTATGTGCTGTTCCTGGAGATGGATCCGCAGCGGGTGGATGTGAACGTGCATCCGGCCAAGAGCGAAGTGCGATTCCGCGATGGCCGGGTGGTGCACGATTTCCTTTTTCGCAGCCTGCATCAAGCGCTGGCCGATACCCGCGCAGGTGCGGTGGCGTCCGATCCGCAACGTGTGCCTGAGGCAGCGACGTCAACGGCGTTCGGCCAGCCCATGCCAGCGTCACCTGTGCCGGCGTTCTCGCCGATGTCGTATCAGGCGCCGATGCCCTTGCGCGTCAACGAGCAAGTGGCGGCCTACGCTGCGCTTTATGGCAGTTCGCGTGCTGCAGTGGCGCCACGCGTGCCCGCGCCGGATGACGCCACCGTCCCGCCACTGGGATTTGCCCTGGCACAGTTGCACGGCATCTTCATCCTCGCCGAGAACGCGCAGGGTCTGGTGATCGTGGACATGCACGCCGCGCACGAGCGCATCAGCTACGAACGACTCAAGCTCGCTCAAGATGGCGAGGGCATCCGCGCCTTGCCCTTGCTGGTGCCCGTGGCACTGAGCGTGAGTGAGCGTGAGGCGGCAGCCGCCGACGAACACGCACCCACCTTGCGCGCGCTGGGTTTGGAACTGGATCGCAGTGGTCCGCAATCCTTGATGTTGCGCAGCATTCCAGCCTTGTTGGAGGGCGTGGATGTGCGGCAATTGGCGGTGGATGTGCTGGCCGATCTCATGCTTCACGGCAGCAGCCGTCGGGTCGAGGAGCAGCGCAATGAACTCCTGGGCACGATGGCCTGTCATGCCTCGATACGCGCCAATCGGCGCCTGAGCGTGGTGGAAATGAATGCGCTGTTGCGCGACATGGAAGCCACCGAACGCTCGGCACAATGCAACCACGGCCGCCCAACCTGGGTGCAGTTGGACAAGGCACAATTGGACAAGCTGTTTTTGCGTGGGCGTTAGCCCACAACGGAGTGGAACGATGTGGAAGACGATGCTGGCCGTGATGATCACGTTCGCAGGGAGTTCGGTGATGGCGCAGGAACACACATACGCAGAAGGCATCGAACAGGCGCGCGCTGAACGCGTCGCACGTCTGACACAGCCCTTGGGTTGGTTGTCACTGGTGGGTCTGCATTGGATCGAGCCCGGCCGCCACAGCATCGGAAGCGCGGATGACAACGCCATCGTGCTGACCATCGGGCCGGCGCATCTGGGCGAGATCGTGCGCGAGGGTGAACAGGTCAGTTTGGAGTTTGCGGAGGATTCGAACGCGCAGGTCGATGGCAAGCCCGCGTCGGGTGTCGTGCAACTCGTGCCTGACACTGAGGGTGCGCCGACCGTGGTGAGCTTTGACGAAGGGCGCCGCAACTTCAATCTGATCGTGCGTTCCGGGCATTACGGTTTGCGCGTGCGTGATTCTCAAGCCGCCACGCGCACCCAATTTGCCGGCATCGACTTTTATCCGCCGGACGAATCCTGGCGCGTGCATGCGCGTTTTGAACCGCATCCACCAGGCACCACGATTCCCATCGCCAACGTGGTGGGACAACTGGAAGACACACCGAACCTTGGCACCGTCACCTTCGATCGCGACGGCAAGACCTATCGGCTTGAGGCACTGGAAGAGGATGGCACGCTGTTCTTCGTGTTTGCCGACCGTACGTCCGGCAAGGACACCTACGGTGCGGGTCGCCAGCTCAATGCGCCGATGCCGACGGGCAGTGAGGCCATCATCGACTTCAATCGGGCCTACAACCCGCCCTGTGCCTTCAACGCCTATTCGACGTGCCCGCTGCCGCCACCGGAAAATCGTCTGGATCTGGCGGTGACGGCCGGGGAAAAGAAGTATCGCGGCGCACATTGAGATACGTCCGACCCGAACGCCCGTGCAAGGGCGTTCGGGTCGCCGAGGTCTTACTTCAAGCCGCGTGCCTTGAGCAGCGGCTCCACGCTCGGATCCTTGCCACGGAACTCGCGATAGGCCGTCGCCAGATCGCGGGTGTTGCCGATCGAGAGGATCTTGTCGCGGAAGATCTGGCCGTTCTCGCGGGTCAGGCCGCCGTGCTCGGTGAACCAGTCGAAAGCATCGTGATCGATCATTTCCGACCAGAAATAGGCGTAGTAGCCGGCTGAATAGCCGCCGCCCCAGATGTGGTCGAAATAGGTCGTGCGATAACGTGGTGGTACCTGCGGCAGATCGACCTTGGCATCGGCCAGGGCCTTGGCCTCGAAAGCATCCACATCGGCGACCAAGGGCGCATCGGCCGGCAGGGTATGCCAAGCCAGATCGAGCAAGGCCGCGCCGAGGTATTCCGTGGTCGCATAACCCTGATTGAAGGTGTGTGCCTTGGCGATCTTGTCGAGCAAGGCTTGTGGCATCGGTTCGCCGGTCTGGTAGTGCTTGGCGTAGTGCGCCAGCACCGAGGGTTCCATCGCCCAGTGCTCATTGAACTGCGAAGGGAATTCGACGAAATCACGCGGCACATTGGTGCCGGCGAGGCTCGGATACTTCGAGTTGGAGAACATGCCGTGCAGGGCATGGCCGAACTCGTGGAACATCGTGGTGACGTTGTCCCAGTTCAGCAGCGCTGGCTGGCCTTCCACGGGCTTGCTGAAATTGCAGACGTTGAACACCACCGGGCGCGTGCCGGTCAGGCCGTTCTGCTCGACGAAGACATCCATCCAGGCGCCACCGGACTTGCTGTCGCGCTTGAAATAATCGGCATAGAACAGCGCCAATGGCTTGCCATCGACGTCGGTGACTTCGAACACGCGAACGTCCGGGTGATAGACCGGGATGTCGTGGCGTTCGGTGAAGGTGATGCCGTAGAGCTGGTTGGCGGCGTAGAACAGGCCGTTCTGCAGCACGTTGTCCAATTCGAGATAGGGCTTGATCTGGTTTTCGTCCAGATCGAACTTGGCCTTCCGAACCTGTTCGGCGTAGAAATCCCAATCCGAAGCGGTGGCTTGGAAGCCGCCTTTCTGTGCATCGATCACGGCCTGGATATCGGCCAGTTCACCACGCGCCTTGGCGGTGGCGGCGGGCACTGCGCCATTGAGCAGCTTCAGGGCATTGGCCGGGACCTGGGCCATCTGGTCGCCCATGGTGTAGGTGGCATAGTCCGGGAAACCCAGCAACTTGGCCTTCTGCGCCCGCAACTGCGCCAGCCGCTGCACGATGGCTCGGGTGTCGTTGGCATCGCCCTGTTCGGTACGGGTTTCCGAGGCCTTGAGGATGCGGGCGCGCAGTTCGCGATTTTCAAGCGACGCCAGTTCCGGTTGTTGGGTGGTGTTTTGCAGGGCGAGCAGCCATTTGCCGTCGAGACCACGGGCCTTGGCATCGGCAGCGGCCGTGGCGATTTCGCCGTCCGAGAGGCCCGCCAGTTGCTTGAGGTCATCGACCACCACGGCACCCGCCGCCGAGCCTGCCACCAGACGATTGTGGAAGTCGTTGGCGAGGGTGGCTTCCTCGGTGTTGAGGGCGCGCAGATTGGCCTTGTCGGCCTCGCTCAATTCGGCGCCGGCCTTGACGAAGGCGTGATAGGTCTCTTCCACCAGGCGCGTTTGCTCGGCATCGAGGCCAGCCGTTGCGCGCGCGTCATACACCGCTTTGATGCGGGCAAACAGCGCGGCATCGAGGTTGATGGCGTCTTGATGGGCAGCCAAGGCGGGCACCATTTCTTCCTGGATTTTTTGGCGCTCCGGATTGGTATCGGCCTGCACCACGCTGAAGAAGACGCGCGTCACCCGATCCAGCAGCGCACCGGATTTTTCCAGTGGCAGGAAGGTGTTGTCGAAGTTGGCTGGCTCCGCATTGGCCGTGATGGCTGCAATCTCGGCCAGTTGCTCGCTCATGCCCTGCTTGAACGCGGGCAGGAAGTGAGCATCGGTGATGGCCTTGAAGTCGGGCGCATGGAAGGGCAGGGCACTGACCGTGAGGAACGGATTGGGCGCGGGCTTGGCAGCCGCAGGGGTCGCTGCAGCGTGTTGATCGGGTGTGTTCACAGGTGTGGACTCTTGTGGGCTGCAGGCTGCCAGCGCCAGGCTGACAGCGGTGGCCAGAACGAGATAACGAGGCACGGACGGTTCCTTGAGAATGGCCAAACGGAGCCGTGCACCTTACTCCTTTCGCATCAGGCTAAAAACTGCGGCGCGACTGAGCGTCCTGACTAGTCCCATTCCTCAGCCGTTGCATAGCCCCTCTCCATCAGGGAGAGGGGTTGGGGTGAGGGAAGCGTTGCTGGCAAAGCACGACACAAGCCCCTCATCCGCCCATCGGGCACCTTCTCCCGGCGGGAGAAGGCATGGAGCAACAGCGTTGGCTGAGTAGTGATGAGGCCAGTCAGGATGGGCGTTGCGCGATCAAGCGCGGCCTACTTCTTGAAGATGCCACCCAGGATGCCGCGCAGGATCTGGTTGCCGAGTTTTCGTCCCACGGTGCGTGCGGTTTGTTTGGCCATGGCATCCACCACGCCTTGGCGGCGCTTGGTGCCGAATAGCCACTCGTTGATCTTCTGGCCCATTCCGCCGCTTTCCTGCGGCGCGGCACCGCCGCCCGTGCTGGCTTCGCCCGTCTTGCCTGGCGTGGTTTCGGCCGTTTGTGCTTGTGCTCGACGGGTGAGGATTTCCTGCGCCGATTCGCGATTGAGTGGCGTGTCATAGCGCGGTCCAATGGGGCTTCGTTGGCGCACGGCGGCGCGTTCTTCCGGCGTGATCGCGCCCATGCGGCAGCGCGGTGGGCAGATCAGGGTTTTTTCCACTGGCGATGGAATGCCCTTGAGTTGCAGCATCGAGGTCAAGGCTTCGCCCGTGCCGAGCTGGGAGATGGCTTCTTCCACATTCAAGGCTGGATTGCTGACGAAGGTTTCTGCTGCGGTGCGCACCGCCTTCTGGTCGCGCGGGGTGTAGGCGCGCAGCGCGTGCTGCACGCGATTGCCGAGTTGCCCCAGGATTTCGCTGGGCACATCGTCTGGGAACTGCGAACAGAAATAGACGCCGACGCCCTTGGAACGAATCAAGCGCACGACCTGTTCCACGCGCTGGCGCAGCGCCGCGGGTGCATCGTCGAACAACAGGTGCGCTTCATCGAAAAAGAACACCAGCTTGGGCGTATCCAGATCGCCCACTTCCGGCAGATTCTCGAACAGTTCCGACAACAGCCACAGCAAGAACGTGGAATACAGACGCGGCTTCAGGAACAGTTTGTCGGCGGCCAGCACGTTGATGATGCCGTGACCGGACAGGTCGGTCCGCATCAAGTCGGACAAGTCCAGCGCCGGTTCTCCGAAGAATTGATCGCCGCCTTCCTGTTCCAGACGCAGCAGGGCGCGTTGGATCGCGCCGATCGAGGCAGTGCTGATCAGCCCGTAGCGGGTGGAGATTTCCTTGCGTTCCTCGCTGGCGAACACCAGCAGTGAGCGCAGGTCTTCCAGATCCAGCAGCAGCCAGCCGTTGTCGTCGGCCAACTTGAACACGATGTCGAGTACGCCCGACTGGGTGTCGTTGAGTTCCAGCATGCGCCCGAGCAGGGTCGGGCCGACTTCGGAAATCGTCGCGCGCACCGGGTGCCCGTCCTTGCCGAACAGGTCCCAGAACACCACCGGATTGCCTTCGTTGGCGTAGTTCTCGATGCCGATTTCGGCCACGCGTGCGGCGATCTTGTCGTTGCTGCTGCCGGCCACGGCAAGGCCGGCGATATCGCCTTTCACATCGGCCACGAACACCGGCACCCCGAGGCGCGAAAAACCTTCGGCCAACACCATCAGCGACACCGATTTGCCCGTACCGGTGGCACCGGCGATCAAGCCGTGACGATTGCCGTAGCGCGCCAACAGATTGACGGCGCCGCTGGTCGCGGTGGTGACGGCTTTGCCGACGAGGATTTCATTCACGCGGGTGTTCTCCAATGCGGTGTCGTCACGGCGATGCCGGCGAGCGTGTTTAGGTCAGGTCGAAGCGTGCTCGGCCAAGCGGATGAAAGTGCCGTCAGATGATAGTAGGTGATGGACGCGTGTCGGTGGCGTCGCGCCGTGCGAAGGCGGCCTAGGAGCCTGCGCGGCAGAAGCCTTCCGGCTGCAACCGCGCTCTCATCCATAGGCAAGACCACTCGTCGAGCTTACATAGAACCACTATGCGCGCTCTCCGATTGGCCTTGCCTATGGCGATATCGCGGTTTCGCTATCGAAAGTTTCTGCCGCGCAGGCTCCTATCGCTCGTGAATGGATGTGTCGCTCAGTGCATCGAGCTGCAGCCCTGGGAATCGGTGAAAGTCGCGATCGAAACTTCCGAGAGTGGCGCCGTGTTCGATCGCCAACGCAGCCAGATGTGCGTCGGTCACCAAGTCGCCACCGTGACCGGCGCCAATCAGCAAACGCGCGAGCAGGGCTGGATGGCGTTCGCCCGGATGGATCAGGCGCGCACGCGGATGGGCAAGCCACTCGTCCACCTGAGCCAAGGCTTCGTCCAGTGTGAGCGCACGGGCAAAGATTCCCGGGCGGGTCGCAATCCGCAAAAAACCCAAGATCACGACCCAGGCAAAGCCGATTCCGGCCGCCTCGGCATAGGCATCTTCCAGCCAACGTGCGGCCGTGGCTTGCTGGCGCGCATCGGCATTGACGGCGTACAGCAATACGTTGAGGTCCGGCATCCTCATGGACGGTATCGCGCCAGGGTGTGCTGGTCATCGAGTTCACCGGCCAGAGCCAGCGCCTTGCTCAGGTCGAGGCGCGGACGCCCCATGGAATAGCTGCGTTGCACGAAGGGCGCCGGGGCAGCAGCCGGCTCGGCCAAGGCCTGACGCAGTGCGTCGTTGAGCACATGCTTGAAGGGGCGACGCTGCGCGTGCACGGCCTGCTTGAGCAGCTCGGCGACATCGGGATCGAGGGTCAAGGTTGTTCGCATGATGCTTCACTCATCAACTTTGTTGGCATCATGATGCGTCAAAGGATGCCGGGATGGCAAGCTGGCGAGGTGCTGTGGGTGCTCGGCTTGTCGTGTCGCCCCGGTCTGGTTACTGTGCGCGGTTTGAGTCTTTCCGGAAGTGGGCGTGCGTTCGTATTTCACGATGTGTGTGGTGATGTTGTTTGGCATGGCTGCCTGCGCCAGCGCGCCAAAGTCCCTATCGCCGGCGGTTTCGGATGATGCGCTCAATGCGCTGTACACGCGTATCGATGTCGCCACCGTGCGTTTTGACACCGCGGCGGACCTTTATCGCGCAGGCGAAATCGATGCCGCAGCCACCGAGTTTGGTGGCGCCCGAGACGACCTGCGGCAACTGGCTGATGCGTGCCTGGCACTTGCCGGTTGCGATGTTCGGCGGGTGTTGGCGGCGCAGGATGCACTCCTGGTGCGGCAGGGGCGACTCTTGGTCGGCGCCACCGATGACAATGAGCCGCTCGATGCCAAGGCGCAGGTGCAGGGCGAGGGTGATTCACCGGTCTTGCAGATGATGCCGGAGGCGGCGCGCACCACGACCTTGTTGAATGGGCGTGATCTGGCCCGCGTCATCGAGTTGAACGAACCCGTGAAGGCGGCGCTGGAAGAGTGGTTGACCTGGCTGCGCCCGCAGTTGCTCGATACCTGGGAAAACTATCAGTACATGCGCTATCGCATGTTCCCGGAGTACGAGAAGGCAGGCTTGCCCGAGGCCTTGCTGTTCGGGATTTTGGCCAAGGAATCGGGCGGGCGGGTGCACGCCGTATCGCGTGCCGGTGCGGCGGGGCCGCTGCAGTTCATGCCAGCCACTGCCGCGCGTTTTGGATTGAGTCGGGCGACGGGTTTTGATCTGCGTTTTGACCCAGCGGCCTCGACGCGGGCCAACGCGGCCTATCTCAACGAACGCTTTGCCGAGCTCAATGGCGACTTGGCCTTGGCGCTGGCGGCCTACAACGGCGGTGAAGGGCGCATCGCCCGCCTGTCAGACAAGGGCGCACGTCGATTCTGGAGCGGTGCGGTGTTCAATGCCTTGCCGGGAGAGACGCGCGAGTACGTGCCGATGGTGTTGGCGGCGGCGTGGTTGTTCCTGCATCCCGAGCGTTACAACCTGAGCCTGGCCCAATACGACGCCACGCCGACGTCGATGACCTTGGCTCAGGCGATGTCGATCAACGAAGTGGCCGTGTGCCTGGGCCAGCACGGCAACCCACGCGGATGGTTCCGGCATTTGCGCAACCTCAATCCGCGCTGGGAAGCGGGCACGCGATTGCCGGCGGGCACCGAGCTGGTGATGCCGATGGCCGCGCGCAAGGCGTTCGAGCAGCAGTGCCAGAGTGGGCCCATGCTGGCGATGAGTCGTGAATTGCACGAGGCCAAGCCGCCGGTGATCTCGCGGCCGGTGACGGCGAGCTACGTCGTGCGCAAAGGCGATTCCTTGCATGCGATCGCAAGAGGGCGTGGTTGTCAGGTGCGTACCTTGGCGCAAGCCAATCACATCCACGCGCCCAAGTATCTGATTCGGCCGGGGCAGCGCTTGAGTCTGGTGGGCTGCAAGCGCTGAAATCGAGCGCGCTGCGGGTAAACTGCGCAAGCCGTGGCCCCGCCACACAAGGAATCGACAAGGAGCAGGCGCGTGCTGGAACTGTTGAAGGCCGGTGGATGGGTAATGTGGCCGCTGATGGCGATCTCGGTGATCGCCCTGGCGATCGTGCTGGAGCGCTTCTGGGCGCTGCGCCGCAAGACGGTGCTGCCGTCCGGTCTGGGTGACGAGGTGCGTGAATGGGCGCGCAATCCGCACCTCGACCCCAAGCACATCGACGCGCTGCGCGAGAACTCGCCGCTGGGGGAAGTGCTGGCTGCCGCGCTCGACGTACGTGAGCGCCCACGTGAAATCATCCGCGAGCGCATCGAGGACATCGGTCGCCACGTCCTGCATCGACTGGAGCGTTTCATGAACACGCTCGGCACCATCGCCAGCGCCGCCCCGATGCTGGGCCTGCTGGGTACGGTGATCGGCATGATGCGTTTGTTTCTTGGCATCCTCGATCACGGTGTCGGTGACATGACGCAATTGGCCGGTGGCATTGGACAGGCTCTCATCACCACTGCCGCCGGCATCTGTGTCGCGATTCCGGCGCTGGTGTTCCATCGCTATTTCCGCGGCCTGATCGCTGCCTACGTGATCGAGATGGAGCGTCAGTCGATGGCTCTGGTCGACACCCTGGAAGCCACCGCCAACGAGGCTGCGCAAGCCAGCAAACCAGCACGACGCCGGAGTTCGGCCGGATGAGGATCGGTTCTGCCCGACCCGAGGATGAACTGGAAATCAGCTTGATTCCGCTGATTGATGTGGTGTTGACCCTGATCATCTTCTTCGTGGTGACCACCACGTTCCAGGATCGCAGCGCACTCAAGATCGCCCTGCCCGAAGCCAACAGCCAAGTGGCCGAAACGCCGAAGGATCCGCTCACGATCGTGGTCGATGCCGAGGGTCGCTACTTCGTCGGCGGCAGTGAAGTGCTGCGACGTGACGTGGCCTCCTTGCGCGAGGCCATCGGCAAGGTGGCCGGTGACGACAAGAACCGCACCGTGATCTTGCGCGCCGATGGAAAGACGCCGCATCAGGCCGTGATCACGGCGATGGACGCGATCGGACAACTCGGCTTTTCGCGCCTGTCGATCGCCACCGTGCCGGCCACAGCGGACGCGAAGTGAGCGCGCCGGCCGGCACGCGCAAAATCTATCGGCGGCTGCTCGCTTACGTGCGGCCGTACTGGCCGTTTTGGCTGCTCGCCTGTGTCGGCATGGTGTTCGATGCCGCCGCCGCCGGCCTGTTCACTTGGCTGATCAAGCCGATGCTCGACGAGCTGTTCGTGGCCCGCAACGCGCAGGCGATCTTCTGGATGCCGTTCCTGCTGGTGGGCCTGTTCGTGATTCGTGGCGTGGCCACCTATGCCGGCGATTACGGCATGGCGCGCATTGGTCGCAGCGTGGTTCGTGATCTGCGCAAGCAATTGTTCGGCCAGTACCAACGCCTGCCTGCTGCCTATTTCGATCACGAGCCCGCGGGGCAGATCGTGTCGCGCGTGATCTACGGTGCCGAGCAGGTGGCCCAGGCCAGCGCCGATGCGGTGCGGCTGATGATCGTGGAAACGCTTACCGTGTTGGCGATGGTGAGCGTGATGCTCTGGCACAGCGCAAGTCTCACCCTGTATCTGTTCGTGATGCTGCCGCTCACCGGTTGGGTGTGGCAGGTCGTGGGGCGACGTTATCGGCGCATCAATCGCACCATCCAGACCTCGATGGGCGATGTCACCGGCGCGGTCGATGAGGCGGTCGATGGCCATCGTGAAATCCGCATTTATGGCGGACAAGCACGCGAGTCGGAACGTTTTGCCCAAGCGGTGCAACACAACCTTGGTTTGAACCTCAAGATCGCCAGCACCAATGCGCTGAGCTCAGCGGTGATCCAGGTGGTTGCAGCCAGCGCCTTGGCGGCGATCGTCTGGCGCGCCACACGGCCGGACCTGCTCGATGGCATGAGCGCGGGCACCTTCATGTCGCTCATCAGCGCGATGCTGGTGATGTTGCCCTCGATCAAACGTCTCACCACGGTGCAGTCCACCGTGCAACGTGGCGTCGCGGCGGCCGAGGAAATGTTCGAAGTGCTGGATCGCACACCCGAACGTGACACCGGTACGCGCCCGTTGCAACGCGCGCGTGGCGAACTGCAATTGCGTGGCGTGAGCCTGCGTTATCCGGGTCGCGCCGATCCAGCCCTCGATGGCATTGACTTGGAGTGCCCGGCCGGCAGCATCACCGCCTTGGTCGGCCCGTCGGGCAGTGGCAAGAGCAGTCTCGTCAGCCTTCTGCCGCGCTTCTACGAGCCGGACGCGGGTGAGATCCAGCTCGACGGCCACGCACTGGCCGATTACCGTCTGACTGATCTGCGCGCACAGATTGCCCTGGTCAGCCAGCGCGTGGTCCTGTTCAACGGCAGCATCGCCGACAACATTGCCTACGGTGGGCTGGCGGGCGCCAGCCGCGAGCGCATTCGTGCCGCGGCCGAGGCCGCCAATGCCATGGAATTCATCGAGCGCTTGCCCGAGGGCCTGGACAGCCCGGTCGGCGAGCACGGTGCCTTGCTGTCGGGCGGCCAGCGCCAGCGCATCGCGATTGCGCGTGCCCTGCTCAAGGATGCGCCGATCCTGATTCTGGACGAGGCCACCAGCGCGCTCGACACCCAATCCGAACGGCTGATTCAAGACGCCATGGCGCGCCTGATGGTCAACCGCACCACCCTGGTGATCGCCCATCGACTGAGCACGGTCGAGCACGCCGACCAGATCGTGGTGCTGGAGCGTGGCCGCATCGTCGAGCGCGGTCGTCATGCGGACCTGCTTGCTCGTGCGGGAACCTACGCCGCGCTGCATCAGTTGCAGTTCCGCGACCCGACAGCGAAGGTCTGAACCGTGGCGCGCTGGCGTGCTGCGATTACGCGTTGGTTCGAACGGCGCTGGTACGGCGAGGCGACGCCGAACCTCGTCTTGCGCTGGCTGGCGTGTGGGTTTGAAGGGGTCGCGCGGCATCGTCGCAGGCGCTATCTCGTAGCCGTGTCGGCGGGTGGCGACGCCATTACCCGACGCGCCGGCGTGCCGGTGATCGTGGTGGGCAATCTCGCCGTCGGTGGTGCCGGCAAGACACCTCTGGTCATCGCCCTGGTGAATGCATTGCGCATGCGTGGCTGGCGTCCTGGCGTGATCTCGCGGGGTTACGGTCGCGCTACCGATGACGTGCGGCGCGTGCGTGTCGATTCCACGCCGGCCGAGGTCGGTGATGAGCCACTATTGATTGCAGGAAACTCAAAGGCACCGGTGGCCGTCGCAGCACGCCGCATCGAAGCGGCCCGCCTGTTGGTCGAATCGGGCGAGGTGGATGTACTCGTCGCCGACGATGGCCTTCAGCACTACGGTTTGATGCGCGACGTGGAAATCCTCGTGATCGATGGGCAGCGCCGCTTCGGCAATGCGCGTATGGTGCCGGCCGGCCCTTTGCGCGAACCGATCGAACGCGCTGCGGCGTGTGACTTCATCGTCTGCAATGGCGGTTCGGCGCAAGAAGGCGAAGTGCCGATGCAACTGGAACTGGGTGATGCCGTCGCCTTGGCGGGAGGCGAACGCCGCTCGCTGGCGAGCTTTGCAGGTGTCCGCGTGCATGCCGTCGCCGGTATCGGCAACCCCGAGCGCTTCTTCACCGCACTTGGTGCCGAGGGGTTGAGCATCATGCCCCACGCCTTCGCCGATCATCACGATTTCAGCGCAGCGGACCTGGATTTTGCCGATGGCGCGCCGCTGCTGATGACCGAGAAAGACGCGGTCAAATGTGCGCGCTTCGCACAAGCCAACTGGTTCGCCGTGCCCGCCCAGGCGCGCTTGCCCGAGTCGTTCTACGATGCACTTTCCACACGACTGGCGACCCACGGACACGTCACGCATGAACACCCCAGTAGCCCAAACGATCCCTGAGTTCGTCGTCGCCATTCCGGCGCGTTATGGATCCACCCGGCTGCCGGCCAAGGCGCTGCGCCTGATTGCAGGCGAGCCGATGATCGTGCACGTGGCACGCCGCGCGCTGGAGGCCGGTGCCGCCGAGGTGGTGGTCGCCACGGACGATGCGCGCATTATCGAGGCCGTCACACCCTTGGGTCTGCGCGCCGTGATGACCTCGGCACAGCACACCTCGGGCACCGATCGGCTGGCCGAGTGCGCAGCCCTGTGTGGCTGGTCCGACGATCGCATCGTGGTCAACCTGCAAGGCGACGAACCGCTGGCACCGCCCAGCGCGATTCAAACCGTGGCCGTGGCACTGGCCCGATCGGGTGCGCCGATCGCAACGCTCGCGCAAGCGCTCGACAGTACGGAAGAACTGTTCGACCCCAACTGCGTCAAGCTGGTACGAAGTGCCCCGGGCCTGGCGCTGTATTTCAGCCGCGCACCGATTCCTTGGCATCGCGACCATTTCGCCAAGGATCGCCTGCGCCTGCCCACGGGCCCCTGGCTCCGGCACATCGGCCTCTACGCCTACAGCGTCGCCAGCTTGCGTGTCTTTGCCGCGATGCCACCGGGCGTGCTGGAGCAGGTCGAGGCGCTGGAGCAATTGCGCGCCCTCGAAGCAGGCTGGTCCATCGCCGTGGCGCTCAGCCCCGAGCCCTTTCCGGCCGGCGTGGACACCGAGGCGGACCTTGAGCGGGTGGATGCTGCACTGCGGGAAAGTCGCTCCGCTTGAAGCACACGCATGCACCGCCATGCAGCAGGACTATCCCTTGCCACCTGAGATTCCGTTCACACTATCGTGGTTGAGAAGGCGAGAACGTTGCTTTGCTGGCGCACTTGCGGCATAAAGCAATCAGCCAACATTCATTCGGAACTGTGGGATGTGCCCGCTGTGGCATCGGACCGAAGGCTGTTGGGGAAGTGTCAGCGTTGCGCCGATGGGTCGCTCAGGCCTTTGATGCAACGACCGTTTTTACAGGGAAAAGGTGCCCAGGTGATCTTCGTTGCCAGACGGGCTTGTCGTATCGGGGAGAAGCATATGAAATTCAGGTTGAAACAAGCACTTGCGCTTGCCTTGCTGGGCAGTGGCCTGGCGTTGGGCGGTGCCGTGCAGGCACAGTCGACTGATCTGCGGATCAGTCAAATTTATGGCGGCGGCGGCAATGGCGGCGCAACGTATCAAGAAAAATACGTCGAGCTGTTCAATGCGAGCGCAACCCCGGTCGCGCTGGCGGGCTTGTCGATCCAATATGCCTCGTCTGCGGGCACGAATTGGTCTGGCAAGACCGATCTTGCCGGTACCGTGGCGGCCAACAGTTACTTCCTTGTTCAGGTGGGCTCGGGAAGCAACGGCGGCAACATTCCATTGACGCCCGATCAGACGTCATCGAATTGGGCGCCTAGCGGAACCAATGGCAACCTCGCACTGGTGAATGGCACAACGGCTTTGACCTGTGCGACGACGGCCTGTGCCACCGACCCTGCGGTCATCGATCTGGTGGGCTATGGCTCGGGAGCCGCGTTCGAAGGCACGGCTGCGGCACCGGTCACCAGCTCCACCTTGGCGGCGTTTCGCGCTGATGGCGGCTGCACTGATACCGACGACAACGCAGCCGATTTCAGCACGGCGACGCCTGTGCCTCGCAACAGTGCATCCCCTGCCAATGCCTGTGTGTCAACCCATAGCGTTACCCCGAGCGTCGGTACCGCCTCGGGCACGATTGATCCGGACACCGCGCAGACCGTGAACGATGGCGCAACCGCCACCTTCACTCTGACGCCCGATACCGGCTACGAGATCGACACCGTCGGTGGCGACTGCCCGGCGGGTACCCTGACCGGCAACAGCTACGAAACCGGCGCGATCACGGCCGATTGCACAGTGGTTGCAAACTTCAAGGCGAGCCCTGTCAGCACCTTTGTGTGCAACGCCGCCGCCGAAGGTTTCGATAGCGTCCCGCCTGCAGCCTGGACGATCGAAACAGGCCAGCCAGCCGGTCCGCAATGGGTACTCAATTCTGACCTGGGGTACGGCAACTGGACCAATGGCACGGGCACGGCCGCGACGGTCAGCAGCGATGACCTCCCAGGGACCTACGACACCTCGCTGGTTTCGCCAAGCTTCGACCTCACTGGCATGACGTGGGCCACCTTGAACTATTCGGCCAACTTCCAGTACTACTCCGGCGTCGAGGCGTTCGACGTCGATATCACGACGGATGACGGCCTCAACTGGACAAACGTCCTGAGCTGGGTTGCAACGGGCCACGGTGGTCTCGGCAACACACCCGGCGAGGATGTCTCGATCGACCTCTCGCCGTGGGCGGGCCAGGCTGGTTTGAAGTTGCGCTGGCGCTATCACACCGCCGAAGTGGGTGCTTGGGACTATTACGCTCAGATCGACGACGTGGGATTGGATTGCGGAGTTTCTTACACCGTCACGCCCAGCGTCGGAACCGCCTCGGGCACGATTGATCCGAGCACCCCGCAGAGCGTGAACTCAGGTACCACGACCACCTTCACCCTGACCCCAGATCCCGGCTACGAGATCGACACCGTCGGAGGCGACTGCCCGGCGGGTACCCTGACCGGCAACAGCTATGAAACCGGTGCGATCGTTGCCGACTGCGGCGTCGTTGCCAACTTCAAGCAGATTCCCCCGATTCTGGTGACGAAGTCCTACAGCCCGGACACGATCGAAGAGGGTCAGGACAGCACGATGACCGTGACCTTGACCAACACCACGGCCAGCACGGCAACCCTGACGGCGCCGTTTGTGGACGCACTTCCTGCGGGTCTGAATGCCACCTCGGCCACGACCAACTGCGGTCTGGTGCTCAGTGGCAATGCCCATATCAACGCCACCTCGATCACCCTGCCAGCGGGCCTTGGCTTGGCGGCAAACAGCACCTGTCAGATCGTGGCGACGGTCAATGCCATTCCGGTGGGTGTCCATGTCGACACCATCGATATTGGCGATGTGCAGACCGATCAAGGCAGCAACACGGAGGCGGCCAGTGCCACCCTGACGGTGACCGGCCATCCCGAAATCGATGTGACGCCAACCAGTCTGTCGGCATCGCAAGTGACGAACATGACCTCAGGTTCGACCTTGACGATCAACAATCTGGGCACGTCGGATCTGACGTGGGCTATCGACGAATCCAATCGTCAGCCCAATGCGCCCTCGGCTTTGTTGTACGACAACGGTCCTTTGGTGACGGACGTGGGTGCAGGCTCGGGTGGCCTCGATGTGAGCGCGTTGCAGACCGCTGCGGGTGCTACGACTTATGGTTCCAACGTTTCTTCGGCCAATGGCTTCCGTGTGGCCGATGACTTCGTCGTCCCCGCAGGTGGCTGGACGGTCGATACGGTGACGGTCTATGCCTACCAGACCGGGTCGACGACGACATCGACCATGACGGCCGCCAACCTGCAGATCTGGAATGGTCCTCCCGGCCAAGCCGGCAGCACGGTCGTCTTTGGCGACACCACCACCAACCGGATGGCGGGTACCGCGTTCAGCAACATCTATCGCACACTCGATACGGACCTAGCCAACTCGCAGCGTCCGATCATGGCCGTTGTCGTCACGGTCGGCACGACGTTGCCGGCGGGCACCTACTGGGTGGACTGGCAGTTGAGTGGTTCGCTGGCATCAGGTCCTTGGGCTCCGCCGGTGACCATCGCTGGCGCGGTAGGCGCACCTGGCGCCAATGCGCTCCAGTACGACGGCACGGCATGGGTCGCTGCAGTGGACGGCAGCACCGCTCAGGACTACCCGTTTGTCATCGATGGCAGCGGCAGTGGCGGTGGCGGCGGCGGTTGCACGGTCTCCGATGTGCCGTGGCTGAGCGTGGGTACGACTTC
This sequence comes from Chiayiivirga sp., assembly GCA_035703435.1. Lineage (GTDB taxonomy): Bacteria > Pseudomonadota > Gammaproteobacteria > Xanthomonadales > Xanthomonadaceae > Denitratimonas. The sequence continues at coordinate 142,260 of DASSYF010000026.1, read as the reverse complement.
GGGCACGACGCCGGCTGCCGGCAATACGCCTGTGACGGTAACCTTCGATTCCACGGGTATCGGCCCTGGCACCTACACGGCCAATCTGTGCGTGGCCAGTGATGATGAGGACGAGCCAACGGTCACCGTGCCGGTGGAGTTGACGGTAACGGCCAACGGCACGATGTTCGATGTCACGCCAAGCTCCAGCGGCAATGGCAGCATTTCGCCGTCCGCGGTTCAGTCGGTTGACGAAAACGGCAGCGTGAGCTTCACCCTGACGCCTGACTTCGGCTACGGCCCGGTCGCTGCGGGTGGCACCTGCACCTCGACCCTGAGCGGCAACACCCTGACTGTCGGTCCCGTGTCCGCTGCGTGTACGGTAGAGGCGAACTTTGCACCCCTGCCGTTCCCGGCGCCGTATTGCAACGTCACCTTCCCGAGCAATGTCGAGCCGATCAGTCGCGTGGTCTTCACCGGCATCGACAACGCCAGCAGCCCCGACGTCGGCGCAAGCCCGGCGCTCGAAGACTTCCGTGCAGTGCCAGGTGGCGTGGTGTCCTTGGGTGGCGTGTATTCGATCGCCGTCGAAGGCAACACCGATGGTGCCTACACCGCCAAGCTGCGCGTGTTTGTCGACTGGAACCGCAACGGCGTGTTTACCGATGCGGGCGAGTCCTTCAACCTCAGCGATCTGGTCAATACCACGGGCGCCGACGGTCAGCAGGCCGTGGGTGAGATCGCCGTTCCGGCAGGTGCGACTTTGGGCGATGCGCGCATGCGCGTGATCAAGAAGTTCAGCAGCGTCGCCGACCCATGCAATGCCGCGGGCTTCGGTCAAGCCGAGGACTACACCATCACGGTCAACAACGATCCGCTGCCGGTTCCGGCCATCGGCGTTGCCCCGTTCAGCCTGAACCTGACTGCCATGTCGGGTGAAAGCACCAGCGGTGCGGTGACCATCAGCAATAGCGGTGAAGCCAACAGCCGTCTGGAGTACCAGATCCACGAGGCCATCCCGCTGCGTCCTGCCGGTCAGATCAGCACCCGCGAGGTGATGCAGGCGCGCACCAACGATGCCAACCGCCTGCGTGCGCTGGGCTTGATCAGTGAAAACTTGGCACTCCGTCATGATCTTGGTGTGTCGGTCGATGGTGTGTCGGTTGAAGCGGCTTCGCGTCGCGGTGCGCCGGTGTTGCTGGCGGCTGGCGATCTGTCGCAGATGGCGGACAACACGCCCGGCGACCAAGGCGTATCGTGCAATGACGGCAGTACGACGGACGCCAACAGTTGGTGGCGGCGTTTCTACTTCAACGAACACTCGTTCGTGGCTGCGTCCACCGAAGTCACCAAGGTCACCATTTCGACCGGCTCCGTCGACGTCGCCGGAGGCCTGCCTTCGACGATCAACCTCTACACCATCCCGCATTCGGTGGCAGTGGACACGATCGACATTGGGCAGTTGACCCTGATCGGTACCGCGTCCTTCACCGCGAGTGGAGCACTCACGTCCATCGATGTTCCGGTGACTGGCGAGATCAGTGACACGGTGGCTATGGATTTGGTGGTTGAGTGGACCACGCCAGGTACCAGCGCCGGGACGTTCTATCCAGGTGCCAATGCCACGACGGAGACCCACCCGACGTTCCTGTCTGCTGCCGGCTGCAGCGTCACGACACCGACGACCGCAGCCGCGCTGGGTCTTCCGGACTTCCACCTGACCATGGTGGTCAGCGTGCAGGACACCGGCCCCGTGTTGCCAGGTTGCGACAACCCGAACAACATTTCGTGGCTGTCGGCCAACCCGCTGTCGGGTGCGATTCTGGCCGGGGGAACGGAAGATGTGACGGTCAACGCCAATGCGGCTTCGCTGATCCCGGGGCACTACGAGGCACTGTTGTGCATCGCCTCCAACGATCCGAACTCGCCGCGCATCGACTACACGGTCAACTTCGACGTGACACCGCTGCCGCCGCAGATCTTCTCGGACGGTTTCGAGGGTGATGATCCGATCTCGGTACCTGGCACCTACACCAGTCGTGACGATTTCATGGGCAACTTCTACGGCCTCGTCCATGAGAACGCGTTCAGCGAACTCGTGGCGAGTACTGCCGCAGAGCCGGCTCTGGATTACATCGATCCGGTGACGGGTATTGGCTACACGATCGATACGGAACCGACGCCGGATGATCTGTGGTTCGACACTGGGCTGATCAGCACCAATGCCGCAGCAGACCAAGTCACCATCCGCTTCATCGGTGCGCCGGTGAAGGCCCTTGGCTTCAACACCTGGGCAACGGATATCAGTGTGGCACCGCTACCTGGGCATCAGGTCACCATCACGTTGAGTGACGGTACGACCGAAGTCTTCAATACAACCGGGCCGACGGACTTCCGTGGCTTCATCACCACGGCGGGAATTACCAAGGTCACCATCGAAGCGCCAGATTCACCGGTGAACGGATGGGTCGCTTTGGACAACTTGGTGATCGGTACTGAGTAATCAGTTTCCCAGCCTTCAAGGGCCTCCTTCGGGAGGCCCTTTTTTTATGCCTTCATTGACACGATCCGCAGTCCCAAATTGATCGCCCGGCCGCAGTGCCTCAGCGAATGGTCTACGCTGCTTTCAGCTGCGCAATCGCTGCTGTCGAAGAAACCCAAGCGCACGTTCACCATCGCGGGTGCGGGCAAAGGGCGGCAGGCTTGCGAGAAACAGCGCGCCGTAGGACTTGCTCACCAGGCGCGGGTCGCACAGCATCAGCACGCCATGGTCGTTGTGGGTGCGGATCAATCGGCCTGCACCTTGCTTGAGGGCGATCACGGCCTGTGGCAGTTGCCAGTCGCGGAAGGGGTGACCGCCATGGCGCCGAATCGAATCCAGCCGCGCTTCCAGCACCGGGTCATCGGGTGCGGCGAAGGGTAGTTTGTCGATGACCACCAATTGCAGGGCGTCGCCCGCGACATCCACGCCTTCCCAGAAACTGGCCGCGCCCAGCAAGACGCCATTGCCCGAGGTTCGGAAGCCTTCGAGCAGCAGGTGACGCGATTGAGTGCCTTGGACGAACAACGGAAACTCGCGACGCTCGGCCAGCAGCTCGGCGGCCTGGCGCAAGGCGCGGTGCGAGGTGAACAGCAGGAAGGCGCGGCCATTGGATGCATCCAGCAAAGGCAGCGTCGCCTCGATCATGGCTTCGACATGATGGGGCGTGCCCGGCTCGGGCATGGCCTGCGGCAGATAGAGCAGGGCCTGGTTGTGATAGTCGAATGGCGATGGTTGCAACAGCGTTTGCGGTGTAACCAGACCCATCTGCGTGGCGAAGTGTTCGAAGTGGCCATCGACCGCAAGCGTGGCCGAGGTATGAATCCACGCGGCCTGTGATCGGGCACGGAAGTCGCGCAGGGTGGCGGAAACATCCAGTGGTGTGCAATGCACCTGAAAGCCGCGGGCGCTGAGCTCATACCAGCGCACCATCTCGTCATCGTGGGTGCCGAACACCGCTTCGGCGTCGAGCGCCAGTTGCTCGGCGCGATCGACGCAACTCTTCAAGCCGACACTGCGCTCGTCCAGCGGGGCCAGTACGGCGTGCAACTGCGTCAGGGCTGTGCGCACACCGGCAACACCATCGACAATGCCCTGAATCTGATTCCACACGACAAGGTTGCCGCGTCCCGGCACCACGTCCAAGGCCAGACGCAGTGTCCGCACGGTGTCATCCAGCGCCTGCGCAGGCGCCTGCACCACGGCCTGCGCGCCGCTGACGGCGAGTGCTTCGGTCTGGGCGTCGCGCGCCAGATCCTGCAACTGGCGTGCCGACAACAGGCGGCCGAAGAACTGTGCGGCCAGCTCGGGCACCTGATGGGCTTCGTCGAGGATGAAGGTGTGGGCGCCGGGCAGGATTTCGCCAAAACCTTCCTGCTTCAGGGCCTGATCGGCGAACAAAAGGTGATGGTTGACCACCACCAGATCGGCCTCTTGTGCGCGCTGGCGGGCCTTGACGACGAAGCAGTCCTGATAGAACGGGCACTCGGTGCCGAGGCAGTTCTCGGCGGTGGAGGTCACCTGTGGCCAGAGCGGTGAGCCTTCCGGCAGGAAGCTGGCTTCGGACAGATCACCGCTGTCGCTGCCGCTGGCCCACGCCTGCAAGGCATGCAGTTGTGCCACGGTTTCGCGTGAATCGAACAGGCCTTCGCTGCGCGCGCGTTCGAGTCGATACCAACACAGGTAGTTGGCGCGACCCTTGAGCAGCGCCGTCCGCAGACGCGCGCCCAGGGCCTGTCGCACGCGCGGAAGATCGCGGTGAAAAAGCTGGTCCTGCAAGGCCTTGGTGCCGGTGGAAACGATGGTGCGCTGGTTCGACAGCAGTGCCGGCACAAGGTAGGCATAGGTCTTGCCGGTGCCGGTGCCGGCCTCGGCAATCAATTCGCCGCGTGACTCGATCGCCGCCACCACCGCCTCGGCCATGCGCAATTGCGCCTGTCGCGGCACGAAGCCATCGGTGGCTTGGTCGAGCGCGCCACCGAGATCAAGCGCCGCCAGGGTTTGCTCAAGCAGGGAATCGGCCACGATCTAATGCGGAGTTACATGCGTATCGGCGGGGCGACGGTACAGCGCTCACCCTGCGCTGCGGCGACCGCAGCGGCATCGGGCAGGGCGTTCAGTTCGCGCGCCAGACGAATGGCTGCCCAATTGCGACGGCACAGGCTGCCCAGTCGAGGGCCACGTTCCCACGAGGCGTTGGCCAGTCGCACCGCGTCGTCCAGATGACCCATCGCCAGCGCCAGCTCGGCACGCCATTGCAGGAGTTCAGGATCATCGGGTGTCAGGCTGAGGGCATGTTGTACGGTCGCATCCGCTTCCCGGTAAAGGTATTCGTGCTCCTGTTTCAGCGCGGTGTCGCGCAAGTCGGTGATGATCGGATCCTGAAACGCCTGAATGTCGATGCCGTCGATCGCATCACGGCCGGCTGCGCGCACTTCGGCGATGAGGTCGCGCGGCGGGGCGATGGGCTCGACGGGTTCAGGCCGCGTCGGTGCGGGTGGTGTGCAGGCGCTGAGCAGGCTCGCCACGAGCACGACGCTCGTTCGCAACCACGGGATCGTCCCGGTCATCGTGGGTCTCCAGCGCCAAACCATTGGCGCAAGCCGGTCATGTGGCAGTCGCGGGATTCTGTTGGAAGAAAGCCGGCGACGAAGGGAAATTTCTGCGCGCCGGGGCAGTCTTCCGGCGTGGTGGCAAATTCTTCCGCGTCCACCCAGGCCCATTCAAGGCCTTGCGAGTCGACGCGCAGAGGCGCGCTTGGAAGGTGCTTGAACAGCTCGATCCAGATCTTCATCGCGCCGGTGGACCCGAACAGGCCGGTGGCCTGATTGGCGTCGTTGCCGACCCAGATCACGGCCAGATGGTCGCCGGTATAGCCGGCAAACCAGCTGTCGCGACTGTCGTTGCTGGTGCCGGTCTTGCCGGCGGCATCGAGCCAGCTCAATCCCGATGCCGAGAGCGACCGCGCGGTACCGTTGCGGACTGCTTCCTGAAGCGCCAGCGTGACCAGACGTGCCGCCACGGTGTCGCCGCTTTGCGCGGGGCGTGGCGCGGCATCGTAGCGCTGCAGCGGCGTGCCATTGGCTGCCAGCACGCCGCGCACGGCGCGCAGCGGCTGGATTTGCCCGCCCGAGGCAATGAACTGGTAGGCCTGCGCCATCTGCAATGGCGACAGGTCCACCGCGCCCAGCAGCAAGGACGGATTGGGCGTGGCATCGATTGCAGCCAGCACGTTCAGGAGTTTGACCAGTCGCTCCACGCCAACCTCCAGGCCGATGCGCACCGTGGCCTGGTTGTAGGAACGCGCCAAGGCATCCAGCAGGCTCACCCGGCCATGACTGCGGCCATCGGCGTTGTTCGGGCTCCACTGACGATTGCCGGGCAAGGTCAGGGTGATGGGCGCATCGTCCACGCGCGTGGCCAGCGCGAAGCGTCCAGGTTGGGCCAAGGCCAGCAGGTACACGAAAGGTTTGAGCAGGGAACCCACCGGCCGGCGCGCATCGAGGGCGCGGTTGAAACCGGCATCACCCGCCTCGCGCGCGCCGATGATCGCCAGCACGTCACCGCTATGGGTGTCACTCAACACGAGACCGGCCTGCAAGCTTGGGCGCGCCTTTTGGCTGAGTGCATCGAGCTGATGCTCGACGGCTGATTCGGCTCGATTCTGAGCCGAGGGTGACAGCGTGGTGAGGATGCTCAGACCGGCGCCGCGCAGTGCGCCCGGTTCGTAGTCGCGCTGCAATTGATCGCGTACCAGCGCCATGAACGCCGGATAGCGATTGCGCGAGAGGTCGCCATGGCGGGTGACGCCCAAGGGCTGGGCGCGTGCCTGCGCGTAGGTGTCACGATCGATCAGACCCGTTTCCAGCATCTGCTCCAGCACCCGATCACGTCGCGCCTTGGCGCGTTCGGGATGGCGTCGTGGATCGTGTGCCGACGGGCCCTGGATCATGCCGATCAGGAGCGCGATGTCGGCTTCGGACAGTTGCTCGAGATCACGCCCAAACCAGAAGTCGGCACCGGCCGCAATGCCATGCACGGCCTGATCGCCTTGTTGGCCCAGATAGACCTGGTTGAGATAGGCCTCAAGAATGCTGCGCTTGTCGAAGCGTGCCTCGATGATGAGCGCGTAGAGCATTTCCCGCAGTTTTCGCGACAGGGTTTGCGCGCGGCTCAGGTACAGGTTGCGCACCAGTTGCTGGGTCAGAGTGCTGGCACCCTGACGCACTTCACCGTGGCGCAGATTGACCCAGGCCGCCCGCAGAATGCCGCTGAAGTCGATGCCGATGTGGTGTTTGAAGTCACGATCTTCGACCGCTTGCAGGGTCGTGATCAGAAGCGGCGGCACATCGTCCAGACGCACCAGGCGCCGTTCTTCCTGTTCGGCCCCGTAGAGCGTGGCAATGCGCGCAGGATCGAGGCGCACCCGTGCCGCCGGCTTGCCGTTGACCTGCACACTACGCACGCGGCCGCCGCCCAAGGTGACGTCGATGCGTTGCGCCGGCCAGACGCCGTCGAGATCGGTGAAGCCGCGGGTGGCGATCACGAAACGCTCGCCATCACGCGCGTAGCTGCCGGGTCGGCTGGCCGTGGTCATGGCCACAAAGCGCGCCGCCGCCAGCTCGACTTCGAGCGCCTCGGCATTCATCGGGCGCTCGGGCCGCAGCTCCAGAGGTTGCGCCAGCACCCGCGTGGGAATTTGCCAGGACAAACGGCCAAACGCCGAGCGAACCTCGTGATCGGCGACCCACACGTAAGGCCCGAGGAATCCGATCGCCAGCCCGATTGCGGCCAGGCACGGCGGCGACAGCCAACGCACGAGCGTGCGCCAGCGTGAAGGGTTGGATGGGCTTGATCGAGCCAAGATCGAAGGTCTGAACGAAACGGCTCACAGTGTATCGGAGCCGGCTCGCCGTTCGATGACACCGGCCTGACGGATCATGGCGTGGGCGAGGCACGTGCCGCCATGATGGCCTTGAAGCAGGTTATTGATCCGGCCCTTATCTTGTAGCAATGGAGCTTGCTCCATTGACTGCCGAGCAAGCTCGGCAGCTACGCCCGGCTCGTACAATTTTCGGGCCGGATCAAGAATTCACCGCGACAGAATTCACCGCGACACGCATGGACTTGGCCGCCGCCACCATGCGGCTCAGCGAGGCTTGGACTTCGACCCATTGGCGTGTTTTCAGGCCGCAATCAGGATTCACCCAAAGGCGTTCGGCTGGGATGCGCTGGGCTGCCAATTGCATGAGTTCGACCATCGCGTCCTGCGTCGGGATGTTGGGTGAGTGGATGTCGTAGACGCCGGGACCGATCTGGTTGGGATAGTCGAAATCTCTGAATGCATCGAGTAGTTCCATGTCGGAACGACTGGTCTCGATGGTGATGACATCCGCATCCATGGCCGCGATCGAGGGGAGGATGTCGTTGAACTCCGAGTAGCACATATGCGTGTGGATCTGGGTGTCATCGGCCACGCCGTTGGCGGTGATGCGAAACGACTCGATCGCCCACTCCAGATACTGCGGCCATTCGCTCTTCCGCAGCGGCAGGCCTTCGCGCATGGCCGCCTCGTCGATCTGGATGACGTGGATGCCGGCCTTCTCAAGATCAAGCACCTCCTCGCGCATGGCCAGCGCCAGTTGCCGGCAAGTCAGCGCGCGCGCCTGGTCGTCACGCACGAAGGACCAATTCAGGATCGTGACCGGGCCGGTCAACATGCCCTTCATCGGCTTGCGGGTTTGCGCTTGCGCGTAACGGCTCCACTCGACCGTCATGGCTTTCGGACGGCTGATGTCGCCGAACAGGATCGGTGGCTTGACGCAGCGCGAGCCATAGCTCTGCACCCAGCCGTGCTGGGTGAAGGCGTAACCCGACAGCTGCTCGCCGAAGTACTCGACCATGTCGTTGCGCTCGGCTTCGCCGTGGACGAGGACATCCAGCCCCAGTGCTTCCTGTTGCTCGATGCAACGCGCAATCTCGGTGCGCATGGCGGCTTTGTATTCGTTCTCGGAGATCTTGCCAGCCTTGAAACGGCTTCGCGCCAGACGAATGTCGCGGGTCTGCGGGAACGAGCCGATGGTGGTGGTCGGGTATTCCGGAAGGTGCAGACGTGCCGCTTGCTTGGCCGCGCGCGTGGCATAGGGACTTGTGCGATCTCCCAATTGCGCATCGAGTTTGGCTACGGCCGCTTTCACCGCTGTGTTGTGGACGCGCGTGGAGGCGTGCCGCGCCGCCACCGTGCGGGCGTTGGCGCTCAGTGCCTCGGCCACGGCGTTGCGCCCCCGTTTCAAGGCGGTGCCGAGCACGCTCAATTCGTCCAATTTCTGACAGGCGAAGGCCAACCACGACGTGATTTCATCATCGAGCGTGGTTTCGCTGCCCAGATCGACCGGCACATGCAGGAGCGAGCAGGAGGGCGCGATCCAGAGCCGCTCGCCAAGCTGCTCGGCCACCGGCTCCAGCCAATCCAGCACGCCGCCAAGATCGGTCTTCCAGATATTTCGGCCATTGATGACCCCGAGCGACAGCACGCGATCGGCGGGTAGCGCCGCGATCAAGCGCGCCACTTCATCACGCGCGGCAATGGCATCCAGATGCACGCCATGCACGGGCAAGGCCGCGAGCAGGTCGAGGTTCTCCTGGAGTTGGCCGAAATAGGTCGCCAACAGCAGCTTGGACGTGCCGTGAGCCAAGAAGGCGTAAGCGGTTTTGAAGGCCTCGGCCCAGCCGGCTTCCAGTTCGGTCACCAACAGCGGTTCGTCGATCTGTACCCACTCCACACCGGCCTCTGCCAAGGTGGCCAGCAGTTCGGCGTACACCGGCAGCAGGCGATCCAATAGCGCCCGCCGATCCGAGCCGTCCTTGGCTTTGCCCAAGGCCAGATAGGTCACCGGACCGACGATGACGGGCTTGGCCTTGACGCCTTGCGTTCGAGCTTCCGCCAGCTGCGCCAGCAGGCGCGATGGATCCAGATTGAATTGGGTGTCGGCATGAAACTCCGGCACGATGTAGTGGTAGTTGGTATTGAACCACTTGGTCATTTCGCCTGCCGCCACGCCACCATGCTTGCCGCAATCGCAGTGTGCGTCATCCGATGTGCTGGCCGAGCGTCCGCGCGCCACGCGGAAATAGTTGTCGAGCGCATCACCGTGGTAGTCGCGTACGCGCTCGGGCAGGTTTCCGAGCATGAAACTCATGTCGAGAATGTGGTCGTAGAGCGAAAAATCGCCCACTGGCACCCAGTCGAGTTCGGCTTGAAGCTGCCAGTGACGCTGGCGCAGTTGCGCGCCGAGTTCGATCAGCTCATCACGGCTGGATTGGTCTTTCCAATACGATTCCAGAGCAAATTTCAGTTCGCGCTTGGCGCCGATGCGTGGAAAGCCGAGGGTGTGTACGCGAGCCACGGTGTTCTCCTTTGCTGAGTCCAAATCAAGGTGTTGCCACCGTAATTTGCTGGAACCATGAATTACAGCGATGATTTCTCATGATTCAATGAATAGGACTCATGCATGGCCGTACTCGAACGCATCCATCTCGCCATCGTTTCCGCCGTCGATCAGCACGGCTCGCTGACGGCAGCGGCCGAGCACTTGCACTTGACTCAATCGGCGCTATCGCATGCGGTACGAAAACTGGAGGATCAGCTCGGCACCCAACTGTGGCATCGCGAAGGGCGCAGCCTTCGGCCCACACAGGCCGGGCAATACCTCTTGGCCGTGGCCAATCGCCTGCTGCCGCAACTGAAATACGCCGAAGAACGCCTGCGCCAATTTGCCGCCGGCGAGCGCGGCGCGCTGCGCATCGGCATGGAGTGCTATCCGTGCTACCAGTGGCTGCTCAAGATCGTGTCGCCCTATTTGGCGGCGTGGCCGGCGGTGGACGTGGATGTCAAACAGAAGTTCCAGTTCGGTGGCATCGCCGCGCTGTTCGGTTACGAGATCGACGTGTTGGTCACGCCCGATCCGCTGTATCGGCCGGGCTTGAGCTATGAGCCGGTGTTCGACTACGAACAGGTGCTGGTGGTGGGGCCGGGGCATCCACTGCGCGGGCACAGCCATGTTGACGCGCAGGACTTGGCCGGCGAGACCTTGATTACCTATCCGGTCGCCATCGATCGTCTCGATGTCTACACCCAGTTCCTGATGCCTGCAGGGATTGCACCCAAGCGCCACAAGCCGATCGAAACCACCGACATCATGCTGCAGATGGTCGCCAGCGGACGCGGCGTGGCGGCGTTGCCGCGCTGGCTGGTGGCCGAATACGCGGGCAAGCTCGATGTGGCGCCGGTTCGTCTGGGGCGCGATGGCATTGCCAAACAGATCTACCTCGGCACACGCGAGGCCGATGGCGAGATCGATTACCTGCGCGCCTTTGTTGCCCTGGCACGCGCGCATCGGGATGTGGGGTGAAGCGGACGGCAACTGGGGTGCGACGCCATTGAACCGATACCAACGCCTTGCGCGCATGAACCTCGCCACGACGGCTGGCGTGGCGCATGGCTGGCCTCGCACGGGTCATTGCAGGGATAATTGACGGTCTTTGTCGCGTCGCATGACGCCGTGGGATTCACCTTGAACTCGAACTTGCCCGCTGCGCCCGTCCTGTGCCTGTTGCCGCGGCCTGCCGCTGCGGGCGGCGTGGACGGGGTGCCGGTCGATGTCGTAGCAGGCATCGAGGTGTTTCATGCAGCGCCCGATGCCACCGCGGTCGCGGCCTTGCGTGCCTGCGCCCAAGCCTATCCGGCGTGCGATGTGGTGCTGCTGCGCGCCGGAACACGGCTTCCACCGGCGTGGTGGCAGCGCCTGTGCGCTGCGCGTGAGCTTGGATTCGATGTGCTGTCGCCGCTGTCCGATGCGCTTGAAGCGTTCGATCCGTTTGCCGACGGCCGGCGCCCGGCGGTGGTGGATGACGCCGATGCCTGTGTGTGGATGCTGGGCGAGGCCCAGGCCGTTCCCTGTCGCGCATGGTTGTCGGCGTGCAGCCTGTGGCGCGCGCGCGCCTTGGCTTCACTGGATCAAGATGTCGTTGAGGGCGAGGTTCCGGTCGGGCTTGACGCTGCGCTGCTGGACTCGCTCTACGTCGAGGCCGGTGTTCGGCAAGCGCGTGTTGGCCGCGAACAGGCACCGTCGGCCATCGCGTTGTTGCGCCTGCGTATCGCGGAACTTGGCGGGCGCATTCCGACGGCGGTGGGGCGTGACGATGTGCCGGTGATGTTGCATGTCCTGCACGGCTGGGGCGGCGGTGTGCAACGCTTCGTCGAAAACCTGATGTCGGCCAGCCACGGTTGGCAGCATCTGGCCTTGGTGGCGCACGGCAGCAGCGAGCGTCGCATGCCCGGTGAACGTCTTGCCCTGCATGACGCGCTTGATGCCGCGCCGCTGGGCGAATGGTCGTTGGCACTGGGCATTGACTCCACAGCCTTGGCTTCGCAGGACTATGCGGAAGCCTTGGCGCGCATCGTGAGCCGCTTCAAGGTTCGTCACCTTTTGGTGTCGTCCTTGATCGGGCATGGTCTGGAGGCTGTGCGCACCGGTCTGCCGACGGCGGTGGTGTGCCATGACTACTATCCCCTGTGGCCACGTTTGCACGAGGACTTCGGCGATGCGTCACGCGACTTTTCAAGCGCGGCGATCGCAGCGGCGCTGGTCGAGCCGTGCGAGAACTTCAACTTCGCCGAAACCCGTGCGCGCGCCTGGCAACAGCTGCGCGAAGACTACGTGGAGGCCCTGCTCGCAGCGCGTGTGTCGCTGTTCTGCCCAAGCCGAACGGTGCACGAGAATCTGACCCGCATCGAGCCGCGTCTGGCCAGCCTGGACTGGCATCACATCCCGCATGGCATGGCCGCGTGGCCGTTGCCGGCCAAGCGGATCGATCCGCCCGCGCGACCGCATTTGCGCGTTCTGGTGCTGGGGCGCATCAACGCGGGCAAGGGGGAAGACCTGTTGCGCCAGTTGCGGCCCTTGCTCGATGCCCGCTTCGAACTGGTGTTGCTGGGCGCCGGTCGTGCCGGCATGAACTTCTTCGGGCAGTCCGGCGTGCATGTGCGCATGGACTACGATCGCGACCAATTGCCGGAACTCGTGGCGCAGTTGGCGCCGGATCTTGCCTTGATACCCGCCACGGTGGCCGAGACGTTCAGTTACACCCTGTCGGAATTGTGGAGCTTGGGTGTGCCGGTGTTGGCCACGCGCCTTGGCAGTCTGGCCGAACGTATCCGCGACGGCGAGAATGGCTTTCTGGTGGCGCCGGATGCTGCCGCCGTGGCCACGCGCCTCCAACTGATTGCAGACTCCCCGGACGCCCTGGTCGGACTGCGACGGCCGCGCGTTCAGCCCGGTTTGGAGGAGATGGCCAAGGCCTACGAAGTGCACTGGCTGAACACCGCAGCGTCACAGGTCCGCGGCGCGCGCGCGCCGAGCGTGTTGATCGCCCAGCAACTCAACGCACTGGCACTGTCACATCGCAGCTTGATCGCCGAGCGCGATGCGCTGCACGCGCAAACACGCGACATGCAGGCCGAAGTCGCGCGTCGTGGCGAGTGGGCCGATGACCTTCAGATACAACTGGACGAACGCAGCGGCTGGGCCTTGTCGTTGCAGCAGGAGCTGGAGGCGGCAAGCTCGAATCTCGCGCAGTTGCGCGAGGAGTTCGAGGAGCGCAGCCGCTGGGCTCTGGCACTGGACGAAACACTGCAGCGCACCCAATCCGACAAGGAAGAGCTCCAAGCTCAGCTCGAAGCGGTCCGGCACGCACATGCCTCATTGCAAGCTGCACTCACCGATGCGCAGTTGGCCTTGGTATCGGCCATGGCGCATGGCGAAAGCATGCAGCACGATCGGGACGAGATTCTTGCCAGTCGCTCGTGGCGATGGACCAAGCCTTTGCGTTATGGCATGCGCGTGCTGGCCAAATGGACTGCGCGCCTGAAATTTCGCTGGCAACGTGTCCGATCGCTGTTGCAGCGAACCCGGTCGAGCCTGCACACGCGCGGTGTCAACGGAACCGTGAATCGCATACGCGACGAGTTGCGGACGAATCCGCCGCCCACGGTCATGCCCTTGCCGATTCCCGGTTCGAGTGACGATGTAGGCACCATCGTCCTGCCATTGAGCGATGCGCCACAGGTCAGCATCGTGATTCCGGTTTACAACCACCTGGAAACCACCCTGGTCTGCCTGCGATCGCTGGCGGCTACGAAGAACCGGCTCACGCACGAGATCATCGTGGTGGACGATTGTTCCAGTGACGCCAGCGCCACGGTATTGCCGTCGATCGCGGGCCTGCGCTACCAGCGCAACGTCGAGAACCTCGGCTTCATTGGTGCCTGCAATGCGGGCGCGGCCAGCGCGCGCGGTCAGTTCGTCGTGTTTCTCAACAACGACACTGCGGTGCAAGACGGTTGGCTGGATGCCCTGATCGACACCTTCGACCAACACCGCGATGTGGGCTTGGTGGGGTCCAAACTGGTGTATCCCGATGGCCGGCTGCAGGAAGCCGGCGGCATCGTGTTTGCCGACGGTTCGGGCTGGAATTACGGCCGTTTCGATGACCCGTCCAAGCCTGAGTACAACTTCGTGCGCGAGGTCGATTACTGCTCGGGCGCGGCAATCGCACTACGCACCGATTTGTTCCGTCAGTTCGGTGGTTTCGATGCGCACTATGCGCCGGCCTACTACGAGGACACCGATCTGGCGATGAAGGTGCGGCAAGCTGGTCTGCGCGTGCTTTATCAGCCGGCCTCGGTCGTGGTGCACTTCGAGGGCATCAGCTCGGGTACCGACACCGCCAGCGGCACCAAGCGTTATCAGGTCATCAACAAGGAAAAGTTCCAGGCGAGGTGGAAGGATGCACTGGCCCTGCATCCGTCGCCTGCGCTGGCGACCCATGAAGGTGTCGTGCTGGCGCGCCAACATCGTTTGAAAAAGCAGGTGTTGGTGATCGATGCGACCACGCCACAACCGGACCACGATTCGGGTTCGGTGCGCTTGTGCAATATCCTGCGCTTGTTGTTGGAGGAAGGTTGCGCGGTCACCTTCTTTGCCGACAATCGCGCCCATGTCGAGGGCTACACCCAGGCCTTGCAACAGCTGGGGGTGGAGGTTCTGTGGCATCCGCATCTGTCCGATCCGGTGGAATGGTTTGCCAGGCACGGCTCGCGCTTTGATCTGGTTTTCGTGTCGCGGCACTACATTGCTTCGCGCTACCTGTCGTTGGTGCGTGCGCATGCACCCAAGGCGCGCTTTGCCTTCGATACGGTGGACCTGCATTACCTGCGCGAACAGCGTGCAGCCGAGCTGGCCGGCAGCGCCGAGTTGGCACGCACCGCCGAAGGCACGCGCAAGCAGGAACTGGCCTTGATCGAGGCCAGCGATGTCACCCTCGTCGTCAGCCCCGTGGAAAAAGAATTGCTGGCGCGTGAGGCACCGATGGCACGGGTGGAAATACTCTCCAACGTGCACGAGGTGTTCGGTTGCCGGCGCGGCTTTGACGAACGCAAGGGCATCTGGTTCGTGGGTGGTTACCAGCATCCGCCCAATGTCGATGCGGCGCTGTGGTTCGCGCAGGACATCCTGCCGCTGGTGCGTGCCGAGCTTCCGGAACTGGAGTTCCATCTGGTTGGCAGCAAGGCGCCGAACGAGGTCATGGCTCTGGCCGAACTGCCGGGTGTGCGTTTCCACGGATTCGTCAATGACATCGAGCCTTTCCTCGATGGCTGTCGCTTGGCGGTCGCGCCCTTGCGTTATGGCGCGGGCGTCAAGGGCAAGGTCAACATGAGCATGAGTTATGGCCAGCCGGTGGTGGCCACGCCGATTGCGGTGGAAGGCATGTTCGCCGAGGCCGAACGCGATGTGCTGGTGGCCGAGGAGCCACAGGCCTTCGCCGCTGCGGTACTGCGTGCCTATCGTGATGAGGCCCTTTGGGCCAGCTTGTCGAGCAATGGCTTGGCCAATGTCACACGCCACTTTTCGTTCGAGGCCGCGCGTGCGCAGGTGAGCGTGCTTCTGGACAGGACGCGGCGCTGAAGCGCGCTGCGATCAGCGGCCGCGTGCCTGTTCCAGGCGTGCCTGCATGGCGGGCAGTTCGGCATTGTCCGGGTCCAGTTCACGCGCACGGTTGAAGCCGGCGGTGGCGCGTTCCAGCTCACCCGCGCCCAACCGTTCGCTGGCGTAGGCGAGATAGCTACGCGCCAGTTGCTGACGGGCGGGCAGCAGACGCGCATCCGTCGGACTGACGACACTGACCGCTTCCAGCGCATCGCGTGCTGCGCCCAGTCGATTGGCCGCCAGCGCCATGTTGAAGCGTTCCATGGCCTGATTGGGCAGTGCCGCCAAGCCGGCGCGTGCTTCGGCATTGTCCGGTGACTGCGACAGCACCGCACGATACAGGTCGTAGGCGCTCTCGCCCGGAGGAACCAGAAATTGCCCCGCCCGCATCGCATCGCGGGCCTGTTGCAAGGTGGTGGGCAGATCGATCTGGCGGGCGGCCTGTCGCGCGGTGAATTGCGTGCGGCGCTCGCGTACTTCATGCAGCTGTTGCATCGCAGCGGTCAGGCCGGGCAGGTCCTTGGCCAGATCACGGGCTTGATCGATCAAGGCTTGTGCTTCATCGAAACGATAGTCGGCGACGAGGCGACGGGCCTTCACGACGAGCGCGCCGGCGATCTTGCGGATGCCATCCCGTGCGCGCGTTTGCCCGGGGTCGATCGCGAGCACGGCACGATAGGCGTCCAGTGCGTTGGGCGTTTGTGGTGGCACGATCTGGTGCCTGACCAGCAGGGCGTCGGCTGCGTCGAGCTTCTGGATGATGTCATCACTGCGCGTCTGTTTGGCCTTGGCCAGCGCCGCGCGCGCATCCGGCAAACCCAGGTGTGCCGGATCGATGGCTGCCACCCGTTCGATGGTGGTGTTGGCGCCTTCGAAGTCTCCAGCCGTTGCACGTGTGCTTGCGTCCTGCAGCAGGCGCGACAAGACATCGCGCTGTCCTGCCAAGGCGATGGCGTTTCCTGGATTCGTGCTCAGGACACGTCGGTAGAGACTCAAAGCGCTTTGTTCGTTGCCATCGAGCTGGCCTTGATCGGCCGCACGGCGCGCAGCATCGAGCAGCGTGCCCAGCTCTTGTTCTTTGCTCTCGCGTAGTTGCAGGTTTCGCGCCAGATCCGCCACGTCGGCGGCGGGCAGCATCAGGGATTCGGCTTGCGTCAGCAGGGCATTCGCGGGTGCGGCGTCGCCATTGGCCAGCGCCGTGCGTGCCTGCGCCAGCAACTGCTTGCCCACTGTCTGCAGGCCTTGGCGCGCAGTCTCGTTGTCCGGGTCGATGGCGCGTGCAACCAGATAGAGCTCGCGCGCGCTGCCGTCGTCACCCGTCAAATGCCCGGCGCGCAAGGCGGCATCGGCTTCCTCAAGCGTTTGGTTGAGGCGAGTCTGCGGCAGCGAATCGCGCAGGCGGTCCTGGAAGTGGTAGAGACCCGCACCGATCGCCGCCAACAACAGCACGGACACGATCGCAAACCAGCGCCAGCGGCGTGGCTTGCGGGCGGCCGGCACACGAACGCGCGTGGGCGTGTGCAATACCGCATCGATGGCGCCAAGCTGCGGTTCGGCATAAGACTCGGACGCCGATCCCAGGCTCGGTGCAGGCGTGTTGGCACTGGGCAGGACGCGAGTCTCGCGTGACAAGTTGCCATCACGCTGCAAGGCGCCGATGGCGGCCACGACCTCGGCGCCGGTTTGGTAGCGTTGCGCAGGATCCTTGGCCAGCATGCGGTCCAGCAGGGGTTGCAGGTTGGCCAGTTTGGGCGGGAGCTTGGGCACCGGCGCGGTGATCTGCATGATGCCCACGGCCATCGAATCTTCGGCTTGGTACGGGGCATGCCCCAGCAGCAGTTCGTAGAGCACGATGCCGAGACTGTAGAGATCGGCACGCCCATCCAGTGTTTGTCCGCGTGCCTGCTCGGGGCTCATGTAGTGCGGGGTGCCGATGACCGCGCCGGTGCGGGTCATGCGCGAGGCATCGGCGGCGCGAGCAATGCCGAAATCGGTCAGCACCGCGGTGCCATCGGCACGCAGCAGGATGTTGTCGGGTTTGATGTCGCGGTGCACGATGTTGTGGCTGCCGGCGTAGTCGAGGGCGCTGGCGATCTGGCTGGTGACCGAGAGCGCGAAACCCGGCGTGCGGGCCTGATTCGATCGCCCCATGACTGCGCCGCCCGGCACGTACTCCATGGCGATGTAGTGGTACTCGCCGCAGATGCCGACATCGAAGATCTGCACCACGTTGGGATGGCTGAGACGCGCCGCGATGCGTGCTTCGCGCAGGAAGCGCTCGCCGAACTGCTCGTCACCCAGCAAGGTGGTCGACATCACCTTCAGCGCCACTTCGCGCTGTACCGATTGTTGCTCGGCCAGATACACGGTGGCCATGCCACCGCGCCCCAGCGTGCGCACGATTCGGTATCCGGTGATGTTCAACGCTGCGACTGTCCTGCGGTCATGCCTTCACTGCGGCGACGTCATGCGGGCGCTGTGCCTTGCCTGACGGTTCATGTCGGCAAGCATAACAAGCCCGTGCCGCGCCGTGACGGCCGATTCAGTACGCGGCGTTGTGCACCGACTGTACCGCACGGCCGGAAGGATCGACCACGTTCTTGAGCGAGGCATCCCATTCCAGCGCCGCTGCCGTCGAACAGGCCACCGACGGCCCGCCCGGCACGCACTGCGCGGCCCAAGGTTGCGGGAAGTGGCGCTCGAACAGGGTGCGGTAGAAGTAGGCTTCCTTGGTCAGCGGGGTGTTGTAGGGGAAGCGGAAACGCGCGTTTTCCAGATCCGCATCGCTGACCTGCTGCGCGGCGTGGGCCTTGAGCGAATCGATCCAGGAATAGCCCACGCCATCGGAGAATTGCTCCTTCTGGCGCCACAGCACGCTGTCGGGCAGGTAGCCGGCAAAGGCTTCGCGCAGAAATTGCTTTTCGATGCGGCCACGCGCCTTGCCGGACAGCTTCACTTCCGGATCCAGATTCATCGCCACATCGATGAAACCACGGTCGAGGAAGGGCACACGCGCCTCCACGCCCCAGGCCGCCATCGACTTGTTGGCGCGCAGGCAGTCGAACAGGTGCAGGGCATCGAGCTTGCGTACGGTTTCTTCGTGCAAGGCCTGGGCATTGGGCGCCTTGTGGAAGTAGAGATAGCCGCCGAAAATCTCGTCCGAACCCTCGCCCGAGAGCACCATCTTGATGCCCATGGCGCGGATGCGGCGGGCCATCAGGTACATCGGGGTCGAGGCGCGGATGGTGGTCACATCGTAGGTTTCGAGGTGATAGACCACATCAGCCAGTGCGTCGATGCCTTCCTGCACGGTGAAGATCAACTCGTGGTGGACGGTGCCGATATGCGCCGCGACCTCGCGTGCGGCTTTCAAATCCGGCGATTCGCGCAGGCCGATGGCGAAGCTGTGCAACTGAGGCCACCAGGCTTCGCTGCGGTTCTCGTCATCCACGCGGCGGGCGGCATATTTCTTGGCAATGGCTGCCACCAGCGAGGAGTCCAGACCACCCGACAGCAGCACGCCGTAAGGTACGTCGCTCATCATGTGGCTGCGCACCGAGGCTTCGAAGGCTTGCCGCAACTTGGCGCGATCCGACTCTGCACCCGCCACCGCGGCGTACTCGCGCCAGCGCGGGGTGTAATAGCGGCTCGGCTCGGCATCGCCACTGCGCCAGAAGTGGCCCGGAGGAAATTCCTGCACCGCGCTGCAGATGCCGGCCAGAGCCTTGAGTTCCGAGGCCACGTGCAGGTTGCCGTGGGCATCGTGGCCGTAGTACAGCGGGATGATGCCGATCGGATCGCGCGCAATCAGCCAGGTGCCGTTGGCGGCATCCCACAGCACGAAGGCGAACATGCCTTCGAGCCGATTGAGCCACGCCGACACCGCGGTGGCGTCGCTGCCGGTCGTGTACAGCGGCAGGATGACTTCGCAATCGGAATGGGTTTGGAAGGCAAAGTCGCGCTCGAACTCCGCACGCAGTTCGCGGTGGTTGTATATCTCGCCGTTGACCGCCAATACCAGCGCGCCATCCGGGCTGCGCAGCGGTTGCGCGCCACTGTCCACGCCGACGATGGCCAGCCGCTCGTGCACCAGGATGGCGCGGTCATCGTCGTAGATGCCCGACCAATCCGGCCCGCGATGGCGCATCCGGCGTGACTGCTCCAGTGCCTGCGCACGCAGGGCGACGGGGTCGGTCTTGATGTCGAGGATGCCAAGAATGGAGCACATCGCGGTACGCCGGTTTCGAGAAAGGGAAGGGCGATGCTAACAGGCTGCGCGGCGATTGTGCAGTGCGGCATGGGAGCCGAGATTGGAGATTGGAGATTGGGGTGTCAGGTGTTCGTGGCGAACAGGTCGAGCGCCACGGCTTGCCGAACGGGCGCGAAGCTGCGGCGGTGCTCGGGGCAGGGGCCGTGTGTGCGCAGAGCGGCAAAATGGTCGGCCGTGGGATAACCCTTGTGGCGATCGAAACCGTACTGCGGGAATTGCTGGTGCAGGGTCAGCATGTGCCGATCACGGGTGACCTTGGCCAGGATCGAGGCGGCGCCAATCGCTGCGTCGCGGGCATCACCCTTGACCCACGCCTCGGCCTCGCACGGCAGTTCGGGCGGAATCCGGTTGCCGTCGATGCGCGCCAGGTGCGGAGCCATGCCCAGCCCGAGCACGGCTTCGCGCATGCCAAGCATCGTGGCTTGAAAGATATTGAGTCGATCGATCGTGGCGGTGTCGATCACGCGGATGCAGCAGGCGATGGCCTGTGCCTGGATCTGCGGGAACAGGGCTTCACGTTGGCGTTCGCTGAGGGCCTTGGAATCGCCGATGCCGGCGATCGGATGCGCGGGATCAAGAATGACCGCGGCGACCACCAAGGGGCCGGCGAGCGGGCCACGGCCGGCTTCGTCAACGCCGGCGATGAGGCCGGTTTCAATCGTCATCGAACCACTCCGCGATGGCGGCGGCTGCCGATTCGGAGGCATCGGCACGCAACTGCGCATGGATTTGGGCAAAGCGCGGTTCGAGCGCACGCATTTTTTCCGGCTGATCGAACCAGTCGAGAACTGCAGCGGCGATCTTCTCGGGGCTGCAGTCGTGCTGCATCAACTCGGGCACCACGGCTTCGCCGGCCAAGGCGTTCGGCAGGCTGAAGCGATCGGTCTTGAGCAGGCCGAAGCCTTTGACGATCCAGTAGGTGAGGGCGGCGATGCGGTAGGCCACCACCATCGGGCGTTTGGCCAGGAGGGCTTCCAGTGTGGCTGTGCCCGAGGCCAGCAGCACCACATCGGCGGCCACCATCGCGTCAGAAGCGCGGCCATCAGTGATGGTCAGCGCGGGCAGGGCCGAGTGCTTGGTGCATTCGGCTTCGATGGCCGCCCGACAGCGCGCATTGGCGGCCGGGATCACGACCTGCAGCGCACTCAAGCGTGCGTGGATGGCCGGCAAGGCGGCCAGAAAAACCGGCAACAAGCGTGCAATTTCACCCAGCCTGCTGCCAGGCAACACGGCCAGAACCGGCGCTTGGGCGTCCAGTGACAAGGCTTTGCGGGCAGCTGCACGGTCGGGTTTCAACGGCATCGCATCGGCCAGCGGATGGCCTATGAAACGCGCATCCACGCCATGCTGGGCGTAGATCGCAGGCTCCATCGGAAACAGACACAGCACGCGGTCGGCGCACTGGCCGATCTTGCGCGCCCGTCCCGCACGCCAGGCCCAGATCGAGGGGCTGACGTAGTGCACGGTGCGCACGCCGCGTTGCTTGAGCCAGCGTTCCACCGGCAGGTTGAAGTCGGGTGCGTCGATGCCGACGTAGATATCCGGTTGCCATGCCAGAAGTCGTTCACGAAAGGCGCGTCGCAGTGCGAGCAGGCGCGGCAGGTGAGCCAGCACCTCGACCAGGCCCATCACCGCCAGTTCGTCGGCCTCGTGCCAGGTATCCAGGCCTTCCGCCTGCATCTTCGGACCACCGATGCCGGCGAATCGTGCGTCGGGAAAGCGCGCGCGCAAGCGTGCGATCAGGCCGGTACCCAAGACATCTCCGGAGGCTTCACCGGCGCACAGTGCAACGCGCAATGGCCGAGTCGGCAATGGCATGCTTCAGCGCAGCAGGGGACGTTCGGCGGCGTCGATGAAAGCCAACATGGCGCGCACATCATCGCTATCGACGGCAAGATTGCCGAGTTCGAGTTTGGCTTCGTCGAGTTTGGCTTCGCCCAGATACAGCGCGCGGTAGGCGCGTTTGATCGCGGCGATGCGCGTGGCATCAAATCCACGCCGCTTCAGGCCTTCGGCATTGATGCCGCGCGGCCGCGCATAGGATTCCTGCGCCACCATCACGAACGGAGGCACGTCGCCATTGATCAAGGCACCCATGCCGATGAAGGCGTGCGCGCCGATGCGGCAGAACTGGTGGATGCCGGAAAATCCGCTCAGGATCACGAAGTTGCCGATGCTGACATGCCCGGCCAAGGTGGCATTGTTGGAGAAGATGCAGTCATCGCCGACGTGGCAATCGTGGGCGATATGGCAATACGCCAGAATCCAGTTGCGATGGCCAAGGCGGGTGATGCCGCCGCCTCCGCCGGTGCCGCGATTGATGGTGACGAACTCGCGGATCAGGTTGTCGTCACCGATGTCCAGCTCGACCCGCTCGCCGGCGTATTTCTTGTCCTGTGGCGGGCCGCCGATGGCGGCGTGGCCGATGATGTGGTTGCGCTGGCCGATCCGGGTCGGGCCGTCGATCGTGCAATGGGCACCGATGCGGGTGCCGGCACCGATGCGCACCTCCGGTCCGATGAGGGTGAATGGACCGACCTCCACATCCGAAGCCAGCTCAGCCGCTGGATCGATGACTGCGCTGGGATGAATCCGTGCGCCCATCATCAGCCTCGTTCGGCGCAGAGAATTTCCGCGCTGGCCACTTCCTTGCCGTCCACCGTGGCGCGGCATTCGTACAGGCCCATGCGGCGCAGCATGCGCTTTTGTTCGACTTCCAAAAGCAACTGGTCGCCCGGCACCACCATGCTGGAAAACCGGGCCTTGTCGACCTTAACCAGATAATAGGTGGGCTTGGGCGCGTCGGCAGCGCGCGGGGTTTCAGACAGTTGGGTCAGAAGGCCGGACGCTTGTGCCATGGCCTCGATCACCAGTACGCCCGGCATCACCGGATGGCCGGGAAAGTGGCCTTGAAAGAACGGCTCGTTGATGGTGACGTTTTTCAGTGCCTTCAGGTATTTGCCGGGCTCGACTTCCAGCACCCGATCCACAAGCAGAAAGGGAAAGCGATGCGGCAACATGGCCTGGATGCGAGTGACATCGACGGGAAGTTCGACGGCGGGTAGGTCGGAAGTGGTCAAGTCGTAACTCCAGATGGGATAGGGCCACCGTTTCGGCGACCAAGACAGGACGGCATGATCGCACGGTGCCCAGTTGGCAACCAAACGGTGTGCGTGTCGGCTTCAGATGGACTTTCCACTTCAGTCGTCGGACGTACCGCGTCGATCCGCCCCGAGGCGATTGAGCTGCGCCAGACTGCGTCGCCAGGCCTTGGCGTCGCGAGCCGGAATGGCCGAGCTGACCACGCCGGCGGCGTGGATCGAATGGGTGACGAAACTTTTTGCCAGTACCGTCACCTTGTCGGCAATCTCGATGTGACCGGAAATGCCCGCACCGCCACCGATTTGGCAATAACGCCCGATCCGCGCCGAGCCAGCCACGGCCACACAGCCCGCCATCGCGGTGTGCGCGCCGATCACGACGTTGTGGCCGATCTGGATTTGATTATCGAGGCGCACGTCGTCTTCCAGCACGGTGTCGTCGAGCGCGCCGCGGTCGATCGTGGTGTTGGCGCCAATCTCGCAATCGGCCCCGATGTTGACGCCGCCCAGTTGTGGCACCTTGATCCAGTGGCCCTCGTGCATGGTCAGACCAAAGCCATCGGCGCCGATCACGGCACCCGGATGGATGCGCACCCGTGGCCCGAGCTGCACCCGACACACCAAGGTGACGCGTGCCACCAAGGTGCAGTCCGGCCCGACCACGCAGTCCTCGCCGATCACGCAGCCCGGCCCGAGGTTTGCACCGGCTTCGATGCGGCTACGTGCGCCAATGCTCACCAGCGGGCCGACATGCGCGGCGGGATCGACCACGGCATCGGTGGCGATTACGGCACTCGGGTGGATGCCAGGCAAGGCCGGCTCGCGCGCTTCAAACAGGGCCGCGATGCGGGCAAAGGCGGTGTAAGGATCCTTGGCCAGCAGTGCATCGCCTGACCAGTGTGGGGTATCCGATTCGCGCAGTACGATCGCCCCCGCCTGGCAGGCGCCCAGTTCACGCCGATAGCGTGGATTGGCGAGGAAGCCCAAGTGTGCCGGTGTAGCGCGGGCAAGGGTGGCGACGCCGTGGATTTCTCGCGTGCCATCGCCATGAACGCGCAGGCCAAAGCGCTCGGCGAGCTCGTCCAGGCGGACGTTCATTGCCATGTCAGCGCGCACCGTCGCTGGTGTCGCGCGCCAAGCGCGCAAGGACGTCGTCGGTGACGTCGATGCGACCGCTGACGTAGGCAACGGGGCTGGTGACGATCAAGTCGTAGCCTTGCTCTCGCCCCAGGATGGCGATGGCGTCGTTGATCAGGGGCCAGGCCTTTTCGGTTTCTTCGTCCACGCGCGTGTTCAGTTCCTCACGCAGGCGTTGACGGGTGCGTTCGATCGAGCGGCGCAGGGCATCGGCCTGACGGCCGAGCTCGGTGCGCTCGGTGGCGTCGGTGGCTTGCTTCACGCGCAAGTCGAGTTCGGCCAGACGCGCGGAGTCAAGGCGAAGTTCGGCGTCGCGGGCGTCGAACTCCTTCTGCAGCCGGGTACGCGCCGACAGAATCTGGGGCGCCTGGGTGAGCAGGCGCTCCATGTCCACATAGCCGATGCGCAGGGTCGTTTGTGCCCACGCAGCCGGAGCCAGCATCGCAAGCCACGCCAGCAACACGAAACCCGTCGCGATCCAGCGATCGAATCTCAAGCGTTGGCGAAATTCCGTGCAAGGCATGGTCGGCGGGCCGATGGCAGGCCTTCCATGCTACTCAGAATTGTGTGCCAAAGGAGAATTGCAGGCGCTCGGTGCGATCGTCGCGATCGGTCATGAAGGGGTAGGACAGGTTCAGAACGATTGGTCCGACCGGTGCCTGCCAGCGCAGCGACACGCCTGCCGAAGCGCGATACTCGCGGAACTCGAAGGTGGACGCATTGCGATAGACGTTGCCGAAATCGATGAACGCCGACAGGCGCGTTTGATCGGTGTCGAACAGGGTAGGGAAGATCGCCTCGATCGTGCCGGTGGTCTTGACCGAGCCACCCAGGGGCTGGCGATAGTTGCTGAACTGCGAGATGGCGAACGGGCCGAGGGTGTTGTCTTCGAAGCCACGGATCGACTGCACGCCGCCGGCGTAGAAGTTTTCGAAGAAGGGAAGGCCGTCGGCCACCACGGTGCGATCGACCGTGCCATCGGCTTTGTAGAGCACGCGGGTCACCGGATCGCTGTAGGCATCGCCGTAGCCCAATTCAGCCGAGGTCAGAAGCACCAAGGCGCGATTCACGCGCCAATAGCGTGCGAATTGGTAGTAAAGCTTGAAGTACTCGACCGTGGATCCTGGCAAGGTCACTTCCGCCGCGACGCGCTGGTAACTGCCGTAGGTGGGATTCCAGAAGGCGTTGCGCGAATCGCGGGACCAGGACAACTCGGTGCGCCAGGCATGGAAGGTGCGACGACCCAAGGCATCGATGTAGTCGACGATGGGCTGGGGCGTGCCCAGTACCGGGGTGATGGTGTTGAAATCGACGCCAAAGCTCAGGCCGACGGTATCGGTTTCCGTCAGGGGCAAGCCGAAAATGGCGCGGGCGACGCCGCTGTCGGCGTAGTAGGTGGCGATGTTGTAGTTGCCCTGATCCAGCTCGCGATAGGACAGGTTGTAGCCGACCGAGATGCCATCCTCGGTGAAGTAGGGGTCGTAGTAATTGATGTCGTAGCTCTTGGAGAAGCGATTGCGCTGGATACCCAGGCCGACACGGTTGCCGGTGCCGAGGAAGTTGTTCTGATTCAGCGAAAGCGAGGTGATGACGCCTGCCAGCTGCGAGTAGCCCAAGCCGATCATGAAGTTGCCGGAATTGGTTTCCTTGACGTTGAACACCACATCCACTTCGTCGTCACTGCCGGGAACCGCGGGGGTTTCGACTTCCACTTCGCTGAAGTAGCCCAGACGATTGAGGCGCACCTTGGAGCGGTCGATCGCCGCTTGCGAATACCAACTGCCTTCGAACTGACGCATCTCGCGACGCATCACTTCGTCGCCCGTGCGGGTGTTGCCGGTGAAGCGGATCTGGCGAACCATCACACGCTTGCCGGGCTCGACGTAGAAATTGACCTTGACCGTACGCTTCTCGGCGTCCACGTCCGGCACCGGCGTGACGTTGGCAAAGGCGTAACCGATGTTGCCCAGCAGGGCGATCATGGCATCGGAGGTGACCTCGGTCAGACGCCGCGAAAAGATCTGACCCTTGCGCACCAGCACCAGCTTTTCCATTTCATCGTGCGGGATCACGGTGTCGCCGGTCACGATCACGTCCGACACGCTGTAGACCTCACCCTCGCGCACGTTGGCGGTCAGGTGGATGTCACGGCGATCGGGGGTGATGGCGACCTGGGTGGATTCGACGTTGAAGTCCACGAAACCACGGTCGAGGTAGTAGGAGTTGAGCTTTTCGAGGTCGCCGGAGAGTTTCTCGCGCGAGTATTGATCATCGCGTCGATACCAACTCAACCAGTTGCTGGTGTTGGATTCCCAGCCCTTGCGCAGGTCGTCGTCGGGGTAGGTTTCATTGCCGACGATGTTGATGTGGCGGATCTTGGCGGCGCGGCCTTCCTTCACGTCCACCTGAATGTCGACGCGATTGCGATCGAGCGCCGTGACCGATGGGCTGATCGAGACGTTGTACTTGCCGCGGTTGTTGTAGGCGCGGGTCAGCTCCTGGGTGACGCGATCCAGTTGCAGGCGGTCGAAGGTTTCGCCTTCGGCCAGACCGATTTCCTTGAGGTTCTTGGTCAGGTCCTCGGTTTTGATGTCCTTGTTGCCAACGAAGGTGATCTTGTTGATCGCCGGCCGCTCGGTGACGGTGATGACCAGAATGTCGCCCTGGCGATCGAGCTTCACATCGTTGAAGAACCCGGTCTTGAACAGCGCGCGGATGGTGCGCGCGGCGGCGGCGCGGTCGAGGCGTTCGCCACGTTCGACCGGCATGTAGGTGAACACCGTGCCGGCGGAGATGCGTTGCAGGCCATCGACGCGAATGTCACTGATGGTGAAGGGCTCGAAGCTCTGGGCCTGGGCGGCTGGGGCCAGCAGGAGGCCGGCGAGCAGGGAGAAGATGGCAAGTGACTTCATCGTGACATCCAAACAGAAGGCGGTGACGGGCACCGCCTGAAAATGACGGAACGATCCAGAATCAAGATCAAGCCACCAACGGCGCAGCGTGTGCGGAGCCGACGGTGCTTGGCATTGAACTGGGTCTGGGATCAAGGCTCATCGGTACGAGGGTGGCTCAGGACGCGACCAGGCGCAGGATATCGTTGTAGAACGCCAGTCCCATGAGCCCGACCAACAGCACCATGCCCACGAACTGACCAGCGATCATCGTGCGCTCGCTGACCGGGCTGCCTTTGACCATCTCGATAAGGTAATACAGCAGGTGTCCGCCGTCCAAGAGCGGGATTGGCAACAGGTTCATGATGGCAAGGCTCAGGCTGAGCATGGCCAGAAAGGACAGGAACCAGGCCAGGCCCATTTGCGCCGAGACACTGGCGTACTGCGCGATGGAAATCGGGCCGCTGAGGTTGTCCAGCGACATCGCACCGCGCAGCATGCGCCAGACCACGCCCAGGGTTGTGTGGGTCAGGCGCCAGGTTTCGTCGGTGGCAGCGCCCAAGGCGTCGAGCGGCCCGAAGCGCAGCATCGCATCGTACTCGGCCGAGCCACGGGGAGCGCCCACGCCCAAAAGCCAGCGTGGTGGCGAGGCGTCGGCATCGAGCTTGGGCTGGATCGACACGTCCTGGCGCACGCCGTCGCGCTCGAACACAAGCTGCAAAGGCCGTTCGGCGCTGGCGTGCAGTTGCACCAAGGGGCCGATTTCATCCCAACTGCGCAGGGTTTGCCCGGCGATCGACAGCAGTCGGTCGCCGGTCTTCAGCCCGGCTGCCTGCGCGGCGCTGTCGGGGGCGACGAGGCCGACCACGGGGTCGAGCAGAAATTGTATGGGCACGATCCCGATTTCGCGCAGGGCGCTGGCAGGCTCGGATTCCCCTTGCAGGCGCGACAGATCAAGTTGCACTTGTGCGCTGTCGCCGTTGCCGCGCATGACATCGAGGGCGACGTCGCGATGATCCACGGCCGCCGTGGCCAAGGCCATCTGAGCGTGGGTCCAGGTGTCCATGCGCTGCCCGTCGATGGCGAGGATGCGGTCGTCACGCTCCAATCCGGCTTCCGCCGCGATGCCTTGCACCTTGCCGACGATCGGTTGGTAGTCGGCTTTGCCGATCACGAACATGAGCCAGAGCAGGAAGACGCACAGGATCAGGTTGAACATCGGCCCGGCCAGCACGACGGCGAATCGTTGCCACACCGATTTGCGATTGAAGGCTTGGGCCAGCAGCTCGTTTGGTACGTCCGCTTCGCGTTCGTCGAGCATGCGTACATAACCGCCCAACGGTATCCAGCCGATCACATACTCCACCCCGTCGCGCCCGTGCCAGCGCAGGATCGGTTGACCAAAGCCCACGGAAAACCGCAGCACCTTGACGCCGCAGCGGCGTGCGACCCAGAAGTGGCCGAATTCGTGGAAGGTGACCAGGACGCCCAGGCTGACGATCAGCCACCACACCCAGCCTGCATATTCGAACATCGTCTTACGCCTCAAATCGCTTGAGTTGAGCACTGGCGAGGCGGCGCGCCTCTTGATCGAGCTCCAACAAGGCCGGGACCGACGCGGTATCGCCCTCGTGCAACTGCGCCAGCGTCGCTTCCAGCAGTGCCGGAATGTCCAGAAAACCCAGTTGGCCCTGAAGGAAGGCTGAAACGGCCACTTCGTTGGCCGCATTGAGTGCCGTGGTCGCCACGGGGCCGTGTTGCAGGGCCTGTCGCGCCAGTCCGAGACACGGGAAGCGGTCCTCGTCCGGCGGCTCGAAATCGAGTCGACCGATGGCGGCAAGGTCCAGATCGTCCACCCCGGCATCGACACGTTCAGGCCAGCCCAAGCCATAGGCCAGTGCGCTGCGCATGTCGGGATTGCCGAGCTGCGCCAAGGTGGAGCCGTCGGTGTAGGACACCAGCGAATGCACGATGGATTGTGGATGCACCAGCACCTTGATCGCGTCGGGCGCGGCATCGAACAGCCAGCGCGCCTCGATCACTTCGAGGCCCTTGTTCATCAAGGTGGCCGAGTCCACGGAGATCTTGCGGCCCATGCGCCACTTGGGGTGGGCGCAAGCCTGCTCGGGCGTCACCGTGGCCAGTTGCGTACGCGACCAGCCGCGGAAGGGGCCGCCCGAGGCGGTGAGCACGATCTGCCGCACCGATGGCGCTGCGGCAGCACCAATCGCAGGCGCTGGCAGGCATTGGAAGATGGCGTTGTGTTCGCTGTCGATTGGCAACAACTCGGCACCGGATGCACGCACCGCAGCCATCAGCAATGCGCCGGCCACCACGATCGACTCCTTGTTGGCCAGAAGTATGCGTTTGCCGGACTGCGCTGCCGCCAGAGTCGACCCCAAGCCTGCCGCGCCCACGATGGCCGCCACCACGGTGTCGCAGACACTAGACGCCACGACATCGACCAAAGCCTGAGGTCCGGCCAGTGCCTGCGTCGACAGTTGGGACCGGGCCAAGCCTTCGCGCAGGGCGGTATATTGAGCTGGGTCGGCGATGATCGCCACATCGGGTCGAAAGCGTTGGCACAAGGCCACCAAGCCGGCCACATCGGCATTGGCGCTAAGCACGCTGGCGCGGAAGCGTTGCGGGTGGCGAGCGATGACGTCCAGTGCGCTGGCGCCGATGGAGCCGGTGGCACCCAGCACGGCCACGTTTCTCACAGGCCGATCCAATCCTTGAGGATCGCAAACACCGGCAAGGCCGCCAGCAGGCTGTCGATGCGATCCAGCATGCCGCCGTGGCCGGGCAAGAGGGAGCCCGAGTCCTTGGCGCCGGCTTGGCGCTTGATCAGGCTTTCGAACAGGTCACCGAGTACCGACGCGAGACCAGCGACGAGGCTGATCAGCACAAACGGCAACAGGTGATCCAGTTCGACGCCGAGGATCGGCGCCATGACCAGCGCCAGCACCACCACGCCGAACAGGCCACCCCAGAAGCCAGCCCAGGTCTTGTTCGGGCTGATGGCAGGCGCCAGCTTGGCGCCACCGAAGCGACGGCCGGCGAAAAATGCGAAGGTGTCGGCGGCCCACACCAGCAGCAGCGCGTGCAGCACCCAGGCGGTGCCGCTGGCGTGGAGCAAAGCGAAGGCGCACCAAGTCGGCACCACCAGCAGGCTGCCCACGAGCAGCTTCAGGCTGCGGTTTCGCGCGGTGTCGACCTTGCCCCAGTCCGGCGCCCGCAGCCACGCCAATGCCAGCAACCACCACAGCACGCCGAGCAGCGCCATGAATGGAAACAGCGCAGGCCAACCGCGCCACGCCAGCCACGCCATGATGCCGGCATGCAGCAGCAGGACCAGGGTTTGCAGTGCGTGCTGGCGCAGGCCGATCAGGCGCGTCCATTCCCACAATCCAGCGAGCAGGGCCGCGGCGACCAGCACCATCAGGACACTGGCCGGCAGCCACAGGATCGCGGCCAGCAGGGCCGGTGCCAGGATCAAGGCGGTCAGGACGCGTTCCTTCATCCCTTGAGTTCCGAGTGGGTCTGTTCGGATGTCATGCCATAGCGTCGTTCCCGTCGACCGAACTCTGCCAGCGCCAACTGCAGTGCCGCCGCATCGAAATCCGGCCACAGGGTGTCGGTGAAATACAGTTCGGTGTAAGCCAGATGCCACAACAGGAAGTTGCTGATGCGCCGCTCACCGCCGGTGCGGATGAAAAGATCCGGGTCGGGCAGGTCGTGCAGCGGAAACTTGGCCGCGATGCCGGCTTCATCGATCTGCTCGGGGCGCAGCAGGCCCTCGGCGACATCCTGCGCCAGAGCCCGCGCCGCGTGGGTGATATCCCAGCGTCCGCCATAGCCCATGGCAACATTCAGGGTCATCGTGTGGTTGTCGGCGGTGAGGAGTTCGGCCTGGGTCATGCGATAGGCGATCTCGGGTGCAAAGGCGCTGCGTTCACCGATGAAGCGCAGGCGCACGCCACGTCGATGCAGCTCGCCGACTTCCCGGTCCAGCGTGCGCAACAGCAATTGCATCAGGGCGCCGACTTCCTCGCTCGGTCGTTGCCAGTTCTCGCTGGAAAATGCGAACAGGGTCAGTGCCTCGATGCCCTCGGCAAGGCAGGTGTCGATACACATGCTGACCGCACGCGCACCGGCGTGATGGCCGATGCTGCGTGGACGAAATCGCGCCTTGGCCCAACGTCCGTTGCCATCCATGATGATGGCGATGTGGCGTGGGCGCCGCGCGTCCGACGCCGGGTGTGGGGCGAGGTTCACGGGGAAGCCATGGCGGATGTGGACAGGCGCAACAGGCGCTGAGTCCGGGCGATGGTCCGCCCACGCTCCGGCACGATGTGCAATGCCGGCATGCTCAAACCGCCATGAGCTCGTCTTCTTTGCCTTTGACTACGCCATCCACGTCCTTGACGAAGCGATCGGTGAGCTTCTGCACGTCGTCTTCGGCGCGTCGTTCGTCGTCTTCGCTGATGGCCTTGGCTTTTTCCAGTTCCTTGATCCGCTGTAGCGCATCGCGGCGGATGGCGCGAATGGCGACCTTGGTGTTCTCGCCCTCGGCGTGCACATGCTTGCTCAACTCGCGCCGGCGCTCTTCGGTCAGTGGCGGCAGGTTGATGCGGATCACGGTGCCGGCGGTGTTGGGCGTCAGCCCCAGGTCGGAGCCGTAGATGGCTTTTTCGATCGGCCCGACCATGCCTTTTTCCCACGGCGTGATGGTCAGGGTGCGGGCATCGGCGACGGCCACGGTGGCGACCTGCGAGAGCGGCATGTCCGAGCCGTAGTAAGTCACCTTGATGTTGTCCACCAGCGCGGAGCTGGCGCGGCCGGTGCGCAGTTTGGTCAGTTCAAAGCGCAAGGCGTCGATGGACTTGGCCATGCGGACTTGGGCGTCGGTCTTGATGTCGTTGAGCATGGGCCAGCTTCCGTCGGTATCTGAATGCAATCGCGAAGTATAGGCGAAACGCCTGTGGATCAATGATTATCGGTTGAGGCGCCGTCTGGCGCTGTGTTGCGCGGACTGGCAGCGGGTGCTTCAGCGATCGCGGGCGTGTACCAAGGTGCCGATGGCCTTGCCCTGCACGATGCGGCGCAGGTCGCCGGGGCGGGTGATGTCGTAGATGCGCAGCGGCATGGCGTAATCGCGGCACAGGGCAATCGCGGCGGTATCCATGACCTTGAGGTCGCGGGCAATCACTTCGTCGTAGGTGAGCTTTTCGAAGCGACGTGCGTCCTTCTTTTTCTTCGGGTCCGCATCGTAGACGCCATCGACCTTGGTGGCTTTGAGCAGCAGATCCGCGCCGATTTCCACCGCGCGTAGCGCTGCAGCCGAATCGGTGGTGAAGAAGGGATTGCCGGTACCGGCCGCAAACAGCACGATGCGACCTTTTTCCAGATGGCGGATGGCGCGGCGGCGGATGTAGTCCTCGCACACCTCGTTGATCTTGATGGCGCTCATCACACGCACGCTGGCACCGACTTTTTCCAGTGCGTCTTGCATCGCCAGCGCGTTCATCACCGTGGCCAGCATGCCCATGTGATCGCCGGTGACCCGGTCCATGCCGGCTGATGCCAGACCCGCGCCGCGAAAGATGTTGCCGCCGCCGATGACGAGGCCGAGCTCGACGCCGTCGCGTTGCAGTTCGACCACTTCCTTGGCGAGACGGCCGATGACTTCCGGATCGATGCCGTAATCGGCGTCGCCCATCAAGGCCTCGCCACTGAGTTTGAGCAGGATGCGACGGTACTGCGGTTCAGTAGGGGCGTTCATGGCACGATTCGGGCAGTCAAAGCGGGCGAATTGTAGCCGCACCCCAGTCGCCTTCGTGTGAATGGACCGTTGCCCGTTGAACTCGTCGGGGATTGGCTCAAGGCTGTGGCATCGAGGGGTGGATCACGCCGAAGGCGAGACTGAGCACCCCCACCACAACACCCAGCAGCATGCCCGCCCACGCCATGCGTCGTTCGGCGCGGCGCTGGTCGGCTGCGGCCCAGGGATCGCGCAGGGCTTCGCGGGCGTGGCGTCGCGCCAGAATGCGCGGCAACCAGGTCAGATTCATGACGCCGAGCGCGACCATCATGCCGGTCAGGGAAAGGGCCGGCAGCAGGCTGGATTGCTGCAGGATCGCCAAGCCGGTCAAGGCGGTGAAGATCAGGACCACGAGCAGACCGGCCACGGCGAACCACGTCAATTCACGTCGTTCCAGATGGTCGGTGGAGCTGATCCAGTGCCCACGCACGCCAAAGAACACCATGGCCACGCCAAACAGCAGGGCGAACACCATGCCACCAGCGGCCCCGACCAGCAGGCGGCTGGCGCCACCGCGGGTGAGCAGGCTGCCCATCGCGCTGCGACTGAAAAGCTTGCCGGCGAGTCCGGCGAAGTAGCCGGTCTTGGCGGCTACCACGCGGCTGGCCATCGACGCACCGGCGGCACCAATGCCCGCCGCGGCGGCGCCTTGGCTCACGGTCATTCCGGCCAGCACCAGGCCGGTGAATGCGATGCCAGGCGCTGTGGCTTTGGCAAATTCGCCCAGGCGTGCAAGCAGGCCTTCGTGCAGGCTCTTGCGCGCCCGCGACAGGCGCTTGCGCACTGCGGCATCCTGTATCCCGAGCAGTTCGGCGACTTGTTTGGAGGACTGGCCTTCGCGGTAGTAGATCAAGAGGATTTCGCGGGTTTCTTCGGGCAGTTCATCGATCAGTTCGGCCGCGATGGATTCTTCCTGCGCGCGCGACAGACGATCGGGATGGTCCGGTTCGGGGTCGGCCACCACGGCCAGAATGTCGTCCAGATCGCCGTCGATGCGGCGCTCGTTGCGACGCCGGCGCAGATGATCGTGTGCGAGGTTGCGGGTGATCTGACGCAACCAGGGCAGGAAGCTGTTCGGGTTGCGCAGGCGCGGCAGATGCCGCCACGCGCTCAGGAAGGCGTCCTGGGCGATGTCCTCGCTGACGGCGACATCGCGGGTGATCGCCAGTGCAATCGCGGTGATGCCGTTCTGACAGGCGGTGACGATGCGGCCGAAGGCGGCGGTGTCGCCGGCCTGCGCGGCAGGTAGGTGTTGGTCGATCAACAACACCAAGGCGTCGCTGGCGGTCATGGATTCACTTCTCGGATGGGCGAGTTTGAATCAAGGACGTATCGACCGGGACGATGTGACGTTCGGCATCGTCCTCGGGCGCAGGCGTCGTGGCTGGTGGTGATGTTTCGGGCTGCGTCGGGGGCACTTCAGGCGCGCGGCAGGTGCGCAACACCGTCATGGCGCCCACCAGCACCACTGCGATCAGAAGCCACCTGCGTGCTCGCGACGCCTTCGATACCGGCGTGTGTGCCGCGACCGTAGAGGGCAGGGGTGACGGCGCGAAACCCTCACGGGTGCTGTCCATCAATCCGGCTTCGCGCAGCAGGCTGCGAGCCTTGGGCTGATCGTCTGGCAGCACCACCCAAACCGCAGGATCAGGTGTCGAACCGCGATTCTTGTCGAGATAGCTGAATTGGCCGCGGCGATTGCCTTTGTAGGAGCGTGCCTGGGTGATTCGGGTCTGGATGCCGTGCTCGTTGAGCAGCGCCGCCACGCCTTCCACGGTTTCGATGCGTGCCGACGTGAAGACCTGGCGCATGGCTCAGGACTCGTTCTCGACGATGCGGATCAGGCCTTCCTGGGCACTGGATGCCACCAGCACGCCATCGCGGGTGTAGATGCTGCCACGCGCAAGGCCACGACTGTCCTGCATCGATGGGCTGTCGCAGGCGTACAGCAACCATTCGTCCACCCGCAGCGGGCGATGGAACCACAGTGCATGGTCGAGGCTGGCCATGCGCACATTCGGCTGCAGGTAGGACACCGCGTGTGGCAGGGTGCTGGTGCCGATCAAGTGGAAGTCTGACGCATAGGCCAGAAGCGCGTGATGCAGTGCCGGATCGTCGCCGATCCGATCGACCAGCCGAAACCAGATTTGCTGATTGGGCGGGCGTTTGGTCGGAGCCAATTCATCGCGCGGATACACCGGGCGAAACTCGAAGGCACCGCGTGTCGTCAACCAACGCTGGGTCTTGGGCGAAAGCCTGGCGAGCGCTTCGGGCGGCAAGGGCTGGCGTTCGGGCAGATCCTCGGGCTTGGGGACATCCGGTGGAGACATCTGGTGTTGCAGGCCGGGTTCGGCACGGTGGAAGCTGGCCGACATCACGAAGATCGGTTGGCCATGCTGTATGGCCGTCACGCGGCGGGCCGAGAAGCTGCCGCCATCGCGGGTCGGGTCCACTTGATACACGATGGGGTGATCGATATCGCCTGCCCGCAGGAAGTAGGCGTGCAGCGAATGCGCCAGCCGTGCCGACTCCACCGTGCGCTGGGCCGCGCTCAAGGCCTGGCCCAGCACCTGCCCGCCAAACACGAAGCGTGTGCCGATATCGCGGCTCTGACCGCGAAAGAGGTTGTCCTCGAGCCGTTCCAGGCGAATGAGGTCCAGTACTTCGGCCACCTTTTCGTGCACGGCGATCATCCTTCAAACGAGCTCGGCAGTATAACGGTTGAGCCACCGATGACCGCTGAAAGCGTGTTGGGAGGCTCGGCACACGGCGCGGGTGGCGATGCGCGCGAGGCACGCATCGGCGGCGGCCGGTATGGAGGCGTCGATCCCAAGTGGTATTCATTCTCATTTGTGCGTCATAATCCGCCGATTCGCTGTCGCTTCCCAAGGTGTCCCGTGGCCGTTTCCGTTTCGCTGCGTCTGTTGTTGATCCTGAGCCTCATGGCCTTCGCGCCCGTATTGAAAGCCGCCACGGCAGCCGATGCCGATGTGCGCCAGGCGTGGCAATTGATCGAGTACATCGCGGTCGATTACGAAGGTGCGGTGGCCGATGGCCAAATCATCAGCGAGGGCGAGTACGCGGAAATGCGCGAGTTCGCGACCACGGTGACCGAGCGCCTCGCGCAACTGCCAGAGGTTCCTCAACGCGCGGCCTTGCAGGCGCAGGCGACGGCTCTGGCGGCACAGATCGAACAGCGCGCCGCCGTCACGGATGTGGCCGACGCGGCCCGTGCCTTGGCGCGTGACTTGTTCGCAGCGTATGGCGTCGTGGCAGCACCGACCCAGGCGCCGGATTTGACCCAGGCGCCGACGCACTACGCCAATCTCTGCGCCAGTTGCCATGGTGTGAGCGGACAGGGCGATGGCGTGGCGGCCGTGGGCATGGATCCGCCGCCGATTGCCTTCACCGACGCCGCACGCGCGGCCCAGCGTAGCCCGCTCGCCTTGTTCGAAGTCATCACCCAAGGCTTGGATGGCACCGCCATGGTGGCTTACGGCAATCTGCCGGAAGCCGATCGTTGGGCGCTGGCCTTTCACATCGCCGGCATGAGTTTCAGTGCCGACCAGCGGGCGCAAGGCAAGGCGCGCTGGGAAGGCGATACCGGCCTGCACGCAGCCGTGCCGGATCTGGCGGCACTGGCCGGTGCCAGCCAGACGCAGTTGAATGCGCGACTTGGCCCGGATGCCGCAGCGGTACTCGCTTATCTGCGTGCCAACCCACAAGTGGTGACGAGCGTGG
The DNA here is from genome assembly GCA_035703435.1 of Chiayiivirga sp. Classification (GTDB taxonomy): domain Bacteria; phylum Pseudomonadota; class Gammaproteobacteria; order Xanthomonadales; family Xanthomonadaceae; genus Denitratimonas. The sequence continues at coordinate 105,732 of DASSYF010000026.1, read as the reverse complement.
CGGTCGACGGCGCCAACCTTGCCGTCGCACGCGGCAAATTGGCCGAGAGCCTTGCCGCCTATCGCGTCGGCGAAGGCAAGCGGGCGCAGACCTTGGCGCTGGCTGCGTATCTCGATGGCGTGGAGCCGATTGAGCCGATGCTGGCGGTACGCGATCAAGCCTTGTTGCGTGAGGTTGAAGCCGCGATGGCGCGGATGCGTTCGGGCATGCGCGATCAGGCCGATGTGGCCTCGGTCGAGTCGATGGCAGCCGACGTCACAGCGTTGTTCGATCGCGTCGATGGCGTGCTCGGAGGTTCCAAGGCCGATGCCACTGCCGCATTTCTGGGCAGCTTCACGATCCTCGTGCGCGAAGGACTGGAAGCCTTGCTGATCGTGATTGCGATGATCGCCTTCCTGCGTCGCGCCGAGCGTCGCGATGCGCTGCGCTGGGTACACGTGGGCTGGATTGGCGCCTTGGTCGCCGGTGGCATCACCTGGGTGCTGGCAACCTGGCTGATCGACATCAGCGGCGCCCAGCGCGAATTGACCGAAGGTTTTTCGGCCTTGTTCGCCGCCCTGGTGCTGTTGAGCGTGGGCATCTGGATGCACCAGAAAAGTCTGGCCGGGCGCTGGCAGGAGTACCTCAAGGCCAAGTTGTCGGCCGCGATGACTCGGCGCACGGCGTGGTTCCTGTTCGTGCTGGCCTTCGTTGCAACCTATCGCGAAGTGTTCGAAACCATCCTGTTCTATGTGGCGATGTGGAATCCGCAGGATGCCGGGGCGATCGTGGCCGGCTTCGTATCCGGCTCGGTGGTGCTGGCGGTGATCGCCTTCGCCATGTTGCGTTTGGGTATGCGCCTGCCGATCGGCACCTTCTTCGCCGCAAGCTCGGTGCTGATCGCCATCCTGGCGGTGGTACTGGTGGGCAAGGGTGTCGCCGCGCTGCAAGAGGCTGGCTGGATCGGCGAACACCTGCTGGCGGTGCCGCGCGTCGATCTGCTGGGCATTTATCCGACCTGGCAATCGGTGCTGGCGCAGGTCGTGATGGCGATCGCGGCTATCGTCGGATTCTGGTACAACGCCCGCGGCGTCCAACCCGCGCGTGCGTGATGGCCGTGTTCAGGCATCGGGCATGAAGCGCGCGAGGCGCGTGTTCGCCAGCAGTTGATCCCAGGGAAACCGCGGCCCCGGATCGCGTTTGCGCGGCACGCGCCGACCGGGGTCGTCGCTGGCTTCCACCGTGGCCCGATCGAGATCTTCATGCCCTGCAATCCAGCGCAGCGACGGCAGGGTGTGGGTGAGTGCATCGAGCAGGCGCATGAGGGCATCGATCTGGATGGTCGGGTAGGCCTCATCCATGTCCTGATGGCGTGAGTCGAGCCAATGCGGGTAACGACCGAGATTGACCAGTTCGATGCCGACCGCGCGAGGATTGAAGCCGCGCACATGGTGGGCGATGCGTTCGGGTGGCACGAAGCGGTGGATGGCGCCGTCCCGATCGAGATAGAAATGGCCGCTGTTGCCCGAGCCCGAGTCGTACAGCACGCGCTCGCCGAACTCGCGGGCCATGGCCAGATCGGGCAATTCGGTGCAGTGGATCACTACCAGATCGATGGCTTCGAGCGCCCGTTGTTCCAGTCTGGATACATAGGCAAGCGGCCACTCGTGGATGGGCAAGGCGGGCTGTGATGGCATGCCCGCATGCTAACATTCGCGGTCGTTTGTGCGGACGTGATCGATCAGGTGATTGAACCTGCACAAGGCTTGGATGGGCGGCCATGTTGCCCGCCACGACACACACGGAAGCCCTCGATGAAAGGCCATTGCATCCTCTCGCATGGGCTCAACAGCAGCCCGCATGCCACCAAAGTCTCGGCCTTGGCCCAGGTTGCCGAGGTCATGGGCTATACCCACGAGCGCCCGGACTATCGCGACATCGACACCCGAGCCGGTGCCGACATTCGTGACGTAGCTCGGCGTCTGGAGCGCCTGTTGGAACGCGCTCGGGCGATGCAGGGGCCGTTGGTGCTGGTGGGTTCCAGCATGGGCGCCTACATCTCGGCGCGGGCCACGCTGGAGGTTCCGGTCGTGGGCCTGTACCTGATGGCGCCGCCCGTGGCGCTGCCGGGTTATCCGCTGCCGCTGGATGCCGCCGTCGTTCCTTTGCGCGTGGTCCACGGTTGGGGCGATGAGTTGATTTCGGCACAGTCCGTCGTCGATTGGTGTCAGGCACGCAAGGCGCCCTTGCAGCTGGTCGATGATGGTCATCGCCTGGAACACCACGTGCCGGCCATCGCGGACGACTTTCGCCGCTTTCTGGAGGCACTGGCGTGAGTACGCCCTCGCTGCGGTTCTTTGCACCCTGCGCCAAGGGGCTGGAATACCTGCTGGTCGAAGAATTGACCAGCCTGGGTGCCAGCGATGTGCATGAGGCGCTGGCTGGCGTGCATTTTTCCGGCGCGCTGGAAACCGGCTATCGCGCCTGCCTATGGTCGCGTCTGGCCAGTCGCGTGTTGTTGCAGCTCACCCAGTTCGAAGCCTTGGATGAAGCGGCCCTCTACGCGGGCGTGCAAACCATCGACTGGTCGCAGCATCTGGCCGAGCAGGGTAGCTTGGCAGTGGATGCCAACCTCCATGCCTCGCATCTGACTCATGCGCGTTACGCCGAGCAGAAGGTCAAGGATGCCATCGTCGATCAGTTCCGCGAGCGCTTCGGCGTCCGGCCTTCGGTGGACATGAACCGACCCGATGTGCGCATCAGTCTGAGTTTGCGTCGCAACGTTGCCACCGTCTTCATCGACCTCGCCGGCGAGGCCCTGCATCGACGCGGTTGGCGCGTGGCGCAAGTGGCGGCGCCGCTGAAGGAAACTTTGGCCTGCGCGGTGCTGTTGCGTGGTGGTTGGTCCGAACGGTCGAAGGCTTCGGCTGCCCTGGTCGATCCGATGTGCGGATCGGGCACCTTCCTGATCGAAGCCGCCCGCATGAGCGCGGATGTGGCGCCAGGTCTGGGTCGCGCCTACTTCGGCTTTCTCGGTTGGCGCGGGCACGATCCGGCGCTGTGGAATCGTCTGGTGAGCGAAGCCGATGCACGTTCGCGGCAGGGGCGTGCCGCGCTGACGCCGCGCTTTTTCGGTTACGACCACGACCCCGAGGCTGTGGCCATCAGCCGCCAGAACATTGCCCGCGCCGGACTTTCCGGCGTGATCCAAATTGAACAGGCCGAGCTGGCCACGCTGATCGCGCCGGCCGGGGCCGATGCCGGTTTGGTGGTCTGCAATCCGCCGTATGACGAGCGACTGGCGGCGGATGCGTCGCTTTATCGCAGTCTGGGAGCTTCCCTCAAGCGTGCCTTCCACGGCTGGCATGCAGCCATCCTCAGCGCCGACGCGCAGCTTGCGCGTGCGATCGGTTTGAGACCGGAGAAGCGCTACGCGCTGCACAACGGCGCGCTGGCTTGCGAATTGTTGCGGATTGAGCGCATCGATCCGCCAGCCGAACGTGGTTACGAGCCACGGACGCTGTCCGATGGCGCGCAGATGGTGGCCAATCGTCTGCGCAAGAACTTGCGCGCCCTCAAGAAGTGGCGCGAGCGTGAAGGCGTGGCCTGTTTTCGCGCCTACGATGCCGACTTGCCCGAGTATGCGGCCGCCATCGATGTGTATCACGGCATCCCCGAGGAGGCGGCAGGATCCGAAGCCGAGACTTGGCTGCACGTGCAGGAGTATCAGGCGCCCGCCCAGATTCCCGAGGAGGTCACGCGCCAACGCTTGTCCGATCTGGTGCAGGCGGCGATGGAGGTGTTCGAGTTGCCGCGTGCGCGGGTGGCGATCAAGACCCGCCAACGCGGCAAGGGCGGTAGCAAGTACGGGCGCTTCGATACCCGAGGTCAGTTCCTGCAGGTGCGTGAGGGTGCGGCGACGCTGCGCGTCAATCTGTTCGATTATCTCGATACGGGTCTGTTTCTCGATCATCGTCCCTTGCGGCGGCGCTTGGCACAGGCGTGTCAGGGGCAGCGGGTTCTGAATCTGTTTTGCTACACCGGCGCGATCAGTGTGCAGGCGGGTTTGGGAGGCGCGGCGTCCACCACCAGCGTGGACTTGTCGGCCACGTATCTGGAATGGGCCGCGAAAAATCTCGCGCTCAATGGTTTGACCGGTCAAGCACATCGTTTGGTGCAGGCCGATGTGATGGCGTGGATCCAGGCCGAGCGCGCACGCTATGACCTGATCGTGTGTGATCCGCCAACCTTTTCCAATTCGGCACGCGCCGAGGATTTCGATCTGCAGCGCGAGCACGTGCGGTTGATCCGAGCCTGCATGGCGCGACTGGCGCCGGGTGGCGTGTTGCTGTTCTCCAACAATTTCCGGCGCTTCCGTATGGATGTGGAGCTGGAGCGCGAATTGGAGGTCAGCAAGATGGACAGCGACAGTCTCGACCCGGATTTCAGCCGCAACCCGCGCATCCATGCGATCTGGGAACTGCGCATTCGCCCGGCATGGGGCTGAGGCGGTTCGGCACTTGTCGAGCCGTGGTCTCTGCCATCATGCTTCGCCCCGATCCGGCCACCACGTTCGGGCGCGACAAGCCTTGTGCTGGCGCGCATGCGTCTGGCGATATGGAATGAACGATGTCCAACCCCATGCAGCGCCCGTTTCAACGCCTGTGGCAAGGCAATAGCGAAAAATGGCAGTTCTTTCGCCAATGGCTGCGCCATCCGCGCGCCACGGCAGCGGTGTCGCCCTCCGGTCCGCAACTGGTCAAGGCGATGATCGCCGAAGTGCCGCCCAAGGCACGGCGCGTGATCGAGTTGGGTGTGGGAACCGGTGTGATGACCCACGCCATCCTGGCGCGCGGCATCGAGCCTCAAAACCTGCTGGCAATTGAACTCAATCCTGAGCTGCATCGGTTCCTGTGCAACACCTTTCCCAAGGTGAACGTGTTGTGTGCCGATGCACGGCAACTACTGGCCGAATCGCAAGCCTGTGGTTATGCCGATGGCGGCTTGTCCGATGCTGTGGTGTCGAGTCTTGGGCTGTTGTCGATGCCCCGCGATCTGCAGCGCGACATCCTCAAGGCGGCGTTCGATTGCCTGACCCCGGATGGCTGTTTCATCCAGTTCACTTACGGTCCGGTGTGTCCGGTGCCACGCGAAGTGATGGATCAGCTCGGATTGTTTGCGGTGCGCGGGGGCACCGTGCTGCGCAATGTGCCGCCGGCCACGGTGTTCGTGCTTCGACGCACCCGCTCGCGCGCCATCGTGCCGCGCGCGCAGCGCTGAGTGCACTGCGCGCTCAGCGTTCCTGCGCTTTCTGTTGGCGATAGAGCATCGTTCCGGCCACGCTCACCACGATCATCACCAACACCATCACCAAGGCCGCCAGCGCATTGATCTCGGGCGTGACGCCCAGCTTCACCTTGGAATAGATCACCATCGGCAAGGTGCTGGCGCCGGGACCCGAGGTGAAGCTGGCAATGACCAGATCATCGAGCGACAGGGTGAAGGCCAGCAGCCAGCCGGCCACCAACGCCGGCGCAATCAGGGGCAGGGTGATGAGGAAAAACACCTTCCACGGGCGCGCGCCCAGATCCATCGCGGCTTCTTCCAGGCTGTCGTCCATCATGCTCAGGCGCGAGCGCACGATGACGGTGACGTAACAGGCCGAAAAGGTGATGTGGGCGATGGCGATCGTGGTCATGCCGCGCGTCGGCCAACCGATCAGTTGTTGCAGGAACACGAAGAACAGCAAGGCCGACAAGCCCAGCATCACCTCCGGCATCACCAGGGGTGCCGAATTCATCAACGACAAGAGCCCGCGCCCGCGGAAGCGTCCGAATCGCGCCAAGGTCAGGCCGGCCGCCGTGCCCACCACGACGGCCACGCTGGCACTGGAACAGGCGATCAGAAAGCTGCGCCACGCCGCTGACAGAATCTGTTCGTTCTGGAACAGTTTTCCATACCACTCGACCGAAAATCCGCCCCAGACCGTGACCAGTCGCGACTTGTTGAACGAGAACGCGATCACCGACATGATCGGGATATAAAGGAAGGCATAGCCGAACGCCATCGTGGTGTAGAGCACCCACGGACGGCGATTCATCGTGCCACTCCCTTTTCCTGCTGGCGATTTTCGACGTACTCGAAAATCAGCATCGGGATGACGATCAAGAGCAGCATCGCCACGGCGACGGCCGAGGCCAATGGCCAGTCGCGGTTGTTGAAAAACTCGGTCCACAGCACCCGCCCGATGGTGATGGCATCGGGGCCGCCGAGGATGTCGGGAATCACGAACTCACCCACGGCCGGGATGAACACCAACATCGCCCCGGCGATGATGCCCGGCATCGACAGCGGCAAGGTGATGCGCAAGAAGGCGTTCCATGGGCGCGCGCCGAGGTCTTCTGCCGCTTCGAGCAGGGTGAAATCCATCCGCATCAAGTTGGCCGTCAGCGGCAGGATCATGAAGGGCAGGTAGTTGTAGACGATGCCGACATAGACCGCGAAGTTGGTGTAGAGCAAGTCCAGGGGTTGATCGATGAGACCGATGCCTTGCAGCAGTTGATTGATCAGGCCATTGGCCTTGAGGATGCCGATCATGGCGTAGGTGCGCAGCAGCGAGCTGGTCCAGAACGGCAGGATCACGCCCACCAGCAACAGCAAGCGCCACATCGGGTTCGCACGCGCGATGCCATAGGCGATCGGGTAACCGATGAGCAGGGCAACCAAGGTGGACACGCCGGCAAACAGCAGCGAGTTCAGATAGGCGGACAGGTAGAGATTGTCCTTCAGAAGTGCGATGTAGTTGGCCCAACTCAGACGCAAGGCCACCGCGTCTTCCTGAGACAGATCGAGCACGGCCGAGTAGGGCGGTGTCTGTCCGAACACGGCCGTGGTCAGGCTGATCTTGAGCACGATCAGGAACGGCAAGAGGAAGAACAGGCCGAGCCAGAACATCGGAATGCCGATCACGAACACGCGGCCACGATGCGAGCGGAACTCGCGTCCGATCGAACCAAACCAGCGGTAGAAATTGTGGACGACCTGATTCCAGAATCCGCCCAGCCCGACGTCCACGCTCATGCCGGCAACACCACGGCGGAGGCAGCCTCCCAGGATAGGTACAAAGTGTCTTCCCAGTCGTAATGCGGCTCGGCGCTGCGCACCACGTGGGTTTCCTGCACCCGCAGGATGGCGCCACTCGGGGCCTTGACCTGATAGATCGACACATCACCCAGGTAGGCGATTTCCACCACTTGCCCGATCGCCAGATTTTCGACGGCACTCGGGGCGGATTCGTGTACGTCGATCTTTTCCGGCCGGATCGACACGCTAACCGGTGTGCCGACCGGGATCGGATCGGAGTAGCGCGCCAGAATCTCGCGCTCCAACGCGTCGCAATGCACCTTCACCGTCCCGGCCTCTTCGTCCTGCGATGAAATACGCCCCTCGAACAGGTTGGTGGCGCCGATGAACTCGGCCACGAAGCGCGTTGCCGGGTATTCGTAAAGACCTGCCGGGGTGGATACCTGTTCGATCATGCCGGCATTCATCACCGCCAGGCGCGAGGCCATGGTCATGGCTTCTTCTTGATCGTGGGTGACCAGTACGAAGGTGGTGCCGACCTTTTCCTGGATGTTCATCAGCTCGAACTGGGTGTGTTCGCGCAAGCGCCGATCCAGCGCGCCGAGCGGTTCATCCAGCAACAATAACTTGGGTTGCTTGGCGAGCGAGCGCGCCAGCGCCACGCGCTGACGTTGACCACCGGAGAGTTGATCGGGCTTGCGCTTGCCCAGATCGCTCATGCGCACCAGTTCCAACATTTGCGCCACGCGCTCGCGGATTTGTGCCGCCGGCATGCGGTCCTGCTTCAGACCGAAGGCGATGTTCTGCTCCACGGTCATGTGTGGAAACAGCGCATAGCTCTGGAACATCATGTTGACCGGGCGCTCGTAGGGCGGCAGCTCGGATATATCCACCCCATCGATCAGGATGCGTCCGCGATCGGGTTTGACCAAGCCGGCGAGAACGCGCAACAAGGTGCTCTTGCCCGAGCCGGAACCGCCCAGCAGCGCGAACAGTTCACCCTGATAGATATCCAGCGACACGTCATCGCAGGCGTACACCTTGCCGTAGGTCTTGGTGACGTTCTGGATGCGCAAGAAAGGCTGGGCCGAGGGGTCCTGCCATGGGGCCACCTCGGGCTGGCGGCGAAGTTGGGTGCTCATCGCGGGTGAAGGCTCCGGTTGGGGATGTCAGAGCCCACTCTTGATCGTGGTCCAGGCGCGAACGCGCTCGCGTTGCAGCGTCTCCGGCAGCGATACCGGGTCGATCAGCTTGGCGACCACGTCGGCGGGTGGATAGATGCCCGGATCCTGCGCGATTTCCGGGTCCAGCAGGGCCGTGGCGGCGGTGTTGGGGTTGGCGTAGCCGACATAACCTGTGATTGCGGCGATCACTTCGGGCTGCATCAGGAAGTCGATGAAGGCATAGGCGTTGTCGGGGTGAGGTGCGTCCTTGGGGATGGCCATCAGGTCGAACCAGCGCACCGCGCCTTCCTTCGGGATGATGTAGGCAATTTCCACGCCATTGCCGGCCTCGCTGGCGCGATCCTGTGCCTGCAGGACGTCACCCGAATAGCCCATGGCCAGACACAGATCACCATTGGCCAGATCGTCGATGTACTTGGAAGAATTGAAGTAGCGGATCTGCGGATGGATCGCGGCGTACACGGCTTTGACCTTCTCGATCTGCGCAGGATCCTGCGAGTTCGGATCCTCGCCGCGCCAGAGCAGGGCAGCGGCAAAGGTTTCCTGGTCGTCGTCGAGCACGCTGATGCCGCACTTGGCCAGCTTGGCGGCATTGCCCGGATCGAACAGCAGCGACCAGGAGTCCAGCGGCGCATCCTCGCCCAGAGCCTCTTTCACCTTGGCGACATTGATGCCAAGACCAGTCGTGCCCCACATGTAGGGCACGGTGTGGGCGTTGCCGGGGTCGACATCGTTGAGCGCCGCCAGCAAGGTGGGATCAATGTTGGGCAGGTGCGGCAGCTTGGCTTTGTCGAGCGGCGCGTAAATGCCGGCGGCAATTTGCCGCTGCGCAAACGGGCGCGCCGAGGGGAACACGACGTCATAACCGGATCCGCCGGTGACCAGCTTGGCTTCCAGCATCTCGTTGGAATCGTAGACGTCATAGACGACCTTGATGCCCGTGGCTTTTTCAAATTGCGCGATGGTGTCTTCGGCGACGTAGTCGGACCAGTTGTAGACGTGCACCACCTTGGTGGGTGCGGCAGGCGTTGTCGTTGCCGCGCCGGTATTCACCGTTTTCTCGCCACAAGCGGACAGCAACAGCCCTGCCAGCACAATTGCCCAAGTATTCTTCATGTTCATATCCGTTCCCGGCTAGGGCATCCCACGACGCCTGAACGGCGCATGTTCGGGAGCGGGAGCGGGGCTGTCAACGCCTGCCGTACCGGCGCACCGAGGATTGATCGCCCAGGCCGCGAAGCACTGGAGCCGGACGCGCGATACCGTTAATGTACGCGGCTTCCCGAATCCGTGGAGTAATCCCATGTTGACCCTGCCTCGTCTGGCCGCTGCGACGGCCATGCTCGTGATGGCATTTCCGGCTCTCGCGCAAGAGGAATCCGACTGGACGCTGTCAGGCGGCGCTTGGCTGTTGAGTGACTATGCCTGGCGCGGCGTCTCGCAGTCTCAGGAGGATCCGACCTGGAAGCTCGAAGGTCTGGTCGAGCATGCCAGCGGCTTCTATGTCGGTGGCGAGTTCTACGGTGTGGACTTCATCCCGCCCGGCGAAGACTATGACGATGGCATCAGCTATGAGGGCAACGTCTATGTCGGCTGGAATCGTGAATTCACCGACAGCCTGTCGCTCGACCTGAGCTATACCCGCGTGTTCTATCCGGGATCGGAGCCTGACTACAACCAGAACTTCGGTGAGCTCGAAGCGGTGCTTGGTTTCGGCGGCCACTACAGCCTGACCGCAAACTACTCGGACAATACCGTCAACCTTGGGCACTCCGCCTGGTATTGGCGCCTCGATGGCGAGTGGGACCTGGGCGAAACCGGCTTCACCTATGGCGCGGGCCTCGGCCGCTACGACTTGGGCAAGGAGCTGGGCGGAACCTACGAGGATTACGAGATCTTCCTGGCGCGCAGCTTCGAGCACTTCAGCGCCAAGCTGGCCTGGATCGATACCTCAGGCTTCAACGAAACCCTCGCCGAGAACCTCGGCGAACAGCACTTGGCCGATGGCCGCTTCGTGCTGTCTGCCGGCGTCACGTTTTGACGTTGGCCAGATGAACGGCAGCGTCAATCGGGACAGGCGATCGAACACGATTTTTGATTGACGTGAGAAGGGCTGTGACCTACCATGCACGGCCCTCCACGGTCCGTGCCGTGGGCGGGTCGATGATTGCATCGGGGTATAGCTCAGCCTGGTAGAGCGCCAGCTTTGGGAGCTGGATGTCGAGAGTTCGAATCCCTCTACCCCGACCATGTCATCGGTCACGACTCGGCAGAATGATGCGGTGCGTTATCATCTCTTGATGCGCCCGTAGCTCAATCGGATAGAGCACCGGCCTTCTAAGCCGGCGGTTACAGGTTCGATTCCTGTCGGGCGCGCCATGGTGGGTATCGCAGCACGTTTTTTCGGTGATGCGATCGTGTGACAAGTGGTTCCGTTGAAGCAGGGATGCCGAACGGATTACGCACCACGGAATGATTTGACAGCACGCTTTTGTGGTTTCGATGGTGGATGTAGCTCAGTTGGTGGCGAAATCCACGGCTTTCGATCTGCCGGCGACAGATCGAGTGGATGCAGCCGGTGAGGCAGGGATGCCGAACGGATTACGCACCATGGATGGTTTCGCAGCACGCTTTTGTGGTTTCGATGGTGGATGTAGCTCAGTTGGTTAGAGCACCGGATTGTGATTCCGGGGGTCGCGGGTTCGAGTCCCGTCTTCCACCCCACCCCATGAATGCCGCATAATAGCGAGCTGAGGCCGCGCAACGCGGTTGTTTGACACGATGGGCCGTTAGCTCAGCTGGTAGAGCAGTTGACTCTTAATCAATTGGTCGTAGGTTCGAATCCTACACGGCCCACCATCGTTTCCCCTCCCTTGTTTGGCCTCGGCGCTCGCATGCACGTCTGCTTGGATCGATAGGATCCGCAGCGTTGAGTGCGGGATGCGTGTACGCGAGAGTGGCGGAACTGGTAGACGCGCTGGATTTAGGTTCCAGTGGGGTAACCCGTGAGAGTTCGAGTCTCTCCCCTCGCACCAGTCCACCATGGCAACGGGCCTGTGCCTGATTTCAGTGGCGGATTGGACTGATGCCGGGCATCATGCCCGACCCGATTTCCACAACCGCGGCTATGGCGGCGGTTTGCCATCCTTCTGAGGAGTGACCATGCAAATTTCGATCGAAACCGAGGGCGCGCTGGGACGCAAGCTCACCGTGAGCATGCCGGCTGACCAACTGGAAAGCACCATCCGCCAACGTCTGAGTGAACTGTCGCGCACCGTGCGCCTCAAGGGCTTCCGGCCCGGCAAGATCCCCGGCGCGGTGATCGAACAGCGCTATGGCGCGCAGGTGCGCCAGGAAGCCGTGGGCGAGATCATCCAGCGCTCGTTCAACGAGGCGATGGCGAAAGAGAAGTTGCGCCCGGCAGTACAGCCGGCGATTGAAACCAGCGGCAAGGGCGAAGGCGGCGAGTTCAAGTACACGGCCAGCTTCGATGTGCTGCCGGAAATCGGCACCATCGATGTGTCCGCGCTCCAGATCGAGCGCCCGGTCGCTGAGGTGGCCGAGGCGGACATCGACCACATGATCGAAACCCTGCGCAAGCAGCGCGGTGGCTGGGGCGATGTCGAGCGGGCAGCGCGTAACGGTGACTTGGTGATGTTCGAGTCGGTTGCCCTCGCGGGTGATGAGCGGATTCCAGCGGAAGGTGTCGATCGTTCCGGCACCGTGCTGGGATCGGGCGGCATCCTGCTGGCGCTGGAAGAGCAATTGGTCGGCTTGGCCGCAGGCGATGAGCGCGAACTGGCGGTCAGTTTTCCCGCCGACTACCGCAATCCCGCGCTGGCCGGCAAGGACGTCAAGATCACGGTCAAGATCGTGCGCGTTTCCGAGGCGCAGTTGCCGGAGTTGGACGGCAACTTCTTCGAGGCCTTCGGCATCGCATCCGGTGGTCTGGAAAAGTTCCGTGCCGAGGTGCGTGCCAATCTGGAGCGCGAGCTCAAGGGTGCCTTGATGGCGCGCTTGAAGAGCGACGTGGTGGGCAAGTTGTTGAGCGCGTACGAAGGCTTGGAATTGCCGCAGCGGATGGTCGAATCCGAGTCGCGTGCGTTGGCGCAGCAGGCAGCGGCCCAGGCGCGCCAGCAGGGCCAACAGGTTCCGGAAACGATCGATGCAACGCCGTTTGCGTCGCAGGCGCGTTCGCGTGTGGCCGCCGCCTTGTTACTCAATGAGCTGGGCCGTCAGAACAAGATTCGACTGGACGAGAGCCGTGTGGTGGAAATGATCCAACTCATTGCCTCCACCTACGAGGATCCGCAGCAGGTCATTGATTTGTACCGTCGTGACCCCCAATTGCTGGATGGCCTGCGCAATCGCGTGATCGAAGATCAGGTGATCGACTGGATCGCCGACCACGCCAATGCCAGCGCCAAGACCCTGAGCTTTGCTGAAGTGATGCAACCGCGCGACGTGGCCTGAGGCCGCTAGCGCAACAAGGAAAACTGCATGAATGCCAACGCCTTGAACCTGGTGCCGATGGTGGTCGAACAGACCAGCCGTGGCGAGCGCGCCTACGACATCTATTCGCGTCTGCTCAAGGAGCGGGTGATCTTTCTGGTGGGGCCGATCGATGACTACGTGGCCAACCTCGTGGTCGCGCAGATGTTGTTCCTTGAGTCGGAAAATCCCGACAAGGACATCAATCTCTACATCAACAGCCCCGGCGGCGTGGTCACGGCCGGCTTGGCGATCTACGACACCATGCGCTTCCTCAAGCCTGATATCAGCACCATGGTGATCGGCCAGGCGGCGAGCATGGGTTCGTTCCTGTTGGCCGCCGGCACCAAGGGCAAGCGGTTTGCCTTGCCCAACTCACGGGTGATGATCCACCAGCCGCACGGTGGCGCTCAGGGTCAGGCCACCGACATCGAAATCCAGGCACGCGAGATTCTGTACCTGCGTCGTCGCCTGAATGAAGAGTTCGCCGCCAACACTGGCCAGCCTCTGGATCGTATCGAACGCGACGTGGAACGCGACCTGTTCTTCAACGCGGACGATGCGAAGAACTACGGCCTGATCGATGCCGTACTCACCCGTCGCCCCGACGACACCGTCAAACCCGGTTGATCCCCAGACTGTGTGCAGGGTGAACCACAACGCTAGGCGTTGCGGTTCGCCTGCGCTATTCTCGGGCACGCGAATGTCATTGGCAGGATGTAACCCAGCATGAGTGAAGAACGGCAAGGACGCGGCGGAGACAACGGCAAGATTCTCTACTGCTCGTTCTGCGGCAAAAGCCAGCACGAAGTCCGCAAGCTGATTGCGGGCCCGTCGGTGTTCATTTGCGACGAGTGCGTGGAGCTGTGCAACGACATCATCCGCGAAGAATTGGAAGAACGCGCGGCCACATCGCGCAGCCACCTGCCCAAGCCGCGCGAAATTCTCGCCGTGCTCGATCAGTACGTGATTGGCCAGCAGCGTGCCAAGAAAGCGCTGTCGGTGGCGGTATACAACCACTACAAGCGCATCGAAAGCAGCCAGAAGAACGACGAAGTCGAGCTTTCCAAGTCCAATATCCTGTTGGTAGGGCCCACCGGCTCAGGCAAGACCCTGCTCGCTGAAACCATGGCGCGCTTGCTCAACGTGCCGTTCACCATTGCCGACGCCACCACCTTGACCGAAGCCGGCTATGTCGGCGAAGACGTCGAGAACATCATTCAAAAGCTCCTGCAAAAGTGCGACTACGACGTCACCAAGGCGCAGCAGGGCATCGTCTACATCGACGAGATCGACAAAATCTCGCGCAAGAGCGAGAACCCCTCGATCACCCGCGATGTTTCGGGCGAGGGCGTGCAGCAGGCCTTGCTCAAGTTGATCGAAGGCACCGTCGCCTCGGTGCCGCCTCAAGGTGGGCGCAAGCACCCGCAGCAGGAGTTCTTGCAGGTTGATACCAAGAACATCTTGTTCATTTGCGGCGGCGCCTTCGCCGGTCTGGAAAAGATCATCCAACAGCGCACTCTGGACGCGGGCGGCATCGGTTTTGGTGCCGACGTGCGCAGCAAGACACAAAAGGCCAATATCGGCGACCTGCTGGCCAAGGTTGAGCCGGAAGACTTGATCCGGTTTGGTCTGATCCCCGAGTTCATCGGGCGCTTGCCGGTCGTGGCCACCTTGGAGGAGCTGGACGAGACGGCTTTGATCCAGATCCTGACCGAGCCCAAGAACGCCATCACCAAGCAATTCAAGAAATTGTTCGAGATGGAAGGGGTGGATCTGGAGTTTCGTGCCGACGCTCTGGCCGCCGTCGCCAAGAAGGCGCTGGAGCGCAAGACCGGCGCGCGCGGGCTTCGCACCATCCTCGAAGGCCTCCTGCTCGATACCATGTTCGAGCTGCCCTCGCTTGAGAATGTCTCCAAGGTCGTGGTGGATGAATCGGTCATCAACAACAAGGCCGATCCCTACCTCATCTACGAAACCCCGGCTCCCGTGTCCAAGGCTGCTGCGGAGTAAGGTCGCCCAGCGTGTCGGTGGCCGGGTTCAGCTCGTCACCGCACGCGGGCTCTCACGTCGAACGCGCGTGGATGCGCAGGTTGGGTTTCAACCCGACGGCTGCGCACGACAGGAGCATGCCGGGCTGAAGCCCAAGGTTATCCGCCCTTGGCAAAGCCAGGCCAGTAGGCGCTGTCCGGCGTTGATCGGTGGCCGAAGATGGCCGTGCCCACGCGCACCGTGGTGGCGCCTTCGGCAATGGCCAGTTCGAAATCCCCGCTCATGCCCATCGAAAGTTCGTCCATGCCGATGCCATCGGGTGCGTCCTGACGCAGGCGGTCGCGCACTTCGCGCAGCTTCACGAAACACGGCCGCACGAGGTTCTCATCGTGCGAGAACAAGGCCAGCGTCATCAGCCCGCGGACGCGCAGCGATGAAAACGCGGGTAGTTGCTTGATGAAGCCGAGCGCATCGGCGGGCGCCAGACCGAACTTGCTGTCCTCGTCCGATGTGTTGACCTGCACCAGTACATCGAGTGCGCGGCCTTCGGCCTGCAAGGCCTT
The DNA here is from genome assembly GCA_035703435.1 of Chiayiivirga sp. GTDB lineage: Bacteria > Pseudomonadota > Gammaproteobacteria > Xanthomonadales > Xanthomonadaceae > Denitratimonas. The sequence continues at coordinate 90,440 of DASSYF010000026.1, read as the reverse complement.
GTCCAGGGCGGCGGCGGCGCGCAGATTGTCAAGAGCCTGAAACTCGCTGGCAAAGCGTGCCGCGTACTTGGCCTTGTTGGTCTGCAGATGCCCGATCAGCACCCAGCGCAAATCGCTAAGGTCGGCCATGGCCTCAGCCTTGCCTTGCGCTTCCTGCACCTTGTTTTCGCCCAGTTCGCGCAGGCCCGTGGCGTAGGCTTCACGCAGTCGTGCCTCGTCCACGGTCTTGCTGACCGGCAGCAGGCGCACCTCGGCAGGATCGCGTCCGACGGTTCGACAGGCATCGGCGATGCGGCTGCGGATGGTTCGGAGATTGGCCTGCAGCGAGGATTGGGATGGGTTCATGTGGAAACTCGTCCTGGCGATGTTGAATCGAGTGCGCGTCTGCATGGGACGCGTGAGGCAAGTGTGACCGTACGTTTGGTATTCTGCTCGCCACAGGGTGAACCTCAATCAAGGATTGAGCCATGCAACGAGATCTCTTCACGCGAGCTTTTGCCTTGCTGATGGCACTGAGCCTGCCCATGGTCGCAGTGGGCGCCGATTCGGACGAATCGTTGCGCGACCAGATCGAGAGCAGCATGCGCTTGACCGGCTCGATCGACATCGAAGCCGATGGCAGCGTTTCGGCATTCACGCTGGATCAAGAGGACAAGGTCAGTGCCGCGCTGGCGGATTACGTCCACCAGAAAGTGGCATCGTGGCACTTCGAGCCGGTCTTGGGTGATGGCGGCGAGGCGGTGCAGATTCGAACGCCCGTGCATCTGCGGCTGTTGGCGAAGAGTGTGGCAGGCGAGGACGACAGCGTCGAACTGTCGATTGCCAGTGCAGACTTCTCCAAGGAGTCGGCCCCGAAGGATCCGACGACCCTGCATTTCGACCGGATGCAACCACCACAATACCCACTTGATGCGGTTCGTGCGCGTGTGTCTGGAGACGTCGCGATGCTGGTTGAAGTCGGCCGTGATGGGCGGGTGAAAAACCTGCATGCGCGCCAGGTGAACCTGCGCGTGCAGAAGGGCGCGCGAATCATGAAGAAATGGCGCGCTCGTTTGGCCGCAGCCAGTGAACATGCGATTCGTGATTGGACATTCAAGGTTCCCACTGAAGGCCCGCAGGCCGATTGTGAGTCCTGGCACATCGTCGTGCCGATCAGTTTCAGCTTCGATCGCTCGGCGGCAAAGCGCTATGGGCAGTGGGATACCTATGTTGCCGGTCCGGTGCAGTCGACTCCATGGCTGGACAAGGACGACGCCAAGCAGAACGTGTCGGCCGACGCATTGGCCGATGGCGGGTTGTATCTGCTGCGTGAGGATGGTCCGCGTTTGCTTTCGTCGTTGGACAAAGGCCCGTAACACCTGAAGCAGTTCCGGTCGCGAATGGGTAAAGGTCCATTCGCGACCGAGGTTCCTTGGCATCAGCCGATCACGCCCAGCTCGCGGCCGACCTTGGTGAAGGCTGCGATGGCGCGGTCCAGATGTTCGCGGCTGTGGGCGGCGGACATCTGGGTGCGGATGCGGGCCTGGCCTTGCGGAACGACCGGGAAGAAGAAGCCGATGGCGTAGATGCCCTCATCCAGCAGGCGCGACGCAAAACGCTGCGCCAGCGGCGCGTCGTAGAGCATCACCGGGCAAATCGGATGGTTGCCGGGTTTGAGGTCAAAGCCCGCCGCCGTCATCGAACTGCGGAAATAGGCGGTGTTTTCCACCAAGCGCTCGCGCAGGTCGCCGGCGGCTTCGAGCATGTCGAACACCTCGATCCCGGCCGCGGCCACGTGCGGCGGCAAGGAGTTGGAAAACAGGTAGGGGCGTGAGCGCTGGCGCAGCATCTCGATGATTTCGCGTTTGGCCGTGGTGAAGCCGCCCAAGGCGCCACCCAGGGCCTTGCCCAGCGTGCCGGTGAAGATGTCGATCTTGTCGAGTACGCCCTTGACTTCGGCCGAGCCGCGTCCGGTCGCACCCAGAAAGCCGGTGGCATGGCATTCATCGATATGCACAAGGGCGCCGTAGGTCTTCGCAAGAGTCGTGATCTCATCCAGCGGCGCCACGAAGCCGTCCATCGAAAACACGCCGTCGGTGGTGATCATGATCGTGCGTGCGTCATCGGCGCGGGCCTGCTTGAGCTGCGCTTCCAGATCGGCCATGTTGCAGTTGGCATAGCGATAGCGGCGGGCCTTGCACAGACGCACGCCATCGATGATCGATGCATGGTTGAGTGCATCGGAAATCAGGGCATCCTCCGGCCCGAGCAGCGGCTCGAACAGGCCACCGTTGGCATCAAAGCAAGCGGCGTAAAGGATGGTGTCCTCGGTGCCGAAGAAGTGCGCGATGCGGCCTTCCAGCTCCTTGTGCAAATCCTGGGTGCCACAAATGAAGCGCACCGAGGCCATGCCGAAGCCGTGGCTGTCGAGCGCCTTCTTCGCCGCATCGATCACGCGCGGATGGTCGGCCAGGCCGAGATAATTGTTGGCGCAGAAATTCAGCACGCGACGGCCGTCTTCCAAGCCGATTTCCGCCGATTGCGGCGAGGTGATGACGTGTTCGATCTTGAACAGGCCCTGTTGCTGGAGGGTGGCCAGTTCGTCGCGGTAGCGTTGGGTCAGGCTCATGGCAAAGTCTCGGGTGGGCGCGTAGCCGCACATGATAGGACTTTGTGTGCGTTGAGTTCGAAAGCGGCTGCCACGACAATCGCACAATGGCTTCCACGTCTTCCATCGGTCATCGCGCATGACCGTTCTGCTTGGCCACTTGGGCATCGCAGAACGGCTTGAGTGCCCCGCCGCTCGAAGCGATTGGCTGGGTGCGGACGAGCGCGCGCGGCTGGACGCGATGCAGCACCCGCAGCGGCGGGCGCAGTTCCTTGCCGGTCACACCTTGGCACGCGAGCTGCTGGCGCAATATCAAGGTGTCGGTGTTGAAGCTTGGACGATCGAACGGGGTGAACACGGAGCGCCGCGCGTGCTATGGCGAGGCCAAGCGTCACACCTGCATCTTTCGATCGCCCACAGTGACGGCCAGGTGTTTTGTGCTGTCGCCGCCCAGCCCGTCGGTGTGGATATCGAGCAGGCGCGGCGTGAGCGCGATTGGCTGGACTTGGCCACAGCACTCTATCCGGCGGTGTTTGTCGCGCAGTTGCGAAGCTCCGTTGAAGCCGTTCGACGGCACCTTTTCCTGCAGCGCTGGACCCTGGACGAGGCACTCGCCAAGGCGCAAGGTACCGGTTTGAAGCCCAAGGAGCTTCGCACTCAGGTCTGGCGTATGGCCGAAGCGGGTGCAGCACAGGCTTGGACCTGGCAGGTGGCCGACACCTGGTTGGCGCTGGCTTGTTGCAAAACATTTCAATGTTCACCGGATTTTCGGTGGTACGGTAGCCCTGAGTCCGCAGTGCCACAGGCTTGGAGTTGGCATCGGACGCGATGAGGTTTGGGGAACTTCTTCTCGGAGCAAACCATGCAAAAAGCGTGTTTGTTGGTGGTAACACTCGTCGCGGCAATGTCATCTGCACCATCGCAGGCTGCGTCGGTCGATACCAATGATGCTCAGGTCATCAGCCTATGCCTTGAGGCAGTTCACGCCCAGACTGTGGAGGCCACCGGTGCGCGTGGCGACGTGGTGCACGTCCTGCCGATCGGGCCGCAACCGGATAGCGCCTGGATTCCGGTCACGCGGCCGCCGCTGGCGCAAAGCTGGATGGCCGAGGCCGAGCAGAATCTGCGCACCAGACAACGTCAAGGTGATGGCTGGACGCCACCCCAGAAGTACGACATTCATGGCACTCGGGCACGACTCAAGGACCTCTATGACCGTCGCCCGTGGGAGCAACAACCTTTGCACTACTTGCTGTGGCCACCTGGTTACGACGCATCCAATACCCACGCCCTGGTCGTGGCCACCTTCGGCCCGACACCCAAGGGTGGCGAGCTGTCCTGTTCGTTGGAACTGACCAATGGGCAGTGGGGTGTGGTGGATCAAAAGGTGACGAAAAACTAGGGTGTGACCTGGCCTATTGGCAAGGTTCGGCGCAAGCACGCGCCCGAGCCTTGCTAAACTGTCGCCATGCCTTTGATGACCCTCAACGACGTCGATTTCAGCATCGGCGGCCCGCTCCTGCTCGATGCCGTGGATCTCACCATCGATGCCAACGAACGCATTGCCTTGATCGGTCGCAACGGCGCCGGCAAGTCCACCTTGCTCAAACTGCTGGCTGGAGAAGTGCGCCCGGATGATGGCCAACTGCGTGTGCAGGCGGGCGTTCGCATTGCACGCCTTGAACAGGAAGTGCCGGCCGACGCGCGCGGCAGTGTCTTCGATGTGGTCGCGCAAGGTCTGGGCGACCTCGGCGCCGATCTGGCGCAGTTTCATCGACTGAGCCATGCCCAGCCGATCGATACCGAGGCATTGGCCCGGGTGCAGGCTCGCATCGATGCGGTGGCCGGCTGGAGTTTCGATCAGCGCGTAGCGGAAACGCTCAAGCGTCTGGACCTGGACGGCGCGGTCGCGTTTGCACGCCTGTCCGGTGGACTGAAGCGCCGGGTGTTGCTGGCTCGCGCCCTGGTGGCTGCCCCCGATGTGCTGCTGCTGGACGAGCCCACCAACCACCTCGACATCGAGGCCATCGACTGGCTGGAAGGTTTTCTCAAGACCTGGAAGGGCAGTGTGGTGTTTGTCACCCACGACCGTCGCTTCCTGCGTTCGCTGGCCACCCGCATCGTCGAAATCGACCGTGGCCAGCTCAGTAGCTGGCCGGGGGACTTCGACAACTACCTGCGACGGCGCGAAGAGCGCCTGCATGCCGAGGCGGTGCAGAACGCCCAGTTCGACAAGGTCCTGGCGCAGGAAGAAGCTTGGATCCGGCAGGGCATCGAGGCCCGCCGCACCCGCAACGAGGGCCGCGTGCGGCGGCTCAAGGCGCTGCGCAACGAACGCGCCCAGCGACGTGATCTCGATGGCACGGTGCGCATGGAGGTGGCCCAGGCCGCCGCCTCGGGCAAGAAGGTGATCGAGGTGCGCAACCTGCACTTCGCCTTTGACGGGGCGTCCATCGTGACCGGGTTGTCCACCACGATCATGCGTGGCGACCGCATTGGCTTGATCGGCCCCAACGGCAGCGGCAAGAGTACCCTGATCAAGCTGCTGCTCGGCGAGTTGGTTCCTCAACACGGCGAGGTGCTTGCGGGAACCAATCTGGCCATCGCCTATTTCGACCAGTATCGATCCAGCCTGCGCGAGGACTGGAACGCACTGGACAATGTGTCCGAAGGCCGTGAGTTCATCGAGATCAATGGCAAGCGCAAGCACGTGCTGGGCTATTTGCAGGACTTCCTGTTCACCCCCGAACGCGCACGCGCGCCGATCACGCGCCTGTCGGGCGGTGAGCGCAATCGCCTGCTGCTGGCGAAATTGTTCGCCCAGCCCGCCAACCTTCTGGTGATGGACGAGCCCACCAATGATCTCGATGTGGAGACCTTGGAGTTGCTGGAAGAGCTGCTCGACGACTACGCAGGCACCCTGTTGCTGGTCAGCCACGACCGCGAGTTTCTCGACAACGTGGTCAGCTCCACCTTGGTGATGGAAGGCGATGGTCGCGTTGGAGAATACGTGGGTGGTTACAGCGACTGGCTGCGCCAGCGCCCCGCCATCGCGGTGGAGTCATCGTCAGACGAATCCAAACCCGCCACCGTTGTCGCAAATCAAACTCCAGCGGCCACCACGCGACGCAAGCTCAGTTACAAGGATGCCCGCGAACTGGAGGCCCTGCCGGCGCGCATCGAGGCGCTGGAAACCCAGATTGCGACGGCCACGGCGGCAATGAACGAACCGGCGTTCTATCAGCAGAGCGGCGCCGCCATCGTGTCGCAACAAGAAGCGCTGACACAGATCCAGACCGAGCTGGATCACTGCTATCAGCGCTGGGAAGAACTGGAAAGCCAGGCATGAAAAAGCCCGCGAGGCGTTGTCCTCGCGGGCTGGGTATTTGCAGCAGGCGATCAGTTCAGAAAGGCACGGCCATTGCTGATGCGGACGTAGGCGCCTTCACGGATGCCGTTCAAGTCACGCTGGCTGACGACGATGCGCCGACCATCATCCATGCTCAGATACAACTCGAACCAAGGCGCGGAATTGCCATTGCGTTCGGCCGCATCGCCAATGGCACCACCGGCAATCGCGCCCGCCATGGTGGCGACCGCACGGCCACTGCCCGAGCCGATCTGGTTGCCAACGATGGCCCCTACGATGCCTCCCAGCACCGCGCCGCCGCCGGAGGATTGGCGCTGGCCATACACGCGGTCGATGCGTTCGACTACGCCGCAGCTCTGGCAACGGGCATAGCCGTCGGTGGGTGGCTGACGGTAATAGCCACCGTGATTGCCGTAGTGCGGGCTGGGTGTGGCGCAGGCGCCCAGCAGGACCATCAGACCTGAAATCAAGACAATGCGCAGGCTCATGTTGCAACTCCCGTAGTCAGAGCGGTGCCATCACCGGTGTCATCCAACAGTACGGGTGAACACCTGAATGACGGGCAGGCCTTCGCGAACCGCATTCAGGTGCGCGCAGGCTTAACGAAACACGTCGTGGCAGGCCTTGCAGTGCTGGCCGATGTCGCCCATGGTTTTTTTCAACGCCGCGCAGTCGCTGCGCTCGCTCGCCTGTGCGGTGGCGACGGCCTGACGCAGCTTGCCGGAAAGCTCCTTGAACTTGGCGTCATCGCCTACCGGCAGGAAGGCCGCATCAACGTCGCTCGCCGCCGCACCCAGCAGGGCAATGCGATGGTTGGCCTCGGTCGCATCGCACTTGCCGCTTTCGTGCATGCCGTGCATCGCACCCATCTGGTGCTTCATGAACACCATGACGGCATCGTTGTAAGGCACTTCCTTTTGCAGTGCGCTCATTGTCGCAACGGCACCCAGGGAGCCGATGAAAAGTCCGATCAGCAACATGGCGAAGTAACGCATGGGGTCTCCGTGTCTCGTGTCGTGGTCGGACATTGTTGCCGCAGCCCGCAGCAAAGGCCAGCGTCTGGCTTATCATGGCGGCCCCAAATCGTGTGGTTGTTGCATGGTGGATGTGTCCCAACGCTTTGCCGGTGTCGATCGGTTGTATGGCGCAGGCTCGATCGCACGCCTGATGACGGTGCGCGTGGCCGTGGTCGGCGTTGGTGGTGTGGGCTCGTGGGCGGCTGAGGCCTTGGCGCGCAGCGGTGTCGGGCACCTCACCCTGATCGATGCCGATGACATTTGTCTCAGCAACACCAATCGACAATCACACGCGCTCGATGGCCAGTACGGCCAATTGAAGGTCGAAGCCATGGCGGCGCGCTTGCGTGCGATCAATCCCGATCTTCGAATCGATCCGGTCGCGCGCTTCCTGACGCCCGACACGCTGGACGCCATGCTCGGGCAGGGCTTTGATTTAGTGCTGGATGCCTGCGACAGTTTCCGTACCAAGGTCGAGATGATTGCCTGGTGTCGACGTCGCAAGATCCCGGTGGTGGTCGTCGGCTCGGCGGGTGGGCGTACCGACCCGACCAAGATCCAGGTGCGTGACCTGTCGCGTACCGAGCACGATGCCCTGCTTGCCCTGATCCGCAAGAAACTGCGTGGCGAGTTCAATTTTCCTGCCAATCCCAAACGCTACTTCGGCGTCCCGGCGGTGTATTCGCTGGAGAACGTGCGTTATCCGCAGGCCGATGGCACGGTGTGTGGCCTGCGCCCGCAACTGGGGCCAGATGCGGCGATGAAACTGGACTGTGGCGCCGGCCTTGGTGCCGCCACCCATGTCACCGGCGCGTTTGCCTTTGCCGCGGTGGGACGGGTGCTGGAGTTGCTGCTCAAGGACAAGGCCTTGGCCGACGATACCAACGCGTCGTGAGCCGCTGCGACCTCGCGCTCAATCAGGCAGCACCAACGCCACGCAAAGTCCGCCACCGCTGCGATTGAGCAAGGCAATGCGGCCGCCGTGGGCCTCGATGATCTCGCGGGACAGTGCCAGACCCAAGCCGGTGCCTTGGCGCTTGGTGGAATAGAACGGCAGCAAGGCATTGGCCAACACGGCCTCGTTCATGCCCTGACCACGATCCAGAATCTCAATGCGCCAGCCTTCGGCGCTGCGCCTGATCGAGAGTTGCACCGCCTCGGCCGCGCCGCCGGACTCGTGTGCGTTTTTCAACAGGTTGATCAAGGCGTGCTCGATTTGTGCAGCATCGAAATGGCCAACGCCATCGGGCGGTTGGATCTCGGCGGTGAATTCGATCTGGGCACGCAGCTGCGCCACGACCGCGTGCCAGGCCACGGCCTCGATGCGCGGCGACGGCAATTTGGCGAAGCGTGCGTAGTCGCCAATGAAACCCTCCAGATGACGTGCGCGCTCCTCGATGGTGGCCAAGGCAACCGGCAGGCGATCGAGTTGATCACGGCGCAGAAGTTCGGCACCCGAATGCGCCAGCGAGGCAATGGGCGCGAGCGAGTTGTTGAGCTCGTGGCTGATGACCCGGATCACCTTCTTCCAGGTTTGGACTTCCTGCCGACGCAGCTCGGCGGTGAGCTGGCGCAGCAGGAACAGCTCGTGGTTGCGGCCATTCAAACGGAAGCTGCGGCGTGAGAGGTGGTAGATATCATCGTCCTCGGTGCCGGGCACCATGAACATGCCATCGCCGCCACGCGCGATGGCCTCACGAAAGGCGGGATCGGCCGCATCGACGAGGGTCGGGAAGAGCTGACCCTCCAGCCGGCGGCCGCGACCCAGCAGTTTGCGTGCCACCAGATTGCCCAGCACCACGCGCAGGCTGGCATCGACGAGAATCATGGCCACGGGCGTGTTCTGCACCATCGTGTCCAGCAGCAGTTCGCGCTGGACCAGCGCCTGACGTTGTTCGCGCAAGGTATTGCCGAGTGCGTTGTGCGCATCGACCAGTTCGCGCAGGTCGCGAGCCTGATTCCAGTGGATGCCAAAGCTGAAATCGCCGTCACGGTAACTGGTCACGGTGCCGGCAAGGCTGCGAAAGAGTGCGTGGGTCGGTGCCAGATACCGGCGAATGAGCATGACGGCGATGAAGCTGACGCCCACAGCAGCCACGGTGGCGGCGAGCCAGGGCGTCAGCCAGCGCATCAGCGCCACACTGGCCATCGAGGCGGCAGCGATGGCCGCGATCGCGATGGCAATCAGCGGCACCGCCAGCGGCAGGGTGCGGAGTTTGCGCATCAGGGCCGCGCGATGCCCAGTCGTTCGAGGCGCCGATACAGTGCTTGCCGCGACAGTCCCAACTCGGCTGCAGCCTGTGCCACTACGCCACCGCTGCGTTCCAGTGCCGACTCGATCGCGGCGCGATCGGCATCCTCGTCGTGGCCGGCCTGCGTGGCTGCGGGCGTGGCTGGCAGTCCCAGATCGGCGACAGCGATGGTCGCGCCGCGCGCCAACAGCGCCGCACGCTGCATCACGTTGCGCAGCTCGCGCACATTGCCCGGCCACGGGTGCCGTTGCAGCGCGCGCTCAGCCTCCTCGCCCAGATTCTTTCCCGCCGGAAGAAAATGGCGCGCCAGCGGCAGGATGTCGCGCGGACGGTGGGCCAGCGGCGGAACGCGCAGTTCGATGCCGTTGAGGCGATAAAACAGGTCCTCGCGAAATTGGCCTGCCTCGATCAAGGCGGGAAGGTCGGCATTGGTGGCGCTGACGATGCGCACCTTCACGCTGCGCTCGCGATTGCTGCCAAGGCGTTCGAAGCGGCCGGTTTCCAGCACGCGCAGCAATTTCACTTGCCCGGCCAGCGGCAAGGTGCCGACTTCATCGAGAAACAAGGTGCCGCCGTCGGCCGCTTCGAATTTGCCTTCGCGCGACTTGTTGGCGCCGGTGTAGGCGCCGGCCTCGGCACCGAACAGTTCGGCTTCGATCAGCTCACTGGGCAGGGCGCCACAGTTGAGCGCCACGAACGGGCCGGATCGCACTGCGCTGTTGTAGTGCAGGATCTCGGCGTAGCGCTCCTTGCCGGCGCCATTGGGGCCGGTGATGAGCACCGGAATGTCGGCGCGAGCGACTTGGCAGGCCAGCGTCAGCGTGGCCTCGCTGGCGGGATCGGCCCAAACGGTGCTGCGTAGATCGAATTCGCGCTCCAGCGTGCCGCGGCGTTGTCGCTCTGCACGATGGGCGCGGGCCAATTGCTGGCGGCTCTCACCCAATTCCAGCAGATTGTTGATCGTGGCCATCAACTTGAGGTCGTCCCACGGCTTGGCCAGATAATCGGCGGCGCCGGCCTTGATCAGTTCCACTGCCGCTTCCAGATGCGTCCATGCGGTGAGCAGGATCACCGGCAGGTCGGGATGGGCCGCGCGGATTTGTTTGAACAGGGCCACGCCCTCCTCGCCCGATGTGGTGTCGGCGACGAAGTTCATGTCCTGGATCACTAGATCCACCGATTCGCGGGCCAATAAATCGAGCCCCTCCTGCGGTGCGGCCGCATGCAGGCTGCGGATGTCGTGCAAGGAGAGCAGCACATCGAGCGCAGTGCCGACGGCCGGGTTGTCGTCGATGATCAGGATGGTGGGCATGCTGGATTGTAGTCCCGTGGTCAGGCACTTCGCGTGGCGATGGCCGGTGGTACCGACGCGGCGCGACGCGCCGGGCCGAGCACGGCAAGCTGGCCGAGCAGCCACAGCACGACCGCTCCGGCTGGCAGGTAAATCACCGGCAGGCGTGGCAGTTCGTAGTGCGCCATCAGGAGTTGGTTGAGGCCGAACGCGAGGATCATGCCCAGCGCGATGCCCACGCTCGCGATGAGAAAATTCTCGGTCTGGAAATAGCCCAGAATCTGACCTCGGGTGGCACCCAGGGCGCGGCGAACACCGATCTGGCGGGTACGTTGGCCGACCCAGAAGCTGGTCAAGCCGACGATGCCCAGCGCCGTGACGAACAGCAGCAGGCCGCACACCAGAATCAACAGCCCGATCATGTCGCGGTCGTCGGCGAAATAGCTGGCGCGGCCTTCCTCGAAGGAGCGATTGCGCCAGGTCAGTCGGTTGGGATCGTTTTTCTCCAGCGCAGCCACGGCCTGCTTCAACACCTCGGCGCGGCGAGCCGGGTCGGCGACGCGGACGACGTATCGCCCGCCGTTGTTGAAGTTCATGCGGATCGGGAAGATCACCGAATAGCTGCGGTTGCCGCTCATGGGGTTGGGGCGCAACAGGGTGTCGACCACGCCCACGACCGTGATCGGGATGTTGGCCATGTAGATCATTTTGCCCAGCGCGTCGCCGGCGGGAAAAAGCTTGTCGGCCGCAGCCTTGCTGAGGATGGCGGACGAACTGAGCGCGTTCACGTCCACGCTGCTGAGGACGGCACTGCTTTTGTATTCCTCGGCGTGGAAGTCGCGCCCCGCGATCAGGCGCAGCCCCAATGTCTCAAGCGAGTGTTCGCCCAGCATGTACTGGGCCGCACTGAGCGTGGAAACCTCCTGATCGGCACTGAGTGCCAGCGACGTGTTCCAACTGCCATTCTGGAAGGGCAGTTGATTGACGATCGCGGCCTGTTCGACCCCCGGGATGGCGCGCAGGGTGTCGAGGTCTTCGGCGGTGCGGGCATCGGCATCCGTCGCCTGGCCGACGCCGCTCAAGCCGACTTCGATCAAACGCTCGTCGTCGACGCCGCTGACGAGGTTGATCGTGTCCATGCGCTGGTTGACGATGAACAGAGCGTTGCACAAGATGGCGCAACTCAGGGCGATCTCCAGCACGATCAAGGCCACGGCGGTCTTGTGGCGGCGAAGGGTGGAAAGGATGGGGCGTATGTCCATGGATGATCTGCCTTGCAGGGTATGGCCGGGGTGCGGCCTGTTGTTCGAGTCGAATCCGGTCGCCAGTTTTCCCGGCCGTGGAGCGCGCTCCGATCTACTGGCTCTTGAGTTGCAGTGCGGGCGGCACTTGCATCGCCCGCCATGCCGGCAGGATGCCCGCCAGCACGCTGGCGACGAGGGCCATGGCCAGGGTCAGCAGCAGCATCGAGCCATCCAGTTGCGCCAATTCGGCATAGTCGGCCGGTCGTTGGCGTACTGCCCACAGGCCCGCAAGCGCCAGCAGCAGACCCAGCAGTCCGCCGGCCATGCCGATGGCTCCCGCCTCCACCATGCACTGCACGAAGATGTCCCGTCGCGAGGCACCCAAGGCGCGACGCACGCCGATCTCGCCGCTGCGACGCAGGAACTTCGCCAGCAGCAGTCCCACGGTATTGACCAGGCACACCAGCAAGAATCCGAAGGCCAGCCACATTTGCAAGCGCACGTCGCCCGGCACCACTTCGTTGTAATCCAGCCACGCCATGACGTTGCGCAAGCGCGTGTTGGGTGGGCGTTCGAAGCGCCCGGCCGCGCCTTGCTGGGCGGAATAGTTGTCGAGGTAGGCCTTGAAGGCCGCCGCATCGGCGGGTGAGTCAAGCTCCACCCAGTACTGCATCCAACTGCAAGGCACATTCAGCGCGGTCGCGTCGTTGACCAATTCACGGCCATAGCAGTTCATGTTGCCGTTGCGATCCAGCTTCAGTTCACGCGAGGTGGAAAACGGCAGGATGACGTCCTCACGGCGGTCGAACGGCCCGCCCGTCAGGTCGTAGAACATCGGTTTGAGCTCCCAGCGATCGAGCACGCCGACGATGCGCAGCGTGTGGCCATCCACGCGCAGTTCGCGGCCCACGCCGTCCGCATCGCCAAACAGTTTTTCGTTGAGCGTACGGCTGATGACGGCCACGCGTGCCCGACTTTCATCCTCGGCTGCACTCCAGCCCTGGCCGTGCAGAAAGGGCGTATCGAACATCGGGAAGAAATCGGCGGAGGCATAGCGCATGCCGATGCTGAAAGGCTTGAGCGTTGTGCCGAGCGGTTCCACGATGCCGGAGCCGCCTGTCATCAGGGCCTGGCGTGGGGCCTTTTTCTGGCGCAGCAGTTCTTCGGCGTCGAAACGGGTGAGCTGTTGATCGGGCTCCTCGCCGGCCTGATAGCCTTCACGGGTGTAGGAGTCCAATTGCACGTAGAACAGTCGATCGCTCTTGTGCGGGATCGGATCACCGGACAGCACGTGGAATATGGTGAGCGTGGTCATGGATGCACCAATGCCGAGCGCGATGGCCAGCACCATCAGCGCGGTCAGTGCCTTGTTGCGCTTGAAGCTGCGCAGGGCGAGTTTGAGGTAGTAGCCGAACATGGCGGTGTCCTGTGTTGCCTTCTCCTTCTGGGAGAAGGTGCCCGAAGGGCGGATGAGGGTGTGGTGAGGTTTGGTGTTATGAGTTTTCCAGAGCCCTCACCCCAACCCCTCTCCCAGTGGGAGAGGGGCTTTGAACTGAGCCCTCACCCCAATCCCTCGGCCAGCGGGAGAGGGGCTTTGATCGGCGATCCCACGGTCAGGTCCGTCGCCATGCCATCGACGATGTGCACGTTGCGCTGCGCACGTGCGGCCAGTTCGGGATCATGGGTCACCATCACGATCGTGGTGCCTTGTTCGTTGATGCCTTCGAGCAGCTCCATCACGCTGCGCGCCATTTGCGAATCGAGATTGCCGGTGGGCTCGTCGGCCAGCAACAGGCGCGGGCTGCCGGCCAATGCACGTGCAATCGCGGCGCGCTGTTGTTGTCCGCCGGAGAGTTCAGCCGGGTAGTGCTTCATGCGCGAGCCCAGACCCACCAGCCCCAGCGCATCCTCGATACGCAGCTTGCGTTCTGCGGCAGCCATGCCGCGATAGCGCAGCGGCACGTCGCAGTTATCGAACAGATTGAGGTCGGGGATGAGGTTGAAGCTCTGGAAGATGAAGCCGATCTTTTCGTTGCGCAGTTTGCTGCGGGCGTTGTCGGAGAGTCCTTTCACATCGATGCCATCGAGGATGTAGTCACCGCCGGTGAAACCTTCGAGCAGGCCGGCAATGTTGAGGAAGGTGGTTTTGCCCGATCCCGAAGGGCCGGTGACGGCGACAAACTCACCATCGCCGACGCGCAGATCGAGTGCGCGCAGAGCATGGGTTTCGACGAGTTCAGTGCGGTAGACCTTGGTGATCTGCTTCATGTCGAGCATGGCGAAGGGCCTTTGAAGGAGTGAATGGAATGGTTGGATTGAAGTGGGCGTGGCGGGTTACAGGCCAGAGATGCGTACGCGTTCGGCTTTCCCGAACAGATCGGTGCCGGACACCACGATGCGTTGGCCTTCGCTCAGGCCCGAGACGATTTCCACGGCCGCAAGACTGGCGACGCCGGTTTGGATCGGGTGTCGCGTGGCGATGCCATCGCTCACCAGCCAGGCCTGGTGGCCGCCGTCCTGTTCGAGAAACGGGCCGCGCTCGACCATCAACACATTGCGGCGCGTGTCCATTTCAATGCGCACCGACAGGCGCTGGTTCTGGCGCAGGCCCGGCGGCTGCTGATCGGGATCGAAACGCACCCGCGCGGTGACTTCACCGTTCACCACTTCCGGTGCGATTGCGGCGATCGTGCCGGTATGCATCGCGTTGGCAACCGACACTTGTGCCGGCATCGAGATTGCCAAATCGCGCGCGAAACTTTCCGGAACCTTGATTTCGACTTCGAACTGACTCAAGTCCACCACGCTCAACACCGGCCCATGCGCGCTCACGCTGGTACCTTGCGGCACTTGAATCTGGCCCACCTGCCCATCGAAGGGCGCACGCAGGTTCAAGGCATCCACCTGGCGCTGGGCCTCATCGACGACGGCTTGCTGGCGTTGCGCCTGCAAATGCTTGTTGCGCGCATCGAGGTCGGCGCCCGAGCTCTGCAGGGCGAAGTCCTTGCGTGCCGTGGCCAGTCCGATCTCGGCCTTCTTGACGCCGTCTTCCGCGCGATTCAAATCGTTCTTGGAAACTGCGCCACGTTCAAAGGCGGTCTGGTAGCGCTCCCACTCGCGCACGGCAGCGGTGTGGTCGATGACGGCTTGATCGAGCGAACGTTGGGCATTGGCGCGCGCGATCTGGGCATCGAGCTCGGCGCGGCTGGCCTCGGCCTCAACGCTGCTCAGGGTCGATTGTTCCTGCACCAATTTGCTGCGCAATTCCGGGCTGTCGATCACCGCCAGCACCTGATCTTTTTTTACCGCATCGCCGGCGACCACGTTCAAGCTCACGGTGCCGGCGGCAATCGCATACAGGGTCGGGCTGTTGGCCGCGATCACACGCCCTTCGGCAGTCAGGTCACGCACCAGATCGCCGCGGGTGACCGTGGCGATGCGCAGACGCGCGGCATCGAACGAGCGTTCTCCACCGAGCCAGCCCGAGATCACCCAGCCGATCAGCAGCAGCACCACCAGGCCCGCCAGCGCGGCCGGTGCATGTCGCGTAATCCGGCGACGGGGAACGGCGATCACGCGATCCTGACCCGCAGTGTCTCGAATGGGGGCGGTGGCAGTCATCGGTCGGGTCGGAGAGGGTGTGGTTCCTCCTATGCAAATGGCGTGCCAATTGCAATACATTGATTTAAATGAAAATAATTGGGCTGCGTGTGTCCGGCCGGACAGTTCATAACGGACACTCTGCCTCGATCGGACGGCGGGCATCGCGTGTTGGCGACCGCCCGTGGGATCAGGCTTGCAGCGAACTCAGGCCAAACAGGCGCACGGCATTGGCGTGGCTGTGCGCGGCGACCGTGTCGATGGCCTGCATCCGCACCTCGGCGACCGCCTGCAGGATGTGAGGCAGGCGCGCTGGCTCATTGCGTTGCCCGCGATGGCCGCTGTCGGGCTGATCGGGTGCATCGGTTTCCAACAGGAGATGCTCGATCGGCAGATCACGCACCACGGCCCGCAAGCGCTGGGCGCGCTCATAGGTCACCGGCCCGCCGATGCCCAGCATGAAACCCATCTCGTACAACTTCATCGCCTGCTGGTGGCTGCCCGAAAAGCTGTGCACCACCCCGCGCAGACCGCCGATGCGGCGCAGCAGGGCCATCACCTCGTCCAGCGCCTTGCGGGCGTGCAGGATCACGGGCAAATCGAAATCGCGTGCAAGGCGCAGTTGCCCGATCAGGATGTCGCGCTGACGGTTCGGATCCAGTTCGGGCACGAAATGATCCAGCCCGCATTCGCCGATGGCGCACGGCCGCTCACGCGCCACCCAGTCGCGCAGTTCATCCAGATGTTCGAAGCGATGGTGATCGAGATAGATCGGGTGCAGTCCATACACCGGCACGATCTGCGGGTGTGCTTCAGCCAGCGCCTTGAGCTTGGGCCAGCCTTCGGCCGTGATGGCCGGCGCCACGATGCGTTCCACCCCGGCGTGTGCCGCGCGCTCCAGCACCGCCTGCCGATCGCCATCGAATTCATCGGCGTCGATATGGCAATGGCTGTCGATCAAGTCCACGGCCTTAGCCGGCGTTGGGTTCAGCCGGCTTGCGCTTGCGGCTGCCGAGCCAGAGCGTCACCGCTCCCAGCAGCAACTCATCGATGAATGGCACCAGATCGGGCACGAACACATCCACGGCAAACAACAGTGCGGTGACGATGAACAGATGACGATGGCGCAAACGTTTGAGCCATTTCATCACGGGTGCCAGCAATGGATTGGCCATGCGGGGACTTCGGCTTTGGGGAAGGGGATGCTCCACACAGTGGGGAATCAATGGCCCACTTGCAAGGGCTGCGATGACCGGCGTGCGCGTCGCGGCCTACAATAGGCGGCTTCCCACAGCACACACCGCGCGCCGGTGTCGGATTTCGCATGGCAGGCAAGCTTTTCATCAAAACCTACGGTTGCCAGATGAACGAGTACGACTCGGCCAAGATGGCGGCCGTGCTCAAGACGGCGCACGCCATGGAATTGACCACGGTCGAGGCCGAGGCCGACGTGATCCTGGTCAACACCTGCGCGATCCGCGAGAAGGCACAGGAGAAAGTGTTCAGCCAACTCGGGCGCTGGAAGGAACTCAAGCAGGGCGACAAGCCCGTGCTCATCGGCGTGGGTGGCTGCGTGGGCTCGCAGGAAGGCGCGGCCATCATCGAGCGAGCGCCATATGTGGATTTGGTGTTCGGCCCGCAAACCTTGCACCGCCTGCCCTTGATGATCGATCGCCAGCGCCGCACGGGTCAGGCCCAGATCGATGTCAGTTTTCCCGAAATCGAGAAATTCGACTGTCTGCCCGAGCCGCGCGCCGAAGGCCCGACCGCCTTCGTCTCGATCATGGAAGGCTGCTCGAAATACTGCTCCTATTGCGTGGTGCCTTACACCCGTGGTGAGGAAATCAGCCGACCCTTCGACGATGTGATCGTGGAAGTGGCGCAATTGGCCGAACAGGGCGTGCGCGAGATCAATTTGCTCGGGCAGAACGTCAATGCCTACCGCGGTCCGATGCACGATGGCTCGATCGCCGACCTCGGGTTTCTGATCCGCGCCGTGGCGCAGATTCCGGGCATTGGCCGTATCCGCTTCACCACCTCGCACCCGAACGAATTTTCCGATTCGCTGATCGAGGCCTATCGTGATGTGCCGCAACTGGCCAACTATCTGCACCTGCCGGTGCAGGCCGGTTCCAACCGTGTGCTCGCGGCGATGAAGCGCGGCTATACCGTCGAGCAATACATCGAGCGCATCGAGCGCTTGCGCGCGATCCGTCCAGGCATTTCGTTTGCGACCGACTTCATCGTCGGCTTCCCGGGCGAATCGGATGCCGATTTTGAACAGACCCTCGAATTGGCGCGCACCATCGGTTTCGACGCCAGCTTCAGTTTCATGTTTTCGGCGCGCCCCGGCACGCCGGCGGCGGATCTGGGTGAAAAGGTTCCGCTGGCGGTCAAGAAGGAGCGGCTGGCGCGTTTGCAGGCGCTGATCGACGCCAGCGCCCGTCGCATCTCCGAATCCATGGTCGGCAGCGTGCAGAGCATCCTGGTGGAAGGGCCGAGTCGCAAGAATCCCAAGGAACTGACCGGCCGCACCGAAAACATGCGCTCGGTGAACTTCCCAGCGCCGGTCGACCAGCACGTCGGCCTGATCGGGCGCTTCATCGATGTGCATGTCACCCAAGCCTTGACCAACACCCTGCGCGCACGGATTGCTTCGCCGGCCACGGTGGCGGCCTGAACCATCGGTCAAATGCCGCCTGCGTCTCGCGTCGGTGTTCGGGTTCGCTGCCTGCACGCTGATAGAATAGGCGGCTTGCTGCCGGCCGTCCGGCTCCCCTGACTTTGCGAGTGATTGCCATGGCTCTTGACCGTACCGACCTGTTCGATATCCGCTCCCAGCTTTCCGAAGAGGAACGCGCCATTCAGGATGCCGTGGCGCGCTTCACCGATGAAAAAGTGCTGCCGATCATCGGTGACTGCTTCGATCAAGGGCGCTTTCCGAAGGAATTGGTAAGCGAGATCGCCAGCCTCGGCTTGTTCGGTTCCACCTTGCCGGAAGACTACGGCTGCGCCGGACTGAACTACGTCAGTTATGGCCTGATCTGTCAGGAATTGGAACGCGGCGATTCGGGCCTGCGCAGCTTTGTATCGGTGCAAAGTTCGCTGTGCATGTACCCGATCTTTGCCTATGGCAGCGAGGAGCAGAAGCGCCAATGGCTGCCGCGCATGGCCACGGGCGAGGTGATCGGCTGCTTCGGCTTGACCGAACCGCACGGCGGTTCGGATCCGGCCAGCATGAAGACCCACGCCAAGAAGGATGGCGGCGACTGGATCATCAACGGCGCCAAGATGTGGATCACCAATGGCAATCTGGCGCAGATTGCGATCATCTGGGCACAGACCGACGACGGCATCCAGGGCTTCATCGTGCCGACCGATACCGCCGGTTTCACCGCGCAGGTCATCAAGCACAAGATGAGCCTGCGGGCCTCGGTGACCTCGGCCCTGTACCTCGACAACGTCCGTATTCCCGATGCCTATCGTCTGCCGAACGTGAAGGGTCTCAAAGGCCCGCTCGGTTGCCTCACGCAAGCACGTTACGGCATCACCTGGGGGCCGATCGGTGCGGCCATCGCCTGCCTGACCGAAGCCACCGACTACGCCAAGGAGCGCGTGCTGTTCGGTCGCCCGATCGCGGCGACTCAGGCGATCCAGTTGCGTCTGGCGGACATGGCCCGCCGCATCACGCTCGCGCAATTGCTGAGCCTGCAGTTGGGTCGACTCAAGGATGCCGGCGTGATGCAACCGCAGCAGGTGTCACTGGCGAAGTGGAACAACTGCCGCATGGCCATCGACATCGCCCGCGATGCGCGCGACATCCTCGGCGGTGCGGGCATCACCACCGAGCACAGCCCGATCCGCCACGCGCTCAATCTGGAATCGGTCATCACCTACGAAGGCACCGAGACCGTGCATCAACTGGTGATCGGACGCGAATTGACGGGCATCAACGCGTTCTGATGCCGACGGATGCCTGTAGATGGGCGTCATGCAGCACGGCGTCTCGATCGGTTGATCGCGTGCAGCGGTTGGAGCGAGGGACTCAAGTTCCCGAGCCATAGGCGTTGGCTTGGGTGGGTTCCGTCGTATCGTCCGGAGTGAAGGCCACCTGCTCCAGGGCTTCGTCGGGGAGTGCATAGGAGTTTTGCAGGTACTCCTGTTCATTCAGGATCTCTGGGTAGCCAGCGCCGTGCAGGGCCTGCACGGCAAAGATCTCCTCGACGCCACCGGTGAACTTCAAGAAGGCGACGGTATTGCCGTTTTCGATGTTGACCGCCCATACGCCCGATTGGCGGTCGGCATTGTCATCGGTAATCGGTATGTCGGTGAACGGGTTGGATTCGCGCAGTTGCGACAATCCGATGAAAGCCAGTGGACCCATGAAATCCATGCCGCGGGCAAACCCTGGCACCCGTGCGACATCGGTGCGTTCGCCATTTTTCGGGTCCACTCGAACCAAAGCTCCACGTCCGGATTCGAGCACCCACAGCTGGTTGTTGTACCAGCGCGGCGAGTGTGGCAAGGACAGACCGCGGCAGAGTATGGCATCGGATTGCAGGTGGATCAGCAGCCCGCCGTTACGCTTGTTCTCGCGCCAACCGCCGGGTGCGTTGCTCTCTCCCAGGCTGGTGACATAGCGCGGCACGCCATCGCGCATCGCCAGCCCGTTCAGATGGCAACGATCCTCGGGCGCCAAGTGACTGACGAATCGAGGTCGCCAACGCGGCACCAAGCTCGAACGCGAATCCAGAGTGCACAGGCAGGAGAACAAGGTGTTGATGAACCACAATTCACCCTCACCATCCCAGGCCATTTCATGCACATCGATGGCCCCGGTAATGTGGCCACGGCGACCGAGATAGACCGCGTCATGTCGTGGTGGCTCGTGCAGGCGTTTGGCAACGGCCGGCATGTTGCGATACTCGGCGATCTCCATGTAGGTGCCGATGGCGATGCGTTCACCGTCGGCTGCCATGCCCATGGGGCGGTTGAAATTGCGAAAGTGGGTATTGATGTTGCTGCCTTCGGCGCGCAGCAGGACCAGCTTTCCGGCCTGATAGGTACTCACCGCCAGTGAACTTCTGAAATGGCGAAGGAGGTCCGGAAAGTTCTGGGTGTGGACGCTCGCCAAGGTGACGAGGGCCGGCGTCTCGTGCGCGTCGGTGGGGTGGTTGTCCTGAGTCATTTGAGCTTGGCACCCTCGAAATAACGGATGCGTACATCCAGGCCACGCGGGCTCTTGCCGATGTAGACATAGTTGAACCGTGGGCTGCGCCACTCGGCACGACGCCCCATCGCCTTGAAGCGTTCGTTTTCCAGTTCGAGTAGCACCCCAATGCAGGGATAGTCGCGATCCTTGGCCCAGGACTCAAGTGGCTCGAAAGACGCCATCTGCAATCGATAAATCAGGCGCGTATGGCGATAGTGCGGCGCAATGAACGCACGCCAGAAGTACACCGGATGCGCCAACGCCGGCGGTGTCATCGCCAGCGCCGTACAGAATCCGGCGATGCGTCGTTCGCCGTCGCGCGCCAGCAACACGACTTGATCCAATCGTTGGCGTGCCTGCGCCGCATCGGGAATCGCACCGTACTGATTCCAGAACGCCAACAGCGCCTCACCATCGGCGCTGCTGATCTGTGGCGAGGCACGGGTCAAGGTGAAGGTCACGTTCGGATTGGTGTGTGTGCCCGGTTCATCGTTCATGTTGTCTGTACTCATGCCATGATCGCGGTGGACAGGGTTGCATTCGTTGCTTCGAGCGAAGCGGGCCAGACCAAGGCCCACCGGCTTGGAGCCGATGGGCCTTGGCGGTTGCTCAGTTCCCCTCGAAGCCATCTGAAAAGATGGGGCCGTCAGGCGGGGTTGGGTCGAACTCCACGGCGCCGATGTCGGTAGCGGTGCCCTTGGTGCGATCAAATCCCGCACCGCGTTGGTCCGTGGTGTAGCTGCTGCTTGTGCCGGCATCGATCACGGGACTGCCGTCCGGCGGGAGCATGGTCAGGGTCACTCCGCCGTTGTCTTGCAGCGGGCCGAGATTTGCCGCCTCGGCGGTGATGGTGTCGGTCGGATACGTCACATACATCGGAAAGGAAATCAAATTGTGATCACCCGAGATCGTGGGTGGATTGACCGTATCCGATGAGCTGACGTCGGAGGCGGCGATGGTGGCATTCGACTGTTCCAGATGGTTTCCAGAGATCACGGTGCTGATCAATTCCAAGGGTGTATTCGCGCTGAGGTGGAGGCCAGCACCATATTTGTTGTCCAGGGCGTTCGTCTCGATGTTGCCGCTGATGGTTGAATTGTGGATCTTGGTTGACTGCAGCACGCGAATCGCACCACCCGACAGACGTTGCGTGGCATTGGAACGATTGTTGGCAATGGTGCTCTGAGCGATGGTCGTTTCGCCAGCCGATGGGGCCGAGCCGCCCGCTCCACCCAGCAACAACGCAGCCGCGTTGTCAGCCGTGTTTTCGTACACGGTGGATCGCTGAATCAAGTTGACTTCTCCAGCCGAAACCCAGGCGCCACCGGCCGTACTGGGTGTGCTGCCGCTACCGCTGATGGTGGTGGCCGTGTTCTTGCCGATCATCGCGTACTTGGCGGTCAGGCCACCTTGGGCATACAGGCCGCCCCCACGGGCTTGGGTTGCGCCGACGATCTCATTGTCGGTGATGCTTGCGCCGGTGAGCCTGATGCGTCCACCGGCGAACACGCCACCGGCGCGCGCGTTGCTGGTGGTAGACAGCACCTTGTTGCCGCGTACCGAGCTCGCTTCGATGTCGACATCGCCCACGGCATAAATCCCACCGCCAACGGCTGGTCCCCGCCGGTGTTCTCGACCGTGCAGTACTTGACCACCGATTCGTTCTTGAGGCTTACATTGCCGGTGGATTAGATGCAGCCGCCGTTCGCCGTCAATGGGTGCTCAGCGGTGTATCTGCCGAAACTGACCGACATGCCATCGAGGGTGAGCGTGCCTGTTTCGTTGCGGTGTACCAGCGGTGTGATCAAGTCGCCGCCACGAATGCCATACGCGTTGCTGGGATCGCCTTTGAGGGTCAGATTCTTGGTGGTTGTGATGATGGACGACTGCAGGTTGATGTTGCAGGTGAGCCCACTCATGTCGATGGTGTCACCCGAGTTGGCCTGCGCTACCGCCTCGCGCAAGGTGTTGGCACCACTGTCATTGCAGCTGGTCACGGTGTGGGTCGCGGCGGGGCGATTGTCGCGCACCGTGGCCACGGTATCGCCGCTGGTGCGGCTGGATCCCATGAGTCTGAAACGATCTACCTGGGCGGCGCGTTGCGGACTGAGTGTCATGGTTGCAACGCCATCCGGAATCGTTGGAATCGCATGTGCGGATGCGGCCAAGCCGAGGCCCAATCCCAACGCCAGAGCAAGACGGGAGCGCCGAGCGGCGTGTCCGTGGATCGTATCGAGGGGTGGCATGTGGTTTTCTCCTGAAATCGGATTTACCTGCATCTAAAGGGGATCTCTTCGCGAAACCGGACATGCGGAGGTGGGCGCTACGCGAATGGCTCCGAGGTCTCGTGCCGCGCCCTGTACACTTCGCCTCACGCATGCGGTCGAAACTCGACTTCCATCGGCACGCGCGCTGCGGCGTTTCACACGGGCTTTCGCATGAACTCTTTCGACATTCGCATAGGAACGGCGCGACTGTGGCTGCGGCCGCCGCAGCTGTCGGACTTCGACGGATTTGCGCAGATGCTCGGCATTGAAGAAGCCGCGCGTCACATCGGCGGGCAGGCGCCACGTGCGGCCGCGTGGCGACGCTTTCTACAGCAGCCCGGAGCCTGGGCGGTACAAGGCTTCGGCATGTTCTCGGTGTTGGACAAGGCGACGGGCGAATGGCTGGGTCAGGCCGGGCCGTGGCGTCCGGAAGGCTGGCCCGGAAACGAGATCGGCTGGGCCTTCCGTCGCGAGGCCTGGGGCCAGGGCTTCGCCACCGAAGCGGCCACGGCGGCGATCGATTGGGCCTTCGAGCATCTCGGCTGGACTTCAATCATCCACTGCATTGCGCCGGAGAACGCCGCGTCCCAGCGCCTGGCGCAGCGCCTGGGTTCCGCGCGACTGCGCCAAGCCACTTTGCCGCCGCCTTTCGAGGCGCTGGTAACGGATGTCTGGGGACAGAACCGCGAACACTGGCTGTCGCGCTGACCGCCAAGCGACACCCATTGCCTTCAGCGGCAATTTTCAGTGCGTTCCTTGTAGACCACCGGCTCCCAGTACGTGTTGTTGCGAATGCCGGTGTCCAGATCCGAACGAATCAGCTTGGCACCCAGCGAGTAGCGGGTATTGGGTTCGATGGTGACGATGATGGCCTTGTAGGCGCGGGCAAACTCGCGCTCCATCAACAAGCGACGCTGGCGCAACTGGCTGCGGCTGAAGATGTACGCGGGGATTTGTTCGCGAACGGTCAGCACATGTTGGCCGGCAGGCAATTGAAAGCGATTTTTCGTCAACAGTGGCGTGCTGTTGCCGTCGATTTGGGTGATTTCGAGGGCGAAGGTGCTTGCGGTGGCCTTGGGCGTGGGGTCGGTGTCGCTGACGAAGCCGCAGCCACCGTCTGCGTTCGTGACAGGTCGGCGCAGGGTTCCGGATATCGAAAGTTGCTCGGCGCCGCGGCGCACGTCGAACGTCACGTTGCCACCACTTTCCAGCAGCAAACGTTGCAATTGCGTGCTGGCATTGCCTTCTGGCGGGAAGGGTGTGCCGTTCAATCGCAGCAAGCGATCACCGGCCTGCAAGCCCATGGCTTGGGCGGCTCCACCGGGTGTGACGGCCAGAACTTCAAGGCCATCGGCACTGCTGAATCGGCTGTCGATCACCGCATCCAGCTCGTAGGCAGGTTGGCTTTGAGCAATGCCCATCGTGGGTGCCAACGCGAGCGCACTGGCAAGGGCTGCGGACAGGAAGGCGAGGCGTTTCATGGGTGTTCTCCAGTTGGATTGGGTTGATCTGGGGCCGGTAAGGTTGTTTGGTTGAGTCACGATCAGCGGATCGCGGTGTTGGCGATCAAGCGCCCTCGAAGTGCCCAGAGTGGTGCCAGCTCGTCGTTGCTGGCGCCCTCGGCATAGGCCGCCTGTAGCGCACGGTCCACGACTTCGATCTCGGCCGGCGAGGCAAGGTTTTGTGCGATCACGGCGGGGGTGTGCACCTGCAGTGGAACGTCGCGGGGAATCAGCGCCCAAAGGCCAAAGCCCACGACCACGACGGCCGCAACGGCTTGCACGCGATCGAGGGCACGTCGGCGGCGGTGTCGCTGTTGCTGTTGCTGTTGCAATCGCGGCAGAAGGGTGTCGGGCAGCGGTGCGTCCGGCAAGGTTTCGAGCAGATCTTGAATGTCATCGGCTTTCATGGGAGGGGCTCCGCTTATCACTTGCCAGTTCACGAAGATGCAACAGTGCGCGTGACACGATGGACTTGGACCAGCTCTCACTGCGTTTGAATTGCGTGCCCAATTCAAGGTGCGTCCGGCCTTCGACCTGATTGAGCCAAACCAGCGCTCGCGCCATCGGTGACAGGTGCCGAAGCAGGCCCAAAGCCTCACCGTAGGCATCAGGTTCGGACTCCAACGCGGGCGCTGAAGCCAGGATGTCGTCGGAGAGAACGAGCGTGCTGCGACGCAAGCGGTCGATGGCCAGATTCGAGGCAACCTGGCGCAGCCAAGGTCGCAAGGGGCGCTCGGGATCGGCACCGCCAAAGCGGCGCAGCAAGCGCATGAAGGTTTCTTGCGCAATGTCTTCAGCAAGCTGCCGGTCGCTGGTCAAGCGCCACGCCAAACTGTGGATTGCCTGCGCGTGGCGACGATACAGCAGGGTGAAGGCAGCCTGATCTCCGCGTTGGGCCTTGCGTATCCACAGGCTTTCGTCATCTGCCGTGTGGTCGGACGAGAGGGGCATCGGGATGGGGGTGTCGAGGCTCATGCAAGCTTATACGTTTGACGATGGCAAAGCGTCGCAGCAATCTCGCATTGTGCCGGCTGCCATTGTGGATCCGTGTGCGCGCAATCATGCGGCAGACATGCGCGACCACGTATGCTGCGCGGATGAATGCGTTCAATGGATTACAAACTGCGCTCATTGCATTGGCGCTATCGGGATGGTGTGGCGCGCTGGCACAGGCGCACGCGGTCCACGTCGACGGTTTTGAAGCGCCAGCCCGCGTGGTGATGTCCACCGGTGGTGCGAACTACCTCTGGTTCGGCGACGACGGCCAGTGTCAGATCGACTCGCGTGACGCCTTTGGCTTGCTCAAGCGCTACCACGAAATCGACGTCGAGCGTGGCTCGGTGCGACGCATCGCACGGCGGCAGTTGGCGGCGATGTACAAGGGCGGCATGCGGCGCTTGAGTTTGGGGGTGTACTTCATGCACCAGCCTGCGTCCGGTGGAACCCTGATCGACTCCAGCGATCCGGTCGAAGTGGCTCAGACCGCACGGAATTTGGCGAACCTGTTGGCGGACGTGAAGGCGGCAGGTTACGAGGAAGTGCTGTTCCGGTTTTTCCCCACCAACAACATCAACCCTTCGCAACCCGAGTTTCCACGTTATGGAGGTGTCGAGTTCGACCTGCGGGTGAATGAGTACTGGCGCCTGATTCAAGCCCTGCGGCCAGCTCTGGTCAATTCAGGCCTGGCCTATCGCATCGACCTGATGGTCGAGGGCGCGCCACGCGACAGCAACAACGTCGTGGTGCCCGAGTCGAGTCGATACAAGTATCCGGCCAACGACACCTGGAGTCGTGCGGTGCGAAGCCTGTGGCAACGCTATGTCGCGGCGTGGGGCGCAAACGACACGGTCGGTTTTTCGTTCATCGTCGATGAGGACCGCAATCGCCTGCGCTCCCGCGTGCGTCACATGCGCTACGTGTACGAGGGGATCTATCCGCACGCATTTGCGATCGACTTCTACGCCGGACAGCATCAGGACGAATACGAGAAGTTTCTCTGGATGGACCAGAACATGCGCGAGCAAAATCCCGCGGGCGCACATTGGGATTCGACCGGCTGGATCATCGCCGAGGTCTATTACGAAGATCCGCTGGTAGCGGCCGGTTTGGCGCGTGCCATTCGTGAAACCGGTCGCACCGTGTTCTACCTCACCCAATGGCCGCTGGATCGCGCGAGCGACTGTCGCAGCGCACACGTGAATCTGGCGCCGCCCTATCGTTGGCGGGTGTGGCCGGCCTACGGTTTCTAGCGGCACCGCGTCCGATAGAGCTTTCGCAACGGATGGGCGCAATATTGCGCGGCCCATGCCGGGTACGCCGCTTTCGCCCAAGCTCCATGGGTCTTCAATCAGAACGATTGCTTCCGGTAACGGATTGCCAGTGCGGCGAACTCCGTGGCCAGCCGCTGTCGCAATGCCAAAGGCGCCAGCACCTCCAACTGCTCGCCATGACTGCGCAGCCACCACACCAGTCGTTCGCTTTCGCGCACGGTGGCGTGAACGATCCACGTATCCGAATTCTCGTCTTCCGGCCTGATGCGCTGATCCTTCGACAGTCGCCGTTCTTCCAGATGCCGCGCCAGCCAACCGTGTACACGCAATTTCAGGCGTAGATCCTCGATACCGGGAAAGTCGAATGGTGATTGCTCGCGCAGATAGGCAGTGAGGTCGAAGTTCTCCGGTTGCAAGGCTGCCGCATCGAGCGGTTCGGGCTTGCTCATCCGGTGCAGTGCCAGAAGCCGCACATCGCTGTATTTCCACAACGTGGCGACCAAATAGCCGACCTGACCCACGTACACCAGTGCCACCGGATTGACCTCGTAGCGCTTGGGCTTTTCCGCCTCCATCGCACGGTAGTCCAGCGCGATGCGGCAGTTGCGCAACAGCCCCTCATGCACCGTTGCAAGCACCTCCGGCGCAACATCGGGCACCTGCAACGGTGGACCATCCTCGATCACCGCCACGCGCTTGCGCCAGCGCGCCAGCGGCGTTGCGGCCAGCGTGTTCAATGTTGCCTTCGCCGCAGAAAGACGCGGCTGCAAACCGGCCCACGCACCCGCCGGCAACAACGGTTTCAGGTAGCGCGCCAGCAACTCCAGTTCCAGCGCCTCGCCTGTCGTCAGCCCCGGCGCAATCAAGTCTGCCGCACCTTCCTGCCAATACCATCCTGCAGGCCGCACGCCCTCGTCGCAGGCGATGGGGTAACGCGCCGAAAGCTTGTGCAAGTCGCGCTCAACACTGCGCTTGTCGATTTCGAAACCGGCCCCAAGCAGATGCCGATGAACCTCGCCCACCGTGGTCTTGCGTGGATGGCGGGGGATGGCGCGCAGGGTTTCGAGGTGACGGAGCGTGGTGTCGGACATGGGAGCGGCCAATGCGGGATGGCAGCAGCATACGACAGCCGTTGTCGCCCTTCTCCCCGTCATCGCAGCACGCGCCCGAAAAGCGTCTTTCTCAACTAAACACTTCCGGCAACACCGCCGCCGCGCTCCCCCGCACGCATACATGCGCCACGGCGGAAAGCTCGGTTTCCAGCGGATTGATTTCCACCACCACAGCCCCTGCCTCCCGGGCGACGAAGGGCAATTCCGCCGCCGGATGCACGATGCCGGACGTACCGACCACCAGCATCAGATCGCACGCCGACGCTGCCGCCATTGCTTGCGTGAAGGTCGCTTCCGGCAGGTTCTCGCCGAACCACACCACACCCGGACGAATCTGCCCGCCGCAATGCGCGCAGCGCGGCGGTTCCACGCGCTTCGGCGTGGTGGCGGAATCGGGAATCGCCACATCGCCATGTGACCGCGCACAGGCGAAGCAGCGATGCGCGAACAGGCCGCCATGCAGGTGCAGCACATCACCGCTTCCGGCGCGCTCGTGCAGGTCATCGACGTTCTGCGTGACGATGCGAAGCGCGCGCGATTTTGCCGCCATCGCCAGCGCCACATGCCCGGCATTGGGTGCCGCCGCGTGAACCAGCCCCATGCGCCACAGATACCAGCCCCACACCAGCGCCGGGTCGGCCTGCCACGCCTCCGGTGTGGCCAGGCGCTCGGGCGAATACTCCGCCCACAAACCGCGTGGCGCTTGCCGGAATGTCGGGATGCCGCTTTCGGCAGACATGCCCGCGCCGGTGAGGACGACGATGGTGTTGCGGTTCTGGACGAGGCGGCGAGCTTGGTCGATGGCGGACATGGTGCGCTCCGTTTCAGATGAGGTGGCAGGTTGCGTCTTACCTGCGACAAGTGTTGTCGTGTTTCCTTACAGCATTCGCAGCACCGCCAGCATCAAGGCCATCGGATGCGGTGGCGATTCCCGGAATCCGTGGCGTACATCGATCTGCTTACCGCTGGATTGAGCCGGAGTCTCGTCCATCGCGCCGTGGTGCCTGTCGAGCCACATGGGTTGCGCCAGTCCCAATTTGGGACCATCATGCGCTCGTGAGACTGATCGCCCTTTCAACCCTGCGTGCCTTCTGGAAACGCCATCCAGCTGCCGAGCAGCCATTGCGCGCATGGGCGGATGAGGTTCGTGTCGCGCAGTGGAAGCAGCCCGCCGACATGAAGGCGGCCTTCGGCAATGCCAGCATTCTCAAAGCCCGCCGCGCCGTGTTCAACATCAAGGGCAACGATTACCGCATCGTCGCTGCCATCGCCTATCGCATGGGCGTCGTGTTCGTGAAGTTCGTCGGTACCCATGACGAATACCACCGGATCGACGCCAACACCGTGGAGCTGGACCCATGACCCGCAATCGCTACACCCTGACTCCCATCCGTACCGATGCCGACTATCGCGCAGCACTGGCGCAGGCAGCGCGCTACACGGAAGCCGATCCCGACCCGGACAGCGCGGAAGGCGCGCATTTCGATGCGCTGGTGACACTGATCGAAGCCTGGGAAGCCCGGCATCATCCGGTGCCGCCGCCCGATCCCATCGAGGCGATCAAGTTCCGCATGGAGCAGGCCGGCCTGACCGTGAAAGACCTGGTGCCTTCCATTGGCCAGCCGAACCGTGTCTATGAAGTCCTCAACCGCAAGCGCGGCCTCACGCTGGAAATGATCCGCAACCTGCACAGGAATCTCGGTATCCCGGCGGAAAGCCTGATTGGCGTTTGAGGATGGGGGCGCGATTCTGACGGGCGCAAGGCTCACCACCCCTCCGCATCTTCCACCTTAACCGAGTCAGGCTCGATCCCGAACCACGCGCACACCTGCGCCAGATTTTCCGGTACGTTGAACCACTCCAGCCCGGAACGGACATATAACGTGATGCCGGGCGAATCGCCCTCGCGCACGAGACTGCCCGAAGGAAACGCATCGCACGTCGTCTCCGCCCACGCAGGCTCGATGCCGCGCGCCAGATACCAGACCACGCGTGGCGACCAATACCGATAATCGGATTCGCCTTCGCCTTCGCCCGATTCCCCGCGTAGCGCATCGTCCCAATCGCGCGGATCGGCCTGCGCCGCGACGATGCCGTGCGGCGACACCCAAAACATGGTGTCGCGGCCCGGCGTGGTGCGTTGCAAACGCGGCGCATATCGCGCCACCTTTGCGCGCCAGGTCGAAAACTGCATGGCGTACATCTGCACCAGCGAATCGCGGGATTCCCCGGTTTCGCATTCGTGTTCTGCTGCAAAGGCGTCCACCTGCGCGGGGGTGATTTCAAGGCCCAGATGCGGCGGCGCACCTGCCAGCCAGCCGGCGGGCGCAAGCGGGAAGGTTTCCACGCCGGGCAGGTGGCGCGCGCTCCATTTTTCAAGATCGCGCTGCCATTGGTCGTAACCCTCGAAGGCGTCGTCGAACGAGCCAGACAGCGTGCCCTGGTCCTTCGGGCCGAGATAGAACAGATCGCGTTCGTGTTCGATGAAGTAGCTGGTGATGTCGTGGATCAGCATTGGCATGGCGGTTCTCCGGTGGTGGGTTCAGGTGCGGAAGCATCTTTGCCCCTGCCTGCGACATTGACTGTCGCACAAATGCCGCACCCTGCTGCCGTACCTACTTCAACAGGAGAACCACCATGACCACGAACAAAGAAGACCCTCGCATCGCCCTGACCCGTAAGCTGCTCTGGGACATCCCGGCATCGCCGGATGGCTACCTCCGCATGAAACACCCCGAAAGCAGTCGCTTCGGTAAGTTCGCCATCATGGATCTGGTGGCGGATCGGTATGTGTTGCAGGTGAAGGAGGAGGATGGGAGCGTTGAGTTTGAGGATATTGAGGCGGTGGTTGATGCAGGGTGGTTGATTGACTGATGCTCAGGGAGCAGGTGCTGTATCCTCCATCGACCCAAGCGAGAAATACCTCCGACGCAATCGCGATCACATTGACCGGAAATTGATGACATGTCTTACGCTGGAATTTCGATTCGTGAAGCTCTCGATAGGATAAATGCACAAAACGGTGGGTGGTACTTGCCACAAGAGCAGCGGCAATATGTTTGGGGTGCACGCCACCAATCAGAAAATTACATCTGCCTTTTGCTCGATTCCCTATTGAAAAGATACCCAATCGGCGGCATCGTTCTATGGGAAACCGACGCAAAAATTCCATATCGAAAGTTCATCGAGGACTACGCGCCGGGAGAGCACGCCAGACAAGTCGATGAAGGGCGATGGGAGGCGCACAAGTCTCTGGTGTATGATGGCCAGCAACGGCTTCAAACTCTTTATTCGGTACTTCGACACAGATTTAATGACCGTGTATTGCATTTTGATTTGCTGTTCGACAAGAACAAAGCCGAGGCAGACGAAACAGGTTTCCTGTTTCTGGATGAGGCTGCGCCACGCAGTCCACGCTTCTTGCGAATGACGGAGCTTTCCATCAAATCGCCGAGAAGCATGGAGGGAAAGATTTCAATCGAAAATCACGCAACCCCTGCCGCAAGCGGCGACTACAAACTGGAAGTGTTGATAAAGACAAACATAAGCTCTCTGTGGAGCGTATTCGTCGATACGGAAATAAAGTCAATAGCTTACTTTTCGGTCGAGTCAACAACAAAGGTGGAGGTCAACGAAGTATTCAGGAGACTGAACACCGGGGGCATTGCACTGACGCAACTTGAGCTTGTACTCAGCAAGATAAAGGCAGTGCATTCAGATTATGAAGAAAGGCTATGGAAACTTTCAGAAAAAATCGAGAAGGAAAGCGGGGGGGTAAAATTCCCAGACTCCTCAATCCTGCAATTTTTCCACCTCATGATCAAGGGAACGTTGCGCATCGACGAAAACAGGCTGAATGAGGCTGATATTGCGATGTTCGAGAAGGCGTTGGATGAAGAAAGCACAAAGCCATTGCTTGAGGTCTTTTCGGAATATTTAAACAATTTGTACAAGATCAACAATGCAGACATCATCCCACGATGGCTTGCCGTCTTGCCAATTGCATCGTATCTCTCCGCTAGGAAGTACGGAGGGCACAAGTGGCGAATACGGGAATTGCCAGAAGATGAGGTTCGGGCCATCAATCAATATTTTTTGCTATCCCAGTTTTGCGATTGGAATACGCAAACAATGGTCAACGGATTTGCACAATTGGCAATCAATGCAGCGAAGGTCGGAAATGTCTTTCCCTTGGAAAAAATCCGCGAACTTGCGATCGAAAAAAACCGCCCCGGTGACTTGAGTGAAAACCAGATGCTTGGAGCATGCTGGTTTGCTCTCAAGGTGCTGACCCCGGGACAAAGTTATGTCTTCGTTGGGCCCAAGCCACAAGTTGACCACATTTTTCCGTTAAGCCTTGAAGGCGACAATGAAAACTACAGGCGCGCGGTGGACAAACTCTGGAACTTCCAGCCGATGCCCGCGAGCGTAAACAACTACAAACGAGCGCGTCACCCGAAGGAATTTTTTTCAAGTGTAGATGGCGGGAAATATTGGAGTTCCTACAACTTTATTCCTGCGGCAGGTAGTGAAATTTGGGATGATCCCTACAAATTCATTGAATACCGGCGCAATGCGATGCTGATTGAATTGGAGCGACTTTATGGGATCGTGCTGTCAAAGAATACATCTTTACCCTAGGGATCTTGAAAGCCAGTGAAGCAGGTTGCGGCGAACGAAATTTCGGCAAGTGTTCATTGCGGCGGGTTGGTTCATGTCCTGCCTCGGTTCATTGGGGATTTCGACTCGACGATAGCGCCTTTCCCGTCCACATGGTATGCAATCAGGAATTCGCCTGTCCGGGTTACTTTCGCTGCGCAGTATTTGCCTTCGGGTTCACCGGACGTTTGCAGGCTGGCGTAGGAGTAATGTTCGGGGTCTATAGCGTTTGGTGTGGAACGAGCTTGACCCGGGCGGTCTGAGCGGCTGTGATTCCGGTTTTGCCTGCGAGGCCACGATGTCTGCCGATCCGATGAGTCAGCTGTTCACCTCGGCCCTGGGTCTGTCTTCTCCGTGGCGCGTGGAGAAGGTTCGCTTCGAGCAAGCCCTGAACGAGATCCACTTCGAGGTGGTGTGTGATGCTCAGCGGCTGGCCTGTCCGCGTTGCGAGGCGCCGGATCAGCCGATCCATGACCGTCAGATGCGCGATTGGCAACACCTGCATTTCTTTTAGTTTCGCGCCTTTGTGCATGCGGCGGTGCCGCGTGTGCGTTGCCGTCAATGCGGAGAACGCGGCGAGCCGGAGGTCAAGCAAGTCCCGGTGCCTTGGGCACGCGAGCGCAGCGGTTTCAGTCTGATGTTCGAGGCGCTGGTAGTGACCTTGGTGCGCATGTCGAACATGCCGGTGCGGCAAGTGGGTGCCTTGCTTGGCGTCACGGATACACGCCTGTGGCGCTCGCTGGCCGCCTTGGTCGACCAGGCCATGGCGGATGTCGACATGAGCGCGGTGGATGCGGTGGGTATCGATGAGAAATACGTCGGTCGACAGGGCGTGATCACGGTCGTGCACGATGCGCGTCGTGGCGAGGTGTTGCACGTGAGCCAAGGCTGCAAGGCGGCCAATGTGGGCGAGTTTGCGGCGACCTTGAGCGAGCATGGCGGGGATCCGAATCAGGTCACCTCCTGCACCCTGGACATGTCGCGCGCCTTCATTGCCGGGGTTGCCACGCACCTTCCGAACGCGGCGGCCTGCTTTGATCCATTCCATCTGGTGAAGCTGGCCAACGAAGCGTTGGACAAGGTGCGCCGGGATGAAGTGGCCGAGCTTCCGGAACTGAAGGGCACGCGCTATCACTGGCTCAGGGATGCGTCCGATTGGAGCCCCAAGGAGGTCGAGTTGCACTGGCTGCGCATGGGTCGCAGCCAGACCGCGCGGGCCTGGCGCATGAAGGAAGCCTTGCGCGACATCCTGGCGTGGCGGCGTGCGCCGCAAGTGCCGGTGGTGATGCTCCTGGATCGCTGGATCGGTTGGTGTCAACGCTCTCGACTGGCGCCCTTCAAGCGCTTGGCCAAAACCTTCCAGTGCCATATCGAAGGCATTCGCAACATGCTGGCAGCGGCCAACTCCAATGCCCATGCCGAGTCGATCAATGCCGCGATTCAAGCGGCCATTGCCCGAGCTCGAGGCTTCCGGACCATCAAGAACCTGCGCACGATCATCTTCCTCATCCGCGGTGGATTGAAGCTTCCGGCATCACCCTTCGCCATCAGCCCAGCACAATGACAGGGCATTTGTCATCCACACGGATCGTTATAGCCCCGGCGTAACAGAAAGGCGCGGCTGTCGCCGCAGTTGACGACGGCAAGGCGATCTCCATGAATATGCGCAGCGACCAGTGTGGTGGATGCGCCGTAGGCGAGTTTTCCGCGCTGCATCCATTCGCACAGTTTCTGTTGCGCGGCGCGGACGTGGCGGGTGGACGCCAATCCATCAAAACCCCAATCGGGGTGTTTTTTCACGCTGTCGGCCATCGCCATCGCCGCGAACCTGCTGGCGCGCGCGGCGTCCGGGCTGGGAGCAACTCCATCGCAGATCACCAGCAGGGTTTGATGCTGCCCGATGGAAACCGTCGTCGGCTCGCAGTGCGGATGTTGGTAAACCTTGCCGTCGATCCACATGGCGTCCTGCTGATCCGGGCAGTTGCCCCGCATTGTGCAGATGGCCGCTTCCAGCCGCGCGGGCCGGGGCAATTGCGTTTCGACGAATTCCACTTTCACGTCTCCCAGTTCAAGGTTCCCGGATTTCGCGGTTGCGACGATGTTGCATCCGCGCAAAGGCCCGAAGGCGGACACCCACAACTCACACTCCGGCGGTTCGCAATCCGCATCGAAATGCGCGCGAACAGTCGTGCTGTACCGAGCTTTCAGGCGCCGGGTTTGCCATGGGTCGAGGGTGATTTGCAGGGATTCGTGCTTGTGGGTCATGTGCGCTCCTTTCATTTCCGCTTGTGCTGTCGGCATGCCGGCTGTCGTAGAGCGGAGCTTGCTCCGCATTATGAACACGGCAGCGGAGCAAGCTCCGCTCTACGAGTACGACAGCGGAGCAAGATCCGCCTGTGTATTCACATGAGAAGGCGAGAAGTTCACACCTTCGCCAAGCGCACCATCGCCAGCGTGTCCCGCTCGCAGTAGGCGATCAGATTTCGGCGCAGGGTTTCGCGTTCGGCGTCGCCGGTTTCCGGCGATACGGCGCGAAGCCACGCGACTTGCGCGTTGCCGCCGTCGCCGATGTCCAGTTCGCCATAGTCGAGTTCGGGCGCGATGGTGGGCAGCACAGCCTTGATCGACCAGGAGCCGTGCATGTCGCGGTGGTAGTAGTGGGCGCGGTAGATCGGCAGCAGGTCGATCATGCGTTCGATCAAGGCCAACAAGGCGTCGGCGCGGTCGGGCAGAAACGTGGCCAGATCGCGGATGCGGCTGGATTCGAATCCCTGGTTCCAGACCAGGATCGGGCCATCGTTGCCGCATGCCGAGAGCAGGGCGTCGGCGAACGATGCGATGGGCGATGCACCGGAAAGATCGAGAAAGGCGCGGTGTTCGAGCTGCCCATCGGCCTGTTCGACATGGCAGGAGAATTGGAATGGAATCTGCTGGAACGGTCGCGTGCCGAGCCATCGCGGTACGGCGAAGCTGATGGTTTCGAAGTCGAGGTAGTGGCGTGGGTAGCCGATGGCGGTCAGTTCCTCGCGCAATTGCGGAGCGATGTAGGCTTCGCCGCTGTGTGCAGCCTGGGCGATGCGGTGGTGGCGCTGGCTGTAGAGCAGGGCGGGCGGAATGTCGCGCAGGTCGGCGTAACCGGCTTCGTGCAATTCGTCGATCAGCTTTCCGGCGTATGGCAAGTCCTCGATGGGATAGTCCGGCGCGGGCGGTTCCTTGGCGCGGCAGTAGTCCTGAAACGGGCAGTCGTAGGGATGAAAGCAGTGCGGGCCGGTGGCGATGGTTGGTTCCGGGCCTGCGGCGACGGCTTTGAGTTCATCCACGATGGCAGTGACCGTCGGCAGCAGGTGTTCGACTTCCGTGGTGATTTCGGTTTGCTTCAACAAGCCAGCGTAGTCGCCTTCGCGGGTGAGGACGAAGCCGTTGTCGATATGGCCGAGGCGGATCTCCGTCACGGGGCGGCCGGCGCCGCGCATCACCCAGGTCTGGATGGCGCAATCCCACAGGTATTCGTCCTTCACCAACGTGGCGGACTTCACTTCGATCAGGCGTTCGCCCTGTGGCAGCCGTTGCAGTGCATCGGCGCGGATGCGCACGCCGTTGTGCTCGAACGCGGGCTCAAACAGCATCGGCACTTGGTTTGCAGTTTGGGACAAGGCGGCGCTGGTCTGTGCCTGCGCTTGTTGTGGCAGGAAGTGTTCGGCGTCGATCAAGGGGCCGCCGCCGAGCAGTTCGCGCGCCAGTTCGCCGAAGCGTGTGCCTTCGTCGAAACGCGCCTGCGCGGCGTCGCTCCAGGCGATGAGATCGCGGCGGTGCAGTTCCAGCCACATGCGCTTGTGGCACTGGCGGCCGGTCTGGAAGCGGGACTTGGAGAGATGGCGCGTTGTCGTTTTCATGGCAACATTTAAGCCATGAGTATGCGACAGATGTTGTCGTATATAAGGTTCCGGCTGGTGTTTTCGGGTGGCTCGCGCATGTCCTGCTCCTCGTGGTGCGAGGTGGCAGGGTGGTGCAGGATTGCGACATCATTTGTCGCATCATGAAAGGACACTGTCCTCGTCAAGTCACGAGGGCACTGCCATGCTGCGCAAACAGAAAATTGCTCGCCGCCGCGATCCGCAAGAAGGCATCACGCCTGAGCCTGTCGCGCAAAAAGCGCCGGCATTCCGCGTGCGACGGCTGGAATCGGCGCTGGAACGTGGCGCGGCCCTGTATGCGGTCCGGATGGTGGAGCGGGTGCGCCCGTACGAGCAGATCGCCCGGGGTGAGGCCATTAATCTGTTGCGGTTGGTCGGGCTGGAACTGGAAGGTGATGTCAGGTTGTCGCAGCTTTCGCCGTGGCTGGTGGAGCGTGCGATTTCCAGACAGCGTGAGCGGCTGGAGGCGCGTGGCGAGGTGGCGATTGCCGCGCTGGATCGCAATATCGAAAGACTCGGCAAGGCGCTGCGGCTTTCGGCCACCGAATGTGCGGTGCTGCGCTTGGCGGTGGTAGCGAAAAGCGTGGATGGCTGCGATGACCTTCTGCATCGTTGGGTGGCCACGCCGATGCAGTTCTTCGCGCTGGTGCGTCACGCGCTTGGCGGGCGTGTGCGCGGTCTTCCGGTGGCATTGGGGTCGGGCTGCACGCTGCGGCACATCGGTGTGTTCGGAAGGTTCGATCTGAATCGGCACAACCATCCGATGAAAATGCACGACACTTTGGCGCTCGACCTTCTGTCGCCTTCGTTCGATCTGGAGAGCATCCAGCGCAAGCTGTTGCGGCCTGCACCGGAGGCTGCGCTTTCCTTGGACGATTATTCTCACCAGCCCGAGGCCACGATGATCGCTCGCTATGTTTCTGGTGCCTTGAAGCAGCGCAGTCAAGGCGTGAATGTGCTGATCCACGGTGATCCGGGAGCCGGCAAGACGGAGTTTGCGCGCGCTCTGGCGCAATCGCTCGGCGTGCGGTTGGATGAAGTGCCGGTGGAGGACCAAGACCGCGATCCGATTTCCGGCGAGGCGCGTTTTCGCGCCTACACGCTGGCGCAGCGCCTGCTCGCGCGCAATCGCGGGCAACTGCTTTTGTTCGATGAGGTGGAGGATGTGTTCGGCAGCGGTGGTTCTTCGTTGCTTTCGGCGTTGGTGGGCAAACAGGGGCGTGACCCGGAAAGTCTTGCGAAGGGCTGGATCAATCTGACGCTGGAATCCAATCCGGTGCCCGCCGTGTGGGTATGCAACGACATCCGTGCGATCGATCCAGCCTATCTGCGCCGCTTCGATCTCGTCGCGCAGTTCCGCACGCCGCCGCGCAAGGTGCGAGAGCGCATCGTGAAACGTTGTTTTCCAGGTGCGTTGCTGTCTGAAACAGGTGTCGCAGCCTTGAGCGAACTGGAGACCTTGCCGCCCGCGCAGATCGAACGCGCCGCCAAGGTGGTGAAGGCGCTGGGCAGCAAACGGCGCGACGAGCGCGATGTACAGGCGCGACGCATCGTGGAGATGTCGTTGCGGGCAATGGGCCATTCCACGACGAGGAAAACTGCCGAACTGCCGCAGCATTACGATCCGACCTTCCTCAATACCGATCGCGATCTTTCCGCCTTGATCGAGGGTTTGCGCGCCGGGCGCGCCGCGCGGCTGTGCCTGTTCGGACCGCCCGGTACCGGAAAAACCGCGCTCGGGCATCATCTGGCGCAGGTGTTGGATAGGTCGTTGCACGTCAAGCGTGCCTCCGATTTGATGAGCATGTGGGTAGGCGAGACCGAGAAGAATCTGGCGGAGGCATTCCGTGTGGCGGGCGACGAGGGGGCGATTCTGCTGATCGACGAGGCCGACAGTTTTCTTCAGGATCGCAGCCGCGCGCAGCGAAGCTGGGAGGTAAGCCAGATCAACGAGATGCTGACGCAGATGGAAGCATTCGAGGGCATCTTCATCGCCTCCACCAATTTGGTGGATTCGCTCGATGCGGCCAGTCTGCGGCGTTTCGATTTCAAGGTGCGGTTCGATTATCTGGCGGCGGCGCAACGGGTGGCGTTGTTCCGCAGCGTCCTTGGCGAGGATGTGCTCGATGCGGCCAGTCTGCGGCGGATCGAACGGCTGGACCGCTTCACGCCCGGCGACATGGCCAACGCGTTGCGGCAACTGCGAGTGCTCGGGCAAGTGCCGGATGCGATGCGCTTGCTGGAGCTACTCGAAGAGGAAATTCGGCTCAAGCCAGGCGGCACTGCGGTACGTATTGGCTTTGTTTGAAGGCTCAGGCTGCGTGGGTGGGGGTCGGATGAGTTGCTGTCGTGCGGGGCTGGATGAAGGGTGACGCTAGCAGTTCCGTGATCAGGGAAAACTCGTGGCTCTGAGCGGGCTTGGCGTGCATCAATGCATCGAACACGTCTTTCCAGGCGCAGTGAATCCAGGCCTCAATGTCCTTCGCCGCCCTGGGCTTCTTGTCGATCGCAACGAACCGGGTTTGGTATCCGGGCAGATCATTCAGGATGAACTCCTGGATTTCCGTTTGCTTCATGGAGAAAGGCTGGCAGTGGGCGGGTTTCGACGAATACGTGGCGATTTTCGATTCCAACTTTGCTTCGATGCAGATGGCCCGGTTTTCGGCCAGATGCAGGACCAGATCGGGCTTGGCGTTGAAGGCCCAACTGAGCCTGCAGGCACGTTCGGCAAATTTTCGGCCGAACGGTTCTTTGCACTTGTCACCAAACTGGAACTTCTGCCATTGCGCGGATGATTGGATTCTTTTGAGAAACAGTCCATTCGCGACGCCGCTCAAGCCGCGCCGGTAACGGGGCTAATCAAAAGCGCCTATGCTGCGCGGATGAAAGCGATCCTTGGATTCACGGTGGTGGGTGGCGTGTGGCTGGCCTTGAGTGCGGTGGCTGCCATGGCCTCGGATCAGGCGGATGCGCGCTATCAAGTCGAAGCCTGGGACTTGCCGGTTGCGGCGGGTTCGTTGGCGCCGGATTTGCGCGCTGGCTCAGACGGCCGTCTGTGGCTGACGTGGATGGAGCGAAGCGGGCAAACGCGTCGCCTCCAGCTGGCCAGCTTTTCCGCAAGAGATGGATGGTCGGGCGCACGTACCGTGGCACAAGGCGACGATCTGATCGCCAATACCGTCGACACACCGCATGTGCTGGCCACGCCGGATGGTGCGGTGTGGTTGCAGTGGTTGGCGTCCTCGAAAGCGGCCGCGGCAGGTTACGACGTGATGCTCGCGCGCTCGGGTGATCAAGGTGAGCACTGGGGTCCGCCGATCACGGTCAATGATGATGGTTTGGCGGCCGAGCACGGTTTTGCGGCGCTGTGGCCGCAGGGCAAGGATCAATTGGGCATCGTCTGGTTGGATGGGCGCGAGCAAGCTGCAGCGGCCGCAGGTTCGATGCCCATGCACCACGGGCAGGGCGCAACCCAAGTGCGCTCCAATGTTTTTGACCCGAAGCTCGAGCGCGCGACCGATTCCGTGCTTGATTTTCGCAGTTGTGACTGTTGCCAGACCACGGTGGCCATGACCGCGCGTGGTCCACTGCTGGTCTGGCGCGACCGCGATGGCAACGAAGTGCGTGACATCGTGGCCACGCGTTTTGATTCGGGACAGTGGAGCGACGTGCAGGCTGTACACCGCGACGGTTGGCGGATCGAGGCCTGCCCCGTGGCCGGTCCTGCCGTGGCGGCGCTGGGTGAGGACGTGATCGTGGTGTGGTACACCGAAGCCGGCGGCGAGCCGACCTTGCAGCTGGCCCGCAGCCACGATGCAGGCGCGCACTTTGCCGCGCCGGTGCGTTTGGATGATGAGCACGAGGTCTTGGGGCGTGCGGCGGTGGCCGTGGATGCCCGACAGGTCTGGGTGGCCTGGTTTCGGGAGCAGGCCCATGGGCAAACCCTGATGCTGGCGCGCTATTCGCGCGATCTTAAACAAGTCCTGCAAGCCCTCGAAGTGGCCACGCT
This sequence comes from Chiayiivirga sp., assembly GCA_035703435.1. GTDB lineage: Bacteria > Pseudomonadota > Gammaproteobacteria > Xanthomonadales > Xanthomonadaceae > Denitratimonas. The sequence goes on along the minus strand of DASSYF010000026.1, from coordinate 50,135 downwards.
CGCAGCGCGCGGCCTGGCTAGTGGTTACCCACGCATGCTGAGCCAGGGCGATGGGGTGTATCTGGTCTGGACCGATGTGGTGGATGCCGCGCCACAGCTACGCGGCGTGCATGTCCGACGCGATCAGTGATCCGGCCCTTGTGTTGTAGCAATGGAGCTTGCTCCATTGCCTGCCGAGCTTGCTCGGCAGCTACGTCTGACCTGGAAAACTTGAGGGCTGGATCAAAGTCCGACACTCAGAGTGGGCGATGCGCCGCCCAGCTAGAATGGCCAGTCCATCCATCCGCTGCGACAGAGCGTCCCGATGATCGATTACGACCGTTACGACCGCGTGCGCGCGGTGGAATTTTGCCGTGACCATTTGAAGCTGCTGGACCAGCGTGTCTTGCCATTTCGGCAGGATTTCGTGGCGTGCCGCAATGCAGATGCGGTGGCGCAAGCGATCACTGATCTGGTGGTGCGTGGTGCACCGGCCATCGGCATTGCCGCGGCCTGGGCGGTGGTGCTGGCAGGTCGCGACATGGCCGGGCAAGCGGTCGAGTCGGTGCGTGAAAGCGTGCAGCCGATCTTGGCCAAGCTGCACGCGGCGCGGCCCACGGCGGTGAATCTGGCATGGGCATTGGATCGCATGCGCAGCGTGCTGGCGACGGCGGGTAGTGATTGGCTGGCGCGGATCGAGGCCGAGGCGCAGGCCATTCAAACCGAAGACCTGGCCGCTAATCGCCACATGGGTGAATTGGGTGCAGCGCTGATCGAGGTGGGCAGCGGCGTCCTCACGCACTGCAACACCGGCTCGCTGGCCACGGCGGGGTTCGGCACGGCGCTGGGTGTGATTCGCGCCGGTGTCGCGCAAGGTCGCATTGCGCGCGTTTTCGCCACCGAAACCCGGCCGTGGATGCAGGGCGCACGCTTGACGGTGTGGGAACTCATGCAAGACGGCATCGATGCCACCTTGATCGCCGATTCTGCGGGTGCGCATCTGATGAGCACCGGTGCGGTGCAATGGCTGATCGTGGGCGCTGACCGCATCACCGCCCATGGCGATGTCGCCAACAAGATCGGCACCTTGCAACTGGCGATTGCCGCGCAACATTTCGGAGTGAAGGTGATGGTGGTGGCGCCGTGGTCAACGGTGGATCTTTCCACCGCGCATGGTCGCGATATCGAGATCGAACAGCGCGATCCGCGTGAGTTGTTGCAGCACGCCGGCCAGCGCGTTGTGGCCGAGGGCGTGCGCGCCTTCAATCCGGTGTTCGATGTGACGCCCGCCGATCTGATCGAGTCCATCGTGACCGAGCGCGGGGTCTTGCGTGCGCCCTTGCACGAGGCCTTGGTCGGTTTGTGACGGGGCTTTCGCGCCAAGTCATCGGATTTCTGATTGCCGGCAGCCTCGGCTTTGCGGTCGATGCCGGTGTCGTCTCGCTCTTGGTGCATGGCCTGGGCTGGAATCCCTATGCCGCGCGGGTGGTGTCGTTCCTGTGCGCGGTGGCGACCACCTTCGTCGTCAATCGGCATTACAGCTTTTCCGCCGCCGGGCGCCAGCCGCTCAAGCGCCAAGCGGCCCACTACCTCGTGGCGATGATCGGCGGTTTTGTCGTCAACTACGGACTTTATGCGCTGCTGGTGCACCACTTCGCGGCGGTGCGTGACTGGCCGGTATTGGGGGTGGCGGCGGGTTCGATTGCGGGCATGGTGGTCAATTTCGTCAGCTCCCGTCATTGGGTCTTCAAGGCGCGACAAGCGAACTAGCGCGACGCGGTTCGTAGCGCCCCCCATGGTAGAATCGAGCGCTTGTGCAAAGGCTTTTTGCGGGGGCTTGCGCGGCCTGCCGACTGGCGCCGCCGATCGCGCCCTATCTCACGGATAAATCAGGAAAAAAATGAGCGAGTACGCCAAGGAAATCATCCCGGTCAATCTCGAAGACGAGATGCGTCGCAGCTATCTGGATTACGCCATGAGCGTGATCGTGGGACGTGCCTTGCCGGACGTGCGCGATGGTCTGAAACCGGTGCATCGCCGCGTGTTGTTTGCGATGACCGAACTGGGTGCGCACAGCAACAAGCCCTACTACAAATCGGCCCGCATCGTCGGTGACGTGATCGGTAAATATCACCCGCACGGCGATCAATCCGTTTACGACACCTTGGTACGCATGGCGCAGCCGTTCTCGCTGCGTTACCTCCTGGTGGACGGGCAGGGCAACTTCGGTTCGGTCGATGGCGACAGCGCGGCCGCGATGCGTTACACCGAAGCACGCATGTCGCCCTTGGCGCATGAATTGCTGGCCGATCTGGACAAGGATACGGTCGATTTCCAGCCCAACTACGACGAGAAGGAACAAGAGCCTTCGGTCCTGCCAGCGCGCGCGCCGAACCTTCTGATCAATGGTTCCGCCGGTATTGCCGTTGGCATGGCCACCAATATCCCGCCGCACAATCTGGCGGAAGTGGTGAATGCGACCCTCGCCCTGATCGACAACCCCGAGGCCACGATCACCGACCTGATGGACCACGTGCCGGGGCCGGATTTCCCCACCGCCGGCATCATCAACGGCACGGCGGGCGTGCACGCGGCCTATCACACCGGCCGTGGCCGGGTGCGGATGCGTGCGCGCGCCGAGATCGACGTCGATGAAAAGACCGGTCGCGAGTCGATCATCGTCACCGAGATTCCCTATCAGGTGAACAAGGCCAAGCTGATCGAGAAGATCGCAGAATTGGTCAAGGAAAAGAAACTCGAAGGCATCAGCGAATTGCGCGACGAGTCCGACAAGGACGGCATGCGCATCTACATCGAGATCAAGCGCGGCGATGCCGCCGACGTGGTGCTCAACAACCTCTATTCGCAAACGCCGATGGAATCGGTGTTCGGCATCAACATGGTGGCCTTGGTCGATGGCCGCCCGCGTCTGCTCAACCTCAAGCAGATCCTCGAAGCCTTCATTCGCCATCGGCGTGAAGTCGTCACCCGACGCACCATTTTCGAACTGCGCAAGGCCCGCGCCCGCGCCCACATCCTCGAAGGTTTGACGGTTGCGCTGGCCAACATCGACGCGATGATCGAACTGATCAAGACCTCGGAAAACCCGCAGGTTGCCAAGGAACGCATGCTGGCACGTACCTGGGAAGCCGGCATGGTCGGCGCCTTGCTGGGTGCCGCCGGTGCCGAGGCCTCGCGCCCCGAAGACCTGCCGCAGGGTGTTGGCCTGCTTGCCACCGGCTACCAACTCACCGAGATTCAGGCCCAGCAGATCCTCGACATGCGCCTGAACCGCCTCACCGGCCTGGAGCAGGAAAAGCTCACCGACGAGTACAAGGCGCTGTTGGAAACCATCCGTGGCCTGATCGAGATTCTGGAAGATCCGGACGTGCTGCTGGAGGTGATTCGCACCGAACTGCGCAACCTCAAGGAGCAGTACGGCGATGCGCGCCGCAGCGAGATTCGCCAAAGTGAAGAAGACCTCGACATCCTCGATTTGATTGCACCCGAGGACATGGTCGTCACCTTGAGCCACGGCGGCTACGTCAAGCGTCAGGCAGTCAGCAGTTATCGCGCACAGCGGCGTGGTGGGCGCGGCCGTTCGGCCACGGCGATGAAGGACGAGGACTCCATCGACCAACTCTGGATCGCCAATACCCACGACACCTTGCTGGCCTTCACCAGCACCGGGCGGGTGTTCTGGCTGCCCGTGTTCCAGTTGCCCGAGGCCGGACCGAATGCGCGCGGGCGACCGATCATCAACTTCGTGGCGCTCGAAGCCGAAGAAAAGATCCAGGCCGTGCAGGCCGTGCGCGAGTACCGCGAGGATCGCTTCGTGTTCTTTGCCACGGCCAACGGCACGGTGAAGAAAACTCCATTGACCGAATACGCCTATCGCCTGGCACGCGGCAAGATCGCGATCAATCTGGATGAGGGCGATGCCTTGGTCGATGCCCAACTGACCGATGGCGATCATGACATCCTGCTGTTTGCCAGCAATGGCAAAACCGTGCGTTTTGCCGAGAGCGCGGTGCGTTCGATGGGTCGCACGGCCACCGGCGTGCGTGGCATCCGCTTGGCAGATGGCGAGCATGTGGTGAGCCTGATCGTGGCGGAAAGCGCCGGCGATCAAGCCGACGCACCGGACGATGCCGATGAGGCGGTGGAGGTCGCGGTGGGTGAAATGCCGGCGATCCCCGGCGATGAAAGCCCGGATACCGACTACATCCTCACCGCCACCGCCAATGGTTATGGCAAGCGCACCCCGCTGACCGAATACCCGCGCAAGAGCCGCGGCACGCAGGGCGTGATCGGCATCCAGTGCAGCGAGCGCAACGGCGCGCTGGTGGGTGCGGTGCGAGTCAACGTCGCCGACGACGTGTTGCTGATTTCCGATGGCGGCACCCTCGTGCGCACCCGCGTGGCCGAGATTTCCCGCGTCAGCCGCAACACCCAGGGCGTCACCCTTATCCGTCTGGTCAACGGCGAGCACCTGGTCAGTCTGCAGGTGGTTCCACCGGAAGATGACGAAGATCAGGAGCCGTCCGCCGAGGCGGATGCGGGCGAGTGATTTGATTCACATCGGCGGTTGATCCGGCCCTCAAATTCTCCAAACCTGACGTAGCTGCCGAGCTTGCTCGGCAGTCAATGGAGCAAGCTCCATTGCTACGTAAAATGAGCCGATTCGATCGTGCAATGCGAGGCCTGTCGGCCTCGCATCATTCCGGCTCCGGCGTTTGTTCCTTGCGCCTCAACAGCCGTTTCCAGTAGCCATCCGTAGTCCAGGCGGAAAAGCCTGTGCGCAACCAGCCGATCGTGGCTGAGGCCAACCACAGGGCCCAGGCCAGCATGGCGAGGTTGTAAACCCACAAGGGCAGGGAGATGACACGCGCCTGGGGCAACAAGTCCGCGCTGTGGTCGGCAAACCATTTGAGTTGACCTGCGTCGGAGCCGTGCCCGCTGACCATCATGTCGGGCGAGCCGAGCAGACCAGAGCGGATGCCCGACAGCATCGCCACCAAGGCGGCCACGGTGAGGCCGAGCAGGGCGAGTTGGGTCAGATCGAACAACCACCGGTTGCCAATCGGATGCCGCCTGCGCCACGCCAGAGCCAGTAGCCACGCCACCACCACGACGAGGGCAAACCAGGAAACGGTGGAGAAGCCGATCCCCAGCAACAACCACTGGTGGCGACGCAGCGGACCGTCTTTCCAGCGCGAGAGCAGCCAAGCCAGGACGACGATCACCAGCAATTCCGACCAGAACAGCAGCACCGGACCGACAGCGGGGCCGGTGGCCGCGAGCAGCCAGCGGTTTTCCGGCAGCTTGATGGAAAGATCGACATTGGCGGCAGGCAGGCCGACGGAAACCTCGGGCGTGCGCGCATTGAGGCCGATGCCGGTGTTGTCCTGGAACTGGATGCGGTAGCTCTGCTGGCCCGGATTGACCGGCAGGCTCAACTGACCATCGAGCAGACGCGCGTTGATGGCTTGGCCGTTGTGAGTGACCGAAGACAAGGTGGCCTCGGGCGGCAATCGAAGGCTTTGCTCGCCGCCCTGGCTGGATCGCAAGCTCAGATGCACGACATGGGTCGATGAACGTGCGCCGAGCGTGGTGGAAAGGCTGAGTGCGTCGATGGCGCGCGTGACACCCACGGCCGCATCGGGGCGGCTGATTTCGAGGCGCAAGGTTTCACCCGGCAGGGGATCGAAGGTGAACGCGTGCATGTCGCCCTCCTCATCGCGCACGTTGCTTTCCGGCAGGCCGGAGAACGCCACGCGCCACGTGGGTCCAACCACGATGCGCCATTGCTCGGCACGTTCGGCCAGTGGCGGTGCACGCAGTTCCAGTGTGCCGGCTTGGTCGAGCGATGCGGACCATTGCAGTGTGTCGTCCATGTCGCCCAGGGCAGCCATCACCTGAGCATCCTTGACCTGGATGCCCGGGGTGGATACATGCTCGCCCGGCATCAAGGGCACGGCCACGGTGAAACCGTCTTCCTCCGGTGCCATGCGTTCGACCCGCGTCTCGACGCTCCATTGCAGGTCGAGACTGATTTCACGGACCACGCGCACATACGGCGCAAATTGTTGATCGTGGCGGGTTTCCGGTTCGTTGTCGGTGCTGCGCGCACGGCTCAGAGCCAAGGTGTCCGACAACAACGCGGCCTCGTGCAGGCTGCCGGTCTGCCAATCGCTGGTCGACAGGCTCACGCGATGCGGTGGCAACGGGAAGGCAAATGAAACACGATCGTTGCGGGTGGCGTAGTGTAGTTCCAGCCAATGCACGCCACGGTCGACGGAAAGCCAGGCGCGTTCGGCCTTCTGCGTCACGAAGGGCTGATCCCGCCCATCCAGACTCAGCGCACGCAAGCTCAGTGCATCGTTTTCCACAGGCAAGGGCAGCGCGAGCTTGGTGGCGGCGTGAACCTCCAACCGCAGGCGAATGGCATCGCCCTCGGCCACGACCTGCATTTGGGCGATGCTGGCGCAGTGCGGCGCGCAACGCGGTGCTTCGGTCAGGCGTTGGCGCAGTTCATCGAGCAGGTTCTCGGGCGGGAAGTCTTGCGCCAACACGCCGGGGCTGGCCAGCACGGCGAATAGACCGAGCAGGGCCACGGCCGAGGCTTGGTTGCGCGTGGGCGTCTCGACCGGTGGCGGCAGGCGTACCAGTTTCCAAACCCACCAGCCCAGCAGACCGGCCAATATGATCCGCAGAAAACGGACCAGCCAAGGCGGGGCGATGATCAAGCGCATGTCTTGCTCGGCCGTGATCGGGCCGCTCCAAACCAGGTGGTGCTGGCTTCCCATCGTCCAGTCGGGTTCGCCGGTGCCGGTTTGGATCACGGTGGATTGGCTGTACTGACTCATGGAATTCGTGTTCCGAAGACGCGAGCCACTGACCTGGATGCTGTCCAGGGTTTGTTCGTCTGCCCCGGGCGGCATGACTGGCGCCGGTGGTGGCGCAGGTATGGACATCGGGGTCGGTTCGTCATAGGTCACGGGCGGTTCGATGAACGTGACAGCGACGAGCAGGGAATCGTCGCCGTCGCCCTGTTCCAGTTGCGGGTGCAAGGCGTAGCGCACTTGCGCGGCCACGAAGGGCAGGGCGACGAGGATCAATGCGAGCACGGCGAGCTGTCGGGCGCGGTACAGAAGTCGGGTAAGACGCCCGCTCGGCAGGGCGCGAATCGTGAGGGCCAACGCCAGCACCAGCAGGATCGACCAGAACGGCGAACCGACTTCGTGGTAGCCCAGCACCATGCAGGCCACGGCGATGCCGGCACCCGTGCGCCCCAGCAGTCGCCAGGCCAGCAAGCAGAGGATGGCGGCGGCGAAAATATCCAGCAGGGTCCACTGCGACAACCAACCGCCGTTGTCACGGTCGGTGCCGGGCGCGGCAATCAGGCGATAGCCATAGGGCAGGTGCACGTCGGTTGTCACGCCGCCTTCGAAGGTTTGCTGCCAGCCGGATAGGGGCAGGACGCTGGGGCGATCGTCCACGCGCAGACTGGCATGGAGGTCCACCGACGGCAAGCGCCATTCGACGCCGCGCACCTTGGCCGCGCCGTGGGTAGTGACCAGGAGTGGCGTGAAACTGCCCTGGCTGGCTCGCTCCAGCAAATACGGAGGCCGCGTATCCAGCCGCCAGCCCGTGTACATGTGCCCGACGATGCGGTCGCGCATGAACCAGTTGCGACCGGAAAAATCCAGCCAGGCCTCGCGTTCCAAGCGGAGGTCGTTGCCACGTTCCGGATCGGCACCGCGCGTTTGCTCGGAGAGCGTCAGCACGGCGCCATCCGACATTGCCCACGCCGGCAGGTTTTGCCAATCGGATGGCACGTCGGCTTGCTGCGGATCGACCTGCACGTCGGCACGGGCTTGGGTGTTGCGCAGGCGGTTGTCCGCGGCGTACGACCAGATTTCCTGACTGGCCCAGGCGTTCGGCAGCCGCGCGGTCATCGTCGCTGAGGGTTCGAGCGCACGCGCCGTGAGCAGGATCTCGTTGTGGCCGGCTTCAACCTGCACGTGCAGCAGGCCATCGTCATCCAGCCTCGCGGGCCAATCATCGGTGTCCAGAACCAGCGGTGCGAAGCCTTCCGGCAGCACCGGACCCAGAACTTCTTCGCGTGCCTGACCGGAGACAGTCAATTGCAAGCGCGTTTCCAGCGTGCCCGGCAAGCCGTCGTCGTAGCGGCGAAACACGCGCAGATCGAGGCTGTCGGCCTCGTGCGCGACATCGGTCGGGCGGCCCAGCACCAGCTGATCGCCACGGCGCTGCACCGAGGACACCGCCGCGCCGTCGATGTCCAGGTTGATGCGCTTGATCATCTCCGGCACGCGCAGATTTTGCGGTCGCTGCGCCCAATCAAAGCGCGCCTGTAGGCGATGTGTGCCGGTCTCCAGCCACAGCTGCGGCCCATTGCGATCCACCACCGCAGCCGCTTGGCCGTTGACCGTGACCGATTGCGGCCACACGTCGGCGCTACCCGGCAACGGCACCCAGCCGGCGGCGTCCACGAGCCAAGTCTGGCTGGCGTGCGCGCCATCCGATGTGGTCGACAGGTTCAGTACGCCCGGCCAAAGGCAGATGAAGTCCTCGTGGTTGCTGGCACTGGCGCCCGCCATCAAGGGGCAGCGGCGATAGTCCTGATCCTTCAGAACCCAGTCCGACCATTCGCCCAGTTTTTGCGGGATATCCGGGGCCGCACGGGCCATCGTGGCAAACAGGCATAGCACCACAAGCAGGATGCGCATCGAGCTGTTCTCCGGTCAGCAACGGGTTTTGATCCAAGGCTTCGCCGGAAAATCATTCGACCACGGCGATGTGGTCGTATGAATCGTCCAAAGCAAGCACGGCCGGCAGTCCCCCAACCGCCGTGCCCGTGATCTTAGCCGATGAATGTGTGGTGCCGGCGAGGCCTATCCGAGCCGGCGCCAGAAAAATCTTTGGCGGACTCAGCCGAGCTCGCGATGGAAGGCAAGGGCCTGGCTGCGGCCTTGCTCGTGCCAATGCCGCGCCAACCATTCGGCGCAGTACACCGAGCGATGCCGTCCACCGGTGCAGCCGAAGGCGACAGTCACGTAACTGCGGGTGCTGGACTCAAAGCTGGGCAGCCAGGTATCGAGAAAACCCGCCACGCCCGCCAGATACTGCCCCACCTCGACGTGCGCTGCAAAGTAGTCGCGTACTTCGAGGTCACGGCCCGAGAGTGGGCGTAGGGCCGGGTTCCAATGCGGATTGGGCATGCAGCGCACGTCGAACACGAAATCGGCGTCGTCGGGCACGCCATTGCGATAGGCGAACGATTGCACCAGTAGCGACAGGTCCGGGTGCGCATCGGCGCCCAACTCGGTCACGATCAGGCGACGCAACTGATGCACGTTCATGCCGCTGGTGTCGAGCACACGATCGGCAATGGCCACCAGGGCTTGCAACTGCTTGCGCTCCAGTGCAATGGCATCGGCCAGTGAGCGCCCGTCGATGCTGAGCGGATGGCGTCGGCGGGTTTCGCTGTAGCGCCGCAGCAGCACTTCGTCGTTGGTATCCAGGAACATCAGCTCATGCTGACAGCCCATGCGGCCGACCTCGGCCAGCGAGTGCGGCAGGCGTTGCAGGCCATCGGGACGATTGCGCACGTCGATGCCGACAGCCAGTCGAGGCGGTGTCTGGGCGCTGGCGGTGAGGCTCTTCACGAACTGCGGCAGGAGTTCCGCCGGCAGATTGTCCACGCAGTAGTAGTCAAGGTCTTCCAGGGTGCGCAGTGCGACACTCTTGCCCGACCCCGACAGGCCGCTGAGCACGAGCAATTTGATGGCGCGAGACTCGTTCATGACAAACGCGCCCGACGCATCTGGTGCGCCTGACGTTCCATGAAAGCCTGTGCCGCATCGAATCCGCGACTCTTGAGCACATGCGCACGCACGGCGGCTTCGGCCAGCACGGCCAGGTTGCGACCGGCCGCCACCGGCAGGGTGATCTGCGGCACATCCAGGTCCATCACCTTGCGCATGCCAACGTCTCCGAACAGACGATCCAGTTCGTGGCCCTGGCCGATGGCCGTCGCGTCCTGCCGCTGCAGATGCAGGATCAGGCGCAGGTATTTGTTGCGTTTGACCGCCGTGTCGCCGTACATCTCGCGGATGTTGAGGATGCCGATGCCGCGTACTTCCAGCAGGTCCTGCAGCATCTCCGGGCAGGCGCCATCGAGCATGTCGGGCGCGATCTGGGTGAACTCGGGTGCGTCATCGGCCACCAGACGATGGCCACGCGTGACCAGCTCCAGCGCCAGTTCGCTCTTGCCCAAGCCCGAATCCCCGGTGATCAATACGCCGATGGAGTGCACCTCCATGAACACCCCGTGCAAGGTGGTGCGGGGCGCGAGCGCACGCGCCAGGTGGTACTGGAAATAGGTCAGCAGTTCGTGGCCGCGCTGACTGGAAACCCAGAGCGGCGTGTCGCTGGCATTGGCGGCAGCCAACAGGTCATCGGGTGCCTCACGGCCTTTGGTGATGACCATCGCCAGCGGTGTCTCGTTGACGATGCGCGCCAGAAAATCCGAACGCTGACGGGGTTCCAGATCGTCGAGGTAGTCCAGCTCCTCGCTGCCCACGATCTGTACCTTGTTGGCGTGGATGGTGTTGAGATAGCCGGCCAAGGCAGGGCGTCGGGCGAGGTGGCTGACCGATTCGAGCACCCGGGTTTCGCCATGGTGACCTGCAACCCAGCGCAGGCCGAGACGCTGGTCGAGTTGGTCAAACAGTTCGCGCGCGGTGATTCGTGTGGGTGTGGACATGAAACCGGAGCCGGTGCAGAAGGGAAGTCGCCCGCCGCAAGCCGTGGCTCAGGCGGCCAGATGCGCCAGTTGCCAGTCGGCAAGCACGCCGTGCAATTGTGCGCTGTCCTGCGTGCTGCGCAAGCGTGCGCAGAAGGCGGCGTCGCTGAACATCTCAGCCAGTTGCGAGAGCAGCAACAGGTGCTGTTGGGTGAAATGCTCGGGGACCACGAGGGCGAACACCAGATCGACGGGCTGGCGATCACCGGCATTGAAGGGCAGCGGATCGGCCAGTTTCAAAAAAGCGCCGGCTGGGGTGTTCAAACCCTGAATGCGCCCATGCGGAATGGCCACGCCATGTTCCAGTGCGGTCGATCCCAGACGTTCGCGGGCACATAGGCTGTCGTAAATGCGACGTTCCAATTCGGAATCATCCGAGGGAAGTACCAAGGTGGCGGCCGCCAGTTCCAGCAGACGCTTCTTGCTGCTCACCTGCAAGCCCGTGCGAACACGCACTGGCGCCAGCAGATCAATGAGATGCATGGTGATCCAACCCCTGTGGTAACGATCTTGCCGCGCTATTGTCGCCGATTCCGGCGCGGGTTTGTCGGCAGGATCGCGTGTCTGGCCCTCCGGGCTGCGACAGGCACGCAGTGAAATGTGAGTAGGTTCCCGATTCCACCCTGTTTTTCAAACGCGTCGTGCGTGGGGTTCGGCGCTCGGGCTCGCTGCGACCGCGTCGGGTCGCAGCGAGGTCGTCCGATCGGTTGTCAGCCGGCTTCGGCCGTGCGGATGCTCTGCTCGGGACGATGGTGGCGCGCCGGCTTTTCCTTGCGCTTGATGATCTGCCGGTGCAGCTTGTCGAGCAATTGGTCGATGGCGGTGTACATGTCCTCGTCCACGGCCTCGGCGTGGATCGTGTGCCCGGACAGGTTGAAGGTAGCGTCCACTTTTTTCGCCAGTCGCTCCACCGAGAGCGTGACACGCCCGTCGATGAGGTCATCGGAGTGACGCTCCAGCTTGGCCAGCTTGCTCAGCACCGTTTCCTTCAGTGCCGGCGTGACTTCGATTTGATGCCCGACAATCTCGATATGCATGACAAACCTCCTGTTGCTGCCTTTCGGCGGATTCCCGGCCCTCCGGCCGGATGATTGCCGTGTGCGTGCGCACACCCGTCTTGAATACCTTACATGGCGTTAAGGGCATGTAAAAGCAAGCGCCCACGCCATCAACACAGCCTCCTTCGGTCGTTGGATGAGGGAATGTTCATGGCTTCCCGATACTTGGCAACGGTGCGACGCGCGGCATTGACGCCTTCGCGCTCCAGCGCCGTGACCAAGGCTGCATCGGACAGCGGTTTGCGTGGATTCTCCTGATCGATCAGGCGTCGCAGCATGGCCTGGATCGCGGTGCTGGAGGCGGCGCCACCATCGACGGTGGCGACGCCGCTGGAAAAGAAATGTTTGAACTCGAAGGTGCCGCGCGGGGTGTGCAAGTACTTGCGGGTGGTGACCCTTGAGATCGTGGACTCGTGCAGTTCCAGTTCGTCTGCGACCTCACGCAGTACCAGCGGGCGCATGGCTTCCGGGCCGAAATCGAGGAAGGCGCCTTGCTGGCGGACGATGCATTCGGCCACGCGCAGTACGGTGTCGGCGCGGGTTTCCAGGCTTTTGATCAGCCAGCGCGCCTCTTGCAGGTGCCCGCGCAGGTACTGGGCGTCGTCCTTGGCGACGGTGGCGATCAGGGACTGGTAGTGGTGATTGATACCCAGGCGTGGACGGCAGCCCGGCCCAAGCCGCACGCTCCAGCTTCCGCGCTGATGCACGGCGTAGGCATCGGGAACAATGAACTCGGGGCTGGCACGGCAATAGGACGTGCCCGGCCTCGGGTCCAGCGAGCGCAGCAGGTGAATGGCTTCTTCCACGGTTTCCTTCGGCAACATCAAACTGCGTGCAATCGCCTGTGGGCCTGAGCGTGCCAGGGTTTCCAAATGACTGCGCGCGATGGCGCGTGCGACTTCGACCTCGGTGCCTGTCCCAAGTTCTGACAATTGCAGCAGCAGACATTCCGACAGCGAGCGCGCGCCGACCCCGAGCGGGTCGAAATGTTGGATGCGGTGCAGAACGATCGCGATCTCGTCCAGGCTGGCATCGATTTCGGGCAACAGGGCCTCTTGCAGGTTGGGCAGCGGTTCGGCCAGATAGCCGCCTTCGTCGATGGCGTCGATCAGGGCCAACGCAATGCCATGCTCACGGGCCGACATCAGAGTCAGGTTGAGCTGCCACAGAAGGTGATCGCGGATGTCGTGATCGACATCGGCAATGGGCTGCTCGGCACCGTCCTCGTCGTCGCGCGCGCTTCCGCCGGCAAAACTGATGTCGTCATCCTGCGCCCAGTCGGGCAGGTCCAGTTCGCTCGTATCGTGCGTCGCTTCGTCCTGCTCGCGTTGCTCGCTGCTGGCGACGGACTCGTGCTCGGTGCTCACCTCGTCGGCGCTGTCCGGTGCGCGTTCGTCAAGGCGTTCGAGCAAGGGGTTTGATTCCAGTGCCTGCACGATTTCGGCCTCGACTTCCAGCGAGGACATCTGCAACAGCTTGATCGCCTGACGCAATTGCGGCGTCAGCGTCAGGTTCTGTCCCAGGCGTTGTTGCAGGATGGGTTTCAAGGCCAGCTCGGTTACATCCGGAAACTTTCCCCTAGATATACCCGACGAACGTCCGGGTTGGCGAGCAATTCTTCAGGTTGGCCGTGCGCCAGCACGCCGCCTTCGCTCAAAATGTAGGCGCGATCGCAGATGCCGAGGGTTTCGCGCACATTGTGATCGGTAATCAGCACGCCGATGCCGCGGTCCTTGAGGTGACGGACGATTTTCTGGATATCGCCCACCGAAATCGGATCGACGCCGGCAAAGGGCTCGTCCAGCAACATGTAGCGCGGCTTGGTCGCCAGCGCACGCGCGATCTCGACCCGGCGACGCTCACCGCCGGACAGGCTGGTGCCGCGCTGGTCGGCCACATGCGCCACTTGCAACTCCTCCAACAGGGACAGGAGTTCATTGGCGCGGCCCTGGGCATCGAGGTCTTGGCGCAACTCCAGCACCGCCATGACGTTCTGGGCCACGGTCAGGCGCCGGAATACCGAGGGTTCCTGTGGTAAATACCCCACGCCACGGCGCGCGCGTTGGTGCATGGGCAGGTCGGTGATGTCCTCGCCTTCCAGATGGATGCGCCCACCGTCGGCCGCGATCAGGCCCACGATCATGTAGAAGCAGGTGGTCTTGCCGGCGCCGTTGGGCCCGAGCAGGCCGACGACTTCACTGGGAGCCACGCGCAGGCCGAAATCCTTGACGACTTCGCGGGCGCGGTAACGCTTGCGCAGATGTGCGGCTTCGAGCATCAGTTGACCGGCGTGCGAGGCTTGGGATGGATGATGAGTTCGATCCGGCCGCCCTCGCCACCCGTGCCGGTGATGCGTCCGTTGCGAGTGTCGTAGTTCACGCGCTCGCCGCGAAATTCATCGCGGCCTTGGCTAATGAAGACCTCGCCGGTCAGCAGTACGGTTTCCTTGCCGGTGTCGTAATCAATGCGTTGGGCTTGCGCTCGCATCAGCACGCCATCGTCATTTTCCTGTTGCAGGGAGGCCGGATCGCCTTCCAGTACCACGCGCGTGACCTCGCTGTCCTTGCGGGTGACGGTGGCGCGCGCGGCTTCGATCTTGAGCGTGCCCTGGGTGATGCTGGCGTCGGTGAGGATGGTGTCGCCGTTGGATCGGATGGGACCGTCGAGTCCGCCGGCCTTGAGGCTCAGTTCGGCCTCGCGGTCCTTCGAGTGCGCGGCGACATCGCCGCTGGCCAAAAGGCCCAGAATGACCAGAAGGGCGATGGTTTCAATGCGTGGGCGTCGAATGTGGCGTCGCATAGTTCCCTGAGACCTTGGCCAGAAGTTGAAGTCGGCGGCTCTGCATGTCGATACGCAGGCCCTGACCCTGAAGTATAGAGTCGGCTGAGCTGAACACGACCCTGTCGTCACTGCTGGCACGCCGTTCTCGCGGGCGGACCGTCAGGCTTTCGCTGTGAAACGCCATGGCTCCGTGTTCGCCCTCAGCCGGCACGTTCAGCGCCACGTTGCCATCGAGCTTGATTTCAGTGGCGTTGGCGTTGGACGACGCGCGGTCGGCGCGTGCGGTCCAGGCTTCGGCGTTGGCCGTCGGAAAATCGAAGGCCGGCTGCTCGATCGTGATCGTACCCAGATACGGATGGCGACTGAGCAAGGGGCCGCTGACGCGGAAGGCCTCCTGACCCTCGGAATTGAGCGAGATCAACTCGAAATCGACCAGAAAATAGTCCGAGCGCGGAGGCCCGATCAGCGGGGCGGACTCATCGCTTCGATACAGCAGCCACAGCGCCAGACTGCTGGCCGCGGCCGCGATGACCAACACGGCGATCGGGATCCAGCCGGGCAGCCTCATGGGGCGGTGAAGCGGCGTAGAACCTGTGCACTCAGACCCTTGGCGTCCAGGATCAGGTCGCACAGCTCACGTGCCGCGCCTTGGCCGCCGGCCGCGCGTGTGACGAGGTGGGCGCGCTCGCGAACCCAGGGATGGGCATTGGCCGGCGCGATCGAAAAACCACACCAGCCCATGGGTGCAAGGTCAGGCAAATCGTCGCCCATGAAGGCGACCTGCGAGGCGTCCAGATCGAGCAGGCGGCTCAGGTTGCGCAGGCTGGAACGTTTGTCGTGGCAGCCCTGATGGATGTGCTTGATGCCAAGATCACCGGCGCGTTGGGACACGACGTCGCTGGTGCGGGCGGTGATGAGTGCGACTTCGATGCCGACTTCGCGCAGGATTTTCAGGCCTTGGCCATCGTGGGCGTGAAAGGCCTTGATCTCGATGCCCTCAGCGGCCAGCAGCAGCCGACCATCGGTGAGGGTGCCATCGACATCCAGCCCCAGCAGCCGCACCCTCGCCGCGCGTTCGCGCAGATCGGTGGCAGGTGTGTCGGACGCGGACATGCTCATACCACCTTGGCGCGCAGCAGGTCGTGGATATTGAGCGCGCCGACCACGCGCTGTTGATCGTCGACCACGATCACGGCAGAAATCTTGTGATCTTCCATCATGCGAGCGGCTTCGGCGGCGAGCCGGTCCGGGGCAATGGACTTGGGATTGCGCCCCATGACCACGGACACCGGCGTGGTGCGCAGATCGGCGCGGGTGTCATCCAGGGTGCGGCGCAGGTCACCATCGGTGAATATGCCAAGAAGACGGTTGTCGGCATCGACCACGGCGGTCATGCCAAGACGCTTCTGGCTCATTTCCATCACGGCCTGGCTGATGCTGGCGTCGCTTTGCACGCGAGGAATTTCGGAGTCCTCGTGCATGATGTCGCAGATATGCAGCAACAAACGCCGGCCCAGGCTTCCGGCCGGGTGCGAGCGGGCAAAGTCCTGACGGGTGAAACCGCGCGCTTCCAGCATGGCCACGGCCAACGCATCGCCCATCACCAAGGCCGCCGTGGTGCTGGTGGTGGGTGCCAATCCGAGCGGACAAGCCTCCTCGATCACGCTGACATCCAGATGGATGTCGGACAGTCGTGCGAGGGTGGAATGCGGGTTTCCGGTCAATGAAATCAGTACGTTGCCCTGTCGTCGCAGCACCGGCACGATGGTGAGCACCTCGTCGGTCTCGCCGGAATTGGAGAGTGCCAGCACCACATCGGCCTCGGTGATCATGCCCAGATCGCCGTGGCAGGCTTCGCCCGGATGAACGTAGAAGGCGGGTGTGCCCGTGGATGCAAGCGTGGCCGCGATCTTGCGCGCGATATGGCCGGATTTGCCCATGCCCACCGTGACCACGCGGCCGCTGGAACCCAGCATGGCTTCGCAGGCGCTCACGAAGGCGCCATCGATGCGTGACTGCATGGCGTCGAGCGCGCGCGCCTGATTGTCGATGACGGCCTTGGCGCTGTTCAGCAGCGAAGCCGGTTCGCGTGAGGTCGTTTCCGTAAGCGAGTTCAGGGGGCGCAGCGTGGCATTCATGGCGGGCGAGAGTCCTGACAACATTGCCCGGGCTTTGTCATGGGCCGCAGGCACTTTTGGCTTAGAATGGGCGGCTATTCTACTTCAGCCACCGTGACCGGAGCCGTCGCGGCCCGTGGTTGGTCATGTCCCATCGTGTTTCGAGTGTGTCAATGAACCCCGAGCTGATTGCGCAATTGATCGAGGCCGGTCTGCCGGATGCGACGGCCAGTGTCCATGGCGATGATGGTGTGCACTTCGAGGCCACGGTGATCTGCCAGGCCTTTGCCGGCAAGTTGCCCTTGGCTCGGCACCGCATGGTGTACGCGACCTTGGGCGAACGCATGGGCGGAGAGATCCACGCCCTGTCACTGAAAACATTGACACCTGACGAAGCCGCCTGAGCGCGGTGCCCGACCACAACATCGAGTTCCCATGGCAAAAATCCTGATTTCCGGAGGCACCCCGCTGCACGGCGAGGTGCGCATTTCCGGCGCCAAAAACGCCGTCCTTCCGATCCTGACCGCCGGTCTGCTGGCCGATGGCGAAATGAGCATCGGCAATGTGCCGCACCTGCACGATGTCACCACGATGATTCAATTGCTGGGTCAGATGGGTGTGGATCTGGCAATGGATGACCACATTCGGATCCATCTGGATTCTCGTCGCGCCGATCGTTTTGTTGCGCCCTACGAGCTGGTCAAGACCATGCGCGCCTCGATCCTGGTACTGGGGCCGATGCTGGCGCGTTTTGGTCAGGCGGAAGTGTCCTTGCCCGGTGGTTGCGCCATCGGCTCGCGCCCTGTCGACCTGCACATCAAGGGTCTGCGTGCGATGGGTGCGGAGGTGACGGTCGAAAACGGCTACATCCGAGCGCGTGCCGAACGCTTGCGTGGCGCGCGGATCGTGATGGATTTGGTGACCGTCACCGGCACCGAAAACCTGTTGATGGCCGCGTGTTTGGCACAAGGCACCACGGTGATCGACAACGCCGCGCAGGAACCTGAAGTCGAAGATCTCGCGCTTTGTCTGGTGGCGATGGGTGCGCAGATCGAGGGCGTTGGCACATCGCGTTTGGTGATTCACGGCGTGGAACGGCTCCATGGCTGCCACTACGAAGTCCTGCCCGATCGCATCGAAACCGGCACGTTTCTTGTGGCAGCGGCCATGACCGGCGGCCGTGTGCTGGCCCGCAACACCCGCGCCGACATGCTCGATGCGGTATTGGTGAAGCTGGATGAGGCCGGCGCGCACATTTCCACCAGCGAGGACGCCATCGAATTGGACATGCAAGGCCGTCGCCCGCGTGCGGTGGATATCAGCACTGCGCCCTATCCGGCCTTTCCAACCGACATGCAGGCGCAATTCATGGCGCTCAATTGCGTGGCCGAGGGCGTGGGGCGGATTACCGAAACCGTGTTCGAAAATCGCTTCATGCACGTGCAGGAACTGCAACGCCTCGGCGCGAATATCCAGGTGGACGGACATACGGCGGTGGTGCGCGGCGTCGAACGCCTGACCGGTGCGCCGATCATGGCCACCGACTTGCGGGCTTCGGCCTCGCTGGTATTGGCCGGTCTGGTGGCCAAAGGCGACACCATCATCGATCGCATCTACCACATCGACCGCGGCTACGAGAACATCGAAGAAAAGCTCGGTGGATTGGGTGCGCACATTCGACGCCTGTCCTGAGCGCCGCTGCGAGACACGCGAATACGAAAAACCCGACGCACAGGTCGGGTTTTTCGTATTCGCGGTTGGCCTTGGCTTCAGTCGACGACGAAGCTCACCCGCATGTTGACGCGCCATTCGGTCACATTGCCCTTGGCGTCGGCGACGACCTTGGTCTCGTTGATCCAGGCGCCCTGGATGTTCTTCACCGATTCGGCGGCCTTGGCCAAGCCGGTCTTGACGGCATCCTCGATACCCTTCGGGGACGATGCGCTGATTTCGATGACTTTTGCAACGGTCATGGGATCACTCCTTCGCTGTTGGATTGGGATGAGCGTCCGTATCGGCAGGCCGCCAATGCAGACCGTTCGAGCATACTCCAGTCGAGTTGCCTGCAAAGCGCATCGTGGAGACACGCTTTGCCGAATCAACGCGTAACCGACACCAGTCGAAGCTCATAGCCGCCACTCTTGCCCACATGCACGATGCGCGCCGGAATCCAGCCTTGGTCCATGGCGAACCACGTGGTGGTTTTGCGGTTGGCCGAGTCGTGCAGGCGTTCCAGTTTCAGGGTGCGCAGGGTGCCGATGGGTAGCGTTTGGCTGTCCTCGCCCAGCACGCGGAAGCGTTGGGGTTCCAATCGCTCTCGATCCACCACGGGAATGGACAGTTCGCCACGGCTACCAGCCGCCAATTTCAGGGCCACGGCGAGGCTGACGATCTGACGGTCCATCAGCCCCGATGCGTTCGAAAAGCGATATTCGCCCTTGTGATCGCGGCTGACCACGCCTTTGGCGCCGGAGCCGCAATCGACACTGCGCTCGCGGGTGCGCAGGCCGGTTTGGCGATAGCGGTAAGTCTCGCAGTGCAGGCCCGACGCATCACGGGTGAAGTCCGACGTTTCCCGAACCTGGATGCCGGTCAGCGCCGCCAGCCCGTGCGTGCCGTGGCTGTGGCTGCGCATGCGCCAGTGCTTGGCGTCGATCCGTTCAAGATTCACATCCACCACGCCCTCGACGTTGCCGCCGCGTAGCAGCTCGTAGTGGGCCTGATAGGGCTGCAACACCTCGGGTGCGCTGGCAGCAAGAGCCGGTTGCGCGACCGACGCGGCGAGCAGTAGCAGGAGCCCGCGCAGCGTCATGGATTCACCTCGGCGCGCAGGCCGTTCTGGTGCAGTGACAATGGGGTTGCGAGCGGCTGCCCGTCGAACTGCGGCGGGGTGGTCGAAAGCCGCAATCGGCCCGTTGCAATCGCGTGCACGCAGGCCGGAAGCAAGCGGTGTTCATACTCCAGCACGCGCGCTGCAAGGCTGTCCGGTGTGTCGCCCGAGCGCACCGCAATGCGTGCCTGTGCCAGCAAGGGCCCGGCGTCGAGTTCGGCCGTGACCACGTGCACGCTGCTGCCGTGCTCGGCATCACCGGCTTCCAGCGCGCGCGCGTGGGTGTGCAGGCCGGGATACTTCGGCAGCAGGGATGGATGGATATTGATCGTGGGCATGGACAAATGCGCAAGCGCGTCGGCGGAAATGATGCGCATGTATCCCGCACAGACGATGAGGTCAGGCTGAACCTTGCGCACCAGGCCGAAGAATTCGGCGTCGTACTGGCTTCGATCCTGACCTTTGGCGCGCGCCAATGCGAGCGCCGGGATGCCTGCCGCACGCGCGATTTCCAGTGCCAAGGCCTCGGGTTTGTCACTGAACACGCCGACGATGGCAAAGCCTGAATCTTCGGTGCGACTGGCGTCGAGCAAGGCTTCAAGATTGCTGCCACGGCCCGAGGCCAGCACCGCCACCCGCAACATCAGTCAATCCGCACGCGATGGGTGTCCGAACGGGTCACCACCTCACCGATGACGCGACTGCCCAGGCCGTGCGCATCGAGCGTGGTCCGCATCGCGGCCACGTCTTGGGTCTTGGCAATGACGACAAAGCCGATGCCGCAGTTGAAGGTGCGCCACAACTCGGTGGATTCGATCCCGCCTTCGCGTTGCAACCAGTCGAATACCGGCGGCAGGCGCCAACTGTGCGAATCGATGTGCAGGCCGAGGCCATCGGGCACGACGCGGATGATGTTTTCCAGCAGCCCGCCGCCGGTGATGTGCGCCAGTGCGTGCGGGGCGTGGGCGCGGATCAAGTCGAGAATCGGTTTGACATAGATCGTGGTCGGGGCCATCAAGGCATCGCCCAGATTGATTCCGCCCAGATCGAGCTCGGGCGTGGCGCCCGCGCGTTGCAGCACGCGACGGATCAGCGAATATCCGTTGGAATGCGGGCCACTGGAGTCGATGCCCAACAACACATTGCCGGCTGCGACCGCGTGTCCATCGAGGATTTGTGATTTCTCCACCGCGCCGACGCAGAAACCGGCCAGATCGTATTCGCCGGGCGGATACATGTCCGGCATCTCGGCGGTTTCGCCGCCAATCAGGGCACAACCGGCGCGCACGCAGCCTTCGACGATGCCTTCCACGACCTGCGCCGTGACCTCGACATCGAGCTTGCCGGTGGCGAAATAATCCAGGAAAAACAAAGGTTCGGCGCCCTGAACCAGCACATCGTTGACGCACATGCCGACCAGATCGATACCGATGCTGTCGTGCCGGCCCCATTGCTGGGCGAGCTTGAGCTTGGTCCCCACGCCGTCGGTGCCCGACACCAGCACCGGCTCGCGGTACTTTCCTGAGAGGTCGAACAGGGCACCAAAACCACCGAGTCCGCCCATCACTTCCGGGCGAAAACTGCGCTGGACCTTGGACTTGATGCGGTCCACGAGGGCATTGCCAGCATCGATATCGACTCCCGCATCGCGGTAGGTGAGGGGCGGCTTGCTGGCGGTCACGAGGGCTTCCTGCAGGATCAAAGACGGCAAATTGTAGCCGCTCCCGAGCGTGGGTCGTGTGTTCACGTGGACGCTGACCGCGTGCTTGCGGCACCATGCACGCCTGTTGTCCGAGGCAAACACATGGCAAAGTTCAATCCGTGGCTGATGGCGCTCACACTCTGGCTGCTGCTGGGCTGCAGCTGGGCACAGGCGCAAGCCTTGGGGAGCTACGAAGGTGAAGTGGCCGTGGCCAGCCAGTCCGATGCCGATCGCGCGGCGGCTTTGCCGCAGGCATTGGCACAAGTTCTTCAGAAACTGGGTGGAAGCGCGGCCGCAGCGCACGGTGTGGATGCCGCCCGCTTGGTGCAGCAGTACCGCTATCGACAGGACGTGGTGAACGATGAGGCCGGTGCGCGGGTGCAGCAGTACCTGATTGCACGCTTTGATCAGGCCGCCGTCAGCGGTTTGCTGGGCGCGCGGGCCTTGCCGGCACAGGTCGGTCAGCGTCCTCAGCCCATCGTCTGGCTGGCGATTGACGATGGCTCGGGTGCGCGCATCGTCTCGCAGGATGCAGCCGCGGCCGTGCTTCCGTTGACCAGTCGTGGTCAGCAGCGCGGCCTGGAGTTGCGTCTGCCGCGCTATGACACGGCCGAGCAAAGTACGCTCAAGGCCATGGACTTGTCGGCCGAAGAATCCTGGGCCGTCGATCAGCTCACCCTGCAATACGGTGGGCCTGCGTTGTTGGGCTGGATGCGCCGCGATGCCGGCGGTTGGGTGGCCGACTGGCGTCTGCGTCAGGCTGGCAGTGAACTGGGACGCTGGCGCAGCCAGGATGCGCAAGCGACCGTGGTTCTGGCGGCCGGTGCGGACGGTGCGGCTGATCTACTCGCGCAACGTACCGCACAGCCGGTGTTCAACGGCCCGGCCGGGCGCTATCGACTGGTGATCGAAGGACTGACGGACGGCGCCAGCTATGCCACGGTCATGGGCTTGATCGCACGGCAGCCGATCGTGCGTTCGGTTCAGGCGATTCAGGCCGATCAAGGGCGGCTTGAAGTGGATGTGGACTTGAGTTCCGGCGTCGAGGGCCTGGTGCAGTTGTTGCGCGGATCGGTGCTGGAGTCGATCTTCGTCGGCGATCTGAAAACGCCGAGCGAGTTTGTGGTGAGCACGCGATGAACCCACGTCACGTCAGCGTCTGGCCGACGTCGCAGATACGACACGGAGCCTGAGGACACGGCCATGAGCGATACCCACAAATGGCAGCTGGCGGCCCTGATCGCGGCATTCGGGCTGCTCCTGTGGTTGCTCGGGCCGGTGTTGACGCCCTTCGTGATTGCCGCGTTGCTGGCCTATGTCGGCGATCCGCTGGTGGATCGGCTGGAACGCCTGCGCCTGTCGCGCAGCGGTGCGGTGGCGATCGTCTTTGCCTTGATGACCTTGGCCTTGGTCGGCGTGGTGCTGTTGCTGATTCCGATGCTGGAGCGACAGATCTCGACCATGATCGAGCAGTTTCCGCGCTATCGCGATTGGTTCACCGGCACCGCCCTGCCGTGGATCAGCGCCCGTATCGGTGTGGACATCGAAGGCATCGAACTGGACAACGTGTTTGCCATGCTCAAGCAGCATTGGCAACAGGCCGGTGGCGTCGCGGCCACGTTGTGGGGTGGCATTTCCAAATCCGGATTGGTGATTCTGAATTGGGTCGTCAATCTGGCCCTGATTCCGGTGGTGGCGTTTTACCTGCTGCGTGATTGGGACGTGATGGTGGAAAAAATCCGCCTGCTGATTCCACGCCCGATCGAGCCGGTGGCCGTGCGATTGGCGCGTGAGTCCGACAGCGTACTGGCCGGATTTTTGCGCGGGCAATTGAGCGTGATGCTGGCCTTGGGCACGATCTATTGGCTGGGCCTCTGGATGGTTGGCATCGAGTTGGCGCTCTTGATCGGCATGATCGCGGGCCTGGTCAGCTTCATCCCGTATCTGGGCGCCATCGTGGGCATCGGCATCGGCCTGATTGCCGCCTTGGTCCAGTTTGGTGATTGGACGCATGTGGTGCTGGTGTGCGTGGTATTCGGTGTCGGTCAGATGCTGGAGAGCATTGCGCTCACGCCGTGGTTGGTGGGTGATCGCATCGGCATGCATCCGGTCGCCGTGATCTTCGCGGTGATGGCCGGTGGCCAGGTGTTTGGTTTCATCGGCGTGCTGGTGGCCTTGCCGGTGGCGGCCGTGGTGATGGTCTTGCTGCGCTATCTGTACGAACGCTACACCGCCAGTCGTTTGTATGGTGCGGAGCCTGCGCCTTCGGGATCGCCCGCCGAGCCGGCAGTCGAGCTGCCCGCAGACATCGAGGCCCCGACCGTCCTGGCTGCGACCGCCCCCCTCGCACCCATCGATCAGCCGGTCGATGCGCCGATGCGGCCGCGTTCCAACGGGCCATGAATTGAACAGCAGTCCGCAATTGCCTCTGGCCTTGCGCCCACGGCTGGAATCACGTTTCGATGCCTTTGTCGGGTCGCCCGAGATCGTGGCCTGCCTGCACGCCATGGCGCGCGGTGAATCGGGATTTGCCGTGTTGACAGGCTCGCAAGGCAGCGGCAAGACGCATCTGGCCATGGCGGTGGTGCAGGCGGCTGAAGATCACGGACGCAGCGCGCACTACCTGCCGCTGGCACAGTTGAAAGGCCAGCTTGAAGCCGCGCTCGCCGGTGCCGAAGCCTTTGACGTGATGGCCTTGGACGATCTGGACGCGGTCCTGGGCGGGCGTGAGGATGACATCGCGCTGTTCCATTTCCACAACCGCGCCAAGGCGCAGGGCACGTCCGTGTTGTACACCGCACGCGAAACCGTCGCGGCCTTGCCGCCGGGTCTGCCGGATCTGCGATCACGACTCGCTCAATGCACCCAGTGGTCATTGCCGCGCGCGGACGACGAACTACGCGGCGCGATCCTGCAGCGCAAGGCCCAGTCGCGCGGTTTGACCCTCGATGACGCGGTGGTGGCCTATCTGTTGCGCCGCGTCGGACGTGACATGACCAGCCTCAGTTTGCTGCTGGAACGCATCGATCGCGCCAGTCTGGCCGAACAACGACGCGTCACCGTGCCGTTCGTGCGCGCCTTTTTGGACGCGGTGCCTCCGGTGGCGTGATTGGGTTCAGGCCAAACGCGACGGCAACTTCACCACCAACTCAAGCAACGCCGAACGCGCCACATTCGGACGCACCAACATCGGCTTGCCGACCTCATCCACACCATGCAGCGCAGACACGTTCTTGGCCAGATCGATGCCGCGGCTTACGATGCGAGTCATGGGGCTACTCCTTCCGGTGGTGAAGATGCGAGGCTGCACTTCCCATCGTGGCACTTGGTTGCCGAACCCCGCCAACGCGCGGCACACTCGGGACGGGGAAGTCACTTTCATTCGTTAGATGCCGTCAGTAGTGGTATCGCAACTGGGCGATAAGCACGGAATCATCGGCGACCTTGTAGACGATGCGATGCTCCTCGTTGATTCGTCTTGACCAATACCCCGACAAGGCATGACGCAGTGGCTCTGGCTTACCAGTTCCACTGTGCGGCGTCCTGATGATCTCGTTGATCAGGGCGTTTATCCGCCGCATCGACTTCTTGTCAGTCTGTTGCCAATGTAAACAGTCTTCCCAAGCCTGCTCGGAGAAGACCAGTTTCACTTGGCCAGGCTCCGCGCTTTGCCCTTCCCGGACTCAAGGGCGGCAATGCTCTCCAGCAGTCGCTGGGCATTTTTCGGGCTGCGCAGCAGGTATGAGGTTTCCTCAAGCGCCTTGTAATCCTCAAGCGCCATCATCACAACGGATTGCTCGCCGTTGCGGGTGATGATGATTGGCTCGTGGTCGTCGCACACGCGGTTCATGGTGTCGGCCAACTTGGCGCGGGCAGCGCTGTAGGTAATGGCGTCCATGGTAACTCCTGTTGTACAGGTATTTGTACAACTCATGCTATTCTGCGTCAACCGCCAGCATCCAACAAGAACCCTCTGAACAAGCCGACATTTGCTCGTCACTCCCGCGAAGGCGGGAGTCCAGTGCCCTTGATTTCAATGATTTGAAGTCGCTGGATGCCCGCCTACGCGGGCATGACTGGTCTGTTCAGACATTCCCTAACCACTCGTGTATGGACTCCCCCGTCAACCCTTGGACGCAATAACTCGTCGCGGTTGATGCCGCGGTGATGTTTCTCTTTGCGTTGGCTGGGTCAGGCGGCGTGATGTGGGCGCAGGTTTTCGACGGTGGCGCTCAGGAAGGTCTGAATATGGGGCTTCCCCGAGCACCCAAGCGCGAACGACTTGCCTTGGACTCAGATCGCCACGGCATCAAGCTGTGGAGAAACCTCGGAGTCAGAACAGGTCGCCACCGGCCGAGAAGGTGCGCTCCATGCGATCGCCGAGGCCGCCGATTTCCAGCACCACCCGATCCAGTTCGGCGGCGGTGAGCACTTCGTAGGGACGGTTTTCGCACAGGTGCAGGTAGGGCACGCCGTCCAGGTCCGTCAGGGCCAGATAGCCCACGCGCTGTTCCCAGTTGAAAAACAGTGCCCGCCGCGCGTCCACGCCGGTGATCGGGGCGATCGAGGTGCTGACGCGCAAGTAGTTGCGGCCATCCTCGCCCTGCAATTCCGCCAGGTAGATGTTCTGGCGCCGGTTGCCGCCATCGAGGGTCAATTCGACACCGATCAGAAAGGGATCATTGGTCACCACGGTGTACTGGGCGATGGCGTGGGCACGGATCTGTTCGAAGTTCAGCATGGCGGGACCAAGGTCAGGCGAGCCGGATATTCTAGCGGCCTTGTTCCGACTCGTGCTGGAGTGCTGATGTCCGCCCCCGTGATCGATGCCGCACAGCGTCGTCAACGCATTCTGGCGCAAGTCCGCGCGGTGCCGTCGGGGCAGGTGGCCAGTTACGGAGCCATCGCACGGCGCGCCGGCTTTCCGCGCTGTGCACGCTTGGTGGCGCGCATTCTGGCCACCAGCGATGAGCCGGATTTGCCGTGGCATCGCATCCTGCGTGCGGATGGGCATCTGGGGCTGTCGCCAGCCTCGCCCGAGTATCGACTGCAATGCGCGCGCTTGGCGGCGGAAGGCGTCGAGGTCGTGAAGGGCAAGGTGCAGCTTCGGAATGAAGAGGACGATTGGCTGGATGCCGTGCTGTGGGGCGATTCGGAACCCTGATCCCGCGATGACCATGGCGCGGTTAGAATCCAGATTTTGTTTGCGGGAGTCACGCCATGCTGGGAGATCTGCCGCCGATCACGCGCGCACTTCTGATGGCCAATGTGGGCTTGTTCCTGGCGCAGATGGGTCTGGGTGATGGGCCGTTTCTGGACTTCATGCTGTGGCCGCTCGGGACTTATCCGATTGGCATGAACGCCGGCGTGTTCGATCAGGTTGGATTCCTGCCGTGGCAGCTGCTGAGCTATGGATTTCTGCATGGTGGGTTGACCCACCTGTTCTTCAACATGTTCGCGCTGTGGATGTTCGGCGGTCCGTTGGAAGCCACCTGGGGCAGCAAGCGATTTCTGTACTACTACCTGATCTGCGTGGTCGGCGCGGGCTTGGTGCAGTTGCTGGTGGTCAGCTACGTGGCCGAGCAGGGTGGCGCGGTCTATCCCACCATCGGCGCATCCGGTGGCGTGTTCGGCTTGTTGCTGGCCTATGGTCTGCTGTTTCCGAACGTGCGCCTGATGTTGATCATCCCGCCAATACCGATGCGGGCGCGCACCTTCGTGATCTGCTATGGCTTGCTGGAACTGTTCCTGGGCGTCACCGGCACCCAACAGGGCGTGGCGCATTTCGCGCATCTGGGCGGCATGGCCTTTGGGTTCTTTCTGATTCAGTACTGGCGCGGGCGTTGGCCGTTTCGTCGTGCAAGGTGACCTTGGCGGCGGTGCGGGCTAGACTTTGCCGCATGAATGCACAGGAGTGGGTAATGGTCAGGATGATGGTGGCAACGCTGGGTTTGGCGGCCGTGGGTTTTGGCACGAATGCGATGGCGGTTTCCTGCAATCGTGACGCGGTGGCCAATCCGGTACCGGTGCGCACCACGCCGGTTCCCCCGCTGTATTCGGGCATGTTGGGACGCCCTGCCGCGCTCGCCACGCCACGCATGTTGCTCGCCGAAAGCCGCGATGAATCCCTGGCCTTGGACGTGGTGCTGATGCGCCTGAGTCTGGAGGCCTGCGCCTCGCAGGTTCAAGACGAGTTTGCCGGCTACGTGCCCAAGACCCAATACGACAACACGCCGTATCGCTTCAACATGGACAAGGGCAAGAAGTTCACCGCCGCCGAGTTCGATGCCTGGATGAAGAGCCGCGGTGTGCGCGTGGTGGGTGCGCGTCCGGCTGCGGCCGGCGCAGCGCCGGCGGCGAGCGCACCGCAGGCCACCGAAACCTCGGCCACGGTTTCCGAATGAGTCGCTCGATGGCGCCGTGCTGGCACATGATCGCATGAAGAAGACCGCTGGCAAGACGCCGCGCAAGTCGGGCAAACCCTCAGCCACACGGCCGTCTTGGCTGCCGCAGTCCTTGCTGGATGCCGAGGCCAAAGAGAACGCCGGTCGCGGCAAGAAGTCAGGTGGCCACGCGACCGCCAAGACCCAGTCGACCAAGCCAGCCAAGGCGACCAAGCCGCCCAAGCCGCCCAAGACGAGCACGCGCGGTGCCACCGATCGAGTGCCCGCGTCGGCCAGCAAGGGCCGGCTCATAAGCTCGCGGCATGATCCGTGGGCTGAACGCGAGGCGCGTCGTTACGAGAATCCGATCGCCAGTCGCGAAGCCATCCTGGCCTTGCTCGCCAAGGCGCCGGGTCCGCTGTCTGCCGAAGAACTGGCGCAGGTGCTGGACTTGACCGCCCCCGATCGATTCGATCCCCTGACACGACGGCTCGCGGCGATGCTGCGCGATGGCCAGGTGCTGGTGAATCGACGCGGCGGCTATGTTCCGGCCGAAAAGACCAACCTGATTGCCGGCCGCATCATCGCCAACCCGGAAGGCTTCGGTTTCCTGCATCCGGATGCCGGCGGCGAGGACCTGTTCCTGCCGCCACGCGAAATGCGCGCGGTATTCCACGGTGATCGCGTGCTCGCAGCCGTCACCGCCGTGGATCACCGCGGCCGTTCGGAGGGCAAGGTCGTCAGCGTGCTGGAGCGGCGCGTGCAGCGTCTGGTCGGCCGCTTCCACGAGCGTGCCGGCGTGGGCCGCGTCACGCCCGACGACAAGCGCCTCCAGCACGACGTGCTGATCGCGTCGGATGCCCGTCTTGGCGCCAAGTCCGGGCAGTTGGTGGTGTGCGAGTTGATCGATCCGCTGGAAACCGGACGCCCGCATGGCGAGGTCGTGCCCATCGGACGCATTCTCACCGTGCTGGGTGACAGCCTGACGCCTTCGCTGGTGGTGCAGGTGGCGATCCACGGCCACGGCCTGCCGCATGAATTTCCTGAGCAGGTGCTGGAACAGGCGGCCGAGATTCCGATCCAGGTGTCGGCGACCGAGTGCGCCGAGCGCGTGGATCTGCGCGAACTGCCACTGGTCACCATCGACGGTGAGGATGCACGCGACTTCGACGATGCAGTGTGGTGCCAGCCCAATCGCAATGGCTTTCGACTGGTGGTGGCGATCGCCGATGTCTCGCACTACGTGCAGCCCGAATCGCCGCTGGATGACGAAGCACAACTGCGCGCCACCTCGGTGTATTTCCCGGGCTTTGTAATCCCGATGTTGCCGGAAACCCTCTCCAACGGCATTTGCTCGCTGCGTCCGAACGAAGATCGGCTGGCTTTCGTCTGCGACATGCAGGTCGATCACGAGGGCGAAGTCACCCGCGCCAAGTTTCACGAGGCCGTGATTCGCTCCCATGCGCGCCTGACCTACACCCAGGTGTGGCGTGCCATCGGCGAAGACGATGCGCAGGCCCGCGCCGAATTGGGCCCGTTGCTGCCGCAGATCGAGCACCTGCTCCAGCTTTACCGCGTGCTGGCCAAGGCCCGCGCTGCACGCGGTGCGATCGAGTTTGAAACCGGCGAAGTGCACTTCATCCTTGGCCCGGATGGCGAAGTGGTGCAGGGCGGCATGCGCGAGCGCAACGATGCGCACAAGCTGATCGAAGAATGCATGATCGCCGCCAATGTCCAGGCTGCGCGTTACCTCCTGAAGAAGTCGATCCCGGCGCCATATCGCGTGCACGATCGCCCGCCGGAACAGAAGTACGCCGATCTGGAAGAGTTCCTGGCCGAATTCCAGTTGCGCATGCCGCCGTGGTCGAAGGTGCAGCCACGGGATTTCACCCAGCTGTTGAAGAAGGTGCGCAAGCGTGCCGATGCGGCCTTGATCGAATCGGTCTTGCTGCGTTCGCAATCGCTCGCGGTGTATGCGCCGCAGAACATCGGCCATTTCGGCCTGGCGCTGGACGCCTATGCGCATTTCACCTCGCCCATCCGTCGCTATCCCGACGTGCTGGTGCATCGGGCGATCAAGCATGCGCTCGCGGGCGGGCATCCGAACGACTATCGCTACGGACCGCACGACATGGCGCAACTGTGCCTGCAGTGCTCCGAGCGTGGGCGTCGTGCCGAAGAAGCCGAACGCGAAGTCGATGAGCGTTATCGCGCTGCCTGGATGGAGCAGCACGTGGGATCGCAGTTCGACGGCATCGTCAGCGGCGTCACCTCGTTCGGCTTGTTCGTGGAGATGAGTGAATCCAAGGTCACCGGTCTGGTGCACGTCACCCAGTTGCCAAAGGACTGGTACCAGTTCGATCCGGTCAGGCGGGTGCTGTCGGGGGAACGCAGTGGCGCGGCCTGGCGTCAGGGTGATGCCGTGCGTGTGCTGGTGTTGCGCGCCAGTGTCGAGGACAAGCGCATCGACCTGCGCCTGGTATCGAATGAAGCCGCGGGCAAAACTCGCGCAACACGAACGAGGTGGGCATGAGTCGCAGGCAGGATGAGCGCTGGGTGGTCGGCATCAATGCCGTGGCCTCGGTGCTGGAGAACGATGCCGTCAACGTGCGCGAGCTGCGTGTGGACGCCAAGGCGCGCAATCCGCGTCTGGCCGAGCTGATCGAACAGGCGCGTGGGCACGGCATCGCGGTGCAGCGCGTTGCGGCCGAAACGCTGGATCGTCTGGCCGAAGGCCTGCGCCATCAAGGTGTGGTGGCGGACTACGCGGCGGTCAATGCGCTGGACGAGTCGGATCTTCCAGAGTTGCTGGAACGCAGTGAAAAGTCACTGGTGCTGGTGCTCGATGGCGTGACCGATCCGCACAACTTCGGCGCCTGCCTGCGCAGTGCAGCGGCGGCGGGCGTCAGCGTGGTGGTGAGTCCGCGCGATCGCTCGGCCCCGATCAACGCCACCGTGCGCAAGGCCTCGGCCGGCGCGGCCGATCGCATTCCGGTGGTGCGTGTCACCAATCTGGCGCGCGCGCTGGACGTGCTCAAGCAGGCGGGCGTGTGGTTGGTCGGCTTGGCCGGTGAGGCCGAGCAAAGTCTCTATCAACTGGACCTTTCCGGCGCCATCGCCATCGTCATGGGCGGCGAGGGCGAAGGCTTGCGCCGGCTGACACGCGAGCATTGCGACTACTTGGCGCGGATTCCGATGCCTGGCGATACCGAAAGCCTGAATGTATCTGTGGCCACCGGTGTGGCCCTGTTCGAAGCGGTGCGCCAGCGACAGGTGTAGGCTGCGCGCTGGGGCGCCGCGACGCGGGCGCATGAGTACGAAACGATGCGAATGAAGCTTCAGCTTCCGCCACTGGATGATCTGGCCCGCAAGGTGGCGCCCTCGGGCAGCACCTTGCAGCGCGAGCATTGGACGATACTTGCCGCAGGCTTTGGTGCGGGCTTGCTGTTGTGGCTGTTTGGCCTGTTGTTCGTCGGCCCGCGTTGGGTGCCGGGCGCCTTCGGCATGTTCGTGATGGTGCATGCGGGGATCGTGGCCGCAGGCAGCATGCCCGATGCGTGGATTTCGCACCGGCTCGATGCGATGCTCGATCGCTGGGTGCGTGGCAAGCGCGGCGGAGCCTGCTACGGCATCGTGGCGTTCTCGATGTTCGTTGGCTCGGAGCTGAGCGATCTGTTCGATCCGCGCGATGGCCTGTTGTCGGGTTGGAGTTTCGTCGAGGATCAGGTCTGGGAACACGTGATCGGCTTCAGCGCCGGCTCGATCACGCACATGATTTCGGCGGCGATCTGGCCTTGGAAAATGCTGGCGCAGTCGGGCGCACTCGTGACGGCGATCTTCGCCGCCAGCTGCTGGGCCGTGTACAGCCTGGCGCGGGTGTGGTTGCCGTCACCGCGATTCGAGGCCTTGCCCAAAACCGCCGATGTGGTAACGCCGCCTGCGACACCGAGCGAACCGGACGCGCCGTAGCCGCTCGGGCGCCGAACGGTTAACCTGCCATCCACTTGCAGACTTCGGGACGAGACCATGACCACCCTCCACGATTTCACCGTCGCCGACATCGACGGCAAGCCACGTTCCTTGTCCGAATGGCGCGATCAGGTCGTGCTCATCGTCAACGTGGCCTCCAAATGCGGCTTCACCCCGCAGTACGAAGGGCTCGAAGCCCTGTATCGCGCCCACCATGCCAAGGGCTTTTCGGTGTTGGGCTTTCCCTGCGATCAATTCGGCCATCAGGAGCCGGGCGATGCCGAGGAAATCAAGAACTTCTGCGCCTTGAACTACGAGGTGAGCTTCCCGCTGTTCGCCAAGATCGAGGTCAATGGCGCCAAGGCCGACCCGCTCTACCGTTGGTTGAAATCCGAACGCCCAGGTCTATTGGGGTTGGAAGCGATCAAGTGGAATTTCACCAAGTTCCTGATCGATCGCGCAGGCCGAGTGATCAGCCGCCACGCACCCACCGACGCGCCAGCGAGTCTGGAGAAGAACGTTCTCGCCTTGCTGTGAGCGTGGTCCGGCGATCAGCCCTTGGCTTGGATCGGTCGACGTGCACGGTGAAGTCGGCAGGTTCCCAAGCGTCAATCCTCGTCGAGCATCTGCTGGATTTGCATCGGAAGGTGTTGTCCCAGATGCTCAAGAAAGCAGCGCGCGGCCTTGCTCAGGCCTTGGCGTGACGGGAACACGGCGTGCAATTGCATGTTGCCGCCATGGAAGTTCGGTAACAGGCGCACGAGAAGCCCGTCGCGCACATCGTGTTGGCAGAGGCTGCTCGGGAGCAAGGCCACGCCCAATCCGCTCAAAACCGCGGGTTTCAATACCAAGGGGTCACTGGACGCCAGTCTGGATTGATGGCTGATTGGATGGGCCTGCTCGTTGGCATCAAAGAGCTGCCACGTCGTGCCGTTCGGATTGTCGCCCGGATAGCGTAGCAACACGCTGGCGACGCCATCGAGCTGGCTTGGCCGATGCACTGGCCCAAGCCGAGTGGCGAGTTCGGGCGTGGCCACGAGCCAAAGTTGATCCATGCGAAACGAGCGCACGATGAAGCGTGAATCGTCGAGCTGGCGTTGGACTTTGAGCGCCAAGTCATAGCCTTCGCTGAGCAGATCGACATCGCGGTAATCGGCATCCAGCACGAGGTTGACCTCGGGGTAGGTATGCAGGAACGCGCTCAGCATGGGTGTCAGAATCACCTGTGCGAAAGCCACCGGACAACTGATCTTCAAGGTCCCACGTGCGACATCGCGCGCGTCCTCGATCAATGACTGTGCGCGTTCGACTTCGGCCAATACGGCTTGGCAACGGTGATGAAACTCCTGTCCCAGCGGCGTGACTTCCATGCGTCGCGTGGTGCGCTGGATCAAGGTGACGCCAAGCGCTTGCTCCAATTTCGCCAGATGCAGGCTCAGCAGCGACTTGGTCACACCAAGATTGCGGCTGGCGGCGCTGAGACTTCCGGCATCGATGATCGCCGAAAAGTAGCGCAAGTCGTTGAGATCCAGTGGCTTGTTCATGGGCAAAGGCCGAGATCGACGAAGCGGTGCCGTGATTGTTTCATTAATTGAACAGTCTTTTGCGCTTTCAGGGCTTCAACTTCCGTTAAGCCTCGTCCACAGTGAAGCCGAGGATGACGCCAAGAGCTTTCATCGCCGCGCCGATGCATGCCTTACGGACCGCTAAGGGGGACTCATGCGAATTCTTGTTTCAAGCCTGTTGCTCGGCCCATTGTTTGGCGTGTTGTGTGCGGTGGGGATGGCGAGTGCGCAAGACACTTCATCCAGCACCCTGCCTGCCACCGACTTTTCGGTGGACCAAACGCTCACCTCCGACGACGTCACCGGCAATCGCTTCATCGATGTCGCCCCGGGATTCTCCTGGGCGTTTCCTGCCAGCAACCCGCAGGCGCCTGATGCCAAGCCGGTCGGGCAGGCCACCTGCACCAGTTGTCACACCTTGGAAACCGAGCATTTCGCGCATACCACGCACGCATTGGGCATGGAGGTGGCCGTGCGTGCCAATCCGATGGCCGCCACGTGTGAAGCCTGCCACGGGCCAGGTTCGGACCATGCGGCCGAACCCACGACGCCCGGCAAGATCATCGCCTTCACTCACGACGGCGGCACCTCGGTCGCCACACAAGCCGGCGTCTGCCTCACCTGTCATCAAGGAGGTCCGCGCGATCACTGGAGTGGCTCGGTGCATCAACGCAACGATGTGAGTTGTTCCGATTGCCACAACCCGATGGCGAAGTTTTCTGCCGAGGGTTTGATGGCCAAGCAGTCGATCAGCGAAACCTGTGCAACCTGCCACAAGGACGTCCGGGTGCAGTTCAATCGGCGCTCGCACATGCCCTTGCCCGAAGGATTGATGGCTTGCGACGACTGCCACAATCCGCACGGAAGTACCACCGCGCCATTGCTCAAGACGGCAACGGTCAACGAGACGTGCTACGCGTGTCATGCCGAGAAGCGCGGGCCATTCCTGTTTGAACATGCGCCGGTGCGTGACAGCTGTCTGAATTGCCATACGCCGCACGGCTCCAATCAGCACGCCTTGCTGGTCGCACCCGTACCGATGCTGTGCCAACAGTGCCATTCGCACGTGCGCCATCCCAATGACATGCATCAGCCGGGTGGCTTGGCCAGTGGCGCATTTCCGGATGAGCGCCAGATCGGACGTGGTTGCCTGACGTGCCACGCCCAGATTCATGGTTCGAATCATCCATCGGGCCCGCGCTTGCACAAGTAAGGAGATCAAGCCCATGACTCGTCACAGAATCGTGTTGATCTGGAGCTTCGCAGCCTTGCTTGGCTCAGGTGCTGCCGCATCGCAAGACACGGGTGTGGGCATCGATTTTGGCTTTGGCAACAAGCTGGAATCGACGGACACTGCAGCTCTGGACTGCGACCCGCGTGGCATGACGTGGCTGCGCGCCGGACAAAGGCGAAGCCCGAGCGGAGCTCTCTACATCTGCGCGCCGGAGGTATTGGAAACCCTGCAGGGCGAGTGGCTGCGGTCTGGCTCGCTCAGCCTGGGCTGGCTGGCTACGGGCGGGGATGTTCTGGCACCCAATTGGTTGCGTTACAGCGATTGGGATGATGGTCTGGTGTTGGGGCTGCTGACCCTCAATTACCGACGGCCGAGTGATGGCAGCTATGTCGAACTGCGCGGCAGTCGCGTTTCGTCGGACAACCAATACCTCAAGGCCACCGTGGGGCGGGCCGGCAAGTATCGCGTCGATGGGTTTGTGCGCTCGCAGCCCAATGTCATGAGCACCTCGGCGCGTTCGGTATGGAATGGCGTGGGCAGCAACCGGCTTACCCTGGCGGGAGGCCTGACGCCCGGCAGCAGTCCGGTTGCCGACGTGGCCGCGGTGTCGGCCGCCGCCATGCCTCAGCGATTGCAGGTGACACGCGACAAGCAGGGCTTGGCGGTCAACTACTTTTTTGACAAGCGTTGGACGGGATACCTCAGCGCCACCAACGAGCAGCGTCAGGGTGCACGCGCGTTTGGTGGTCCATTCTTTTTCAACTATCCGTTCCCGGCCAACGGCGGTGCCTTTGAAACCCCGCGCCCGATTGATGACGCCACGGTCAACATCCAGGGCGGTGTGCGGTACGTCGGCAATCAATGGCGCATGGACGTGGCCTATACCGGCTCGTTTTATCGCGATCGGTATTCCGAATTCACCTACGAAAATCCATTTGCGCTGTGGACCGTTGTACCGGGTGCGGCGGCCGTCACGCCCTTGTTGGGTGAGTTCGCAACCGAGCCGGACAACGATTACCACAATGTCCGCGCCTCATTCACGCGCAAGCTTGCGATGAATGGCGAGTTGTCGCTGGGTGCCGCGGCGGGATCCATGCGACAAAACGAGTTGCTGCTCGCGCCGGCCAACTGCACGGGCATGATGGGCATTGATTTTTCACCGCTGGGTGCGCCGGTCAGTCCATTTCTGTATGACTGCGACGATTGGAATACCACAGCCTCGCTCTCGCGCCAGCGTGCGGATATGCGAATCGACACCTCGGATGCCAACATCGGACTTGTCCTTCAACCGACGGATGTTTCCACCTATCGCGCCAGCTTCAAGTTCCGTCGCGAGGACTATCGCAACACCTATCTGGCCTACAACCCGCTGACGGGCCAGTACGGCTACATCACCGAGAACGGATCGATGGGTGCGGTCGTGCCCGGCGAGATGGGCATTTGGGACACAGGTGCCAATGCGAGCGTGCCAACCCGAGTACGAAGCCTGGCCCTGGACAAGGAAACGCACGAGTTGGCCGTGGGCGCAGACTTTCGTCTGGGTGGCAAGAATACGCTCGGTGCGACCTATACCTACACCGACGTGGAGCGCACGAACCGCGAATTCGATCATGTCCGCGACCACGTGCTCAAGTTGACCTGGGCCAATCGGGCCCTGAAAAACGTGACCCTGCGTGCCAACTATCAGTACCTGCATCGCACCGGCAGCGACTACGACTTCGATCCGTATGAGCACACCTTGTCGATGGGCCTGCCGGGCTTCGTGGGCGACTACAACACCATTTTTCCGCACACGGTGGATGCGTTGCACAAATATGACGTGGGTGAGCGCGACCAGCACAAGGCCACGCTCATTGCCAGCGTCATGCCGAGCGATACCACCAGCCTCAACGCCACCTTGCGCGGTGACTGGAACGATTACAACGCCGAGTTGGGTCGCCAGTCGTACGACACCTATGGTTTTACCCTGTCGTGGGATTGGCAGCCTTCGCTTCAAAGCAGTGCCAGTGCTTTCATCGGTTGGGACAAGTCCGCCCTTGGCATGGCCAATGTCAATGACGTGGCCACCTTGCCGAACGATCCCACCTTGGGTGGCGCGGTGTATCCCGAAGCGTCACGCTGGTGGGTGGATGACCGCAATCGCAGTCGAAATGCCGGAGCGACCTTCGATCACGACTTTGGTCGCCTGAAACTGGATGTCGCGTGGAACTTTGTACATACGCGAGGGCTGACGAGTTATCGCTATGCCTCGGTGGCCGCGCTGGCGTGGCCTGCGCTGGTGGAAGCCAATCTCGGCGGCCACTACCCGCAATTGACCTATCGCACCAACACCATGCAAGTGGGCTTGACCCTGCCATTGAAAGATCGCTGGTCGTTGCGAGTGTTTGATGTGTGGGAGCGCGGTCAGATTACCGATTGGCACTACAACGGCCTGGAAAACGGCTTGGTGGTGGACCATCGAATCTACCTCGACGCAGCTCAGCGAGGTTACAGCGCCAACCTGCTGGGTTTGATGCTGGAGGTGAAGCTATGAGCATTCGCATCCTCAGGACGGCCGCATTGACGGTGGTGCTTGGGCTGATCGGTCCGGCCATGGCGGCCGAACTTGACGTCATCGATTTGCGAATCGACAAAACCGTGGTCGGGAATGTGGACGCGGGTCGGGAGAAGGCCCAGGTCTGCAACAACTGCCATGGCGCCGATGGCAAAGCGCCGATTCCGAACTTCCCGAGCGTGGCGGGTTTGCCGGAGGCGTATCTGTTCTGGAAGCTCGTTGCCTTCAAGGAATCGCAACGCACCGATTCGGTGATGACGCCTTTGGTGGCGAACAACACGCTCGATGACCTGCGTGACATTGCCGTGTTCTATGCGTCCTTGCCTTTGGTTTCACCCTCGCCACTGAGCGCAACACCGGTGGAACAGGCTGTGCTGGATCGCGGTCGCGCGCTTTATCTTTCCGGCGATCCGGCCAAAGGCATTCCTGCCTGCCAAGGTTGTCATGGTGTCGAGGGCAAGGGGCCAAGCCATGCCCGGAGTTTTCAGGCGAATTGGCCACCGCTGTACGGGCAGCAAGCCATCTACGTGGCGGAGCGACTGAGCAACTTTCACAGGGGCCACGCGATCGACTCGTCCATGGACAAGATCATGCAAGGCGTGGCACGCAACCTGGGTGCGGATGACATCGACGCCTTGGCGGCCTACATCGAGCGTCTGGATGGACGTTGAGTCGGCCTGAGGCCAGCAATCGTTGCTTGCTGGGTGGAGTGATCGGTTAGGCTTGCATTCCTTGCATTCGCGAGTGTGCTCCAACTTCCATGTTGACTGATTCCGCCGTGGTTCTTGCCAGCCTGCTTTGGCTGGGACTGCTGTTCGTGGCGGCGGTCTGGGGTGAGCGCAGCGGTTGGAAACTCGACCTGCACTGGGGCTGGATCTATGCCCTGTCGCTGGCGGTGTACTGCACCTCGTGGACCTTCTACGGCACGGTCACGCAAGCGGCGCGCTCGGGCTGGCCCTTGCCGCCGACCTTCATCGGAACCATCGTGCTGTATGTGTTCGGCCTGGGCTTTCTGGTGCGTTTGGTGCGCCTGGCGCGTGAGCACAACAGCAGTTCGATTGCCGATCTGATTGCCACGCGCCTCGGGCGAAGTTCGTGGTTGGCCGCCACGGTGACGGCCGTCGCCTTGCTCGGTCTGGTGCCCTACATTGCCTTGCAGCTCAAGGCCGTGGCGTCGAGCTATGGCTTGTTGACGCGCAGTAGCGAGCTGGTGGTGTCGGCGTGGAGCGACAGCGCGCTGTACGTGGCGCTGGCGATGGCGCTGTTTGCCATGTTGTTCGGCACGCGTAGCGCCTCGGCAGCCGAGCACAATCGGGGTCTGGTGCTGGCGATTGCCGCCGAGTCGGTGTTGAAACTGGTGGTGATGCTGGTGCTGGGTGCATTCGTCGTGTTCGGACCGGATTGGCCGGCGCCACCCTTGGTGACTCAGCCCGATGGCAGCGAGGGTTTCCCGGCCTTGATCCTGCTCGGCATCCTGGTGATGTTCACCCTGCCGCATCAATTCCACGTCGGCGTGGTGGAGTGTCGCGACGAGCGCCATTTGCGTACCGCGCGTTGGTTGTTCCCGTTGTACATGGTGTTGATTGCCTTGCCCTTGCTGCCGTTGGCGCGTGCAGGCCAAGCGCATTTGGCACCGATGGGCGTGCCTTCGGATCTGTTCGTGTTGGCCTTGCCACTGTCGCAAGGACAGGATGCGCTGGCCTTGCTGGCCTTCCTGGGTGGATTGAGTGCCGCCACCGGCATGGTGATCGTGGCGACGCTTGCCCTGAGCCTGATGATTGGCAATCACTGGATCGCGCCTTTGCGGGTGCGCGGTGCCTGGGCGCAGCCGGGCGGTCCTTCGCGTCGCGGTGAAGTGCTCTTGCAGCGACGCGCCGCGATCCTGGCAGTGGTGTTGCTGGCGTGGCTCTACAGCCGCGCGATCGCCGGCAATGATGCCTTGGCCGATATCGGCGCGGTGTCGTTCTCGGCGCTCTCCACCCTGGCGCCGGCGTTGGGATTTGCCGTGTGGCGGCCACGCACCGCGCCACGTGCGGTGTTGATCGGCTTGCTGGCCGGCGTGCTGGTGTGGTGCTGGATCCTTTTGCTGCCAAGCATGGGCTGGCTCAGCTCCAGCGTGAATCATTGGCTGCAGCACGGACCGTTCGGGCTGCGGGCGCTGGCGCCGGACAGTTTTTTTGGATTGAGCGACTGGAGCCGCACCCTGCGTGCCGTGGTCGTGAGCCTGGTGATTGCGACCGTGGTTCCGTTTGCGATCGAACGGCTGTGGCAGTCGCGACCGGGCAACGAGGCGACGCGGCCGATCGTCTGCCGTGACCTGCGCGAACTGGCCGGGCGTTTCCTGCAGCCGACGCGGGTGAACCAGTTGTTTGCCGATTGCGCCGAAGAGGCGCTGGTGAGCGCGCCTCTGCAGGCGGATGTGGAACGCGAGCTGGCGGCGGTGCTGGGCGCGGCCTCGGCACGCTTGCTGATGGATACCGCGCGCAGCGATCTGGCATCGGATCTGGAAACCGTCGCAACCCTGGTCGGGGATGCGGCGCAAGCCTCGCGCTTCAATCAACGCCTGCTGGAAGCGGCACTGGAAAACATGAGCCAAGGCATCAGTGTGGTGGATGCCGATTTGAACCTCGTGGCCTGGAATCGACGCTATGCGGAACTGTTTTCCTATCCGCCCGAACTGATGCGCGTGGGCCAGCCTATCGAAGTTCTGGCGCGCTGGGCCTTGCAGCGTGGCTTCGGCAGCGGTGGTGAACTCGATGCGGCCGTGGCCCGTCGCATCGCACATATGCAAGCCGGAACTGCGCATTTGTCGGAACGACGCTTCCCCGATGGCAGCGTCGTGGAGATACGCGGCAATCCCATGCCGGGCGGCGGCTTTGTCGCCACCTTCACCGATGTCACGGCCTTCCGTCAGGCCGAGGACGCATTGACTCAGGCCAAGCAGACGCTGGAACAGCGCGTGATCGAGCGTACCGCCGAGTTGGAACAGGCGCGGCGCGTGGCCGAACGCGCCAATCAGGCCAAGAGCCGTTTCCTCGCGGCCATCAGCCACGACGTGTTGCAACCACTGCACGCCGCGCAGCTCTTTACCCACGCGCTGGACGAGCGCCTTGCGCACGAGGAGTACCGCGAGGCGGTGGGCAACATCCGCAGCGCCCTGGGATCGACCGAAACCCTGCTCGATGGGCTCATGGACATTTCGCATCTGGAGTCGGGGCGTCAGCCGATCAATCGGCACGGATTCGCGCTGTCCAGCTTGCTGGAGCCGATGGTGGCCGAATTCGGTGCGCTGGCGGCTGAGCGCGGCATTGATCTTCGCCATGTACCCAGCCGTGCCTGGGTCCGGAGCGACCCGCAACTGCTGCGTCGGGTACTGATGAACTTTCTCGCCAATGCCGTGCGTTATGCCGAGCGCGGCGCGGTGCTGGTGGGTGTGCGACGCCATCAAGGGCAGTTGCGCATCGAAGTCTGGGATACGGGACCGGGCATTGCCGATCACGAGCGCCGCGCGATTTTCGACGAGTTCCGTCGCGGTGATGGCGCGCGTGGGCAAGGGCTGGGGCTGGGCCTTGCCATTGCCGAGCGTGCCGCACGTTTGTTGGTGCATCCACTGGACCTGCGCACCTGGCCGGGTCGCGGCAGCGTGTTCTCGATCCTAGTGCCGCGTGCGCCGGCGCAGGTCGCCGAACCGCCGATTACCAAGACCGAGGCTGAGCCGGCATCAAAACCCAAGCAACACGGTGTGGCGCTGGTATTGGACAACGATTCGGTGGTGTGCGAGGCGATGGCGGGCCTGCTGCGTGGATGGGGCTGGCAGGTGCATTGCCGACAGGATGTGGCCGCGGCGCAATGCGTGCTTTTGGCGACGCCCGTGGACCTGCTTCTGATCGACTACCACCTCGATGTCGATCGCACCGGACTGGAATTGTGGGATGCCCTGCACGATGCGCCACCCACGATCGTCATCAGCGCCGATCGCAGCGAGGCCGTGCGCGAGGCGGTGGAGTCACGCGGCTTGGTGCTGCTCTACAAACCGCTCAAGCCGCTGGCCCTGCGTTCGGTGATGCGCAAGCTGGGTTGCTGAGGAATCAGTCGCCCGCCAGTCGGCGGGTCATGAGGGTGCGCAACTAGTGATCCGATCCTCAAATCATCCGGGTCTGGCGTAGCTGCCGAGCTTGCTCGGCAGGCAATGGAGCAAGCTCCATTGCTACACAACAAGGGCCTGATCAATAGGAGCACGGCGCATCGCGCCGGTATCAGGCACGGCCGGAAAACTCGCCGGTGACGGTGTTGACGATGATTTTCTCGCCGTTGGTGATGTACTCGGGCACCTGGATTTCGATGCCGGTGGACAGCTTGGCCGGCTTGGGGCGTTTGGTGGCGGTGCCGCCTTTCAGTTCGGGCGGGGTGTCGATCACTTCCAGCACCACGCTTTGTGGCAGTTGCAGGCCGACGGGGGCATCGTCGATCAACTGCACGTAGCAGCCCTTGATGTCCTCGGTGATGTAACCGGCATCGTCGCCCACCAGTTCACCATCGATCAGGTACTGGGTGAAGTCTTCTTCGTCCATGAACACGTAAGTCTCGCCGTCCATGTAGGAATAGGTGCAAGCGCGACGGCTCAGTTCGACTTCCTTGAGATCATCTTCGGCGCGCAGGCTCAGGTCGTACTTGTTGCCGCCGGGCACCGAATACAGGATGAAGCGGAAGGTGACATTGCCGCCGCGTGCAGTCGGCGAGCTGCGCTCGATGTCACGCACCTGATACACGGTGCCGTTGTGTTCGACGACGTTGCCTTTCTTGACTTCGGATGCCTTCATGGGGCCAATCTCATGGGGTGGAAGGTGGGGTCTGTCGGGCTGAAGCCTGACCGGGTTTCATTCAAACGGAGTCGGGCTGAAGCCTACGGGTGCATTCGGGCTTTCGCAGGTTTCAACCCGACCCGGCATTGCACGATCATTCTTGGACTGGCATCAACGGTGTGCATTGATCGCATCGCGCTGCGCACGCGCCGCTTGGGCGGCGGCTTCGGCAAAGTTCTCATCCTGTCCCGCATAAAGAATGGCGCGCGAGGAGTTGATCACCAAGCCGGTGCCATCGCCGGTGGCACCCGCACGCATCACCGCGGCGATATCGCCGCCTTGCGCACCGATGCCCGGCACGAGCAGTGGCATGTCACCCACCACCGCGCGCACCCGGTCCAGTTCTTCCGGCCAGGTGGCGCCAGTGACGAGCGCACAGTTGCCATGAGTGTTCCAATCACGAGCAATACTGCGTGCGATGTGCAGGTAGAGCGGCTCACCGCCGCAATCGAGGGCTTGGAAATCCGCGCCGCCGGCATTGGAGGTGCGGCACAGGACGATCACGCCCTTGTCGGCGCGATCGAGAAACGCTTGTGCCGAGTCCTTGCCCATGTAGGGATTGATCGTGACCGCATCGGCGCGATAACGGTCGAAGGCTTCGGTGGCGTAGTGCTGGGCGGTGGAGCCGATGTCGCCGCGTTTGGAATCCAGAATCACCGGAATGCCGGGGTGCGCTACGTGGACATGCTCGATCAATCGTTCGAGCGCGTCTTCTGCCCGATGCGCGGCGAAGTGTGCAATCTGCGGTTTGAAGGCGCAGGCAAACTCGGCCGTGGCATCCACGACGGCACGGCAGAAATCGAACACCGAATCTGCGCTCCCGCGCACATGCGCCGGAAAGCGCGAGGGATCGGGATCCAAGCCCACGCAGAGCAGGGTGTTGGCCTCAATCCAGCGCGTGCGCAGTGCGGCGATGAAGGTCGTGTTCATGACTTCCGAATCCTGAATTCCAAATTCCGGCTTCACTCACTTCAGCGCCTTGAAGCGCAGGCGCCTCGGTCCCGCGTCATCACCGAGGCGGCGCTTCTTGTCTTCCTCGTATTCGCGGTAATTGCCCTGGAAGAACTCCACATGCGAGTCACCCTCGAAGGCGAGGATGTGGGTGGCGATGCGGTCGAGGAACCAGCGATCGTGGCTGATGACGAAGACATTGCCGGGGAACTCCAACAGCGCATCTTCCAGGGCGCGCAGGGTTTCCACGTCGAGGTCATTGGAGGGTTCGTCCAGAAGCAGCACGTTGCCGCCCTGCAACAGCGTCTTGGCCAGATGCAGGCGACCGCGTTCACCGCCGGACAGGGCGCTGACGATCTTCTGCTGGTCCTGGCCCTTGAAGTTGAAGCGACCGATGTAGGCGCGCGACTGGATCTCGAAGTTGCCGATCTTCAGGATGTCGAGCCCGTCCGAGACTTCCTGCCACACGTTGTTCTTCGGGTTCAGCGACGCGCGCGACTGGTCGACGTAGGCCAGCTTGACCGTCTGGCCCATCACGATCTCGCCCGAGTCCGGTTTTTCCAGCCCCATGATCATCTTCATGAAGGTGGATT
Organism: Chiayiivirga sp.; assembly: GCA_035703435.1. Classification (GTDB taxonomy): domain Bacteria; phylum Pseudomonadota; class Gammaproteobacteria; order Xanthomonadales; family Xanthomonadaceae; genus Denitratimonas. Next base: position 6,723 of record DASSYF010000026.1, on the reverse strand, counting down.
TGCCGGCGCCGTTGGGGCCGATCACGCCGATGATGGCGCCCGGCGGTACCTTGAACGACAGGTCCTCGATCAGCACGCGGTCGCCGAACGACTTGGTCACGTTCTTGAACTCGATCACCTCCTGGCCCAGCCGCTCGCCCGGCGGGATGAAGATTTCGTTGGTCTCGTTGCGGCGCTGGTAGTCGACCGAGTTCAGCTCCTCGAAGCGGGCCAGGCGGGCCTTGCCCTTGGACTGGCGGCCCTTGGCGGCCGAACGCACCCACTCCAGCTCCTTCGCGATCGCCTTCTGGCGCGACTTTTCCTGGTTCGCTTCCTGCTTCAGGCGGGCGTCCTTCTGCTCCAGCCACTCGGTGTAGTTGCCCTTCCACGGGATGCCGCGGCCGCGGTCGAGTTCGAGGATCCACTCGGCGGCGTTGTCGAGGAAGTAGCGGTCATGGGTGACCGCCACGACGGTGCCTGGATAGTCGTGCAGGAATTTTTCCAGCCAGTCGACCGACTCGGCGTCCAGATGGTTGGTCGGTTCGTCCAGCAGCAGCATGTCCGGCTTGGACAGCAGCAGGCGGCACAGCGCCACGCGGCGCTTCTCGCCGCCGGACAGCGGGCCGATGACGGCGTCCCAAGCGGGCAGGCGCAGCGCGTCGGCGGCCACTTCGAGCTGGCGTTCCAGCGCGTGCGCGTCGTTGGCGGCGAGCAGGTTTTCCAGCTGTTCCTGTTCCTTGGCCAGCTTGTCGAAATCCGCGCCGTCCTCGGCGTAGGCGGCGTAGACCTCTTCCAATCGCTTCTGCGCGTCGAGGATCACGGAGACGCCTTCCTCGACCACTTCACGCACGGTCTTCTCGGGATTCAGGTCCGGCTCCTGCGCCAGGTAGCCGATCTTGGTGCCCGGCTGCGCGCGCGCTTCGCCCTGGAAGTCGGTATCCACGCCGGCCATGATCTTCAGCACGGTGGACTTGCCCGCGCCGTTGACGCCGAGCAGGCCGATCTTCGCGCCGGGGAAGAAGCTGAGCGAGATGTCCTTGATGATCTGCCGCTTCGGCGGAACGATCTTGCTGACACCGTTCATGGTGTAGATGTACTGCGAGCTCATGCAACCTCCGAAAGCGGGCACCACGCCGCCGACAGGCGGGCGCGGAAAGGGAATTCACCAAACCGCGCATTATAGGCGAGGAGGGGTCAGAGTGCCTTTTCGTCAGGACGAAAAGGCACTCTGACCCCGCTCAGGCCTACCCGGCTATTTGCGCCGTCGTGGCGGAGCGGGCGCCGGGGCCAGGCCGGACAGCAGCAGGTCGAGCAGTTGGGCGAACGCCGCGTCCTCGCCGGGTTGACCCCAGAGGTGGGAAAGCCCCGGGTAGTGGAAGCGCGCCGTGGCATCGAACAGGGCTCGTGCGGTGGCGTCGGGATCGAGCTGGCGAAAATCGCCACTGGCCACGCCGGCGGCAAGGATCGAGGCGATCTGCTGCTGCATGCGTCCCTTGTGTTCGGCGATGGCCTCGCCCGCTTCCGCCGCCAGCGCGCTGTAGGTGGCGAACAGCTCGGGGTCGCCCAGCACGTTGTCACGCTTGGCCTGGCGCAGGGTGGAGAACCACTGGCGCAGGCGCGCCGGTGGCGGCGTGCGGCTGTTGGCGATCGCCTGCAGCGGCGCCATCGACCGCGCCAGCCAGCCGCGCAGGACCGCCTCGCGCAGCGCCGCCTTGCTGGCGAAATGGCGGTACACGCTGCCGTGGCTGACCCCGAGCGCCTGCGCCACGTCGACCACGGTCGCCTTGCCGGGGCCGTAGCGGCGCAGGACATCCTCGGCGGCAGCGAGGATGCGTTCGGGGGTGAGGACGGAGTCGTTCATGCCGCCGATTCAAGCACATCGAGCGTGGCGCAGACGAGTTCGTCCGCCACGTAACCCAGCGGGATGCGGCCGCAGACGTGTTCCGTCGAGCGCTTCTCGAAGCCGATCCAGCCGCTGTTGAAGCCGTCCAGCATGGCGATGCGCGATGCGGTGCGATCGGCCGGCATGCCTTCGTCCACGAAGCGCGTCGCCCATTGCTCGCGCGGTATCGCGATCGTCTCCACGTCGTGCTCCAGCACGGCGGCCAGCGACTGCGCCATGTCGAGCGGGCTGTAGCGTCGCGGACCCTCCACCTCGATCACGCGGCGACCGAACCAGGTTTCTTCCAGCGTGTTGGCGACGGTGCGGCCCACGTCGTCGGTGGAGACCATCGGTATCGGGCGGTCGAGCGGCTGCAGGTGGCTGGCAAGCCGCCCTTCGCATTGCGCCAGCGGCACGTCCCAGCGCAGGTTTTCCATGAACCAGGCGGCGCGCACGTGGGCGCGCGGCATCGGCAGCGCGTCTAGCGCCTGTTCCAGCAGATGCAGCTGGGTGATCAGGCCCAGGTCGCGTTCCTGCTGGGCGCCGATCGACGACAGTGCCACGATCTTCGGCGGCTGTGCCTTGCGCAGGGCGGCGGTCAGCGTGTCGATCAGGGCGCGCGGTTCGGCGAAGTCCGCATCGGGCGTGAAGTTGGCCGGCAGCATCACGAACACGCCTTCGACGCCGGTGAAGGCCGCGGCCAGTGCCTTCGCGTCCGACCAGTCGGCGACGGCGATCTCTGCGCCGCGTGCGGCCCACGCCGTGGCCCTGCTTTTGTTGCGCACGATGCCGCGCACGCGCTCGCCGCGCTCCAGCAGGTACTTCGCGGCGGCGCTGCCGACCTGCCCGGTGATGCCCATGATGGCGTACATGTGATGTCCTCGAAGAAGGGAGGGAGGGTGTCCAGCGGTGTCGGGCTGGCTGTCGGGCGCCGCCGCGAGTGCAGGGGATGGCCGTTGCCGGTTGGCGGGTCGGCCCGAGGACTGCGTTCGACGCGTGCCGATGTTAGGCAATTGACTGACAGATTTCAATATCTGTCAGTCAATTGTTCAAACCATGCCCGCGCCGGGACGCCATCAGTGGCCGGAAACGCCCGTCGGGGCTACACTTTCGAACTTCCCCGCCCGCCACTCACGAGGTCAGAATGTTCCCCAAGGACTGCACGATTGCCGGTTACGACGACGAACTGGCCAAGGCCATCGCCGATGAAGGCCGCCGCCAGGAAGATCATGTCGAGCTGATCGCCTCGGAGAACTACGCCAGCCCGCGAGTGATGGAAGCGCAGGGTTCCAAGCTGACCAACAAGTACGCCGAGGGTTACCCGGGCAAGCGCTACTACGGCGGCTGCGAGTACGTGGACGTGGCCGAGAAGCTGGCGATCGATCGGCTGAAGCAGCTGTTCGACTGCGACTACGCCAACGTGCAGCCGCACTCCGGCTCGCAGGCGAACCAGGCGGTGTACCTGGCGCTGCTGCAGCCGGGCGACACGATTCTCGGCATGTCGCTCGCCCACGGCGGCCATCTCACCCACGGCGCCAAGGTCAACATCAGCGGCAAGCTGTTCAACGCGGTGCAGTACGGCGTCGATGAAAATGGCCTGATCGACTACGACGAAGTGCAGCGCCTGGCCACCGAACACCAGCCGAAGATGCTGGTCGGCGGCTTCAGCGCCTATTCGCAGGTGGTCGACTGGGCGCGCATGCGCCAGATCGCCGATTCGGTCGGCGCGCTGTTCTTCGTCGACATGGCCCACGTCGCCGGCTTGGTCGCCGCCGGCGTGTACCCGAGCCCGCTGCCGCATGCGCACGTGGTCACCTCGACCACCCACAAGACCCTGCGCGGTCCGCGCGGCGGCATCATCGTCGCCAAGGGTGCGGGTGAGGAGATCGAGAAGAAGCTGCAATCGATCGTGTTCCCCGGCATCCAGGGCGGTCCGCTGATGCACGTGATCGCGGCCAAGGCGGTGGCGTTCAAGGAAGCGCTGGAGCCGGCGTTCAAGACTTACCAGGCCCAGGTGGTGAAGAACGCCAAGGCGATGGCGAAGACCTTCGTCGAGCGTGGCTACAAGATCGTCTCCGGCGGCACCGAGAACCACCTGATGCTGGTCGACATGATCGGCCGCGACGTCACCGGCAAGGACGCGGAGGCGGCGCTGGGCAAGGCGCACATCACCGTCAACAAGAACGCCGTGCCGAACGACCCGCGCAAGCCCTTCGTCACCTCCGGCCTGCGCATCGGCTCGCCGGCAGTCACCACCCGCGGCTACGGCGAGAAGGACGTGATCGAACTGACGAACTGGATCTGCGACGTGCTGGATGCGCCGAACGACGAGGCGGTGATCGCCCGCGTGCGCGATGCAGTGACCGCGCAGTGCAAGAAGTTCCCGGTCTACGGTTGAGACCGGCATGTACTCCCTGCAGGTGGGGCTGATCGGCGACCGCGATGATGAGGTGGTCGCCCATCGTGCCATTCCCTTGGCGCTGGAGATGGCAGCCGATGCCTGCGGCGTGACGGTCGAGCCGATCTGGATGCCGACCGATCAGGTCGGCGACGGTGCCGCGCTGGCGGAGTTCGACGGGCTCTGGTGTGTTCCGGCCAGTCCGTATCGCAGCACCGAAGGCGCGCTCGCGGCGATCCGCGTGGCGCGCGAGCGGCACGTTCCGTTCCTGGGCACCTGCGGCGGCTTCCAGCATGCCGTGCTCGAATATGCGCGCAACGTGATCGGCTGGACCGACGCCGAACATGCCGAAACCGCGCCGCAAGCCGGGCGCCAGGTGATCGTGCCGCTGCTGTGCTCGCTGGTCGAGGTGACCGACGCCGTGCATCTGGTCGAGGGCTCCCGGCTGGCGTTGGCCTATGGTGTCGAGACGATCACCGAGGGCTATCACTGCAGCTACGGCTTGAGCCCCGATTTCCGGGAGGCGCTTGCGAACGGTCCGCTGCGGGTCTGCGCGGTGGACGATGCGGGCGATGTACGCGGCATCGAACTGGACGACCACCCGTTTTTCGTCGCCACCCTGTTCCAGCATGAGCGGGGTGCCCTGCAGGGACGGGTGCCACCTCCGGTGCGTGCTTTCGTGCAGGCGATGGTCGACACTTACTGACCATGCATTGTCCCTTCTGCCAGCACGAAGACACCCGCGTGATCGACTCGCGCCTGACCGACGACGGCTCGACCGTGCGCCGCCGGCGCGAGTGCCCGCAGTGCGGCGAACGCTTCAACACCTTCGAGACGGCCGAACTGAAGTTGCCGACAGTGGTGAAGAGCGGCGAGCGGCGCGAGACCTTCGACGAGCGCAAGCTGCGGGTGAGTTTCGAGCGCGCGCTGCAGAAGCGGCCGGTGGCCAGCCATGACGTGGATGCCGCGGTGCGCGCGATCGTCAACGACCTGCGCCGCAGCGGCGAGCGAGAAGTGCCGTCGCGCCAGGTCGGCGAGCTGGTGATGCGCGAACTGAAGAATCTCGACCAGGTCGCCTACGTGCGGTTTGCCTCGGTCTATCGCAAGTTCGAGGACGTGCACGCGTTCCGCGAGGAGATCGAGAAGCTGGAACGCGACCTTCCGGGCCTGTCCGAGCTGCAGTTGCCCTTGCTCGGTGGCGGCAAGCGCGGCAAGTGAAGGGCTGACTTCGCATGGTGACTCCCGGCCGCTTCCGCGAACTTGCCATGCAGCTGCCGCGGGTGGAGGAGATCGACCACTTCGGCACACCCTCTTTCCGCGTGCGCGGCAGGATCTTTGTGCAGTTCGCGCGCGGCGGCAACGACGCCATCTTCAAGTTATCCCGCGATGAGCTCGATGTGCTGCGCATGTCGGCTGGCGACTTGTTCGTGCCCGACCCCGGTTGGGGCAAACATGGCTGGACCCATGTGCGCATCGCGGGGATGGACGAAGCCTGGGTGGATCAGTTGCTGTGCGATGCATGGCGTCGGGCGACACCGAAGAAGATGCATGGCGAGCTGAACGTGGGAGCCTGAAGGCGTTTTCCCGTGGCCGAAGGAATGAATATGTTCGTGGCAATCTACCGCTGGCGTCTGGATCCGGAGCGGGAGCAGGATTTCGTCGCCAACTGGCAGCGCATCACCCTGAGCGGGCTCGCCGGCGGTTCGGGTGGCTCAAGCCTGTTCCGTAACGCGCAGGGCATCTGGGTTGCCATTGCACGATGGCCATCACGCGAGGCGCGCGACCGGTTTTTCGGGGCGTTTGACCGTAGTGGCGACGATTCGGAGATGACCAGGCGCGCACGTCTTGCGGTGATCGAGCGCCTGCCGGATGAAGAGCTGGACAGCGTACTGGACTGCTGGGCCCCTTTTCGCGACATCAACGGATCATCCATGCCATGACGGAATTCGGCGCGATCGACCATGCCCACATGGCGCACGCCCTGCGCCTGGCCGAACGCGGCCTGTACACCACGCAGCCGAATCCGCGTGTGGGCTGTGTCGTCGCCCGTGGCGACGAGGTGCTGGGCACAGGCTGGCATCAGCGTGCCGGCGAGCCGCATGCCGAGGTATACGCGCTACGCGAGGCCGCCGAGCGTGCGCGCGGCGCCACCGCCTATGTGACGCTGGAACCGTGCGCGCACCACGGACGCACGCCGCCATGCGCGGATGCACTGATTGCGGCCGGCGTGGCGCGGGTAGTGGTCGCGGCGGAGGATCCGTTTCCGCAGGTCGACGGGCGCGGCATCGGCAAGTTGCGTGCCGCCGGGATCACGGTCGAATCGGGCCTGATGCGCGAGGCCGCGCGTGAACTCAATATCGGATTCTTCAGCCGGATCGAGCGCGGCCGTCCCTGGGTTCGGGTGAAGCTGGCGATGAGCCTGGACGGGCGCACCGCGCTGGCCAACGGCGAGTCGAAGTGGATC
>DASSYF010000003.1:0-8865 GCA_035703435.1 Chiayiivirga sp. | reverse complement strand
AGCGAACATTTGCGTAGCGAATGGCCCGCAGGGCAGGCTGCAGGAGGCGGCCTGTCATCCATGGATGTTCGACAAATCAAAGACATGGATTGCTTCGCTTCGCTCGCAATGACGGCGTTTGGACTTGATCAGATGTTCCTTAGAGATCGTCACCGGTGACCAGTTCTTTCTCCATGCGATCGCCAATCGTGGCCGACAGGTCAATGGCCTCGTCCAGAGTATCGGCGCTGGCGTCGGCCGGAACCTTGATGATGAGGATGGCGTTGCCTTCCTGTCGGGCCCAGGCGCCGACGATCAGGTCCATGTTTTCCGACAGCATCTTGTTGGCGATGTGGGTGGGGATGCTGCGGTCTTCCGAGCGCAGGCCGTAGGTCCAGATTTCACGGATCTTCTGCTCGTCGGTCTCGTGCACCACGCTGCGCACCCAGACCAGTTGGCTGCGATCGTCCTTGACGTTCACCAGGATGCGGTAGTCGCCATCTTCATCCACGGTGTACGGCGTCTTCTTGGCGTCCAAGCGCTGCGCCACGATCGGATCGGGGGTGGCCTTGGTCTCGACTTCTTCATCGGCGGCAGCAGCAGCAAACGCCGTGGGGGCACATAGGCTCAGCAGGGCGATGGCAGGGAAGATCAGGGCGCTACGCATGGCAAGGCACTCGCTTGTGGGTTCGGGAACTCATTGTCATCGTCCTGCCCAGCGAACGCCATACCCGGAATGAGGGGATGTCATGGGGATTTTGCGGCGCTTTGGTAGGGCAGGGTGTCCGGGCTGACGGCACCGCCGGAGATGATGAAGCTCATGGCTTGATCGACCGTCCAATCGGTCTGGGTGAGGTTTTCGATCGGCACCACTTCGAGGTAGCCCGATGTCGGGTTGGGTGTGGTCGGCACGTAGACCGCCGCCAGTTCCCGCCCACTGTGTTCATCGCGCAGGATGCGGGTGACGAAGCCGATGGCCTTCATGTCGCGGTGCGGGAAGTCGATCAACACCACGCGCTGCGCGCCTTCCGGCTTGGTTTGCAGGATGTCGATGAGTTTGCGCACGGCGCCATAGATGAGGCTGGCCACCGGCACGCGCTGCACCATGGTCTCGAACCAGCGCAGCAAGCGTTGGCCGAGTACCCAATGGGCCATCATCCCAACCGCAATGATGACGGCGAGTGTGGCGACCAGAGCCAGGGCGGTTTGTACCCAGGGCGCTCCCAACCAACCCAGCGAGATCGGGAAGGCGTTGGCGAGCCTTGCCAGGAGCGGTGTGACCACGGGCCGGCTCAAGTCCGACAGCAGGGCGAAGACGAAGCGAAACACGATCACCGTCAGCCAGAGCGGCAACAAGGTGATCAAGCCCGACAGGAAGTAGCGGCGCAGCGAGGTGCGATGGGTGCTCATGGGTGAAGTTTAGACTGGCGCCTTGCCCGAATGCAGACTTCACCCCGAACGATCGGTATCGCTATGCTGGTTTGAAGTGTTCCTGGAGTCGCGCGATGTTTGCGAGCCGCTATCTGGTGTTCTGGTTGTGCATCGCCGCCACGGTGGCGTTTTCCCTGTTGTGGTGGCACGGCAGTTATGGCTGGCTGTGGCCCTTGGCGCTGTGTGCGACGGGGGCGCTGCTGGGGGTGATCGATGTGACGCAACGACGCTCCAGCGTGCGGCGCAACTACCCCGTTTCCTCGCACATCCGCTTTCTGGCCGAGCGCTTTCGTCCCGAAGTCCGCCAATACCTGATGGAGTCCGATCACGACAAGGTGCCGTTCTCGCGCGAGCAGCGTGCCATCGTTTATCAGCGATCCAAACGCGAATCGGATGTGCGCCCCTTCGGCACGCTGCTGCCGATTTACAAGGCCGGTTACGAGTGGATCAACCAGTCACTCATGCCCAGCACGATCGACTCGCACGATTTCCGCATTGTCATTGGCGGGCCGCAGTGCAGCCAGCCGTACTCGGCCAGCGTGTTCAACATCTCGGCCATGAGTTTCGGTGCGCTGTCGGCCAATGCGGTGCTGGCTCTGAACGAAGGCGCCAAGCGCGGCAAGTTCTATCACGACACGGGCGAAGGTTCGATCTCGCGCTGGCACCGGCAGAACGGTGGCGATCTGGTGTGGGAAATCGGCTCGGGCTACTTCGGTTGCCGCTCGGCCGATGGTCGTTTTGATCTGGAACGTTTCCGCGAGAATGCGCGCAGCGAACAGGTCAAGATGATCGAGATCAAGCTCTCGCAAGGCGCCAAGCCGGGGCAGGGTGGGATTCTTCCGGGGCCGAAGGTCACGGCGGAAATCGCCGAGGCGCGTGGCGTTCCCATCGGCGTCGATTGCCATTCACCGGCGCGCCACAGCGCGTTCGATTCGCCGATTGGCTTGCTCCAGTTCGTCGATACCTTGCGACGAGAGAGCGGTGGCAAACCGACCGGTTTCAAACTCGCCATCGGACATGTCTGGGAATGGTTCGCCATCGCCAAGGCCATGGTAGCCACCGGCATCACGCCCGATTTCATCGTGGTGGATGGCGGCGAAGGCGGCACCGGAGCTGCACCCATGGAGTTTGCCGATCACGTCGGCGTGCCCCTGCGTGAAGGCTTGATGTTGGTGCACAACACCTTGGTGGGTTTGAACCTTCGTCAACAGATCCGCATTGGTGCCGCCGGCAAGATCATCAGCGGTTTTGATCTGGCGCGCGTGCTGGCGCTGGGTGCCGACTGGGGCAATGCCGCACGTGGTTTCATGTTTGCGTTGGGCTGCATCCAAGCGCGGCAATGCCATACCGGCAAGTGTCCGACGGGCGTGACCACGCAGGACCCCAAACGCCAGAAGGCGCTGGATGTGCCCGACAAAGCCGCCCGTGTGCAGCATTTCCACGAGGGCACGCTCAAGGCCTTGAAAGACCTGCTGGCGGCGGCGGGCTTGCAGCATCCCGATGAATTGGGGCCGGAGCACATCATCCGGCGCCTGTCCGAACACGAGGTGCGCTCGCTGCAAGCGCTGCACGCGTGGGTAAAACCGGGAGAGCTTCTGGTGGGCCATTCCGACCACGCCGTATTCAAGCGCTTCTGGCTGGCGGCGACCCCCGACAGTTTCACGGCGCCGCCGGATCTTCTGGCCATGCGGCGCAGCAAATTGGTGTGAGTGCGTCAGCCTGGCGCGATGCTCAAGCCACCTTCGAACTCATACTGGCGGCTGCGTCGCTGCGCTGCATCAAGCCGCGCGCCACGAACAGTTCGATGCGTTCCAAGGGAATGTGATCGCCCGCATCGCGACCGTAGTGGGCTTCCACGATCTTGCCTGTTTCGTCGATCAGGAAATCGGTCGGCATCACATTGTTGGTGTTGAGGCCATGCAAGCCGACAAAGCGAAGCCCTTTGAGCAGGGTCGGGATGCGGGTGGCGATGGCCTTGAGCTTGCCCCACAACGAGCTTTCGATGCCGTAGGCGTCGTAGGCCAGCGATTGCGGATCGGCCACCACCGGGAAGGGTCGCGGCGAACGCGCCACGAAGCGTTTGACCGAGTCCACATCGGAGGCAAACACCGCCACCACTTCCAGACCGAGCTTCCGCAAGCTGGCGTAGTTGGCGGTGAGCTGATAGATGCGGAAATTGCAGAACGGGCACGCTGCATCGCGGAAGAACGCGAGCAAGGTGCGCTTGCCGTTGTGGCCGCCGATGACGATTGGCTTGCCGTAGATATCCTGCATCGGAACGTGTGGCGCGTGGCTGGGCGGAAGAAGACGCATGGTGAAATCCCTGTAGTGTGAGTGGGAACGGGATCAGTTTGAACGCGCTATTCCAGCGGTCAATTGAAATATGTGTAAAGGCTGTTGTTACAAAGATGGTTGGCCGCAAGGCGGCCTTGAACGGCGCATTTTTGCGGGTATGGCCGGAGACCGTGCGCAGGAAGGCCAGCAGCAGGCCACGCCCGATGCGCGCGCCGACGCCGCACGGCTCTCCGCTTTCTCTGGTGGTCTCGCGCGTGCCCTTGCGGTCACCTCCTTTGCTGGCGCGGCTTTGACGGCGGTCGGTTGTTGTGGACAACGCCGGTAGCGTTGGCGGCCGAGATAGGGAATGTCTGATCAAGCCCGTCATGCCCGTGAAGGCGCACTGCTGTCCGGGGAAAAAACGGGGCATTGACAGGAAAGCGTTACGGCTCCTGATGATGGAAGCGCAGCATCGTGGTAGCGACTTGGATTTCAAGTGGTGCCATCCGCAAGCCCCTCTCCCGCCGGGAGAGGGGTTGGGGTGAGGGTACGGGCGAAGCGCAACAGCCAAACCTTGCCGCGAGATTTTGTTGCCTCGCTTCGCTCGTACCCTCATCCGCCCTGCCGGGCACCTTCTCCCCGGGGGAGAAGGGAAAGCCAGTGGTGTCGCATCCGTTTGTCTGGAGCACACTTTCCCCGGACAGCAGTGCGCGAAGGCGGGCATCCAGCGACTTCAAGTCATGACAATCAAAGGCACTGGACTCCCGCCTTCGCGGAAGTGACGAGCAAATGTCGACGTGTGCAAATGTGCAATAGGTCGCGTCATGAAACGTCATTTCATTATTTCAACTATCGTTGTATAGTCCAACAATGAAAAAGAGCACGGCCACCACGATCTTCGAATCGCTGTCCTCTGGACTGCGCCTGGATGTGTACCGGCTTTTGGTGCGCATGGGTGCAGGAGGTCTGGTCGCGGGTGAGATCGCGTCAACGCTTGATGTGCCGCCGACCAACCTGTCGTTCCACCTGAAGGCACTGACCCAGGCGGGGCTGCTCTCGGTTGAGGCAGAAGGCCGCTTTCAGCGTTACCGAGCCAACATTCCGCTGATGCTGGACTTGATCACCTACCTGACCGAGGAGTGTTGCGCAGGCCATCCAGAGCAGTGCGAAGGCATGCGCGCTTCACCGTGTTGCTCCGACGCGGCTGCGCCCCAGAAGCCCGCAAAGAAGAAGACGCTCAAGAAATGAACATTCGCACGCACGATTTCGGCAACAGCGAACACTCGATGCCAGCCCCTCCCTCACGATTGTCCTTCCTGGATCGCTACCTCACCGTCTGGATATTCGCCGCGATGGCGCTGGGCGTTGCGCTGGGCACGCTGTTTGACGGCCTGCCCGACGCGCTCAATGCGCTCTCGCTCGGGACGACCAACGTCCCGATCGCCATCGGTCTGATCCTGATGATGTACCCGCCGCTGGCCAAGGTGCGCTATGAAGCTTTGCACGAGATTTTTGCTGATCGGCGCGTGTTGCTGCTGTCACTGCTGCAGAACTGGGTCATCGGGCCGCTGCTGATGTTCGCGCTGGCGGTGATCTTCCTGCGCGACCAGCCGGAGTACATGACGGGCCTGATCCTGATCGGGCTGGCGCGTTGCATCGCCATGGTGCTGGTGTGGAACCAGTTGGCGCGTGGCGACAACCAGTACGTTGCGGGTCTGGTGGCCTTCAACTCGATCTTCCAGATTCTGTTCTTCTCGACCTACGCCTGGTTCTTCTTGTCGGTGCTGCCGCCTGTCTTTGGACTGCAAGGCAGCGTCATCGACGTGGGCTTCTGGACGATCACCAAGGCCGTGCTGATTTACCTCGGCATCCCATTTCTGGCCGGTTACCTGACCCGGCGCACGCTGATCCAGCGCAAGGGCCAGAGCTGGTACGAGCGTGCCTTCCTGCCACGCATCAGTCCCCTCACGCTGGCGGCGCTGCTGTTCACCATCGTGGCCATGTTCAGCCTGAAGGGTGCCGATGTGGTGCGCCTGCCGCTGGACGCGCTGAAGATTGCCGTGCCGCTGACGCTCTACTTCGTCATCCAGTTCCTCATCAGCTTCTTCATGGGTCGATGGATCCAGGCCGACTACCCGCGCACCACCGCCATCGCCTTCACGGCCGCAGGCAACAACTTCGAGTTGGCCATCGCCGTGGCTATCGCCTCGTTTGGGCTGGCATCACCCGTCGCCTTCACCACGGTGATCGGGCCGCTGTTTGAAGTTCCAGTGCTCATCGGGCTGGTGCAGGTCGCCTTGCGGCTGGGTCGCCGGTGGCGGCCCGCAAGGGCTGGCGCGCATCCCGCTGCATCGTCCTGAACCAAGGTCAGCCCATGAGTCCCATCACCATCGACCACAACCCCGCCTGCGGCACCTCGCGCAAGGTGCTCGCCATGATCCGCAACAGCGGCGAAGACCCCCACCGTCATCGAATGCCTGAAAACACCGCCCGACCGCGAGACGCTGGAAGCCTTGATCGCCGCGATGGGCGTGCCCGTTCGTGCGGTGTTGCGCGAGAAGGGCACGCCGTATGCGGAGCTCGGTCTGGATGATCTGAAATGGAGCGATGCGCAGTTGATCGACTTCATGCTCCAACACCCCATCCTCATCAACCGCCCCATCGTGGTCACGCCGCTGGGCACGCGCCTGTGCCGACCTTCGGAAATGGTGCTGGACATCCTGCCGAAACCGCAGAGCGGCGCGTTCAGCACGGAAGACGGCGAGGCGGTGGTGGAGGCCCAAGGCCGGCGGCTCTGAAGTCGAGTCGTTTGTCGAATGATGGACCTCAAGGCATTCAGAAGTCGCAGTCCGGCGAGGGCGTGCGGAAGTTGGGCATGGGCGGATTTCTGCATGAGTGCGGTGAGTTGTTGCTAGCAGCGAGAAGCCGTCTGCGGCACGATGGCGAGCATGACTGACACCCGCATTGAAACGATCGAATTCGTCGATTCCCACACCGGCGGCGAGCCCACCCGCATGATCGTGTCCGGCTTTCCGGATCTGGGCGCAGGCTCGCTGGCGCAGCGGCGCGAGCGGTTTGCGCGCGACTTTGATCACCTGCGCCAAGCCATGGTATGCGAGCCGCGGGGCTCGGACGTGCTGGTGGGTGCCGTGTTGACGCCAGCGACCGACGAGCGCGCCGTGACCGGCGTGATCTTCTTCAACAACGTCGGCACCTTGGGCATGTGTGGCCATGGCGCGATCGGGGTGATCCGCAGCTTGCAGTACTTGGGTCGCATCGGCCCAGGCGAACACGGGTTGGAAACGCCCGTCGGCACGGTTGGCGCAGTGCTGCACGACGATGGTCGGGTGTCGATTCGCAATGTGGAGGCCTGGCGCCATCGCAAGGATGTCACGATCGAGGTGCCGGGTTTCGGTGTGGTGCGTGGCGATGTGGCCTGGGGTGGCAACTGGTTTTTCATCACTGAAGATGTGCCCGTGCCCTTGGTCCTCGGGAACGTGCGCGACTTGACCACCTTCGCCTGTGCCGTCCGCGCGGCACTGGAGGCCGGCGCCATCACCGGTGCGGAGGGTGCGCAGATCGATCATGTCGAACTCACCGCGGCCTCACCCACGCCCGGCTGCGATGCGCGCAATTTCGTGCTGTGCCCGGGTCTGGCCTGGGATCGATCGCCCTGTGGTACCGGCACCAGCGCCAAGCTGGCGTGCCTTGCCGCCGATGGCGTCTTGGCACCGGATGCCGTGTTTCGGCAGGAGAGCCTCATCGGCAGCGTGTTCGAAGGCCGCTATCAGCCTGCCAACGAAGGTCGCATCCAGCCCACGATCACCGGCACGGCGCATGTGACCGCGCAGGGACACTTGATCATCGACGCCGCCGACCCCTTCGGATACGGCTTCGCGACCTGACACCACGCCCGGCCAAGGCCCGCGTCCGATCCCCACTTCAACGCATTTCCGCGATTTGCCAACCACAAGGACATCTTCCATGGCTAATTCCGCTTTCTGGCGCGGCGTCATTCCCGCCATCACCACCCCGTTCAAAGCCGATGGTTCGATCGACCATGCGTTTCTGGCCAAGCACGCCAACATCCTGATCGACGCCGGCTGCACCGGCATCGTGCCGCTGGGTTCGCTGGGCGAGGGCGCGTCGTTAAGTTTTGATGAAAAGCTTGCCGTGGTCGGCACCCTGATCAAGGCGCTCAATGGTCGTGCGCCGGTGATTCCGGGCATCGGTTGCGCCACCACCGCCGAGGCCGTGGCCTTGACCCAGGCTGTGGCGAAATTGGGCGCATGCGGCCTGATGGTGTTGCCGCCGTATGTGTATTCGTCGGACTGGCACGAAATGGGCGCGCATGTGCGCGCCATCGTCGAGGCCAGCGATCTGCCCTGCATGCTTTACAACAATCCGGGTGCCTACAAGACGGATTTTTCGCCGGCGCAAATTGCGTGGATGGCTCAGACCTATGCCAATGTCGAAGCGGTGAAGGAAACCTCGGGTGATATTCGCCGCTTCAGCGAGATCCGCGAGTTGGTTGGTGATCGTCTGGAGCTTCTGGTCGGCATGGACAATGCCATCGTCGAAGGTTTGGGTGCTGGCGCCACGGGCTGGATCGCGGGTCAGGTCAATGCCTATCCGAAAGAATCCGTGCGCTTGTTCGAACTGGCGCGCGATGGCGGCTGGAAGGCGGCGGCGGAACTGTATCGCTGGTTCCTGCCGCTGCTTCGCATGGACGTGGTGCCCAAGTTCGTGCAGTTGTTGAAGCTGACGCAAGTGGATGTGGGCTTGGGCAGCGAGACCGTGCGCGCGCCGCGCAAAGCACTGGAAGGCGCCGAGCGCGAAGCGGCGCTGGCCGCGATCGCCAAGGCCCGCGCCACGCGCCCGAACGTGTGAGGGGATGGTCATGAAGTCTCAGGTTCTGATCGGTGGTGGCTGGCGCGACGCCGATGTCGTCGGCACCTTTCGCGCGGTGGATCCGACGAGCGGGCAGGCGATTGGCGATGCCTTCCCGATTTCCTCGTGCGCTGATCTGGACGAAGCGCTGACGGCCGCCTGCGCCGTGGCTTCCGAGTTGGCGGCCACGGCGCCCGAAACCATTGCATCGTTTCTCGCCGCCTATGCCGACGGAATCGAGGCCCATAGCGAAGCGCTGGCGAGCCTGGCGCATCAGGAAACCGGCCTGCC
>DASSYF010000062.1:0-62469 GCA_035703435.1 Chiayiivirga sp. | reverse complement strand
AGCGAACATTTGCGTAGCGAATGGCCCGCAGGGCAGGCTGCAGGAGGCGGCCTGTCATCCATGGATGTTCGACAAATCAAAGACATGGATTGCTTCGCTTCGCTCGCAATGACGGCGTTTGGACTTGATCAGATGTTCCTTGGCGCACACGACAGCCATTGGTTGACGGTCATGGCCAGAAAAAACGCCCCGCCCGGAGCGAACCGGAGCGGGGCGTGGGCGCGCGACTTTGGGTCGTGTTTTTGTTTCAGCCGCGATGACGACGGTAAGGGGCCAACTCGCCAACCAGGCGTCCGAGCTTGCCCGCCAGTGCGGCGTGCGCCTGGGTGTCGGCGTTGAGGGCGGTGAATTGCACCTTCTCGACCAGCGTTCCCCCAACGGGTGAACGATCGGAGGTTTTGTAAGCGCGAACGCTGAGATTGGCGATGTACAACTCCGAGCTGCGGCCGTAGTAATTGAGTTGCTGCGAGCCCACCGGTTCGGCACGCACCACCACCACGATCGTGGCCGAACGACGCAGCGCATTGAGCGCCGAGGCCAGACTATCGCCATTGGAAACGCCCACGACATCGGCATCGGCCAGATCGAAGCCGGCTGCGGACAGCTCGCTTTCGATGCGACTGCGGGCCGGGCCGGTGATGGCCGAATCACCCAGCGCAACCACCGCCACACGTTGCGGTGTGGGCGGTGTGACGGGACGCGGCGGTGCCGTGGAGGCCATGACCTTGCTGGCAACCGGTGCACGTGTTGCCGTAGCGCTGTGTTCGCTGGGCGTGGCCGCAGACATGTCCGCGACAGCGGTTGACGCGCTGGCGACGGGGCTGGACACAGGCTGCGAGGATGCCAGGGACACCGCAGGCACCGCTTCGACTGCGATCTGGCTGGAAGCAGCGCTCGCATGATCCTGCGCCATGGCCGTATCGGCATCGCGGTTGTCTATGCTTGCGGAAGGCAAGGCGGCAGCACTGGTCGCCAGCGTCGTGGCAGCGACATTATTGCTTGGCGCCGCACTCGCCAGTGCCGGCTCGGCGGCGCTGCTGGTGGCAATCGGATTGCTGGCCTTGCCGGTGCTGCGTCCTGCCTCGTAGGCCGTTTCAGTGCTGCCGGCAAAACCATCACCGAAACCTTGGACAAATCCCATGATCTGGCCACGGAAGGCGAAGGCGCCGCCACCCAGCATCAGCACCAGCGCAGCGGCCACGGCCACCGGAATCCAGCGCGAACTGCCGGTTTTGGCCGGACGATTCAGGGCAGACGGGCGTGTTTGATGGCCGACATCTGCATTGGCGGCGGGCGATGCCGGCGGGATTGATGGCGCAGGCGGTGGCGTGGTGCCGGCCCGGACGATGGGCGGCGGCGTCACCACGCGCGGAATCGACTTGGGTGCCGGTGTACCGACGACGGTGGCCGCATTGATCGCAGCCGGGCGGCTGATCTTGATCGTCGGCCCCAGCGCCAAGGCCGGATGAGCCTCCAGTGCGGCGACCAGATCATGGCAGCTCTGGAAGCGCTGCGCCGGCTCCTTGGCGACCATGCGCATCAGGATTGCGGCGGTGGCCGCATCCACCTGATCGTTGAGTTGCTGGATGTCGGGAATCTCGGCTTTCACCACTTCCAGCATCAGGCCCAGTGGGCTCTCATCGCCAAAGGGAATCCGCCCACTGAGCATTTCGAACAAGACGATGCCGAGCGAGAAAATGTCCGAGCGCTGGTCGATGGGCTTGCCCAGGCACACTTCCGGCGAGAGATAACCAGGCGTGCCGACGAACTCGCCGGTCGAGGTCAGCTTCTTGGAGATGTCGGTGGTGGCCAGCGCGATGCCGAAGTCGGCGATCTTGACTTGACCGCGCGTGGTCAGCATCAGGTTGCCGGGCTTGATGTCGCGGTGGATCACGCCGCGATCATGTGCCGTGGCGAGGCCTTGCGCGGTTTGGTGCAAGACCTTCAGGGCCGTGGCTGGATCGAGCTTGCCATCGCGCTTGAGCACCGACGACAGCGAATCGCCATCAACGAACTCCATCGCAAAAAATGGCTGCGAGGTGGCTTCGTCGGTGCCGATGTAGAAGATCTGGATGATGTGCGGGTCCGACAGTGCAGCCATCGCGCGGGCTTCACGCAAGAATCGCTCGACCAACTGCGGATCATGGGCCAGCGAGGGCGACAGCTCCTTGATCGCGACGTGGCGATTCAGCGCTGGCTCGAAGGCCTTGTAGACCACGCCCATGCCACCGCGGCCCAGTTCGGATTCGATTTCGTAGTGTCCCAAATGGGTTTTCATGTTCGTCTCGCTTGAAAGATGTCTCGTTGAAAATCCGGGCTTCAGGTTTGGCTGGCCGCCGGTGCTGCAGGATTTCCCCAAATAGTGCGCGCATCGGGCCGCGCATGTATAGGAATACGCACTTGTGCGCCAATTTGCGCCATTGGGCACACGGGTGCCATGAGGCGTTCAAATGGGGTTCACCCTGGCTGAGCCGCCAAGACGTCGTCCGTCTCCGTCCGGCGCAGTGGCGGATCCGCGTCGAGCAAAGCCTTGAGCGCGGTGATGCGGTGGTTTGCGTGGGTCTCGCCAATGGCGACGATTCGGTCAAACGCCTTCCAGTCGAACAGATCGACGCCCGAGAGATCGGGTTTGAGGAGAACGCTGGATTGACGCCGCTGGCGTGCCGAGCTGGCGTCTGAATTGACCATCACCGCACGCCAGAGCAGTTGTGCAATGCCGGGATAGGTCTTCTTGCCCCATTGCAGGCGAACCTGGCTCCACCAGGGCGGCAACCACGCTTCTTCCAGCGCGGTGTCGATGCGGTAATTGCCTCCCACATCCACGGCGATGATGTGTCCGGCGATGCGTTGGCGCAGGGTCGAAACCGGCAGATTGTCGATTACCCCACCATCCACCAATACGCGGTGATCGTGGAACAAGGGCGGCACCACGCCGGGAATGGCGGTACTGGCTCGCAGCGCCAACCACAGCGGGCCGCGCTCGTGCACATGCAGGGTGCCACTGGTGAGGTCGCTCGACACGGCGAGGAATGGCAAGGGCAGGTCTTCGATGTCGACCTCGCCAAAGGCGCGCTGAAGCAAGCTGGACGCCTTGCGTCCACGATGGATCGCCACCAGCGGGAGCGTGAGGTCGGACAAGGGATTGTCATCGACGAAGGCCGCCCGCAGCGCACGGACCTGATGGGCATCATCCCAACCTGCGGCATGGCCGGCCGCAACGATCGCCCCGGCGCTGCAACCGGCAACGTAGTCGATGTCGAGGCCCAAGTCGTGCAAGACGCGCAACACCCCGACATGGGCAAAGCCCCGTGCACCACCGCCCGACAACACCAGGCCAACGGCCTGTCCCGCCAGCAAGCGGGACACACGGGCAAGATCGGCATCGGAATGTACGTGATGATGTGCGCTCACCTGTGGGTAGGCCGCAAGCCACGCCCGAGACCCGCGATACGGTGGCGCCTCGTGCTGCATGAGCACCAGATGCTTTGGTGTGTGCTCGGAAATCGCCGCTGGCGGCGGTATGGCGGTTGCCGGATCGGCACTGGCATCGACGAGCATCAGCACCACATCGCTCTGGCGCGCGCAGCGTTCACGCCAGGCATTGTCCAGGTCGCCCACATAGATGACGCCGGCGACTTGTTGTTCCTGCAACGCGTACCAGGCCGAGCCGCGGTTGCGCGCTTGGCCGGCGTAGATCACACGCACCTCGTCCGGCCCGCCCAGCGCCGCGGCCAATCGCGTGGCGAAGCCGCCCACGTCGATGCCGGTTCCTCCAGGCAGCACCGCAAAGCAACGTGCCTGCGCTGGTCGGTTGACCGACTCGGCATAGCGCGACAGCGCTTCACGCGCCAGACGCAGCATGGCGGTAGGATACTGCGACATGACTTGCTCGAACGTGGCTTTGGACCAACGCAGCAATTCACTGTCGCGCAGCGCCGTCACGGTCGCGGTGCGCGCCTGCTCCAGCAACAGACCGGTTTCACCGACATAGCCACCCGGCGCAATGTGGCCCAAGCGCCGGACTTCACCATCGCCGCCGCGACGCCACGCCGCCAATCGCCCATAGAACAGCACGTACAAGGCATCCGAGGGGTCGCCTTGATCGAACAAGGCGGTGCCACCGGGCACATGCACGCGTTCGGCCTGCGCGCACAACTGGGCCAGCGCCTCGGATGGCAGGCCGCCGAACAACGGAAGTTTGGCAAGAAAACGCCGGATCCGCTCGGCCGTGATGACATGGGGCTGTGGGGTTTCCGTCATGCGACAAAACTAACCCATCCGCCGTTCTTGTGCTCGCACCATGCTCGCGTTGCAGCGACATCCATGACATCCACGCCGGCATTGCTGCACTGCAAATTGCATTCGCTACCGTATGGTCGTTCAATGCGCATCCAGCGGATCGGTGGCGTTGCATCGGGGGATCCGCATTCATCCGGGCCGATTCGGCTCGGTTCACGCGGATGGGGAGAATCAAGGCAATGAGCAAGCACGACCAGACAAAGCTGGCGGGACGGGTATTGGCGACAACGATCGTGGCAATTCTTGGTGTTGGGGGCGCCACCACGGCCATTGGGCAGATCGTGCCCAAGCAATTGGCCGGACCACCGTCCGACTTTTCTTCGATGCGCACACCCGATCCGGTGAACGCAACCATTTATTCGCACAGCGCCTTGGTGCCGGTCGCCATGTTCGCCAGCAAGGCGGGCACGCGCGGACAATCGAACTTGCCGGTGGAGAACGGCATGCTGCGCTTTGCGGTTTTGGGACCTGACAGCGCTGCGTTCGAAGTCCAGTTGACCGGCCCACGCGGGCAGAAATTGCGCGGCAGCGATGCCGCCAAAGCCGGAATCGAATCCAGTTTCGGCATCGACGGCGCCCAAGTACCAGCGCGCGTGTATGGCTTCCAGAATCTGGCCAAAGGCGCGTGGTCGATCGAGTTGCGCAGCAAGGCTCGCAACGCCACACCGGGCTTCTTGCTGATCGAGGGCGACGATCGCACCGAGCTGGCTTCCTATGCCACCCATAGTCGCCAGCTGGTCGGTGAAACCCTGGGCCTGACTGCGCAGTTGGCCGCATCGGACACCCAAGGCAAAGCCGTGCTCGGTGCCGCAGCCGGTCAGATCGAGCGCGCCACGCTCAAGGTCACAGGCCCGGATGGACAGGTATCCGACTATCCGATGTTCGATGATGGTCAGCACGCGGACGGCCTTGCAGGCGATGGCCTGTATGGCGCCGCGTTCAAGGCCATCGTGGCCGGCAACCACGTCGCACAAGTGCTGATCGAAGGCCGTGATGGCGCCGGCAACCGCATCGTGCGTACCGCCGAACACCTGCTGCCCTTCGTGGACGCCTCGATTGCGATGACAGGCAACCGAGCCACCACCCTGCGCAGCAAGAGCGGCGACACGCGGTTGATGATCGAGATTCCCGTGTCGGTGGCCAAAGGCAAAGGCAGCGACCACTACCACGGCTATGCCGAGGTTTGGGGTCACAATGCCGATGGCGATGCTGTTCCCGTGGCGTGGGTGGGCGGCATGGTGACCCCACAGAACGGCGAGCTCGGCTTGGGTTTCGACGAACGCTGGATCGCCAAGGCCAATGCGCAAGACCCCTATGAACTGCGCAACCTGCGGATCGAAGACCCCGACAACTTCATCAGTCTGGCATCGGCCTCACGCATGGATCTGGCGATGCCCGCCCTGCGCACCCGCGCCAAGGCCGCCGATATCGTGATCGATGAAGAAATGGCCATGGGCCCACGCCCGGCCCCAGACGTGATGGCCAAGGGCACCGGCAAGCGCTTGCTGCTGGTGCATGGCTATTGCTCGGGTGGCGTCTGGCCGGCCTCGCAGTTCACCGGCGATTCGAGTTTCCTCGACAAGAACCAGAACCGCAGTCACGACGCCTTTGCGCGCTTGATCAAAAGCTTCGGCTCGCCGTGGAATTCCTACGGCATCGTCGCCCACAGTCAGGGCGGCGCGGCGGCGCTGCACTTGTACACCTACTACTGGAGCGGCTTGGACAATGCCACCGGTAGCCGCTTGATCCAGTCCGTGGGTACGCCGTATCAGGGCACCAACCTGGCCGGCATTCTGGCGACACTCGGCAACTGGTTTGGCGTGGGCTGTGGCACCAATGCCAACCTCAGCTACAGCGGTGCAAGCTCGTGGTTGGCGGGCATTCCCACCTCCAGCCGTGCCAAGGTCAACTACTACACCACGTCATTCAAGACCACCAAGTGGTGGGTCAACGATTACTGCAACATGGCCACCGACTTGGTGCTGGACGACCCGGAAGATGGCACCACGGAAAAGGCCTATGGCCAATTGCCCGGCGCCATCAATCGCGGACATACCAGTGGCCAATGCCACACCAGCGGCATGCGTGATCCGGCGCAGTATCTGGATTCCAGTCGCAATGCCACGATGAACGCCAACGCCGCGCGTTGATGCCACCTGTGTCAGGCCTGAAACAACCCCGGCGCAAGCCGGGGTTTTTCATGGACGAATGCCGCACTGTGCACAATCGTTTGTGTTGACATGGATTTGCATCTAGCCCGCAAGCGACGTCTGGTCGAAGATGACCGATGCGCGCGCGGCGCGAATGAATGCAGGAGTCACCATGTCGCAGCAAATCGGCCAGCTTTCCGTGGCACAGGCGCGAGCACGCCTGAAGCCTTGGCCCAAGCGCTCGGCCGCCATCGATACCGGCGAATACCAGCGGCGCATCGAGGAGGCCAGGCGTTGGATGCGCCACGCGGATGTTGATGCCCTGTTGCTGACGGCGGGGGCATCGCTGCGCTACTTTTCGGGCATCGCATGGGGCGCGAGCGAACGGTTGGTGGCACTGCTGTTGACCGGTACGGGCGATCCGATCGTGATCGCGCCTGCGTTCGAGGCAGGTTCGCTCGATGCAGTCTGCAAGATCCCCGCCCGGCGTGGCCTGTGGGAGGAACACGAAAGCCCACATGCGCTCGTGGCGCGGTTCATGGCAGACGCCGGTGCGCGCAGCTTGGCACTGGATCCTCAGGCTGCGCTGCATGTCCACACCGGGCTGGCCGCGCATCTGGGTGGCGCGAACATCACCGATGCCAGCGGCATCGTGGACGGCTGCCGCATGCGCAAATCGGCCACCGAGCTGGCCCTGATGCAACAGGCCTGCGACATGACGCTGGCCGTGCATCGGCTGGCCGCCGGCATCGTGCACGAGGGCATCGGCAGCGACGAACTGGTGCGCTTCATCGACGAGGCACATCGCGCTTTGGGTGCGGACGATGGCTCGACCTTCTGCATCGTGCAGTTCGGTCAAGCCACATCCTTCCCGCATGGCGTGCCCGGCGTGCAACATCTGCGCGAAGGCGAATTGGTCTTGATCGATACCGGTTGCAGCGTCGAAGGCTATAACTCCGACATCACCCGAACCTATGTCTTCGGCACACCCACCGATGCCCAGCGACGCATCTGGGCGCTGGAGAAATCGGCACAGCAAGCTGCCTTCGACGCAATCCGACCGGGTGTGGCCTGCGAGCGCATCGACGCCGCCGCGCGCACCGTGCTCGAATCCAACGGTTTGGGTCCGGACTATCGTCTGCCCGGCCTGCCGCATCGCACCGGTCACGGCTGTGGGCTGGCGATCCACGAGGCGCCGTATCTGGTGCGTGGAAATCGCCAGCCCTTGGCGCCTGGAATGTGTTGCTCGAACGAGCCGATGATCGTGGTGCCAGGTCAATTCGGCGTGCGCCTGGAAGACCATTTCCACGTCACCGAGGACGGCGCGCACTGGTTTACGCCGCCGTCACCTGCGATCGATCAACCGTTTGCCTGACTTGAATCCAGGAGCCCACCACGATGCGACCTTCGATCATCTTGCTGGCGTGTGCTTTGGCCCTCGGCGCAGCACAGGCCGACGATCTGCGGGAGCCGCCGCCGGTTCCGGATCAGGTCGCCTACGAACAGGTCCTGAGTCTGCGCGAACGCTGGATGTACCTGACCGAAGGCTTCGCTGGGCCCGTGACGTGGATCGACGCCGCGAATTATCGCTATCGCCGCACGGTAGCGGGTGGTTTCGAGTTCGTGCAGCGCACGCTGGGTGACTCGAACGCCAGCCCATCCTTCGACCACGTGGCCGTGGCGCAGGCCTTGGCGACGGCCACGGGCCGAGTGCTGGATCCCAAGCGACTGCCTTTTTCCAACTTCGATTTGATCGACGCCGGTCAAGCCATGGCGTTCGACCTCGACGATGCGTACTGGCGCGAGGACGCGCGTTGGACGTGTCGCTTGAAACCGGTGTCGTGCGCGCCAGGCGAACGCGCCTACGCCGGCTGGCCGCGTGGCTGGGGCGTGGTGCGCGATCAATCCGTCGCCCCCGACAAGCGTCCACGCCCCTCACCCGATGAGCGGCTCGAAGCCGTGCTCGATGCTGGCACCTTGATCGTGCGTGAGCGCGAAAGAGGCAAGGTGCGCCTCACCGTACCCGCACCGCCGGCGCCGCAGGTGTTCGATCCCGAATCGCTGGTGTGGTCGCCCGATTCGCATCAGCTCGCGCTGTATCTCATCACCCCGGGCACCCAGCGCCGCGTCGCGCGCGTGGAAACCTCACCCGCCGATCAGCTCCAACCCAGACTCCAGAGCCAGCTCTATCCCAAACCGGGCGATGCCGTGGATATCGAGATTCCGGTGTTGGTGACGATCGAAAGCGGCACCGCGCAGGTCATCGACAATGCCCTGTTTGCCGAGCCTTTCACGCTCTCGCCGCTGTATTTTCGTACCGATGGCAAGACGCTGGCCTTTCGCTACGTGCAACGCGATCGCAAACGCATTCGTCTGATCGAGATCGACACCGCCGATGGCGTCACCCGCACCGTGGTCGAGGAATCCGCCGATACCTTCGTCAACGACTGGGACGGACGCAGCTTCTTCCACGACGTGGGCCAGCGCGGCGAAACGATCCTGTGGATGAGTGAGCGTGATGGCTGGAATCACCTCTACCGCTTTGATGGAAAAACCGGCAAGGCCACTCAACTCACCCGCGGCGACTGGGCGGTGCGGCGGGTCATTCGCGTCGACGAGGCGCGCGGCGAAATCTGGTTTGCCGCCAACGGCCGCGAATCAGGGGATCCCTACTTCCAGCATTTCTATCGCGTCGACTTCGATGGCCGACATCTCGTGCACCTGACGCCCGGCGAGGGCTGGCACGAACTGAGCCTGTCGCCGGACTTGGCGCACTACACCGATACCTGGTCGCGGCTCGACAAACCCAATGTCACCGAACTGCGCGATGCACGCAGTACCCGGCTTCTGGCGACGCTCGAACAGGGCAAGGTCGATGCCTTGAGTGCCGCTGGCTATCGTCCGCCGCAGGTCTTCGTGGCGCCCGGCCGCGATGGCAAAACGCCGATACACGGCATCGTGGTGCGCCCGCAGGACTTTGATCCAAGCCGTCGCTACCGAGTGATCGAGGCGATCTACGCCGGCCCGCACGATGCCTTCGTACCCAAGGGCTACTGGCCCTTCGGCGTGCATTCGGAAGGCGATGAAATCATCGGCATGCAGGCCTTGGCCAATCTGGGTTTCATCGTGGTGCAGATGGATGGCATGGGCACGATGAACCGCTCCAAGGCCTTCCACGATGTGGCCTGGAAAAATCTGCAGGATGCGGGCTTCCCCGATCGCATCGCCTGGCACCGCGCACTGGCCGCGCAGGACCCGTCCTACGACATTGATCATGGCGTCGGCATCTACGGCGCCTCAGCCGGTGGCCAGAACGCCCTCCACGCACTCGAATTCCACGGCGACTTCTACACCGTGGCAGTCGCCATGAACGGCTGCTACGACAACCGCATGGACAAGATCAGCTGGAACGAACAATGGATGGGCTGGCCGGTGGATGACAGCTATGCGCGTGCTTCGGGCGTGGCCAATGCCCATCGCCTGCAAGGCCAGCTGCTGATGATCGTGGGCGAGCAGGATGCCAATGTCGATCCGGCCTCGACCTACCAAGTGGCCAAGGCCCTGATCGATGCCGGCAAGGATTTTGATCTCCTCACCGTACCGGGCAAGGGGCATTCCGTGGGTCGTGCGGAAGCGCCGGTGGCCTACGTCCAGCGACGCCTGTTCGACTTCTTCGTGCGGCATTTGATGGGCGCGCCGACGCCGAATTGGAACCGCGTAGCGCCCACTCCTTGACGGGCGTCGCCATGCGCGAGCGCCGTTTGCTCGTGGTTCGACCACGCCATCGGGCCAGCTTTGTCGCGTTCATCGTGATCGCGTTCACCACATGCAGTGCACGAGCATGGATCATGTGCGTACATCCGCCACGCGAAACCCCTCCATGACCCAAGCACCCGCAGCCGAGACGGCCCATGGTATCCACACCCTCGACACCGGCTTTCACCGTCCGCACTTCGATGCGGCCTATTTGATCGTCGAACAGGGCCACGGCGCGCTGATCGATTGCGGCACGACGCTCTCGGTGCCACGGCTTCTCCAGGGTATTCAAGACGCAGGCCTTGCGCCGGAAGCCATCGACTGGCTGATCCTGACCCATGTGCATCTGGATCATGCCGGTGGCGCCGGTGCCTTGCTGCAGCACCTGCCCAACGCGCGTTGTCTGGTTCATCCGCGCGGCGCCCCGCACATGATCGACCCCACGAAACTCATCGCCGGCGCCACCGCCGTCTACGGCACAGAAGAAATGGCGCGCAGTTACGGCACCATCGTTCCGGTTCCGAGCGAACGAGTGGTGCTTGCGTATGAGGCTCATCGTGTCGAACTGGCCGGCCGCAGCCTGCTGTGCCTGGACACACCCGGCCACGCCAGCCACCACATCTGTCTCTGGGATGCCGCCAGCGCCAGCGTGTTCGCCGGCGACACCTTCGGGATTTCCTACCGCGAGTTGGACTCCCCGCTCGGCCCTTTCATCTTTCCCACCACCACGCCGGTGCAATTTGATCCCGAGGCGCTCAAGTCCTCGATCCGGCGCGTACTCGCACTTCATCCCAAGCACATCCATCTCACGCACTTTGGGGCAGTCGGTTCGCCTGCGTCGTTGGGCGAGCGACTGGTCGAACTGATCGACGCGATGGTTGCGTCTGCCTTGGCCTGCGCCGATGCAACACCACGTCACGAGGCGCTGGTCGCCGCACTCGACCAGCTCTACGTGCCGGCCGCGATGGCTCACTCGGGCCTGTCGGCAGATGCCGTGCGTGCGCTGATCGGGATGGACATCCAGCTCAATGCCCAAGGTTTGGGCGTGTGGCTGGATCGCCAGCAACGCTCGAGTGCTCCGTCGTAGACGTCGGCAACATGGCCTGATCCAGAACCATGGCCAAACGCTTTGCGGCCAGCGCGATGCGGGCTTCCACCTGCGGCAGCCTTTCCTGCAGATAGCCCTTGGGCAACTTGCCGGGTCGCCGGGGGTAGATCGATGTTTCATCGAGCAGGGCGCACGAGGACTCGGCCCACGCCTGCGCATCGAAAGGCCCTGCCGTGGCCGCCCGCACCTGCGGGCTGAGGTGATTCGCGTAGGCGCCCAGCCGGAAGCCGGCGGCGTTGAGGATGTGGTAGTCCCATACGGCATGCAGGTTGCTGCCTTCCGTGCCAACCCGAACCTGAAACTGATTGCCACCACGGTCGTCGTGATTGCCCGCGTGCAGCGGCTGATGCACATCACCAACCAAATGCACGACGAATTTCAGGGCATCCAGACGCGCCTGTGGCGGTTGACTGGCATCTGCCAGGATCGCTGCAAACCGCGGCAAGGCCGCCACGATGCATGCGCCCTGCGGGCAATCCCGCGCCGCCACGTAGCGACAGCCTGGGTCGCGGATATTGACGTAGTGGAACGGCCCGGTTTTGCGGTAGCGCGGGTCGTCGCGGATCTCGTCGGGCCAGCTTGCGATGCTGACGAGGTCAGCGCCAGGCTCCAGCGCCAGCAAGGCATCCAGCCGGGTTTGCGTGTCGGGCGCCAGTTGCGCTTGCGCCAGCTTCGCGACCAGCCGATGCCCGAATGCCGTCCATGCCTGCGCCGGTGTCGTGGCCGCGCTCATGCCGGCAAGCACGAGCCCCAGCGTGGCAGCACGCAGGCACTGTGCCCCTGTCTTCATCATGTCAAATACGCTCCAGTTGCCATCGCTGCTCCAGCATCACTTCATCACAGTTGTCGCCGCTGCCGATGCGGTCGATCACGACGAATTCGCTGGGTACTTCCAGGGCGATGAGTGGATGGTGCCAGGTGCCACGGCGATAATTCACACCCATCCCATCGCGTGCCAGAAACGCGCGGGGTGGCGTCGAGGGTGACTCGGCGACCACCACCAGATACGGCGCGTGGGAACGCGGGATGAAGGCCTGAGTCCCGAGCGGATGGCGTTCCAACATCGTCACGTCAAACGGCAGCTCGCACGGCGAGGCCTGAAACAGACTGATGCCCGCGCGCCCACCCTCCGCCTCGCAATCGATGTGAGCCAGGTCATGGAAGCGCAGGCAGGTGCCCGCATTGATGGTGAAGGTTTGCGTGGCCGCGGCCGCTGCGATGACATCGCCGAACGGCGCGAACGCAGCGATCGTCAGCGCTTCGATGCGCAGGCTCTTCATCCGAGACTCACAGCGGTCGGCCCCACAGGCGCAGCCGCGAAATCCCGCCGTCGGGAATCATGTTGAAGCGCACATGGCTCACTGCAGCCGTGGATGCACTCGAAAACGTGTGAACGTGATCGGCCTGCAACGCACTTTCGGGCAAAACCTGCGGCCAGAACATTGCCTGCGTCACCAAGGACTCGGTGCTGCCTTCGGTGCTCATCGCACCGTGCAACGAACACCGATCCGGGAAATTGCCCTTGAAGTGCGCGGTATCGACCTCGATGCGTTCGATCACGCCAGCTTGGGCCAAGGCAATCACGCACCAATCGTGCCCTGGCTCGCGACGCCGACGGGTTTCCCAGCCATCACCCATGTTCACGCCCCTGCCCGGCAGCAAGAGAGTTGAGGCCAAACCGAAATGTTCGTTGTTCGCCGCCACGACGGTCGCGCCATTGAGCGCTGCGGCCAGATCCACGCAACCGTCTGCCGCACGCTCGGCCTGCTCGAATCCGGGCCGGCCATAGACCCGCAGCCGTGCCACGCCGCCATCGGGAAAAAGGTTCAAGCGCAGATGCGAAATCATGCGTGCGTCATCCACCTCGAAATAGTGGTGACTGTTGCCACGCAGCGAGCGTGTGGACAGCAACGGAAACCACGTGGTGGACGCATCCGGATCACCAGCATCCAAGGCGCACGCTTCGAGTGAAGCCGCCGGCGGGTAGTTGCCGGTGAAGTGCGAGGTGTCGATGTCCAGGCCCTTGATCGTGCCGGCACGCGCCAGTCGAATCACGCACCAGTCGTGCCCGGGCCCACGACGACGGCGCGTTTCCCAGCCGTCCATCCACTTGCCGTGCTCGTCGTAACGTCCGGGATGAAACTGCGCCGCTGCAGGCTCCAGCATGCGATCCTTGGCGGCGAAAAACTCATCGCTGGCAAGCAGTGCACGTGCACCCAGCCGTGCATCCACCAGGTTCACGAAATCGCGCACGAAACTCGGCGCATCCGGATCACGTACAACGCTGTTCATCACACACCCGCGAGAGGCCCGCCAAACCGCTATTCAAGCCTGATCGTGGGTTGAAAGGCAATCCCGCCGACCACGATTCCGAAGCAGAGGGGACGGTGGATGCGGCCGGTGGTCTTATCCACCCTACGCCATCACCGTTTGCTTGATGGGGCGGTGGATGCGGCCTGCGGCCTTGCCATTGCCGTTGCTCGATGGGGCGGTGGATGCGGCCTGCGGCCTTATCCACCCTACGCCATCCTCGCCGTAGGGCGGATAAGCGCAGCGCATCCGCCACCATCATCGCCGCCGTTTGGCATCCCCGGCATCAAAGCGATTTGACGGCATCCACCACGGCTTCAACCGTGATGCCGAAGTGCTGATACAGCACATTGGCCGGCGCCGAGGCGCCGAAGCTGTCGATGCCAATCACCTTGCCATCCAGACCCACGTATTGACGCCAGAAGCCGGTGACGCCAGCCTCGACCGCCACCCGCTTGCGGCACCATGAGGGCAGCACGCCTTCGCGCCATTCCAGCGGCTGGCGCTGGAACACCTCGGTGTTGGGCATCGACACCACGCGCGCCTGGATGCCTTGGTCGGCCAGTTGCCGCATGGCCTCCATCGCCAGTTCCACTTCCGAACCGGTGGCAATCAGGATGACATCGAATTGGGCCGAGGTCGGATCGGACAGGACATAACCGCCACGTGCAATATCAGCCACCTGTTCGGCCGTGCGCGACTGATGCGGCAGGTTCTGGCGACTGAAAATCAGGCAGCTCGGGCCGGCGCGATGTTCGATCGCAGCCTTCCACGCGACCGCGCTTTCCACCGCATCGCACGGCCGCCAGACCGAGTTGTTCGGAATGTAGCGCAGGCTGGCCAGATGCTCGACCGGTTGGTGGGTCGGGCCGTCCTCGCCCAGACCGATCGAGTCGTGGGTGAAGACGTGGATGCTGCCCGCCGGGATCAGCGCGCTCATGCGCAAGGCATTGCGCGAGTAATCGGCAAACACCAGGAAGGTGGCGTCATAGGGAATGAAACCGCCGTGGAGAGCCAGGCCATTGGCGATGGCGGTCATGCCGAATTCGCGTACGCCGTAGTAGACGTAATTGGCGTCGGCGTCATGGCTGACGGCGGACTTGCTGCCCTTCCACAAGGTCAGGTTGGAACCGGCCAGATCGGCCGAACCGCCGATCAGTTCCGGCAAGCCGGGAGCAAAGGCTTCGATCGCCATCTGCGAGGCCTTGCGTGAGGCCACGACCGGCCCTTCGGCCTGAAGCTTGGCGATGTAGGCATCGGCCCGTGCCGCAAAGTCCTGCGGCAACTGGCCGCTCATGCGGCGCGAAAATTCGCTGGCCAAGGCCGGGTGGGCGCTTTGGTACGCATCGAAAGCGCGATCCCAGGCCGCCTCGCGCGCACTGCCGGCCTGCTTTGCATCCCAAACGGCATAGATCTCGCGTGGCACCTCGAAGGCGGCATACGGCCAGCTCAAGGCCTGCCGCGTGGCGGCCAACTCGTCCTTGCCCAAGGGCGCACCGTGCGAGGATTCCTTGCCGGCCTTGTTGGGCGAACCGAAACCGATCGTGGTCTTGCAGCAGATCAGAGTCGGACGCTCGACTTCAGCCTTGGCGGTGCGAATGGCTTGAGCGACTTCTTCCGGATCGTGGCCATCGACGTTGCGGATCACCTGCCAGCCGTAGGCTTCAAAGCGCTTGGGCGTGTCGTCGGTGAACCAGCCGTGGACTTCACCGTCGATCGAGATGTTGTTGTCATCGTAGAGTGCGATCAGCTTGCCCAGGCCCAGGGTTCCGGCCAGGGAACAGGCCTCGTGCGAGATGCCTTCCATCAGGCAACCATCGCCCAGAAACACCCAGGTGTGGTGATCGACGATGCTGTGGCCAGGCTGGTTGAAGCGCTGCGCCAACAGTTTTTCCGCCAAGGCCATGCCCACCGCATTGGCCAGGCCTTGCCCCAGTGGGCCGGTCGTGGTTTCCACGCCCGGCGTGGCATGGGCTTCGGGGTGGCCGGCGGTCTTGCTGTTGAGCTGGCGGAACTGTTTGAGGTCGTCAATCGAAAGTGCGTAGCCGCTCAGGTGCAGCAGTGCGTACTGCAGCATCGACCCGTGCCCATTGGAGAGCACGAAACGGTCGCGGTTCACCCACTTGGGATTGGCCGGATTGTGGCTGAGGAAATCGCCCCACAGCACCTGGGCAATGTCGGCCATACCCATCGGCATGCCGGGGTGGCCACTGTTGGCCGCTTGCACGGCATCGGCAGCAAGGAAACGAATGGCGTTGGCAAGATCGCGGCGGCTGGGCGTCGTCATGGGCAAGGTCACGCTTTGAACAAGGGGAATGGGCCGCATACCGGCGGCATGGCCCGCCATTGTCCCACCCCGCGCCGAGGCTGTCTTGTGCTACGTGCCTTGCGGGCCGCAAATTGTGATGTGCGATGCCCACCGGGCGCCGTTCGGCGCCCGGCTCGGATGCATCAGTTCTCGAAACCGTCGCTGAAGATCTGGTCGCCATCCACGATCAGGGTGAGGGGCACCACGACCAGATCGGTGCCGTTGCCGGGTCCCGCGTCCGGATCGTCGCTGTGCACGCACAGGTTGGCGTTGTAGGTGGCTGGCGCAAGACCCGTGGAGTCGAGCGTCACCGTGGTCGGGGTGCTGCCACCACTGCTCGTTGTGCCGCTGGCCGGCGCCACACTCAGCCACGGTACCGACGCCGGGCTGCTGCAGGTGCCGGTACCGGGTTCTTCGTCGATGGTCCAGGTCAGCGTGCCGCCTGCGGTGTTGCCAATCGTCAGTACATGGTTGCTACTGGTATTGGTGACTTGGGTGTGGCTCAGGCTGGCTGGGCTGACCGCACTGTTGGGCACGGCGGCCTCGCAGCTTTGTACCGAAACATCGTCCACATCCCAACCCGGCTTGCTGACCGAAGTATCAGTACCCAGGCGGAATCGGAACTGCACGCTCAGTCCGGCATAACTACTCACATCGGCAATGGTCTGCATGTACGCGGTATCACCGCACCAGGCTTGCAGTCCGCTCAATGGGTTGCTGAACGAACTCGAGATCGCGCCACGGTAACCACCCAGCAACAAGTTGGCAGCAGGAACCTGGGTCCAGGTGGTACCCGCATCGCTGGACACCTCCAGAATGCCGCCGTCGTAGCACGCCGTCGTACCCAAGTTCTCGTTGTTGGGCACATGCCAGAACTTCAACACCACCGGATCCTCACCCGTGGGCAGGACGATGGTCGGTGACACCAGTCGCTGGTCGGTGACCGAGCCCGTGTTGTTCGCATGCACATGCTGGGCGCCGGCATGTGGCGACACGGTACTGACCGCCCAGGTGTTGGTGCCCGAGCCACCCGAGCCCTGCGCCCAGCCCGACAGCCCTTCTTCGAAGTTGGTGGTGTGCACCTGCTTGGCTGTGGTGCCGATACCGCAGTCGCCCGGTGCTGCCACCGTGCTGAAACTGCTGATGGCCGATTGCGAACCGGTGCCGCACAGGTTGTCGGCCCATACTCGCCAGTAGTAGGTCGAGCTGGTGTTGAGGGTGACGTTGGAGGTCCAGCTGGTGCCGGCCAGGCCGCTGGCCGAAGCCACGATGGTGCCAAAACCGACATCACTGGCGACTTCGATGCTGTAGGTGGCGCCCTGGCTGGCCGCGGTCCAACTGAAAGTCGGCTGGGCCGGAACGTTGCTGGCGCCACTGGCTGGGCTGCTGAGTGTGCTGGCGCCTGGCACGGCGTTGAACACATCCAGACCCAGGTTGGCAGTCTTGTTGCCCAAGGTCGATGTAGCCGACAGGTTCAGGGTGTAGCTGCCCGCCGTGGCTGCGTTGGTGTTGTCGATGGTCAGTACGCTCGAGCCGGCCGGCGTCACCGGGTTGGTCCCGAACCCCGTCGTGGTGCCCGAAGGATTGCCCGAAACCGACAGCGTCACCGGATCGGTGTAGCCCATGATGCTGCCGACATTGACCGTGTACGCTGCCGCCGTGGGTGCGCAGATGGCCTGCGTGGTGGGCGTAGCCTGCAAGGTGTAATCGGGGAATTGCGAGCAGTTGTAGCACACCAGCGCAAAATCCTGATCGGTGGTGTCGGCATTGCCTGGCACACCATCGCCGGCGATGTTGAAGCCGGTGACCGTGATGTTCAGGGCACCCGTCGTGCCTGTTGGGAGGAATACCGCTTCGTAATTGTTGGAAGCATCGGCCGAACCGCCCGTGGTACTCCACTGACCGCTGAATTGGTTACCCAGATACGTGGTGCCGTTGACCGTAACCGCCAGATCGAGATTGTTGACTTGCGGGCTGGTGCCGATGCTGCCGGGCGCATCGGTGTAGTTGAGCACGATGCGCATGGGCTTGGTCGGGTCTGCCACCGCGCCGTTCCATGTCCAGAGTTCACCCGAGTTGGCCAATAGCTGGCTCTGGTTCACGAGGAAACGCGGCGTCGCGTCGAATGCCGCGGTCATGTCGGGCATGCCATAGCCCTGACTGTTGGTGGGCAGGTTGCCGTTGCCATACAGCCCCGTCAGATAGGTCGGATGCGCAAGGATGTAGGCCTTCTGCAACGCCGGACTGGGCGTAGCGACGCCGTGTTGGGTTTGCAGCCAGCGGTAGTACAGGGATGCCACACCGGCCACCGCAGGCGTTGAATGACTGGTGCCGGAAGACGCAGCGAAGACGGTTTGACCGGTGGGCCGATATTGATCGCAAACCCCGCTGCCATCGTAGGTGGCCGAGTTACTGGCCGTGGCCTGAATGTGCGTACCCGGCGCGATGGTCTCCGGTTTGATGCGCCCGCCCGGCGCTGGGCCACGACTGGAAAAGTTGATGATGTCCATGGCGTTGTCGGCACCGCTCGGGCCGACCTGGCAGCCGTCGGTCCAATTGCCACTTTCATCGCTGGGTCGCTGGTTTTCAGACGCACCCACGGTCAACATGTTCTTGCCATTGCCGGGGCTGCCGATGGTATTGGCTCCTGGCCCACTGTTGCCGGCCGAGAACACGTAGAAGAGTTCCTGATTGCCCGACTCCGAACCATCGGCATCACGTACGCCGACATCGTAGGCTTGCGAGGACTCATCGTAGGTTCCCGCGCAACCGCTGCAGCCCCAGGAATTGGTGCTGATCAAAGCCCCCTGATCCTGTTCGCTCTTGATGACGCCCGTATCCGTACCGCCGCAATTACTGACTTCGTAGGGGCCGGCATTCTCGAAGATCTTGGTATTGCCGGTGCGGCCATACGGATTGATGCCCTGACCGCGCAGGTAGCCGTTTGGATCGGTAAAGGGCAGGCCACCGCGTTGGTCGTAACCGATGACGATATTGGTATTGAGGTGGCCGTGCCCGCCACCACCGTCGGCCAAGGTATCCGTGGTGCAGTTGTTGACATAGGCAATGCGGCTGGTCGTGCCGTCGGCCAATCGGGTGAGCGTCACATCGCCCGCACCGTTGGTGGTCGTGCCATCGCCTACGCCATCGTCGGTCACATTGACGACGGGATAGTCGGACGGGTTCTGGCTGAACCCGAGCCCATCCAACCACGCCTTGTAGCCCGGGCCACTCGGGCCACTCTGGGTGCCATTGAAATGAGCGGCGATGATTTGCCCCTGCACCTCGTCCATTTTCTCGCGCGGGAATCGCTCGCCCACCCAGACGACGTCCGGCAGGTTGGCAATCGTCAACAGATCGGCAGCGCGCACTTCGACGAGAATGTTCTCGAAGTTGAGGATTGGCGTCCAATCGGCCAACACCCGCGTGGCCAAGCCGGCAATCGCCTGTTCCGACACCTTCTTCCCTTCGTGTCGATACAGCTGGATCACCACCGGCACCCGCTCTTGTGGCGCATTGGCACTCACGATGCGCTGCTCCACCGAAGCGCCCAGCTTGTTGGCCACTTGCAGCGGCTGGCTGTACTGCAGAAAAGCTCCGCCATTCACCAACGTGCCCAGCTGATCGCGACTGCCCGTGTCGGCCCAGACCAGATACGCATTGTTGGCCACGTAGTGCACCAATTGGGCGCCGGTCGCCCGCACCGCATCCAGCCATTCCTGCCGGATCGGGCCGACAAACTGAACCAGCTGCAGGCCGGGACCATTGCCGCCCTTGCTCGCCAAAAGTGGCGGCGGAGCCAGGCCTGCGGTGGTCGTGTCGATGGCGTGGCGATCAAACAGGATGCGGTCCATCTGGGAGGCATCGGTAAACTGCGCGCGCACGGCGGCAGGGAGTCGCGCCAGCGTGGCTTCATCGAGCTTGTAAAGGGCATAACTTCCGTAGTCGTACCACGGGTGCACACCCGGTGAAGTTCGTTCGATCACGCCTTTTTCGGCGATTACCTTGCGCATTTTTGCGGTCGCCGCCGGCCCTGCCGCCTGCGCGGTCGAGGCCAGGACAAAAGGCAGTGCCAACAACAAGGCACCGGCCGGCTGCCAGATCCGAATCTTGCCAATCATGGTTTGGAGTCCCCTGGATACAAAACGACGGGTTTGCCGTCGGCTCGATGCGTCCACTCCCACGCCACGCGAGTGGCCTGGAGGCGAAGCGCGCCCCTGAACGATCAGTAGCGCGCAGCATACGCCAATGGCTGGCCGTGGGAGCAGTGCGTGCGGCGCGTGTTTCAAGCGCGCGCGATGGCGCAATCCACGCTACCCAAGGGTGGCAGCCGGCGTCTCATCATCGGTCTCGCCGCGTGAAACCACGGTGGCTGCCACCAGGTCGCCGGTGACGTTGAGGGTGGTGCGGCACATGTCGAGGAAACGGTCGACGCCGAGGATCAGGCCGATGCCTTCCGGCGGCACGCCCACCATGCCGCAGATCATCGCAATCACGGGCAGGGAGCCTGCCGGCACACCGGCGGTACCGACACCACCGAGGATGCAGACCAGCATCACCACGAACTGCTGGCCCAGACTGAGATCGATACCGAAGAACTGCGCCAGGAACAGCACGGTGACACCCTCGAACAAGGCCGTGCCGTTCTGGTTGGCGGTGGCGCCGATGGTGAGTACGAAACGCGAGATGCGGCGCGGCAGTTTGAGGTCTTCCTCGGCCACCTTGAGCGCGGTCGGCAAGGTGGCGTTGCTGGACGCGGTGGAAAAGGCCACCACCATGGCTTCCTGCGACTTGTTGAAAAAGTGCCATGGCGACATGCCACCGGCCAGATACAGGACCGCCGAGTACACCACGATGCCGTGGAAGGCCAGCGCGCCAAACACCACCGCGACATAGGCGCCCAGGCGCAAGAGCAAGTCCCAGCCGAACAGTGCCGCCAGATTGAACACCAGGCACGCCACCGCCCACGGCGCCATGCGGATCACCAGATCAATCAAGGTCATGGACAGATCGAACAGACCCTGCACCACGCCCTTCACCTTTTCCGCACCGGGCGTGTGGGTGAGCACAAGCCCGATGCCAAAGGCCAAGGCAAAGAACATCACCGCCAGGATGTCGTTGTTGGCTGCCGCCTTGAACACATTGTCCGGCACGATCCGGACCAGAAGGTCCATGCCGCTGCCACCGCTTCGCGCGGTATCAACGATGCCCTGCGCACGACCCGAAGCTTCTTCCAGCAAGCGTTGCGCGACCTGTGGATCGACGCCATCCCCCGGACGAAACACGTTCACGGCCACCAGGCCCACGACCACGGCAATCGTGGATACCACCACGGTGTAAAGGAGGGTTTTCCAGCCTGCTCGACCCAGCGACTTGATGTCGCCCATTTCCGCCACGCCCATCACCAAGGCCGAGAACAGCAGCGGAATCACCAGCATGAACAACAAGCGCAGGAACACCTGTCCGACCGGCTGGGTGACATAACTGGTGAACCAGTGCAGCCACGGCGCATCACCGGCGATGACGTACACCAACAAGCCACCGACAAGACCCACGGCAAAGCCGATGGCCATCTGGATGTGAAGCGGGATCGAGCGGCGCGCCATGTGGGTTCCAATACCGAAGCTGGGAACCGATGTTAAGGCAAGGCGAGCCGACAGGTCTGCGCCGTGCTCACGACTCCGGATACAAAGGTGCCAGTTTGGGCGCTTCAGAACGCGATGCGGCGCTCGCCGAACGAAGCTTCGGCGTGCGGGCAAACGCATTGCGCAACTGCGCGGCCACGCCCTCGGCGCTGTCGCCGCGATACAGGGCATGCTCCAAGGCTTGCAGGGCTGCGACTTGTTCGGAGTCTTCCAGAAGCTCGGCCAGATCGTGCAGGTCGCCCGATTGTGGATTCAGGCGCAGCAAGGCGCGTCGCGCTGCCGACAGATCGTTGCGCGCCAGGGCATGTGCCAGCGCGGGTCGCCACAGCTTCACCGACTCCAACGCAGGCGCGTCCGGCGACGCAGGGCGCAATCGTTTGGCTCGAACGAACCAGATCAGCAAGGTTGCCAGCCACAGTACGGCCAGCACCATGGCAAGTGGCCGCCAAACGCCCGGGGATGCGACAGGTTCTGTTTGCGCTGGGGCCCTCGTGGCGGCTTGACTGGAATCTGCCGCCGGCAACGCCGGCGCGGGCGTGCTGGACCCGGCACCCGCGGCTGCGGCGACCGTGATGCTGCGCGCCGGCAAGACACTGCGCTGGGCTTGATCGGTCGCAAGGTTCCACCACGACAGGCTGCGCTCGGGCAAGTTCAGAGTGCCGGGCTGCTGCGGCAGGATTGCAAACGTGCGGGTGCGCTTTCCCACCAGCTTGCCATCGACAATGGCTGTGTCGCGTGTTTCCTGATCGGGATACACCTCCGCACCGGCAATGGCAGGCAGGCTCAATTCGGGAAGCTGTTCGGCGGAGAGGCCAGTGGCTTCTGCGGTCACGGTCAGTTCCAGCGCATCGCCCACGTTGACGTTCGCAGGCAACTGCGAGGCATTGTCCGACAGTCGAAGCGCCTGCGCCGGCGTCCAAGGCAACGGCGCCTGGGCTGGTACCGGCCGCACTTCCAGGGTGATGGCTTCACTGCCGGTACTGACGGGACTGCCCTGGGAGAAAAAGCCGCCTCGCCCTCCGGCCGCTACACGCCCGCGAAAACTCACCGCATTGATCGTGGTGCTACCGCTGTGGTCGGCAGAAATCGCGTAGCGGCGCTCCACCACGTTGAAGCGCCGTCCGCCGATCTGCCGCGAGTAGTTCACATCCTCGCCAACCCGACGCACCTGCAAGCCGGCGCCGGTGGGGTCATCGAGATTGCCTTCCAGCAAGGACACCGCGTAGTACAAGCGCACGGTGTAACTCACCTGCTGCTGCACGTAAGGCGTGGTGGTATCGGCTTCCACCTCCAGAAAGACATCGTCGCCGGCCGCCGCCGAACCCCGCGCCATCGGCCTGACGGTGAGACTCAAGGGCGCCGTCTGGTCGTTACCCACGGTGATGGGCGCGACCGCGATCACGCCTTCGTGCAGCGGCTCCAACGCGACGGCCCACAAGTTGGTGCGTGCCATCGCGCCATTGATGATCTGCACCTGGGTATTGGTCGAACGCGCACTGATGCGAAAGTCCTTTTCCAAGGCGGAAAAGTCCGGCTGTTCGGTAGTGGCCGATTCGATGTTGAGGGTAACGGTTTCACCCATGCTCACCGAGCTGCGGTCAAACCAGGCACGAACTTCGGCCGAAGCGCGCGCACTGAGCATGCCGCAGACCAGCAGCAGAACCAGTGCCAGCCAGCGCGTGGCGATCACCTTGCCTTCGCCTGAACTCACCGTTGTTCTCCTTGTTGCTGACGACGCTGGAATTCCAACTGAAATTTGCGCCGCAGCAGGCCACCGGGATCATCCGGAACCCGCTGCAGCAGGTGCTGCATGGCCTGTTGCTGCTCGGCTTCTTCGGTGGACAGCGTTTGCCCTGCCACGGGTTTCGGTTCGGTCCCATCGCCGTGTTCGATGGCGTCTTGCACTTGCTGCGCGTAGCGTTCAGCGGCTTGCTCGCGGGCTTCGGGGTCGGGTTCAGCCTCGGACTCGGGTACCTGATCCTCATCAGGTGCGCCGTCCCGGCCGCCCTGCTTATGCGCATCCTGTGCCGGGTTCTGTTTTGAATCCTGACTCTGCTGTCCGTCCTGACCCTGCTGCTTCTGTTGGCCGTCCTCGCCTTGCTGCTTCTCCTGGCTGTCCTGGCCTTGCTGCTTCTGTTGGCTGTCCTGGCCTTGCTGCTTCTGTTGGCCGTCCTGGCCTTGCTGCTTCTGTTGGCCGTCCTCGCCTTGCTGCTTCTCCTGGCCGTCCTGACCTTGTTGATCCTGCTGGCCGTCCTGGCCTTGCTGCTTCTGTTGGCCGTCCTGACCTTGCTGATCCTGGCCGTCCTGATCCTGCTGATTCTGCTGGCCGTTCTGGCCTTGCTGTTTCTGCTGACCGTCTTGGCCCTGCTGCTCGCGTTCCTGCTGACGCAACCAGTCTTCCACCGCTTTGCGGTTGGCGGTGGCGTCGGCCATGTCGGGCTGCTCTGCCAAGGCCTGATCGTAGGCCGCAATGGCGTCCTGATAGCGACCGGCCTTGGCCAGTGCATTGCCAAGGTTGTAGCGCGCGTTCGCACCGGAACCGGCCTTGAAACGCTCGATCGCCGCGTTGAAGTCCGAGGCGCGATAGGCAGCCGTGCCAGCAATGGCCGGATCGCGCGCCAAGCTTCGCGCCGCCTCGATCTGACCGTGTTGCAAGGCCTCGTAGGCGCGCTGGTCTGGACGTTGCCACAGATCCTGCCATTCGAAGGCCTGCGCCGATGGCGGTGGCAACACGAGCAAAAGCGCCAGGCAGGCCAGCCAGCCCTTGCGGAACGCCAGTGCGGCCAAAGGCAACAGAATCAACAACAGCCACGGGCCTTCGTCCTGCCAAGCCCGAGTCGAATCGGCACTACTCTCGCGTTCGCCAACATTCGGTCGCGCTTGCAACACATCCAGGCTCTTCAAATCGGAATCGCCCAAGCTCAGGCCGGCATAACGACCACCGCCTGTTGTGGCCAATGCTCGCAAGCCGGCGGTATCGAGCCGAGGCAGGACCATGTTGCCGGCAGCGTCGGTCACAAAACCACCGCCCGGACGGGGAATTGGCGCGCCTTGCTCGGTGCCCACACCCAGCACGGAAATGCGCAGTCCGGCCGCGCGTGCTTTCTGCGCAGCCGCGATCGCGGCCTGACCGGCGTCACTGGTGATCAACAACAGGTCGCCTTCGTTGTGGCCGCCATCGCGCAACAGCTGCTCGGCCAGCGCAATCGCCCGTTCCGGACGCTGCCCGGGCACCGGCATGACATCGGGTGAAAGCGAGGCCGCCAGGTCTTTCAACGCCGAGGCATCATCGGTCAATGGCGCCACGGTGAAGGCGTCGCCAGCGTAGGCAATCAAGGCGGTCTGACCTTCGTGGCGGCCTTGCAGAAGGTCGGCCAATTTGAAGCGCACCCGCGCCATGCGGTCGGGTTTGACATCGGTGGCGCGAACGGCGTTGGACAGATCGACCGCTACGATCAGGGGTGATTGCAGACGCACCACCGCTTCGGGGATCTGCCGAAAGGCGGGTCCGGCCAAGGCCAGGATCATCAGACCCAGCGTCAAGAGGCTGAGGCCAGGCGCCAAACGGGTACGCAACGCGCTGCCACCGTCCTGACTCAAATGTGCCAGAAGCGCCGGATCGCACACCTGGCGCCAAGGGTCGATCTGGCGCGCGCGCCGCCGCCATACCCAGGCCATCAGCGGCACCGCAAGCAAGGCCCACAACCACATCGGACGCAACCAGTGCAGGGTGTTGAGGAAGTCGATCATGACGTCCTCACCACGCGCCCGAGGCCCGATTGCAAAGCCAGTGCCAGCAAGGCCAACAGCATCGCGGCCGTGGCGGGATACATGAACAACTCGCGCCGAGGTCGGATCGCTTCGCCTTCTTGCTCCACCGGCTCAAGGCGATCCAATTCGGCGTAGATGCCCGCAAGTTCAGCGGTGTTGCGCGCACGAAAGAAGCGCCCGCCGGTGCGTTCGGCGATGTGTTCGAGCGTGGGCTCGTCCATTTCGGCCGAGGGCATCATCAACCCGAAGGGGCCACGTTGCGTATCCGAACCGAAGGCAATGGTGTGAACGCGCACGTGGTTGGCCGCCGCAAGTTCCGCCGCCTGCATGGGTTGCAAGGCACCCGCATTGTTGGCGCCGTCCGTCAGCAGGATCAACACGCGCTGGTCCTGTGGCCGATCACGCAATCGCTTGACCGCCAATCCGACGGCATCACCAATGGCCGTTTCGCGCCCCGCCAATCCCACCACGCTGGTGTCGAGCTGATGGCGCACGCTGTTCAGGTCGAAGGTCAGCGGTGTGACCAGATAGGCGTTCTGCCCAAAAAGGATCAAGCCAACACGATCACCCACGCGGCGCTTGAGAAAGTCGCCCACCACCAGCTTGATGGCCTGAAGTCGATCCATGCGCCGACCGCCCACGCTCATGTCCTCGGCGGCCATGCTGCCCGAGGTATCAACCGCCAACATCAGGTCACGGCCATCGCGCGGAGGTACTTGTGGATCACCCAGCCACTGTGGCCGCGCCGCCGCTGAGCACAGCAGGGCGAAGGCCATGGCCGGCAACCAAAGCCTGGACCGCAGGCCGACGCCGCGCGTGGCTCCGGCCAAGCCCAACCATTGACCATAGAACGGCACCCGCAAGGCCACGCCGCCCTGGTGCCTCGCTCGCGGTACCAGAATGTGCACCAGAAAGGGCAGTGCCAACCCGATGAATGCCATTGGCCAGGCAAATTCAAACATGCGCCGGCCTCGCCCATCGCGCCAACTGCGATCGAACCAAGCCGAGCAAGGCCTCGGCGTCACTGGCGCTCACGTGCGGGCGATACGGCGCATCGAGCAACAGGCGTCCCACGCCGGTGGAAAACGGGCGATCGGACAGGTTGCCATCGAGGTAGCGCAGCCACGCCTCGCCCTGCAGCGCGCGCGCTGCAGGTTGGTGATGGCAGGCAATGCGCCGCAACAGCACCGCAAGCCCGGCGACACGCGCCGCGCCTTGCTGGCTGGCGGGATAGCGCGCGCACAGATTTTCCACCTCGTGGACAAACACGCGGCAGGTGGTGTTGTATCGCGCACGGCGTCGCAGGGTCCACGCCAACAACGCGACCAGTGCCAGCACCACCACGGCCACCAACCACCAGCCGGGCGCGGGCGGCCACCACGATGGCGCCGATGGCGCGTGAATGTCGATCAATTGAGGGCCATTCGGGTTCATGAGGCCCGCTCCAACGGAGGCTCCGATTGCCCGCGCAGAAGCCGTGCGAGTGCATCCACCGGATCGGCGGCGGTGCTGACCAGTGCCACGCGCGCACCGGCTCGGGTCAGATGCTCGCGCGCACTGGCGTGCAACTGCGCGAAATGGGCCTGCCAGTGCCGCTGCGCCAGCGAGGTTTCCAGATGCAGGCCGCCAACTTCACGGCCATCACCGATTCGATAGACCGCCTGCGGCGGCGGTTTGAGCTCGATCGAATCGACCAGGAGGCATACCGCCAGATCGTGATGCTGGCGCAAGCGCTGCAAGGAG
This sequence comes from Chiayiivirga sp., assembly GCA_035703435.1. Lineage (GTDB taxonomy): Bacteria > Pseudomonadota > Gammaproteobacteria > Xanthomonadales > Xanthomonadaceae > Denitratimonas. Next base: position 35,379 of record DASSYF010000062.1, on the reverse strand, counting down.
GACGCCAGACGCGCATCGACGCTGCGCGGATCCAGCAGGAACAAGAGCTGACTGCCCGGTCGCAAGGCATGCTGCAAGCCATCGACCGCCAGCGCGGCATGTTCGGCTTCCGTGCCAAGCGCCTGCGCACCAAGTTCGGGCTGCCAACGCACCAAGGCATCGAGCACACGCAGCACCCCGCGACGGCCGCTCAAGGGCGGCATGAGTTCGCGTACCGCGCCGGCGCCAGCGGCCGCTACGCGATGCCCGTCGCGCAAGGCCAGCCACACCATCAGTGCGGCCAAGCGCGCCGCCTGCACGGACTTGAGGCACACCCGGGTTCCAAAGGCCATCGAAGCCGAACGATCGTAAATGATCGCCGTGGTGCGCTCACGTTCGGGCTGAAATAGTTTGGTATGTGTGCGACCGGTGCGCGCGGTGACGCGCCAATCGATATGCCGCACATCATCGCCGTGTGCGTACGGCCGCGATTCGGCATATTCCATGCCACGCCCACGGAACGGCGAGGCGTGTGCGCCGGCGAGCGCGTCAGCGCTACGGCGCTGGCTGAGCTGTGCCAGAGCCGGTACGTGGCCGCGCAAGGCGATCAATTCGCGCAGGTCAAATCGGACCCCGGGAATGGCGTGTGGATCCATGGTGACAACCTGATCAGGGCACCGGGACGCGGTCCAACAACGCGTTCACGATCTCATCGCTGCCGACGCCATCCGCTTCGGCTTCGAATGAGAGCAGGACACGATGACGCAAGACATCATTGGCGATCGCCCGCACATCGCTCGGCGTGACGTAATCGCGACCCTCGAGCCAGGCGTGTGCGCGTGCGCAACGCTCCAGCGCGATGGTGCCGCGCGGGCTTGCGCCAAAGGCGATCTGGCGTCCCAGCTTGGCGTCGTAGCGCGCCGCATCACGCGTCGCCAGCACCAGCTCGACCATGTAACGCTCCAGTTCGGCCGAGAGATGAATATCCAGCACGGCGCGACGCGCAGCCAGGATCGACTCGGCACTCAGTCGTCGCGGTGTCTGAGCTGCTGCGAGGTCTTGGGCTCGTGCGCGCTTGCGAGCCAATTCAAGGATGCCCAGTTCGGCTTCGGCGTGCGGATAACCGATCCGCACATGCATCAAGAAACGATCCAATTGCGCTTCGGGCAAGGGATAGGTGCCTTCCTGCTCGATCGGATTCTGGGTGGCCATCACCAGAAACAGCGGCGGTAATGGGTAGGTCGTGCGGCCTACCGTAATTTGCCGCTCACCCATGGCCTCCAGCAACGCCGACTGCACCTTGGCCGGCGCGCGATTGATCTCATCGGCCAGCAGCAAGTTGTGGAAGATCGGCCCCGGCTGGAACTCAAAGCGGCCTTCTTGCGGACGATAGATGTCGGTGCCAGTGAGGTCCGAGGGCAAGAGGTCGGGGGTGAACTGGATGCGATGAAAGTCCGCCTCGATGCGCCCTGCCAATTCCTTTATCGCGGTGGTCTTGGCCAAGCCGGGCGCGCCTTCCACCAGCAAGTGCCCATCGGCCAATAGCGCAATCAACAGGCGCTGCACCAGCGCGGGTTGACCGATGACGCGCGTCGCCAGCTCGTCGCGCAAGCCCGCAAAATCGGACTGAAGGGTACTGGCATCGGCTTGGTGGGTGTGAGCATCCATGAAGTTATCGGGTCGATTCAAGAAAGATTCGGCTGTCTCTGACCGAGGCCGCACGCCAAGGTTCCGCGCAGCAGCCAGAGAGGTCAGCGTTGAGTTCGCCAGCGCTTTGCCACGCGATCAATGCGGGATTGCGACGTTGAGGCCCAGTTCAATGGCCTGTGCGAGTGGCAAGGGCTTGCTGATGAGGTAGCCCTGAGCGTAGCGCACGCCCAAGCTTTCGAGCACATCCATCTGATAGGCGGTCTCGATGCCTTCCACCAAGACATCGGCGCCGATGGCCTGAACCAAGCCGACGATAGCCTGCAACATCGCCATCGAGCGCTCGGAGGTTTCGATCTCTCGCACGAAGGCTTGATCGACCTTGATGGTGTCAAACCGCAAGGCGTGCAGATGACTCAAGTTGGAAAAACCGGTACCAAAATCGTCGAGTGAGACCTGCACGCCGGCGGCGTGGCACAGGTCCAAAATCTGTGTGGCTTGCGCGACATCCAGCACCTGACTTTCGGTAATTTCGAGTTTGACCGAACTCGTGGGAAGACCCACACGATCCAGACGAGCGAGTAGGGCTTCGATCAAGCCCGCTTCACGCAGTTGCCGTGGCGACACGTTGATCGACACGAACGGCAAGGGCGATAGTCCACTGTCCCGCATCTTCACGAGCGCGGCGATGGAGTGCTCGAGCATGTACTCGCCCACGGGCACGATCAAGGAGGTTTCTTCAGCCAGAGCGATGAACTCGGCTGGCGATATCATCCCGCGTTGCGGGTGATTCCAACGCACCAAGGCCTCGTAACCTGCGATGTAACGCTTGGACACTTCGTACAACGGCTGAAGGTAGACCTCCAGACGGCCCTCGCTCAGCGCTTCGCGCAACTGCGATTCGAGCCTGATCTTCCCGATGGCCACGATTTCTTCGAGCGCGGCACCTGACTCCGGGGCCTGCTGCCCCCGCATCGTGGCCAACATGGCGCGATAGCGCTTGAGTTGTCCCCCGAGTAGTGCACGCACGACCGGATCGGTCTGGGCGATGCGCTCGGCCAAGTGCTCGCGATCGATGACGAGTAGTGCGGTGTCTTCCAGCGCCGTCGCCGTGGCCGTTCGCGGCGCGTCGTCGATCATCGCCATTTCGCCGACCAAGTCACCCACCGAAAGGTCTGCAAGGGTGAGCGTGTCTGTTCCTTCACCGACCTCGATGCGTACGGTGCCACTCTCGATCAAATAGGCCGCGCGTCCCGGTTCACCTTCGTGGAAGAGCACGTCCCCGGCATGTAGCATCCGGTGACTCATGGGCAAGTATGAACTCTGACTGACAAGTGGCCATCATGGCACAGCATGTGTTTGCTGGCGAGCACTGGCGCGGCTGACTGATGTTGCGACTAATCGCTCAATGAGAAAGGGGACCGAAGTCCCCTTTCTTTCAACGTCTTACGGATTCCATGTGGCGACGCAACTTCGAGCGTCATTCATGATGACAGTCGCCTTCTCGGGGCTGCCGGACACCGGAACGCAGTCACCCGTCCAGCCGCCAAACGTTGCGCCCGCAGGACCCGTGGTGGTCAGGGTGACCGTCGTTCCCTCGTCGTACTCGACTGGCGAGCAACTCGACGTGGTGCCACTGGCCACGGTGCACAACAAACCACTCGGCGCGCTTGTGATCGAGTAGCTTCCGGGCGTTCCGCCACCCGTCAGCGTGGCCGACAAGGCGTGCTGATCAACCGGATCGCTTGGGCAGCCGGAGGGCAAGGGACTCACATAGAGCAAGCACAAATCCTGGCCCTGCAGCTTGACCTTGGTGGAGGCGCTGTCATCGACCGTCTTGAAGGTGCACTCGCCCGAACCGGCCTGACCCAAGCCATCCAAGTTGTTGACTCGGATCGTCGCCGTCGTGCGGCCGTTGACGTCGGTGACACCCGGGTTCGGATCGAGCCAGATCGACGCACCGTTCTCGCCCGTGCACTCGCCGACGATCTGATGACCCGGCTGCGGAACACCGTTGTTGTTCAACAGGGTCAAGGTCACGACGCCCGAATGCGTCAGCATGGTCGGGTTGGCCTGAAGGACCAGTGGATTGAAGCTGAAGGTGACTTCAGCCTCGGCACCCGCAGCCTGGAACACCAGTTTCGTTTCCGTGTCGCTCTCCAGAACACCGGCGGTACGAACTTCGGCGACCGTGCAGCCACTGCCCAGCGCTGTCGGGTTGGCGGTGGTGCCTGCCATGGCCACTCCATCCACCCAGCCTTGGCCGCTCAGGCCTTCAAAGGCGAATCCAACCGGGACGTTACCCATGGCTCCGCCGAGCGCATCGTAAACGCATGCAACGACATTGGTGGTGGAGTTTGCCGAGAGCACCGATGGGCTCACCACGAGCGTGGCGGGTGCCACACCGGCGAAATACGCAAACTCGACATCGGCGACCTTCTTCGGTTGGCTGGCAACCAAGGGGCCGTCTGCCTGCGCCCAAATCACGACGTTTTTGCCAAGCTTGGAGACCGGATAGTTCATCTTGGTGGTTGCCACGCCGTCGGCGTTGGTCGTGGCGCTGACCACGATGTTGCCATCCGCTGCACGCCCAACGATGTACGGCAAGATACCGTGGTAATCCACGCTCTGGCCGGTGGTGTCGTTGTGGTTGAAGCGGTAGTCGACGCTCAGGCTGGTTTGACTATTGACCTGCGTGACCGTGCGTGCGCTCTCAAGGTCACGATTGCCGATGACGTGCTCGCCCATGACAACCAGGGTGTCGCCAGGACCCACACCACCGCCGGCAGTCTGGAAGTGGCCACCGACGGCGGTGAACAAGGTGCCGCCTTCCTGTGGGTTGCCGTCGCCGCCGCTGATGTAGAAGTCGCCGCTTCCGTAGATCGTCTGGGGCTCGTCGATCAGACCAAACTTGATCGTCGTGCCAGGCAACACCGGGTTGCCCAGACGGTCGGTGGCGATGACACCCACAGTCAAGCTGTAGGTGCCGTCCGGAGCCACCGGAATCTGGGTATCGTCAAAGTCGATCATCTCACCGCCCGCCGGATTGACGGTCAGTGCGTTGACGGTCGGCTGGGTGATTTCCAGATCGAACAATTGACCATCGGAAACCACGATGGATCGTTCCAGAATAACCGGATCACTGATGCCGTTGTCGACGTTGTTGTCAGCGCGATCGGCAGACAGGCGCACGCGGAATGAACCAACACCGTTGCCGGAAATGAAGTTGGCAGTACTCAGGCCAGCGGTTGTTCGCAGGTCAACCGAGGGTCCGCTCACCGTTTGTCCGGCGGCATTCACGCCGTTGAAGCGCGGGGATTCATTCGCATTGGCGCCAACGATTTCAAGACGATAGTTGTTGTAGCTGTTGCTGCCCGCAACAGGATCAGGGACCGGCTGGTCAATGGCATCGCGCACTTCAATGATCAGAGCACTACTGTCATTGCCACCGGATCCCTGGACATAGACTGCACCGCCTGTCGGTGCCATGCCCAACCGCGATGGCAGTGGCGGAGTGGAGTCGACAATCTCGAATTCGAGCGAGGTGGTGATGGTGTTGGTGGAAACAGGGTCTTGCGTCGTCACCGTCAAGGTGGTCGTGCCGGTGGAGTTGAGCGCGTGAACGAAGAGCGTGGCCTTGCCAGCTACCACATCGACGGGTGCCTGACCCATCCGCACCAGGAACTCGTTGACGTCGGTGGTTTCAGGATCGTCCAAGGTCGTGAAACCGCCGGTGTTGCCTACCGGATTGATGGACACCTGGATTCCGTCCGGCAGATTGACCGGCTGGCCATTGCCATCCTTCACCGTCACGATCACCTCGGCCATGTAGGGCGAGCCAAGGAACGGATCGACTGCAAAGTGATTGACCGGAAGCTGGGTGCGTACTGCTGCAAGCGTCAGTCGTGGGTCCGTACCACCGGCCACCACCGCGATGTTCACCGTCGTGCTGGTAGTGCGGGTTGATGCTGCCGGGTCGGATACGGAGAACGTCAACGCGACGTTGCCGGTGCTTCCCATCGCCGTGAAGCGGTAGTTGGCGATGCCGGCCGTCGTGGTGGCATTGGCTCCACCCAGCGCACCGTTTGCGCTGGCCTGCAAGCTGCCGGCGGATGCCGGACTGACAACGCCGGCGACCGTGGTCCCGTCGGCAACGACCGAGCCATTGGCCTGGGTCACACGTACTGAGACGTCGATCGACTGCCACGTCGGGACGTTTTGGGCGCTCGGCGTGGCGCTGATGCGCAAGGTGGCCGGCTGGAAGGCCGAGTCGCCACCGCTGGTACCACCACCGCAAGCGGTAAGCAGTGCGGCCGCGGTCAGGACCAAGAGGCTTTTCAGGATGGTTGCAAATTTCATGGGTAGTCTCCGCGAACCGGGTCGCTTCCTGCGCTTTGAATGATTGTGTCGGACGTTGTTTCGCTTACTTCTGGCCAGGGCCGGCCACATTGAGGATCTTCGGGCTGACGAAGATCAACAACTCTGCCTTTTGCGACCCCTTGGACTTGGTACGGAACAGGTTCCCGAGGATGGGCACGTCGCCAAGGAAGGGTACCTTCTTGATGTCTTCGCTACTGGTGAACTCGTACACACCGCCGATGACGACGGTCTGGCCACTTTCCACCAACACGGCCGTGGTCACTTCACGCTTGGCCAGTTCCGGCGTATCGCCGACTTGTGAACGGACCCACCCGGTAATCTCATCTTTGTTGACCGTCAGATTCAGGAATACCCGGCCATCCTGCGTGATGGTCGGCGTCACTTTCAGTTTCAGCAACGCTTCCTTGAAGTTGACCGTCTGCTGCATCTGCCCGCCCTGACCGGACATGGTGATGTAGCCAACTTCCTGACCTTGACTGATCACGGCTTCGCGTTGGTTTGAAGTGATGACGCGCGGGCTGGAGATCACCTCGCCACGTCCTTCCTGCTGCAATGCGGAGAGTTCCAGATCGAGCAGGTAGTCGGCACCAAGAATCGAGAACCCAATCGCGCCGGCGGGGCTGGTGATCGGCATGTTGACATTAAGCGCATTGGCGGCCGCGCCGATTCCCGCCAGCGGCGGGCGCCCATTCAAGCGATTCGCCAACGCCGCGTCGATCATGGCGCCACTGCTGCCCACCGAGCCACTGGTTCCGATGATGGTGTTGTTGCCTTCCTGACGGGCACTACTGATACCGAAGCGCGCACCCAATTCCCGAGCAAAGCTCTCGGTGGCAATCACGATGCGTGCCTCGATCAGAACCTGATCCACCGGACGATCGAGAAGCTTGATCAACTCCTTGATTTCCTTGATTTTCTCAGCCGTTTCGCTGAGTAGGAGCGTATTCGTGCGAGGGTCGAAGGTGACACTGCCGCGAGGCGAAAGAAAGCCACGGCTCAAGTTCTGGCCACCGCTCTGGCCGCCCCCCTGACCACCCTGACCGGCGGTTTTGGCCTCTTCGGTCAGCAGCTTGGCAATGTCTTCTGCGCGACCATAGTTGACCGGGATGTACTCGGTCGTGAGTTCGGCGCGCTGCTCCATTTCCATGCGTGCATCCGCCAAGGCTTTCTCGTACTTGGCAATATCGGCCTGAGGCGCCACCCAAATCACATTTCCATCACTGCGCTTGTCCAGGTTCTTGGCGCGCAGAACGATTTCGAGCACTTGATCCCACGGTACGTTGATCAAACGCAGGGTCACGTTGCCGCTCACCGAGTCGGCGACCACGATGTTCATCTTGGCCTGCTCGCCGATCAGGTTGAGCACGGTGCGAACAGGAATGTCCTGAAAGTTGAAGGTGACGGGCTTGCCGTCGTAACCCTTCTCGACGGGCTGGCCCACGCTGACCGAACCGTCCGCGGCAGCCACGGGCTCGGCCTTGGGCGATACTTCCAACACGTACTCGTTGCCACTCTGGTAGGCCATGGTTTCAAAGGCACCGTTGACCGTCACTGCAACCCGTGTGCCCTTGTCATTTTGGGTGGTTTCGATGCCCTGAACCGGGGTGGCGAAGTCGGTCACATCGAGCTTCTGACGAAGGTTCGCTGGAACATCAACGTCCTGAAGATCGATGTTGATGCGCTGACCATCGGCGTGCAGGTCAACCAAGGCATTTTCGCGTGTCAGCTGCAGGCGAATTTGCGCGGCGCCGGCCGGTGTGCGTCGGAAGTCGACGTTCGAAATCGCAGAGTTGACGCCAGCGACACGCTTGGCCGGATCAGCAGCGAGGCCGGGCGTGGTGTTTGCAACCGTACCGGCAACCATCGGCGCAATGTCGATGACATAGGTGCTGCCGTCGGCGTAGGCTTGATGCGTGGTGCGGTCGAACAGATCCACCACGACTCGGGTGCGGCCACCGGCTTCCACTGCGCTGATCGCGCTGGTGGCACCGCTGCCGACCACGATGCGTCGGTCGGCAATGCTGTTGGTTGTATCCGGTAAGTCGATGGCAATGCGCGGCGGGTCATCCGTGGTAAAGGTCTGCGCACCGGTCGCAGGCTCGGCCAGATGCAAAACGATCCGTACGCTGCCATCGGTGGCGGTCGCGTAGCTGATGTCTTGCAGCGTATTGGCCAGTGCCTGACTGCCCGCCATGAGGGCCAGCGCGCCAACGAGTCCGACCAGCCCGTGCTTGATACGCGGCGCCAATCCCTGGAGTGTGTATTTCGTCGAGGTCATCGTGCTATCCCCCTTCCTTATTTGTCTTCCAGCGCCACTTGGGCCTTGCGTTCAATCCACCCGCCGGCACCATCGGGCACCAGCTCCGTCAAGTTGATGCGATCCTCATGGATGGCATCGATGTGTCCGTCGCTCTGGCCCATGTAATTGCCTGCAGTCACTTTGTGTACCACGCGCTCTGGATCCATCACCAGTGCGACCATTGCGTCACCTTCACCCAAGGTTCCCACCATGTCCAAGCCGTCCAAGGGGAAGGCTTCGAGGGGCTCCTTGCGGCGACTTGGATCGGGCCGCAACGACGAATTCGCCGTGCTGTCGATATCGCTTATCGGATTGCTGAAGGGGTCCCGCTCGTTCTGCACCGAATACTCGAATGTCTCGAACTGGCGCATGACCGGCAATGGGTCCAAGGGCTTGGGCGGGCGCGCCTTGACTTCGGCAACCCACGCCTGCAGATCAGCCATGCCGGGGGCACAGGCACTCAAGGCACATGCTGCAACGAGCGCCAGGAGCAGCGGACGCCACATGGCACGCGGGGACATCATGAGATGTGTCGCTTTCATGCGCCCTTTCCTCCCTGCCCGGCACCGGACGAAGCCGCTTCCTCGTCGGGATCCAGGTATCGATAGGTCTTGACCGTACCCTCGAGCACCAATGTGCCGTTCGGGCGGTCGCCCTCAGCAGGCTTCAGTGAAATGTCGTGCATGGTCATGATGACCACGCGCGGGAGTGAAGCGACCCCACTGACGAAAGCTCCAAACTGGTGGTAGGTGCCCACCATGCGCAAGGCGATCGGCTTTTCAGCGTAGAACTCTTTCTTGATCTCCGCCTGAGGTTGGAACAAGTCGTTCTGTATCCCCGTCGCCAGCGCGGTTTGCGAGATATCGACGATCAGGTCCGCCATCTCGGTCCGGCTGGGTAGTTGGCGCAACATTTGTTGCAGCATCAACTCCATGTCAGCCAACTGCTGCTTGAGCGGCTCGAGGTTGACGGCACGCGCCTGCTTACCTTCGAACTGAGTCCGGAGGTCGGCTTCCTTGGCTTTCTCGGCGTCCAGCGCGATGCGCTGATCTTTCACCACCAGAAACCATCCCAGCACCAGGATCAGCACGGCCAACAACACGCAAAAGAACGCCTTGACTGAATCAGGCCATCCACCCGGGTTGCTGGTATCCAGATTGCGCAGGTCAAATCCACTCATTGGGCACCTCCGGCTGCAGCAGCTTCCTCAGCCTTGGGGTCCTTGGGCTTCACCAGCGTGACCTTCAGATTGAAGATGTAGGGCATGCCCTTTTCGGTTCCCTTGGCTTCGATGATCGAAAGATCGGGCTTGGTCATCCATCCCGAGCCTTCGAGGGCACGGATATAGGACGACACACGCGCATTGGACTGACTGACGCCCGCCAAGGTGAGTTCGCTGCCATTCTGCTTGATGGAGGTCAGGCGAATGCCATCCGGGATGGTCTTCACCAACTCGTCGAACAGGTGCACCATTTGCGAGCGACTGGACTGCAGCTCTTCGATGACTTGTTTACGTTGCAGCAGATCAGCCCGCTTCTTGTCGAGCTCCTCGATCTCCTTGATCTTCTTGTCGACCTCGACGATCTCGTTCTGCAGGTAGGTGTTGCGTGCCTGCTGATTGGCGATCAGTGAGTCGAAGTAGGTCTTGGCGCCGAACACCGCCAAGATGGCTGCGATCGCGACCATGCCGAGCAAGGTGTAAAACTGCTTCTGGCGTTGTTTGCGGCGTTCTGCACGCCACGGCAGGAGGTTGATCTTTGCCATCAGTCGAAGCTCCTCAATGCCAGCCCGCAGGCGATCATCAAGGCCGGCGCATCCTGCGCCAATGCTTGCGCCTGCACGCGTGAGGACAAGGACATGTTGGCGAGCGGGTTGGCCACCACCGTCAGCACGCCCAGTTGTTCTTCAATCATTTCCGCGATGCCGGCAATCGATGCGCAGCCGCCGGCAAGCACGACCTGGTCGACGCGATTGAACTCGCTGCCGGCGTAGAAAAACTGCAGCAAGCGTCCGATCTGCTGAACCATCGCCTCCTTGAAGGGCTCCAGCACCTCGATTTCATAGCTTTCCGGCAAACCGCCCTGACGCTTGGCCAAACCTGCTTCTTCGTAGGACAGGCCATAGCGGCGCATGATTTCGTCGGTGAGTTGCTTGCCGCCGAACACCTGCTCGCGTGAGTAGATGCTGCGTTGGTTGCGCAAGACGTTGAGTGTGGTCATGGTCGCACCGACATCCACCAGCGCGACCAAGGCATCCTTGGGTACCGAAAGCTGATCGGCAATGAGCTTGAAGGCGTTCTCCATGGCGAAGGCCTCCACGTCCACGACCTTGGCGGTCAGTCCACCCAGTTCCAGCGCGGACTGTCGCACCTCGACGTTCTCGGTGCGCGAGGCTGCCAGCAGCACCTGCACCATTTCGGGGTTGTCCTTGACTGAACCCAAGACCTCGAAGTCCAGACTGACTTCGTCGATTGGGTACGGGATATACTGCGCGGCTTCGACTTGTACCTGGTCTTCGAGTTCGTCGCCATCGAGATTGGCCTGCATCGGGATCACCTTGGTGATCACGGTGGAACCGGCCACGGCGGCAGCGGCTTGCTTCAGGCGCGAGCCTGAGCGTGACAAGGCGCGCTTGATCGCCTCGCCCACAGCTTCCACTTCGACGATGTTCTTTTCGACCACAACGTTCGGTGGCAGCGGCTCGACCGCATAGTGCTCAACGCGGTACCGGCCCCCAGCCTGACTTAGCTGCAGCAACTTGACCGCCGTGGAACTGATGTCCACGCCAATCATGGGTGTAGTGTTGGTAGCAAACAGCCCCACGATTTTCCCCTCCAAACGGGCTCTTACGAGCAACTCCTGCTTTGGCACATTAAATAACGATTCTTAACGGTTTGGCAACCGGTACCGTCAAAATGGCCCCGACACCCTACTACGCTGATCCTCGTTCGCCCCCTCGGCGCTACACCGATGAGGCATGCTCGCCGGCTTGACGTGCATTCTATACTCTCCTTTAACAAGTTCTGCAAACCCTTGGTATTCACGCGAAAATGCTTGCTTTCCGACGTCTTCTGAAGTGGTCCCTGATCCTGACACTCACACTGGCCCTGTGTGGCCTGGCAACGCTGGCCGTGTTGTACTGGCTGGTGGCTCCCGGGTTGCCCTCGGTGCAAAGCTTGCGCGATGTCGAGTACCAAGTCCCCCTGAGCGTCTACAGCGCCGATGGCAAGTTGATGGCGCTGTTTGGTGAGAACCGCCGTACCCCGGTCGACATCTCAGCCGTGCCGGAGCGCGTCAAGCAGGCCTTCGTTGCGCTCGAAGATGCGCGCTTCTACGAGCACCCTGGCATCGATTGGCGCGGCATCACGCGCGCGGTCTGGTTGTTGGCGACGACCGATGATCGGCGCGTGCCGGGCGGCTCGACCATCACCCAGCAAGTGGCCAAGATGTTCTTCCTGAGCCCCGAATACAGCTATGTGCGCAAGTTTCGCGAAATGCTGCTGGCGCTCAAGATGGAACGCGAGTTGAGCAAGGACGAAATCCTCGGGCTCTACCTCAACAAGAGCTTCTTCGGCAATCGCGCCTACGGCATCGTGGCGGCAGCCGAGTTTTACTACGGCAAGCCGCTGGACCAACTGAGCCTGGCTGAAGCCGCCACGCTGGCGTCGATTCCCAAGTTTCCCTCCAGCGGCAACCCCGTCATCAATCCCGAACGTGCCATGATTCGTCGTGACTACGCACTTTTGCGCATGCGCGAGCTGGGTTTCATCGACGAAGCCGAGTACCAAGCCGCAGTCGCCGAGCCCAATCACGCGGCTCCGCACGAGCCTCCCGTCGAACTGGAGGCATCCTATGTCGCCGAAATGGTTCGACAGGCCCTGCTGGAGCGCTTTGGCGCTGCCGCGTTCACGGGTGGCTATCGCGCCATCACCACCATCGACTCGCGCACGCAGGAAGCCTCCAACAATGCCGTGCGCAAGGCCTTGCTGGCCTATGACCGACGCCACGGTTGGCGTGGTGCCGAGGCCCATGTGGACTTGCCCGAAGCCGCGACCACCCAGCAATCACAACAGATCTTGCGCGACTATCGGGAGCTGGGTGGTCTGTTGCCCGCACTGGTCACCAACAGTGACGCGGATATGGCAACGTTGATTCTGGCGGACGGCCAGGAAGCCACGCTGGATTTGGCAAGCATCCGCTGGGCAGCACCGCATTTGTCGGCTGATAGCCGCGGCCCCGCGCCGCGCAAGATGACTGACGTACTCACGCGCGGCGATGTCGTTCGCCTTGCACGCAACGACGAGGGCAGCCTGATCCTGGCGCAGATCCCGGCAGCGGAAGGGGCACTGGTCTCGATCTCGTCCGAGGATGGAGCGATTCGCGCCCTCAACGGCGGCTTCAGTTTCGGCTTGAACAAGTTCAATCGGGCCACGCAAGCGCTGCGACAGCCCGGCTCCAGCTTCAAACCCTTCGTGTACGCGGCGGCCTTCGAGCGCGGTTTTCATCCCGCATCGATCGTGCTGGATGCGCCGGTGGTATTTCACGACCGCTCGACGGGCAACTCCTGGCGCCCTTCCAACGACAACAATTCGTTCTCGGGGCCGATGCGCTTGCGCGAAGCCATGGTGACCTCGCGCAACCTGGTGTCGGTGCGCATTCTGGATGCCATCGGTGCCAGCTATGCCAAGCGCTACATCCAGAACTTCGGGTTCGCCGCCGAAAGCTTGCCGGAAAATCTGTCGCTTGCGCTCGGTACCAGCTCGGTTTCACCACTGGCAGCGGCGCGTGGTTACGCCGTGTTCGTCAATGGCGGTTACCTCGTCAATCCCTACGTGCTGGCGCAGGTGCAGGATCGAAACGGCGTGGTGGTGTATGCGGAGCACCCGCTGCGCGCCTGTCGCACCTGCCCCGAGCGCCTGAGTGAGCGCGCCGCCGGACAGGCAGGCGGCTTCAATCTTGGCGCGGCTCCCTCGCCAGCCGTCGACACGCAGGCCGCGGATGCAACGGTCGGCCCGACCTTGGCACAACTTGCGCCACGCGCCATCGACGAACGCACGGCCTTCCTCATCCAATCGTTGTTGCGCGATGTCATCCAGCGCGGAACCGGGCGTGCGGCACGCGTGTTGGAGCGCAGCGATATTGGCGGCAAGACCGGCACCACCAACGAGTATCGCGATGCTTGGTTCTCCGGATTCGGCGCCAACATCGTCACCAGCGCCTGGGTTGGAATGGATGACTTTTCCAGCCTCGGGGCGCGTGAATTTGGTGGTACCGCCGCCTTGCCAATGTGGATTGATGTCATGCGCACAGCGCTCGACGGCGTCCCGCAACTCGAAACGCCGATTCCCGAGGGCATCGTCACCACCTTGATCGACCCCGCCACGGGCCTGCTGGCCCCCGCAGGTACGCCGGGAGCCATGACCGAGTACATGAAAGTGGAAGACGCAGCGCGCCTCGAGAATGCCAGTCGCGACGCGGCACACACGCCCGCCACCGAGCGCGAATCCTTCGACCTGTTCTGATGAATCGCCACGACCAACGGCGCTGGCTGGCCGAACAGGCCGCGCGCTTGATGCACGAACACGCCATCGACGATCCGATGGCTGCGCTGACGCGAATCGTCCGCCGACATGGCGTATCGCCTGATCGACGCCTTTGGCCCGACGCCGAGCAGATTCGCGCGGCTCTGCGCGATTACCAGAGCTTGTTCGGTGGCCATCTCCAAGCTTCGCATGTCCGTCATCGACGCGAGGCGGCGAAAGCCGCGATGCAGTTTCTGGCGCCGTTTCGTCCCTACCTGACTGGACCGGTGCTCGACGGCACCGCCGATGCGCATTCGCCCGTGCGCCTGCAGCTTTACTGCGATATGCCCGACGAGGTTCTGCGCTATTTGCACGAGCATGGCATCCCGCACTGCTGGGGCGAAACCCACGTTCAGCTGGCTGCGAACCTTCGATCAGCCGTTCCCAAGCTCAGCTTCGTGGCCGATGACGTGGCCTTTGAACTGGCGGTGTTGCCGGAAAGCAGCGAACGCCAAGCACCACGTGAGGCCGATGGCCACACTCCCATGCCACGCGCCAACTTGATGCGCCTGCAAGCGATGCTGGAAACCCGCGAGGCGTGAGCCGCGTCGCCCAACGCAGAGTGTGGGCGACGCGAGCAATGAGGCTCAACCGCGTTGGTTGATTGCCACGTAAGGGCGTGAAGTGGCACCCGTGTAGACCTGACGCGGACGACCGATGCGATTCTCCGGGTCGTTTTGCTGTTCCAGCCAATGCGACACCCAGCCCGCCGTGCGAGCGATGGCAAACATCACCGTGAACATCTCGGTCGGAATGCCGAGGGCCTTGTAGATGATGCCGCTGTAGAAATCGACGTTCGGATAGAGCTTGCGCTGCACGAAGTAATCGTCCTTGAGCGCCGCCTCTTCCAGACGCAGGGCGACTTCCAGCAAAGGATCGTTGACGCCCAGTTCACCCAACACCTTGTGGGTCATCTCGCGAATGATCTTGGCGCGTGGATCGAAGTTCTTGTAGACCCGGTGGCCAAAGCCCATCAGGCGGAAACCGGAGTCCTTGTCCTTGGCCTTGGCAACCGCCGACTGCACGTTCTTGGCGTCACCGATTTCCTCCAGCATCTTGAGCACGGCCTCGTTGGCGCCACCATGCGCCGGCCCCCACAAGGCCGCTACGCCCGCCGCCACGCTGACATACGGATTGGCGCCGGTGGAACCGACCAAACGCACGGTCGAGGTCGATGCGTTCTGCTCGTGATCGGCATGCAGGATGAACAACAAGTCCATCGCCTTGGCCACCACCGGATTGAGCTCCAGCGGGCCGCTCGGCACTTCCTTGAGCATGTGCAGGAAGCGGGTGGTGTATTCGAGATTGTTCTTGGGATAGCGAATCGGCCAACCGATCGAATAGCGATAGCAGGCCGCGGCAATCGTCGGCACCTTGGCGATCAGGCGGATCGCGGCCAGGCGGCGCTGTTCCGGGTCTTCCAGGTCCAGGTCGTTGTAGTAGAAGCTCGACAGCGAGCCCAACATTCCGGTCAACATCGCCATCGGATGGGCATCGTGGCGGAAACCGTACAGGAAGGTGCGGAAGGCCTCGTGCATCATCGTGTGATGGGTTACTTCCGCCTCGAACGAGCCAAACTGCGCTTGCGTTGGCAGTTCACCATGCATCAACAGATACGCCACTTCCAGGAAGCTGGATTGGGTCGCCAGTTGCTCGATTGGATAGCCGCGGTACAGCAGTACCCCTTGGTCACCATCGATATAGGTGATGGCGCTGCGGCAACTGGCCGTCATGGCAAAGCCGGGGTCGTAGGTGAAGTAGCCGGAATCACGTTGCAGACGCGCGATGTCCAAGGTTGGGCTACCCAGACTGCCGCGCACCACCGGCAACTGCATCGAGCTGCCCTTGTCCGGGTCAGTCAGTACGACATGGGAACTGTCGGCCATGGAAAATCTCCTTGCACTGTTGAGTTGGGGCGTTGACCAAACCCGGTTGCGGTCTGGTTGCACAGGCTCGTACGGAAGAACCGCAGACAGGTCAGCCGTGCACAACGCAAAGTCCGCCAATTATCGCATAGCAAAACGCCGCCGGTCAGAGACGGGCGGCGTTGTACTTTGGTTCAATGCAGCGCGCCTGCGGCGCAACCGCGAACTTACTTGGCGGCGTAACGACGACGGAACTTGTCGACGCGGCCACCGGTGTCCACGATCTTGTGCTTGCCGGTGTAGAACGGGTGCGAACGCGAGGAAACCTCCACCTTCACCAAGGGATAGGTTTCACCATCTTCCCACTGGATGGTGTCCTTGGTGGACAGCGTCGAGCGCGTCAGGAACGAGAAATTGGCCGAGGCGTCCTGAAACACCACGGGGCGGTACTGCGGATGGATGTCGGCTTTCATGCTGGGAGTCCTGCGACCGGTTTTGGCCAAAACGGCCGGGAAAAGAGCGGCATTGTACTGTGCCACCCCGCCGCACACAAGTCTGCCTTTGAATCATCGCCCTTGAATCATGCCCCACTTCAGTTGGCTGGGGATGGCATATGACCGTGCGCGATCTCAGGCCGCATGCCGCTTTCCACGGTCAGGCAGTCATGGCATCCAAGCGAGCCCAGAGCACGCGGTCGATTCGCTCCACCAGCGCCAGCGCGCCCAGGTTCTCCTGCAACTGCGCCGGCGACGAACACCCGAGAATCACGCTGCTGACCTTGGGATTGCGCAGGCACCAGGCAATGGCCAATGCGGCGGGCGAACAGTCGCCCTCCTTGGCCACCTGGATCAGTCGCGTCACGGCCTGCTCGCGATCACTGCGTCGATTGCGATACATCATCGAAGCCTGCCATCCGTGGTCGCTGCGAGCCAGTCGCGAATTCTCCGGCACCTGGTCCTGCGCATACTTGCCGCTGAGCAGGCCGGAGGCCAAGGGCGACCAGGTGGTCAGGCCCAAGCCCAACTCGTCGTACAAGCTGGCGTACTCAAGCTCCACCCGCTCGCGCTGCAAGAGGTTGTAACCCGCCTGTTCGGTACTGGGTGCGGCAAGGCCGTGATGGCGTGCGAATCGCGTGGCTGCCTGAATCATCTCGGCCGGCCATTCGGAGGTACCCCAGTACAGCACCTTGCCGGCCCGAACGAGCTGATCCATCGTCAGCACGGTCTCTTCGATCGGTGTTTCCGGATCCGGACGATGGCAAAAGAACAGGTCCAGATAGTCCACCCGCAGGCGCCGCAATGCGGCATCGCAGGCGTCACGCAGATGCTTGCGCGAGAGTCCGCGTTGGGTCGGGCGTGGTGCTGAAACCGGGCCAAAAAAGGCCTTGCTCGACACGCAGTAACCGTCACGCGGCAGGCGCAGATCGGCCAGCACATCCCCTAGCAGTGCCTCCGCCGCACCGAAGGCATAGTTTTCGGCGCTGTCGAACAGATTGATCCCGCCGTCGTAGGCGCTTGCCACCAGTTCGCGTGCCTGATTGCGGCTGAGCACGCCGGCAAAGGTGACCCACGTGCCCAGCGACAGCGCGGAAACCTGCAATCCACAGTGGCCCAATCGACGGTATTGCATGGCCAATGATCCTTCGCGTGACGGTCTCAGCTTCGCCCACGCGCCAGCGGCAAGTCGGCCGATTGCCAGGCGCCGATGCCGCCATCAAGCCAGTAAACGTTCGAGAATCCGGCCTTCACCAGCCGCTTGGCCGCCTGTGCCGAATTCATGCCACTGCGACACACCAGGGCCACGGGCAGTTCTCGCACCTTCGCCAGTTGCTTGTTTTCCGGGTCGAACTGGCTCATCACCACGTTGCGCGAACCGACGATGTGGCCTTTCTCGAAATCATTGATCGGGCTGACGTCAACCACCAAGGCGTTTTCGCGATTGATGAGCTGGGTCAACAAGGCCGGCGTCAGTGCCTTGTAACCCCGGTTGAAGCGCGACAACTCGTTGGCAATCAAGGCCACCGTGATGCCGATGAAGGCCATGCTCAGCAGCAAGTGGTCCTGGATGAAATTGATGATGTGCTCAGGCATGGAAGGTCTCGTCAGTCGCCCAGCTCGCGCATGAACTCGGGTGTGGCCAAGGCCGCGCGGTGGATGTCGACGTTGTAGTAACGGGTGGCAAAGCTTTTGGAGTAGGCACCACGCTCACGGAAACCCGCCAACTCGCCGCCCTTGCGTGCCAGGGTGCAACTCCACCAACCGGTCGGATAGCAGGGCTGCGGGAAATTCAGGGTACGGGTGTGGGAGAAGCCGGCCGCAGCCATGTGATGGCGCATGGCCTTGATCAGGGACAGATGCACCAGTGGCGACTCCGACTGCTGCACGAGGATGCCGCCCGAGCGCAAGGCGCGGGCGCAGGAGGCGTAGAAAGCCTCGTTGAACAGGCCCTCGGCCGGGCCGACCGGGTCGGTGGAGTCCACGATCACCACATCGACACTCTCGGGCGTGATGTTGCGCATGTAAGCGATGCCATCGTCGAACAGCAGTTCCGCGCGCGGATCGTGATTGGACTCACACAACTCGGGGAAGTATTTTTCCGCCATGCGCGTGACCTGCTCGTCGATGTCAACCTGCACCGCGTGCTCGACTTCCTTGTGCTTGAGCACTTCGCGCAAGGTGCCGCAATCACCGCCACCGATGATCACCACGCGCTTGGGATTGGTGTGGGTGAACAGTACCGGGTGCGCCATCATCTCGTGATAGAGAAAGTTGTCACGACTGGTGAGCATGATCGCGCCATCGATCACCATCAGCTTGCCCCAATCGGTGGTGTCCCAGATCTCGATGAACTGGAAAGGCGAGCGCACTTCATCCAGCTTGCCGGTGACCCGAAAGCCGATGGCCGAACCGGAATGTTCGAAGTTCTCGTAAAACCACGGGGCATCTTTGCTCATGTCAAAACCGCAGGATCGCGCTCGCCGCGCAAGACCGGTTATTGTAGCCCAAGCGCTGCCCTCCTCAGCGGCCCTGAAAGCGCATGCTCAGATCCAGCGCCTGACCCGGCGGCAATAGGCTTCGTACCCAGCACCAAACTTGAGGCGCAAGATGCGTTCTTCGGGCAGGATCTGGAAGCGCGTGATCCACGCCACGAACACGACCGGCCCCAGCAGAGCCAAGGGTCGCGCCAGGCCCACGGCCCAACCCAGCAGGATCAGCGTCATGCCCAGATACATCGGATTGCGGGTGATCCGATAGACATCCGCCTGCACCAGCGCCGACGCCTCGTCGGGTTTGAGTGGGTTGATGGTGGTCGCTGCACGTTGAAACGCACGAACACCGCGCACGGCAACGATCGCCCCGAGCACGGCCAGCGCCGTTCCGCAGGCATGTACTACCGCCGTATCAAGATCCAGCCTCAGGTCCCAGATCATCGATAGCCACGCCAGAAGCGCGCAGCACAGGGCCACGATCGGCGGTGGGATGCGGTGCTCCAGAGCGGTCATGCAGCGACTCGTCAAGGCCGGGCGCCTGCTAACGGGCGCCCGGCAAGTGGAAGTGAACTCAGGCTCGCCAGTAGTTATTGGCGGCCGCCACGGTCTGAAAATTGATAGCGATCACCTGCGAGGCCGCCACCAATGAGTCGGCATCGCTGGCGTATTCAGGCCGAAGCTTGTGCAGGACGGTGGCGTCGGGCTGGGTGTATTTGACCCCGCGTCGGCTGAGCGTGATCGCCAGCTCGAAGCCTTCCTGCGGGGTTTTGGTGATGAGTGAATTGAGCCAGGTATCAGCCATGATGGTTTCCTTTGCCCGCCGTGGTTCCGTTGCCGGAGCGACGTGGACCGGTCAGGGCATGTCGATGAAATTGGCGACATCGCGCAAGCGTGGTGTCGATAGGAGCCAAGCCCATGACGCACGACAAGGCACGACGCGCGGATCAAGACCCGACGATGCCCACGCTACCACCAACCCATCATCACCGGGTACTGCGCCCTATGCACCTTGGGTGTCGGCGAGATAGGTGTAGCCGGTCAAACCTGTTTCCAGCGCTGCTGCCAATTCCTCGGCGTGCGCGCCGGTGATGCCCGAATCGGCCACCAGTGCGGCGTAGCGGGCGCGCAACTGCGACAGGTCGTAGCCCACGTAGTCCAGCATCACATCCGAGGTATCGCCTCGGCGCGAGCGTTCGAAACGATAGGCATCGCCCTCGATGCGCACATTGACCGCATCGGTGTCGCCGAACAGGTTGTGGATGTCGCCCAGCGTGTCCTGATAGGCGCCGACCAAGAAGAAACCGAGGCGATAGCTTTCGCCGGGCTTGAGCGCGTGCAAGGCCATCGAGGTGTCGAGGTCGCCGTCATCCACGTATTCATCGATGCGCCCATCCGAATCACAGGTGAGGTCGGCGATCACGCCGCGCTGCGTGGGCGCTTCGTCGAGGCGTGCGATCGGCATGATCGGAAACACCTGATCGATGGCCCAGACATCGGGCACCGATTCGAACACCGAGAAGTTGACGAAGTATTTGTCCACCAAGCGTTCGGCCAATTCGTCGAGCACCGCGCGATGGCTCTTTTCGTCGTAGGACAATCGCGCACGCACGCCGTGCGCGATGGCGTAGAACAGGTCATCAATGCGTGCGCGTTGGGCCAGGTCCAATTGTCCCAGCGCGTACAGGTCCAAACCTTCGGACTGGTAATAGCGCGCTTCCTGAAACAGTTCCAGCGCCGGGCGCTCGTCCAGTGCTGCGTGCACTTCGCGCAAGTGGCGGATCACCGCCGGTTCGGCTTCATGTTCGGATGGCACGCGTCCCTGCGGCGCAGCTTCCACTTCGCTGACATTGGCCACCAGCACGGCGTGGTGCGCGGTCAAGGCGCGGCCGGACTCGGTCAACACCCGGGGTGGCTTCAGGCCCTGCGCGGCACAGGCTTCGGCCAAGGGTTGCACGATGGTGCTGGCGTATTGCCCAAGGCCATAGTTGATCGAACAAAAACTGCGTGAGCGCGTGCCCTCGTAATCCACTCCGAGACCACCGCCCACGTCCATGTAACGGATCGAACAACCCAGATGCGAGACTTCGACGAAATAACGCACCGCCTCGCGCATGCCACTGGCAATGTCGCGCACGTTGGAAATCTGCGAGCCCATGTGAAAATGCAGGAGTTGCAGGCAGTCGATGAGATCGGCCTCGCGCAACAGCTTCACCACGTCCAGCAATTGCCGTGGCGAGAGCCCGAACTTGGCCTTGTCACCGCCCGAGTTCTGCCATTTGCCGGCACCCAGCGAAGCCAGCCGCATGCGCACACCAATCACCGGCTTCACTCCAAGTGCCTTAGCCTCGGCAATCACCAGCGGTAGCTCAGACGCTTTTTCGATGACGATGAAGGTGTTGAGCCCGAGCTTGCGGCCGATCAAGGCCAGACGAATGTACTCGCGGTCCTTGTAACCATTGCAGATGATGGTGCCGCCCGGACGTGACAGCGCCAGCACGGCCATCAACTCGGGCTTGGAACCGGCTTCCAGGCCAAAGCCTTCGCCGGCGTGCGCCGCCAGCTCACCGGCCACACCGCGATGCTGGTTGACCTTGATCGGAAAGATCGCGGTATAGCCGCCGCTGTAATCCAGATCGTCCATGGCTTGCGCAAACGCCTGCTGCAAGCGCCCGAGGCGATGACCCAGCACGTCGGAAAAGCGCAGCAACAACGGCAATTTGAGGCCATCGTTCAGCGCCGCATCCACCACCTCGGGCAGCGCGATGGACGCGCCCGTCGCACCCTGCGGCTTCACCGACACCCGACCTGCGCCATCGATATCGAAATAGCCCTCGCCCCAATGGGCAATGGACCAGGTCCGACGCGCCTCTTCGATCGACCACGTACTCATCGCTTGCTGCAACTCCGCTGAAGCCGGTTGGCCATGTCCGGCAAAGGCGTGCATGGTATCAGTGCATGACGCTCCGACGCGCTCACGCGCGCCGAACGGCTAGCGATTGGTCAACTGGATCTCGATCCGACGATTGACGGCGTAGGCGGTTTCATTCTCGGCCGGGTCGAGCGGTTGGAACTGGCCGAAACCGTTGGCCGACAGACGCTTGGCCGGTACGCCCTTGGTGACGAGGTATTTGACGATGGCGATGGCGCGGGCGCTGGACAGTTCCCAGTTGGACGGAAAGCGTGCGGTGGCGATGGGGCGCTTGTCGGTGTGGCCGTCGATGCGCAGCACCCAGTCGATGTCGTTGGGGATTTCGCTGGCCACTTCGTTCAAGGTGCTGGCGAGCGAGTCCAGTTGGGTGCGGGCCAATGGCGTGAGCTCGTCGGTGCCGGAGGCAAACAACAGTTCGCTCGGCACCACGAAGCGATCACCCACGATGCGTATGTCGGCCCGTTGGCCCAGCACCTCACGCAGCTTGCCGAAGAAATTGGAGCGATAACGCTGCAACTCACCGACCTTTTGCGCCAGGGCCAGATTCAGTTCCTTGCCCAGTTCCTCGATGCGCAGGTCCTTGCTGCGGGCCTGGGTCTTGGACAATTCGAGCGCAGCGGTGATTTCCGCCAGTTGCTCGCGCAGCGCGGCCATTTGTCGATTCAGAAGCTCCACTTGGGCGGCGGACTTGGCCGATAGATCGGTCTGCACCGTGAGCTTTTCGCGTTCGGTTTCCAGTTCCGCCAGGCGTGCGGCGATTTCCGATTCGAGTTGTTTCTTGAGTTCGGCCAGCGCGTTGAGATCGGCGGCGAGGCGCGCCAGTTCGGCTTGGTCCTGTTCGCCCTTGGCGGAAAGACGCGTGACCTCGGACGAGGCCTGATCCAAGTTCAGTCGGAGCGCATCGCGTTCGGCGTTGGTGCTCGAAAGCGAGGCGGAAAGCTCTTCGATGCGACTCAGGGCTGTGACCTTGGCCGACTGCTCCATCGACAAGGTTTTGGCCAGTTGCGCCAATTCGGCATTGAGTTGGGCCAGCGCCTTGTCGCGCCCGGAGAGCGCATCGGAGAGCACGAACTGGCCAATGGTGAAGATCAACAACATGAAGATCAGCACCATCAGCAAGGAGCTGAGCGCATCGACGAAACCGGGCCAGAAGTCGATGCCGCGACGACGGCGGGAAACCAGCGACATGGCTCAGCGCTGGCCTTCGACCGCCGCCGCGACGGTGCGCGAGAGCAGGCGCAGTTCGGCGCGCAGTTCTTCGCTGAAGCGTGCGCCGGTGTCTTGCTGGGCCAGACCTTTGAGCGTGTTGCGCAATTCACCCTGGGTTTGCGCCAGATCACCAAAGCCGCGTGCCTGCTGGCCGAGATGCTCGGTCAAGCGCACCAGGGCGGCATTGAGCTCGGCCATTTGCTGGGCATTGCCACGGCGCTCGCGCTCGGATTCCACCAGGGCGCGCTGCATGCGCTCCAGGCCGTCGGCGGTCTGTTCGAGCAGGGCTTGGACATAGGCCGGCACCGAGGCCTCGCCTTCACCCAGCGCATTGCCGCTGGAAAGGCGCGTCATGCCCGACAGCCAATCCTCCACTTCGGTGTAGAAGCGGTTGGCGGCGCGTGAGGCCAAAAGATCAATCAAGCCCAACACCAGGGAACCGGCCAAGCCGAACAAGGACGTGGAAAAGCTCGTCGCCATGCCCGACAAGGGTTGTTGCAGGCGGGTCTTGAGCACATCGAACATCGCCAAGGCATCGCTGCCCGCGCTTAGTCCGGCGATGATCTGGCCGACCGAGGAAATCGTCAGCAACAAGCCCCAGAAGGTGCCCAGAAGGCCAAGGAAGATCAGCAAGCCAACAAGGTATCGCGACAGGTCGCGTTGTTCTTCCAGCCGCAGGTGGATGGAATCCAGAATCGAGCGCATCGACTGGGTGGAGAGCGATTGCGGCTTGCGGTCGCTCTTGCTCAGCATACGTGCCATCGGTGCCAGCAGCACCGGTGATTCCAGTTTGCGCTCGGGGCTGGAACGACGGTAAGCCTCGATCCAATCCACCTCGCGCTGCAAGCGCATCACCTGCCGCAGATTGGCCACCACGCCGATCAGGAACACGCCCACGATCACGGCATTGAACACCGGTGTGGCCGAGAACGCCTGCATCAAGGCTTGATGCAAAACCCCGGCCACCAGTGCAACCAGCGCCAGAACGGCAAGGATGGAAATCAGTACGCGTGAGGGCTGGCTCATGGATGACCTGTAGGCAGAACGACATCAGCGGTCGCGAGCATGGCGCACGCCGGCTGAACTGGAGTTACCGCGCTTGGACCTGCGTTCCGGCGCGAGGTTCCTGCCCTCGGGACGTGGCACCGATCGGCACCTGCCGGCTCGGTGCCTCTTGGCTCAATTCACCTTGGCGTAGGTGCCTTTGAGGGTGACACCGGTCACGAAGGTGCCGGCAAAGCATTCATAGTTGCTGCTGCTGCGAAACTCGCGCTTCTTGTACCAGCTCACGATGTCGACCACGGCATTGGCGCCGCGATCACGGGCGCTGTCCTGGAAAGCGCGCAAGGCTGACAGCGCCGCCCAGCGGCAGGCTTCTTCATCGGTTTTGTTGGCGGAATTGGTTTTGCGGTTGCTCACGCCCTCGCCCAGTCGGCTGACAACGTTGGCCTTCTGCCCGGCCAGATAGAAGCGCACACTGCCATCGATGCCAGCGGCGCGAGCCTGTTCAGAATTGACCAGATCCTGAAACGACAATTCCTGGCGGGTTTCGCGCGCCTGCGTGGCCGGAGCCAAGGCGAAAAAGCCAATCAGCAAAGCGGTGGTGATGCGAATCATGGAAGGACTCCTTCGTGGTGGGACGGGACAAGAATCAGTGCGGCCAGCGGCGGAAGATCAAGGACGTGTTGATGCCACCGAAGGCGAAGTTGTTGCTCATGATGTATTCGGCTTGCAGCGTGCGCCCTTCTCGGGTGATGTAATCGAGCGATGCGCACTTGGGATCGATCTGTTCGAGATTGAGAGTGGGCGCAAACCAATCGTTGCGCATCATCTGGATGCTGATCCACGCCTCCAGCGCGCCACACGCGCCCAGGGTATGGCCCAGGTAACTTTTGAGCGAGGAGAACGGCATGCGTGCGCCGAACACCTCGTTCGTGGCACGCGACTCGGCAATGTCGCCATGGTCGGTGGCGGTGCCGTGGGCGTTGACGTAGCCGATGGCCCCGGGCGGCAAGCCGGCATCTTGCAAGGCCAAACGCATGGCGACGGCCATGGTCTCGGCGCTGGGCTGGGTCACATGGGTGCCATCGCTGTTGGTGCCGAAACCGACGATCTCGGCCAGGATCGTGGCCCCGCGCGCCTTGGCGTGATCGAGATCCTCCACGATCAAGGTACAGGCACCTTCGCCCAGCACCAGACCATCGCGGGCCGCATCGAAGGGGCGCGGCGTGAGATGCGGTTCATCGTTGCGCACACTGGTCGCAAACAAGGTGTCGAACACCGCCGAGGCGGTGGCATCGAGTTGCTCGGAACCACCGGCCAACATCGCCACCTGCTTGCCGGCACGCACCGCTTCGAACGCCATGCCGATGCCCATGCTGCCCGAGGTGCAGGCGCTGGAGGTGGTGATGACACGCCCGGTCAAGCCGAAGAACACGCCGATATTCACCGGCGCGGTGTGGCTCATCATCTTGATGTAGGTGGTGGCATTGATGCCTTCGGTGGTGTGCTCGTTGAGCATCCGCCCGAAATCACCGATGGCCGAATGCGTGCCCGCTGACGAACCATTGGAAACACCCACTCGACCACTGCCCAGCAGCGGATCACCCAACAAGCCGGCATCGGCCAGTGCGATTTCGCTGGCGCGCACCGCCAGGAGCGCCACCCGACCCATGCTGCGCGTGGACTTTCGGTTGTAGTGCGACGGCAGTTCGAAGGCCGCCGCCGGCGCGGCCAGTTTGGTGTTGAGCCCTTGGTAGATGTCCCAGGCATCGATGCGCTGCACCGCGTTGCGGTAGCTGCGCAGATGGGTGTGGATGCTGGCCCAGTCGTTGCCCAGCGGGCTGATTCCACCGGCGCCGGTAATGACGACACGTCGAGCCGACATCAGACCATGCCTCCGTCCACGCCGATGACCTGGCGGGTGATGTAGGCAGCGTCGTCCGACAGCAGGAACACGACCGTCGCAGCCACCTCATCGGGGCGGCCCAGCCGGTTGACTGGAATCCGTTTCATCGCGTGTTCGATGACATCGGCGTTGAGCATGTCGGTGTCGATAAGTCCGGGGGCGACGCAGTTGACGGTGATGGCGCGACTGGCCAGTTCCAGCGCCAATGCCTTGCTGGCCCCGATGATGCCAGCTTTGGACGCGCTGTAGTTGGTCTGACCGCGATTGCCAATCACGCCGGACACCGATGACAGGGTGACGATGCGCCCAGGTTGGCGCCGGCGCACCATCGGCATGACCACCGGCTGCAGGACGTTGTAGAAACCATCGAGGTTGGTATGCAGCACTCGATCCCACTCCTCGCCCGTCATCGCCGGAAACGCCGTGTCGCAACTGATGCCGGCGTTCAACACCACGCCGTAGTACGCGCCATGGCGCTCGATATCGGCTTCCAGGGCGACGGCTGCTGCGGCGCGATCGGCTACGTCGAAACTCAGCACCGTGGCGGCACGGCCCAGTGCGCGAATCTGTTCAGCCACGGCCTCCGCCTCGTCGATGCGTGCGCGGCAATGCACCGCCACGTCGTAGCCGGCGCTGGCCGCACGCAGTGCGATGGCGCGGCCGATACCGCGGCTGGCGCCCGTCACCAGCACCCGAAGTCTGGATTCCATTCCACCGTGTTCACTCATGCCCCACCATCCAGAAATGCCTTGGCATCGGGCGGCTCGAACACCGAGACATGCGCCCGTGCCAACTCCTCGTCACCCGCCAGAATGCGGCAGGCGAATACGCCAAGCCCATTGTCGCCCATCACCTCGCGTTGCGCTTGGATCTGCAGGCTCAGGCCCGGCTCGAAATGCGGCACGGTGCATTCGTAGCGTCGGGTTCCAATCAGGAAACCCACGGGTGGCGGCACGCCGCGCAGGCGCGCCATGCAACCGGCCCAGCAGGCCACCGCCTGCGCCATGTACTCGATGCCGACCCAGGCCGGCACGCCGTGCGCGCTGTGGAACAGGCCGTCGTGGGGCACGTCCACGGCCACCGCGATGCGCTCGTCGTCATAGTCGATCACCCGATCCACCAGACGCATGGCGCCACGGTGGGCGATCACCTGTTCGATATCCAGGATGGGCGGGAAGCGATCCATCATCCCTGCCCCAGCAACAGAGCCGCGTTGCTGCCACCGAAAGCAAACGAATTGCTCAGTGCGTATCGCAACGGCGCCGACGCGCGCCGCCCCGGCGCGACGAAATCCAGATCCGGCAATTCGGGATCGGCACAGCCATCCCACCACTGTGGCGGCAAACGGTGTTGCGGATTCTGGGCGAGGCTCAGCCAGCACAGGCCGGCCTCGATGCCTCCGGCTGCGCCCAAGGCGTGGCCGGTCAGTGGCTTGGTGGAACTGACCGGCACCCGATCACCCAGAACCGTGGCCACGGCGCATGCTTCCATCGCATCGTTCTGTTGCGTGGCGGTGCCGTGCAGATTGACGTAGTCCACCTGCGACGCATCGACCTGCGCGCGCGCCAAGGCTTCGCGCATGGCCACCATCGCACCTGCGCCGCTCGGCTCGGGCGCAGAAATGTGGTGGGCATCCGAGCTTTCACCCCAACCGGCCAGTCGCACGGCCCCGGTGTCGCGCGTCATCAAGAACAGTGCTGCGCCTTCGCCGATGTTGATGCCATCACGGTGGCGGGAAAACGGATTGCAGCGCTTGGCCGACACCGCCTCCAGCGCGCTGAAGCCGCCGATGGTGAACGCGCACAGCGAATCCGCGCCGCCAACGATCACGGCATCGACGATGCCGGCACGCAGCAGGCGTGCGGCCGAGGCCATGGCCTTGGCGCTGGACGAACAGGCGGTGGAGATCGTCCAGGCCGGTCCGCACGCGCCGCTGGCGAGTGCCACGAAACGCGAGGGCGCACCCATTTCCTGCTGGCCATAGTGGTAGCCCGCCGGCCATTGCCCCGATGCCAGTCGCTGCGGCATGGCGCACTCGGATTCGCCGATGCCCGAGGTGCTGGTACCGAGGATCACCGCCACACGCGCAGCACCGAAGCGCTCGATGGCAGCATCGACCTCGGGCCGGATTTGACCCAATGCATCCAGCAACAAGGCGTTGTTGCGGCTGCGCCACGGCACGGCGAAATCCGACAGGTCCGGTAGTTCAGCATCCACTTCGCCCAGAACCAAAGCGCGGTCCGGCGTGCAAGCCTGGCTCACGCGCGCTCCGCGTGGCGCATCGGCAGCAAACAGGTTTTCAGCGATGGCCTGGGTGCCCCGTCCCAAGGCGCAGATCAGGCCCAGCGCATTGAGGTACACCGCCGTCATGGCTGCTCCGATGCGGCGGCGTCGCTGGCGATCGAGGCGATCTCCACGCTGTAGTTCTCGGCATGGTTGACCAGTTGCATGCGATCGGGCGCGACACGGGTGACGGCCAGCCAGACCTTGCCATCGCGCACCAGCTCACGATGGCCGGCGGATTCACGCACCGACCACGATGCCGGCAGTGCGGCGCGGATCGCCGCCACCGGCCAGAGCGAGAACTGCAAGTCATCGAGCACCCGCTCGGCACGCACGGACGCCGGCAGCCAGTCGGCGCGCTGCTGTTGCAACTGCTGGCCGTCCCAGAACACCCGCACGCCGGTCTGGCCCATGGCCTGCACCAGCAGTCGGACTTCGTGCGCATCCACTTCCAGCATGGCATCAAGCGTACGGGTGTGGGGGCCGAACTGGAATCGCAGTTGTTGTTGCACTGCCAGCTCGTGACCCAAAGCCTTGGGCGCCAGGCGCAGCGACGGCAAGACCGGCTTTGGGCGCGTGCTCAGTGCGGCACAGCCTGAAAGCATCAGGCCGATCAGCAGGATCGTCAGGCCATGACGAGCGGCGCGTGGCAGGGCGTCAAGCACGCGTCATCACCTGCATCAGGGTGTGACTAATGCCGATGCCGTCGGTCTCGCTCACCACCACGAGGCCGGCGCGCTCGATGCAGGCGCGCATGACGTCGGCGTGATACATCTGGCTGTTGCCATTGGCCACGCAGGTGAAATAGAGCGAGGTTTGCTGCAGGCAGAACGCAGCGTTGTCGAAACGCTGGCGATCCCAGTAGGTTTCCAGAATGAACAGGCGCGTGTCGGGGCCCATGACGCGGGCAGCCTTGCCCAGGATCATGACGATCTCGTCGTCGGAAAAACAATCCAGAAACTGACTCATCCAGATCACGTCGTGCGCGGACGGGAGCACGCTGTCGGGGTCGAGCATGTCGATGACGTGCTCGGACACCCTTTCGCTCAAACCCTGTTGCGCGATCTGCACGCGCGCCTGCGCCAATTGTCCGGGCAGGTCGCACATCGTCACCTTCACATCGGGTGCGTACCGGGCACAGGCGACCGCCCATTTTCCGGTGTTGGCGCCCACATCCATGATGGCGTGCACTGGCTGGGAAAAGATCATCGGCAGCACGGTCTTGAAGGCGTTGTCCGAATAAAAGTGATCGAAGGCAAACCAGCTTTGACGCACGACTTCGGGCAGGCCGGCCAGGGCCTCGTACACGGTGCGGGATTCGGGCGCGAGCTCCGCCAAACCCGCCGGACGCCCTTGGGTGAGCGCGTCCTGCAAATGAAAGAAGGCCTTGTAATTGACGTCGTGCACGAAGTCCATGTTCACCCGCGTCATCGGATCGTGCAGCAAGTGCCAGCCCAGCTTGGTCAGGCGAAACTGCGCATCACGCCAGACCAGGATGCCGATGCCCAGGCCCGCTTCCGCCAACACCCGCGCGGCGTAACGCGACAGGCCGGTGACGGCGCTGATCGCCGGCAGGTTCAATCCGGCATCGCCGGCCTCGTCGATGGCGCGCAACACGCCCAGATCGCGCATCGCCTTGGCGGCTTGAAACACGATCGGACCAAACGCGATGTGCTGAGCCTGCTGCTTGGCTTCGAGCGCCGTGAGGGTGTCGTGGCTGAAGGCGGTCATGGCAGTGATTCCGGATCGGGTTCAAGGACGGGCGAGGATTCCTCATCGCCGGGACGAAACAGGAGCGAGAGCAGCCATACCAAGCCGATGCCCAAGAGCAAGGTCAAACCGAAGGCGCGCAAGGCCGGCGTGGCCGACAAGGCCAACAGACCAAAGGACAACCAGGTGCTGGCCGCACCCACGCAAACCGCCAGCCAGGCCGAGGCGTCGCCGCGATGCTCGAGCAAGAAGATGCCATAGTCGATGCCCATGCCCACCAACAGCAACAAGGCCAGCACGTTGAACAGTTGCAGCGGCACGCCGAGCCAACCGAGCACGGCCAGGGTGAAGATCGCCGCCAGGACGGTCGGCACGGCAGCGCGCCAGAAGGCGCGTCGATAACGCACGGCCAGGGTCAGTGCGACCAGCGCCAGACCCACCAGCAACAGGCCGCTCATCAGGTGACGGTAGTGGCCCAGCAGGGCCGAATACTCGGCCGTGCGGTCCACCCAGCGCACACCCTCCACGCCAGCGGCGAGTGACTTAAGGCTGGCCAGCGCTGCCTGACCGGCAAGGCCATCGACCATGACCACGCTGGCCACCTCGTCGCCCACCGCGCCCAACCACAGGTGGCGCAAGGGCAAGGAGGCCTGCGACGCCAGCCAGGCTTCGAGCGTCAGCGGCCGGGATGCAAATTCGGCGCGCTGCAGGGGTTGTTCGATCTGCGCGGAAAGTCGTGCCAGCACGGGCACTTCGACCGCGGCACTGAGGGCCGCGTCGGCCTCTTGTTGTTGCACCGTGGGCAGCCAGTCGCTGATGGCGCGGTAGCCGCGAATCCGTCCGGTATCGGCCAGCGCCACAAGTTTTTGGGTAAGTGCCGTTTCGCGTTGCAAAACGGTCTGCGCGTCGGCACCACGCACCAGATAGAACTGGGCCGGACTGGGCAAACCGAGCACGCGACTGATCTCACCCTGTTGCGCGACCAAGTCGGCCGGCAACGCCTGCAAGCTGCGCAGATCATCGTTGGGCTTGAGGCGTGCGAGGCCGGCGATCGTCACCACGGCCAGCAACAGGCCCGCGATCACGCTGATGGGCGTCAGCCGCAGCCGCGGCCACGATGCCAAACCGGCGGAGAGCACGGTGGAAAATCGCGTCGGCACGGGCGTGGTGCGGTCCAACCAAGGGAACCAGCAGATCACGGTCAAGAAGGCGGCGGTCAAACCGACCACCGAGAACACCGCCATCTGGCGCAAGCCCGGAAAAGGTGCCAAGCCCAAGGCCAGATAGGCCAGTGCGCTGGTGCCAAGGGCCAGACTCAGGCCCGGCAGCAATCCGCGCAGCAGAGGCCAGCGCGCCTGCGTTGGATGCGCCTGACGCGAAGCAAACCAATGGATGCCGTAATCCTCGGCCACGCCGACGAGGCTCGCGCCAAACACCAAGGTAAGCAGGTGCACCGTTCCGAACACCCAGGCCGTGACCGACAGCGCGCAGGCCACGCCCACGATCAAGGACAAGGCCACCAGCGCGATCGGTCGCAAGGAGCGAAACGCCAGCCACACCAGCAAGAGCACCGCCGCCAGCGAACCCCAACCGATGATGTTGATTTCGCGGTTGGCTTGCACCGCGGCAGCTTCCGCGTACAAGGGCACGCCGGTTCGCAGCTCGCGCAGTGCCGGCACCGCCGTGCGCGCCATCGCAACGGCGCGATCGAGCGCGGCCCGGATGATCGGTTCGCCATCGAGGCGAAACGCCGAGCCGCGCGTATCGAACTGCAGCACCGCCCAAACCTGGCCTTCATCCTGCACCAATCCATCGGCATCCAACTGCAAGCCGGACCCTGCGGCACGCGCCTGCCACCACGCCGACCACAGGTTGAGTGGATCGGTTTGCCAGTCGGTCAGTCGTGGCGCACCCAGCGGGCTGTAAAGCGCGCTCAAGGCGTCGCTCGACCAGTCCTCGATCGCGCGGGTGCGCAGGGCATCGCGCTGATCCGGCGTCAACAGGCGATCGCGCCAGGGCTGGAAGAAATCACGACTGGCTTCGAACCACCCGCTCAGATCGGTGTTCTCGACCAGCGGCAGGGTGTGCGCCTCATCGCTCCGACGCAGGCTCGAACGAAAGGCTTCGACCGCGCGCTGGGTGCTGGCCGCATCCGGCGTGCCCAGCAGCACCACGATTCGACGCGCACTGGCATCGGCGATGCGACGCGTGGCCTGAGCCAGCGCCGGATCGTGCGCGTCCTCGGGCAGCAGGGCCAGGACGTCGCTCTCGATCGGCGCGTGCAGCCAGAAACGAACTTGATGCACGCCTACCAGCAGCACCAGCGCCAGCCAGAGGAGGGCCAGCCAGCGCCAGCGCGCAAGAGGCATGCGCTCACTCAAAATGACGCGCCTCCTCGGGCGCCAGCTCGGCGTCCGAATCATCCAGTTCGCTGAACTCGATGCGGGTGTGATCGCCGCTGCGTTCGGCCAATTCCACCCGTCGCACGAAGCGGTCGCCCGCCAAGGTGACCTGTGCGAATACCTGGGTCAGCACGCCGGGCTTGGGCGTGAGCGCGACTTCCCACCCGGCTTCGTCGGCGTGAACCGTGCTCACCTCGAAACGCGACGAGAGGGCATCCAGTTGGCCACCCATCAGCGCGAATAGCAGGGTGTTGATCGAGCGCAAGGCCGGTTGCTGATTGGCATCGGCTTCGATCCGGGTTTTTCCATCGGACTGGCGGGTGAGGATGCGGTCCTGCGTCACCGTCATCTCGGACGGAAAGGGCTTGAGCGTGGTCCAGACCACGCCGCGATCCCGCGCCAGCAGGAAACGGCCCTGCGAGCGCAGCGGATGGCGAAAGCCGGCCAGTTGCTTCTCTTGCGAAAAGCTACCGCGCAACACGGCCACGTGCGCGATGCGGGACTGGATCGCCTGCAAGGCAGAATCGTTGGCGGCGGTGATCTCGGTCGGCTGCGCGGTCGATTCGGTCTGTGCACGACTGCTGACGGGCCACGCCGCAGCCAGGGACAACACGATCAAGGCGCGCGCTGCGCCGCCGAACGTCGGGCATCCGTTCATGGCCGCGCCACGCCCAGCCGATCGAGCAAGACCTGCGGGCTGAGGTAGAGCATCTCGCCACTTTCGACCGCCACCGCCACCTGGATGGTGTGGGCGCGCGTCAGCACTTCGCCGCTGGCGGCATCGCGAATTTCATAGTCGAGTTTCAGGCGGTTTTCCCATTCGACGATTCGCGCCCGCACCTTCAAGGCTTGGGCAAAGCGCAGCGGACGCACGTACTTGACCCGCGTATCCACGATCGGAAACAGATAGCCGGACTGCTGCATCTGCGGATAGTCGTAATCAAAGCGTCGCAGCAAGGCACAGCGGGCAATCTCGAAGTAACGAAAGTAATTGCCGTGCCATACCACCTGCATCGGATCGCAGTCGTGGAAGGGTGGCTCCAGATCGATTTCGATGGCGAAGCGATCGTCCGCAGCCTCCTTGTGATCACTCGGCATACACGCTCCAGCGTTGCGCACGGATATCGGCCATCAGAAGGCGCAGGTCACGGTCGAGGGCGCGATCTTCTTCGACCAATTCGATGCGCGCCTCCAAGTCGGCCAGCATGGTCGCCGCCTCGTCCGTCACCCCGGCCTCGGGCGTCAGACGTCGGCGCAGGCACACGCCTTGGCGGGCAGCGATCAACATCGCGGCGGCCACTTGTTCGGTCAGTTCGATCACGCGCAGGCAATCGCGCGCGGCGATGGTGCCCATGCTGACCTTGTCTTGGTTGTGGCATTCGGTGGAGCGCGAAAACACCGAGGCCGGCATGGTGAGCTTGAGCGCCTCGGCGGTCCAGGCAGAAACACTGATTTGCAGCGCCTTGAGGCCGTGATTGATCGGCGCATGCGGGCCGGTCGCAGCGGAAAGATTGGGCGGAAGACCATGGTTGAAGCGGGTATCGACCAAGAGCGCCAACTGACGATCCAGGAGATCGGCGACATTGGCCACCGCGTTCTTCATCGCATCCATGGCAAAGGCGATGTGGCCGCCATAGAAATGACCGCCGTGCAGGATGCGTTCGCCGTCCGGATCCACCAGCGGGTTGTCGTTGACGCTATTGAGCTCGGTTTCGATCCACTGGCGCATGAAGGGCAGTGCATCTTCCAGCACCCCGATCACGTGCGGGGCACAGCGCAAGGAGTAACGGTCCTGCAAGCGATAATCGCCATTGGTCTGGGCGCCGTGGTAGAGATCATGGCGCAGGCGTTCGGCGATGCGGCCTTGCCCCGGATGCGGCTTGGCGGCGAACAAGGTGGCGTCGAAATGACGCGCATTGCCGGCATTGGCCACCACGTTGAAGGCCGTCAGACGCGTGGCCAAGCGCGAGAGATACTGCGCGCGATCAAAGGCGAGACAGGCCAGTGCCGTCATCACCGCAGTGCCATTCATGATCGCCAGGCCTTCCTTGGGCCGCAACCGCAACGGGGCGCGGCCGACTTCGGCCAAGGCTTCGGTCGCGGTCCGACGCACACCGCGATGGATGACCTCGCGTTCCCCGCACAGCACCGCCGCCACGTACGAAAGCGGCGTGAGATCGCCACTGGCGCCGACCGAACCCTCGGCCGGAATCAGCGGCAGGATGTCATGCTGCAACAAGGCCTCCAGACCTTCGAGCAAGGCGACGCTGACGCCCGACATGCCCACGCACAAGGAAGCCAGGCGCGCGGCCAACACGGCGCGGGTTTCGTCGGCATCGAGGAAGCGCCCGAGGCCGCAGCCGTGGTAGGCGAACAGGTGATGCGGCAATTCACCCAATAGGTCGGCTGGAATCGCCACCGTGCAGGAATCGCCATAGCCGGTGGTGACACCATAGACCACGCCGTCGGCTTGCAACAGTCGATCCAGAAACTCCGCGCCGCGTGCAATGCGTGCCCGAAAGTCGGGGTCGGTCGAAAGCCGTGCGTCGGCGCGCTGGCCCGCGATGGCGATGATGTCCTCGATCGTGAGCGGGCCGTGCCCGAAATTGACCGCGGGCTGTTCAGTGTGACGCTGTGTCATGGGTAGCTTGATCCCAGAAGGGAAAGAAATTGAACCAGTCCAAAGGTGAACGGCGCACCTGTGTTTCCAGCCACGCCGCGTACTGCGCGGCGTAATCGCGCAGGGCGTTTGCGCGCATCTTGCGCGGCAACAACACGCGCTCGGCAAACGGTCGGA
This sequence comes from Chiayiivirga sp., assembly GCA_035703435.1. Lineage (GTDB taxonomy): Bacteria > Pseudomonadota > Gammaproteobacteria > Xanthomonadales > Xanthomonadaceae > Denitratimonas. The sequence continues at coordinate 401 of DASSYF010000062.1, read as the reverse complement.
CATCCATGCGATAACCCGTGCCTTCGTGCAGGCAGGCGAGGGTGAACATCGCACACCCCATGGCTGCTGCGAGCACGTAAGGCCCAACCGGAAACGGTGCAGAATGCCCGAGAAAAGGGGCCTCCACCGTGCGTCCGCCGCCCACCGGCACCCGATCACCGGCAATGGCGATGAATTGGCCCGCAGCGATGCGCTCGCCCAGTTGCATCGCGACGGCAGCATCGAGTGCCGTGACCTGCATCAACTCCACCCGACTGGCGGGATTCAGGCGCTTGAGCAGGCGATTGAAGTCCTCGGCATGGGCCGTGTGCACCAGCGCCGTCACCCGCACACCCGGCACGGTTTCGACCAAGGCTTGGCACAGCTCCAGACAGCCCAGATGCGCGGTCACGATCACCCCG
>DASSYF010000014.1:0-134011 GCA_035703435.1 Chiayiivirga sp. | reverse complement strand
GTGACAACATCAAGATGACGGTGACCTTGATTGCACCGATCGCGATGGAAGAAGGTCTGCGTTTTGCAATCCGCGAAGGTGGCCGTACCGTCGGCGCCGGCGTGGTGGCGAAGATCATCAAGTAATACAGCCGGGATTGGGGATTCGGGAATCGGGATACGCAACAGCAACCAGCTCGCGCCGTCTCATTCTCGAATCAACACTCTCGATTTTCAGATAAATCGGGAATCGCAACAACGATTGCGCTTCCGACGTTCTTTTAAGACTTATCAAGGACAAGGTCATGGCGGACCAGAAGATTCGGATTCGACTCAAGGCGTTCGATCATCGATTGATCGACCGTTCCGCGAGCGAGATCGTCGAAACGGCCAAACGGACAGGCGCGCAAGTACGCGGCCCCATCCCGCTGCCGACCAAGATCGAGCGCTACACCATTCTGGTGTCGCCGCACGTGGACAAGGATGCACGCGATCAGTACGAGACACGCACCCACAAGCGCGTACTCGACATCGTTGATCCGAACGACAAGACCGTCGATGCGCTGATGAAGCTGGAGCTTGCAGCCGGCGTCGATGTCCAGATCAAGCTGTACTGAGGCTAGCCACATGAGTATCGGGATCGTAGGCCGCAAGTGCGGCATGAGCAGAATCTTCACCGAGGACGGTTTGTCCGTGCCGGTGACCTTGATCGAGGCGACGCCCAACCGCATCGTCCAGATCAAAACCACCGAGGTCGATGGTTATCAGGCCGTCCAGGTGACGGCGGGTGCCAAGCGTGCAGCGCTGGTGAACAAGCCCTTGAGTGGCCATTTCGCCAAGGCCAAGGTCGAAGCCGGTCGTGGACTCTGGGAGTTCCGCGTGGATGCGCTCGACGGCTATGAAGTGGGCGGCGAGATTCGTGCCGACATCTTCAGCGAAGGCCAGATCGTTGACGTGCAGGGCGTGACCAAGGGCAAGGGCTTCCAGGGCACGATCAAGCGTCACAATTTCCGCATGGGCGATGCCACGCACGGCAACTCGCTGTCGCACCGCTCGCCTGGTTCGCTGGGTCAGCGCCAGACGCCAGGCCGCGTGTTTCCGGGCAAGAAGATGGCCGGACACATGGGTGTCGACCTGCAGACCACCCAGAATCTTCGGGTGATGAAGGTCGATGCCGAGCGCGGCGTGATCGCGATTCGCGGCGCAGTTCCGGGAGCACCGGGTGGCAACGTGATCGTGCGTCCGGCAAGCAAGGCTTAAGGAGACAGGACATGGAACTGGCAATCGTCGGTAGCGGCGACAAAGTAGCGGTATCCGAGGCCGTCTTCGGGCGTGACTTCCGTGGTGACCTCGTGCACCAGGTGGTGGTCGCCTATCGCAACGCGGGTCGCGCTGGCACCAAGGCGCAGAAGACGCGTTCCGAGGTCAGCGGTACGACCAAGAAGTCGAAGAAGCAGAAGGGTGGCGGTGCCCGTCACGGCGCCCTGACCGCGCCAATCTTCGTCGGCGGTGGCGTAACCTTCGCCGCCAAGCCGCGCAGCTTCGCCCAGAAGGTCAACCGCAAGATGTATCGTGGTGCAATCATCTCGATTCTGTCCGAGCTGGTGCGTCAAGGTCGCGTCACCGTGGTGCCGTCCATCGGCATCGAAGAGCCGCGCACGCAAGCGCTGGCCGCGAAGTTGGCCGCCTTGGGCGTCAGTCGCCCGCTGATCGTGACGGAAGATGCCGATGAGTCCCTGTACCTGGCGGCTCGCAACCTTCCCTATGTGGAAGTGCGTGACGCCCAGGGACTGGATCCGGTGGTCCTGGTCGGTGCCGAAAGCGTCGTGGTGACGGTCGATGCGCTCAAGAAGATCGAGGAGTGGCTGGCATGAGCAGTGAAAAGATTCTGGACGTGCTGCGAAATTCGCATGTGTCCGAAAAGAGCGCGCGCCTGCAGGCAGCTTCGAACCAGTACGTGTTCGAAGTGGCCAGCACGGCAACCAAGGCTGACGTCAAGGCCGCGGTGGAAGAGCTGCTGGAAACCAAGGTGGCCAGCGTGAACATTCTGAACGTGAAGGGCAAGCGCAAGACCTTCCGTTTCCGTGCTGGCCGCCGCGGTGGCCTGCGCAAGGCCTACGTCACTTTGGCCGAAGGCCAGAGCATTGACTTGATGGCAAAGCCCTGAGGTATACGCCATGGCATTGATCAAACACAAGCCGACCACACCGGGCCGTCGCGGCAAGGTAAGCGTGGTCACCCCGGAACTGCACAAGGGTGCGCCGCACGCTGCTCTGCTCGAAAAGCAGGACAAGACGGGTGGTCGCAACAACGCCGGCCGCATCACCACGCGGCACCGCGGCGGTGGCCACAAGCAGCACTATCGCATTGTCGACTTCAAGCGTGACAAGGAAGGCATTCCGGCGCGCGTCGAGCGCATCGAATACGATCCCAACCGCACCGCGCACCTGGCACTTCTGTGCTATGCCGATGGCGAGCGTCGCTACATCATCGCGCCCAAGGGCGTCAGCGTCGGCGATCAGCTCATGGCCGGTCACGATGCCCCGATCAAGGTCGGTAACGCATTGCCGTTGCGCAACATCCCGATCGGTTCGACCGTGCACTGCATCGAGATGCGTCCTGGCAAGAAGGCGCAGATTGCGCGTTCGGCCGGCGCCTCCGCCCAGTTGATTGCGCGTGAGCAGGGCTATGCAACCCTGCGCCTGCGTTCGGGCGAAATGCGCAAGGTACCCGCTGACTGCCGCGCCACCTTGGGTGAAGTGGGCAACAGCGAGCACAGCCTGCGCAAGATCGGCAAGGCCGGTGCCAAGCGTTGGCTCGGCATTCGTCCGACGGTCCGCGGTGTTGTCATGAACCCGGTCGACCATCCCCACGGTGGTGGTGAGGGCCGTACCTCGGGCGGACGCCATCCGGTGTCGCCGTGGGGCACGCCGACCAAGGGCTACAAAACCCGCAACAACAAGCGCACCGAACACTTCATCGTGCGTCGTCGCAAGTAACAGGAACAGGTCATGGCACGCTCACTCAAGAAAGGACCGTTCGTCGATCTTCACCTTCTCAAGAAGGTGGAAGCGGCGATGGCGACTCACAGCAAGAGGCCGATCAAGACCTGGTCGCGTCGTTCGATGGTGTTGCCGGAAATGGTGGGATTCACCATTGCCGTGCACAATGGCAAGCTGCATGTCCCGGTGTTGATCAACGAGAACATGGTCGGGCACAAGCTCGGCGAGTTCGCGGTGACCCGCACCTTCAAGGGCCATACCGCTGACAAGAAGAGCAAGTGAGGAGGATGACAATGGAAACCAAAGCCATCCTTCGCGGCGTACGTATTTCGGCGCAGAAGGCGCGTCTGGTCGCTGACCAGGTTCGCGGCCTGCCCGTCGCACGTGCTGCCGATCTGCTGCAATTCAGCGACAAGAAAGCTGCGCACCTCGTGCGTAAGGTACTCTTGTCGGCTGTTTCGAACGCCGAGAACAATGACGGCGCGGACGTTGATGACCTGCGGGTCACGCGAATCTTCGTGGATGAGGGCACCATGTTGAAACGCTTCCGTGCTCGCGCCAAGGGTCGCGGCGCACGCATCCTCAAGCGCACCAGCCACATCACCGTGGTCGTTGGTACGGCCAAGTAACCGGACGCAGGAATTCTCATGGGTCACAAAGTTCATCCGACCGGAATCCGCCTCGGCATTGCCAAGGATTGGAACTCCAAGTGGTTCGCCAACAAGCGCGAGTTCGCGCAGCATCTGGCGGCCGACCTCAAGGTTCGCGACCTGTTGCGCAGCAAGCTTGCGCAAGCCGGGATCAGCAACATCTTGATCGAGCGCCCGGCCAAGACCGCGCGCGTCACGATTCACACGGCCCGTCCTGGCGTGGTGATCGGCAAGAAGGGCGAGGACATCGAGAAGCTGCGTCGTGACGTAGCCAAGATGATGGGCGTTCCGGTCCACATCAACGTGACCGAAGTGCGCAAGCCCGAGCTCGACGCGCAGCTCGTGGCTGAGTCGATCGCCCAGCAGCTGGAGCGCCGCATCATGTTCCGTCGGGCGATGAAGCGCGCCGTCGGCAATGCGATGCGTCTGGGCGCGCTGGGCATCAAGGTCAATGTTGCCGGTCGTTTGAACGGTGCCGAGATCGCGCGTTCGGAGTGGTACCGCGAAGGCCGCGTGCCACTGCACACGCTTCGCGCTGACATTGATTACGGTTTTGCCGAAGCGCGTACGACCTACGGGATCATCGGCATCAAGACCTGGATCTACAAGGGCGAGGTGTTCGATTACACCCAGCCGGTGCAAGACAAGACGGACGACCGCCCAGAGCGCCACGAGCGCCACGAGCGCGCGCCGCGTGCGGCCAAGTGAAGGATTGAGTCATGTTGCAACCCAAGCGAACCAAGTACCGCAAGGTACAAAAAGGCCGCAACGAAGGCTTGAGCTGGAGCGGCGCAGCCGTCAGCTTCGGCGAGTTCGGTCTCAAGGCCACCACGCGTGGTCAGTTGACCGCGCGTCAGATCGAGGCCGCTCGTCGTACCATCAGCCGCTACGTCAAGCGTGGGGGCAAGCTCTGGATCCGCGTGTTCCCCGACAAGCCGATCACCAAGAAGCCGATCGAAGTGCGTATGGGCAAGGGCAAGGGCAGTGTCGAGTACTGGGTCGCGCCGATCCAGCCCGGACGCATGCTCTATGAGATCGAGGGCGTGAACGAGGACACCGCGCGCGAGGCCTTCCGCCTGGCCGCTGCCAAGCTCTCGGTGCAGACCACGTTTGTCGCAAGGACGGTGCGGTAATGAGTATCAAGGAATTGCGCGGCAAGAGTGCCGCAGACCTTTCTGCCCAGCTGCTGGACCTGCGGCGCGAACAGTTCAATCTGCGCATGCAGAAGGGCTCGGGTCAGTTGACCCAGACCCATCAGGTGCGCAAGGTTCGCCGCGACATCGCGCGGATCAAGGGCCTTTTGGGCTCGAGCAAATAAGGGCTTGGACATGAGCGATAACAAAGAAACCCAGAGCACGGTCGAAGGCCGCGTGGTCAGCAACAAGATGAACAAGACTGTGACCGTTCTGATTGAGCGCCAGGTCAAGCACCCGCTCTATGGCAAATACTTGCGTCGCAGCAGCAAGCTGCATGCGCATGACGAAGAGAACAGCTGTCAGGAAGGCGATTTCGTGCGCCTTGCGCAGACGCGTCCGATGTCCAAGACCAAGAGCTGGCGGGTGGTTGAAATCATCACGCGTGCCACGGTCTGATCCAGGGAGGAATGAACCATGATTCAGATGCAATCCTTCCTCGATGCGGCAGACAACTCCGGAGCCAAGGAGTTGATGTGCATCAAGGTGCTCGGTGGCTCCAAGCGTCGTTATGCGGCTATTGGCGACATCATCAAAGTCAGCATCCGCGACGCGATCCCGCGTGGCAAGGTCAAGAAGGGCGAAGTCTATGACGCCGTGGTGGTGCGCACCCGCAAGGGCGTGCGTCGCGCTGACGGCTCGCTGATCCGCTTCGATGGCAATGCTGCCGTGCTGCTCAACAACAAGCACGAGCCGATCGGCACGCGCATCTTCGGGCCGGTCACACGCGAATTGCGTGGCGAGAAGTTCATGAAGATCGTCTCGCTGGCGCCGGAAGTGCTGTAAGGCCGAGGACGAGGAACAGTCATGAACCGTATTCGCAAGGGCGACGAAGTCGTCGTCATCACGGGCAAGAGCAAGGGCCAGCGCGGCGAAGTCATTCGCGTCGCCGGCGACCGCGTGGTCGTGTCCAACGTAAATCTGATCAAACGCCACACCAAGCCGAATCCGCAGGCCAACCAGCCGGGCGGTATCGTCGAGCGTGAAGCTTCGATCCATATCTCCAACGTGCAGCTGTTCAGCCCGGCATCGGGCAAGGGCGAGCGTGTTGGCGTCAAGACGCTCGAGGATGGACGCCGCATTCGCGTGTTCCGCTCGAGTCAAACGGCGGTCGACGCCTGAGGACTGTTGCAATGAACCGGCTTGAGAAGATCTACAAAGAAGAAATCGTCCCGAAGCTCGTCGAGCGTTTCGGCTACAAGAACATCATGCAGGTACCACGCCTGACCAAGATCACGCTCAACATGGGCGTGGGCGAGGCCGTGGGCAACAAGAAGGTGATGGAGAATGCCGTCGCCGACATGACCAAGATCGCCGGTCAAAGGCCGATCGTGACCAAGGCGCGTTTGTCCGTTGCCTCGTTCAAGATCCGCGACGGCTGGCCGATCGGCTGCAAGGTGACCTTGCGCCGTGACCGCATGTACGAGTTCTTTGATCGCCTGGTCAATATCTCGCTGCCGCGGGTGCGCGACTTCCGTGGCGTGTCTGGCCGCTCGTTCGATGGCCGTGGCAACTACAACATGGGCGTCAAGGAACAGATCATCTTCCCGGAAATCGACTTCGACCAGATCGACGCGATCCGCGGCATGGATATCGCCATCGCCACCACGGCCAAGACCGATGCAGAGGCCAAGGCCCTGCTTGAGGCCTATGGCTTCCCGTTCCGCAATTGATAGCGAGAATTTGCAATGTCCAAGACCTGCATGGTTAATCGTGAGATCAAGCGCGAGAAGCTGGCCAAGAAACACGCCGCCAAGCGCGCTGACCTCAAGAAGATCATCTCCAGCCAGACTGCCAGCTACGAAGACAAGATGGCGGCTCAGGCCAAGCTGCAGAAGCTGCCGCGCGATTCCTCGCCTTCGCGCCAGCGTAACCGTTGCGAACTGACCGGTCGTCCGCGCGGTGTGTACCGCAAGTTCGGCTTGGCCCGTCACAAGCTGCGTGAAGCCACCATGCGTGGTGACGTTCCGGGCTTGCGCAAGGCTAGCTGGTAATCACGAGAATCGGGAGTCGGGAATTGGGAATGGAAAGTGCAGGAGCGATACGGCTCCCGCAGATCGTCCCACGATTCCCCATTCCCAATTCCCCAATCCCGTATCCCTCGGATATCGATGCAAGGAAAATGATCAATGAGCATGACTGATCCCATCGCCGATATGCTGGTCCGCATCAAGAATGCGGCCGCTGTTGGCAAGCCGACGGTGAAGATGCCGTCTTCCAAAATCAAACTGGCCATTGCCAACGTCCTCAAGGACGAAGGCTATGTGGCGGATGTGCGCGTGCTGAACCCGGGCGCCAAGCCCGAGCTCGAAATCGCGCTCAAGTACTACCAAGGCAAGCCGGTGATCGAGCAGTTGCAGCGCGTGTCGCGCTCCAGCCTGCGCGCGTATCGCGGCAAGGACGCCTTGCCCAAGGTTCTCAATGGACTGGGCATCGCCATCATTTCCACGTCCAAGGGCGTGATGACTGACCGCAAGGCACGCGAAGCTGGCGTGGGCGGCGAAGTCATCTGCCTGGTTGCCTGATTCGGAGGATCACGACATGTCCCGAATTGCAAAAAAGCCCGTCCACCTTCCCAAGGGCGTGGAATTCAAGCTCGATGCCGGTCAGTTCACGGTGAAAGGACCCAAGGGTACCTTGCGCCTGGCCAAGCCCGTTGGCGTTGATGTCAACGTCGACGGCTCGACGTTGACGATGAAGGCCGAGACCGCCGATAATGTCGCGCTCGCCGGAACCGTCCGCACCATCCTCGCCAACATGGCCGTGGGTGTGAGCGAAGGCTTCCAGCGCAAGCTTGAACTGCAGGGCGTGGGTTATCGCGCGTCGATGCAGGGCAAGGATCTGAACCTGTCGCTCGGTTTCTCGCATCCAACGGTGTACGTGGCTCCGGAAGGCATCACGCTGGAGACGCCTACCCAGACCGAGATTCTCGTCAAGGGGTCGGACAAGCAGCTGGTCGGCGAAGTCGCCGCCAAGATTCGTGCGTTCCGTCCGCCTGAACCCTACAAGGGCAAGGGCGTGCGGTACTCCGGTGAAAAGGTCATCATGAAGGAAGCCAAGAAGGCGTAAAGCAATACCCAGCCTGGCGGCAACCGATGCGCCAAGCTGTAACGCTCCTCGTCGATCCGCTTTCAAGGTCAGAGAATCATGGAAAAGAATATCGCTCGTCTGCGCCGTGCCAAGTCCACGCGCGCTCATATCCGCAAGCTCGGCGCGGCACGCTTGTCCGTGCTTCGAACCGGCCAGCACTTGTATGCACAAGTGTTCACAGCCGACGGTTCGCGCGTTCTGGCTTCGGCCTCGACGCTTGAAGCCTCGATCAAGGACGGCCTGAGCAACGGCAAGAACAAGGATGCCGCCGCCAAGGTGGGTCGTGTCATTGCCGAGAAGGCCAAGGCTGCCGGCGTCGATACGGTGGCATTCGATCGCTCGGGCTATCGCTTCCACGGCCGCATCAAAGCACTGGCAGACGCCGCGCGTGAGGCCGGTCTGCAGTTCTAAAAGCCGGGAATTGGGAATGGGGATAGGAGAGTCGAAAGGGCGTTTGCGTGCCGGTCATCAGATGCACGTCGATTCTCGATTCACCATTCCCGCACAAACAACTACAAGCGGCCTTGGCCGTAATTTTGGAAATCTTCAATCATGAATAACCCGAACGATCGCGACAATGGCGACGGGATGTTGGAAAAGCTGGTTGCTGTCAACCGCGTTTCCAAAACCGTCAAGGGTGGTCGCCAGTTCACCTTCACCGCATTGACGGTGGTCGGTGATGGTGCCGGCAAGGTGGGCTTTGGCTATGGCAAGGCGCGTGAAGTGCCAGCCGCCATCCAGAAGTCGATGGAGCATGCGCGTCGCCAGTTGGTGAACGTCGAGCTCAACAATGGCACGCTCTGGTATCCGGTCAAGGCCAACCATGGTGCGGCGCGCGTTTTCATGCAGCCAGCCTCGGAAGGTACGGGCGTCATCGCCGGCGGCGCCATGCGCGCGGTGCTGGAAGCTGCGGGCGTCAAGAACATCCTGGCCAAGGCCGTGGGTTCGCGCAATCCGATCAACCTGGTGCGTGCCACGATCAAGGGCCTCAAGGCCGTGCAGTCGCCGCAGCAGGTTGCGGCCAAGCGTGGCAAGAACGTGGAGGAAATCAGCCATGGCTGATATCGCAGCAACGATCAAGGTGCGCCTTGTCAAAGGTCTGCGCGGAACCCAGCCGCGCCATCGCTTGTCGGTGAAGGCACTCGGCCTTCGCAAGATCAACGATGTGCGCGAGTTGCCGGACAACCCGTCAGTGCGCGGTCTGATCAACCAGGTCTACTACCTGGTTCAGGTCGAGCAGTAATCCAAGGAGATCACAGATGCGCCTCAATACTCTCAAGCCGGCCGAAGGTGCCCGCGGCGAACGCGTCCGTGTTGGACGTGGCGTAGGTTCCGGCCTTGGCAAGACCGCAGGTCGTGGTCACAAGGGCTCGTACGCACGTTCGGGCAAGGGCAAGATCAAGCCCGGATTCGAAGGCGGCCAGATGCCCTTGCAGCGTCGTTTGCCGAAGGTCGGCTTCCGTTCGCGCACCAAGACCGATACCGCCGAAGTCTTGTTGTACAAGTTGGCCTTGCTGGATGTGGAAGTGATCGACTTCGCTGCCTTGCGCGCAGCCAAGTTGGTTCCGTCCACCGCCAAGTTCGCCAAGGTCGTCAAGAAAGGCGAAATTGCCAAGGCCATTGCGCTCAAGGGCGTAGCCGTGACTGCCGGTGCGCGAGTGGCGATTGAAGCCGCTGGCGGCCGCATCGAGGAGTAAACCACCTTGTCGCAGGCATCCAAGACCGCTGCGGGGCTGATGGGCTCGGGTAAATTCACCGAGCTTCGTCAGCGTTTGCTGTTCCTGTTGGGCGCGATGGTGGTGTACCGCCTTGGTACCTATCTACCCGTTCCCGGGGTCGATTCGGAAGCCATGCTGCGATTCATGGAGCAGCAGCGCGGCACCATCGTGGACATGTTCAACATGTTCTCAGGTGGCGCGCTCGAACGTTTCAGCCTGTTTGCGCTGAACGTGATGCCGTACATCTCGGCCTCGATCATCATCCAGATGTGCACCCAGATTTTTCCTTCGCTCAAGGCCATCCAGAAGGAAGGCGAGTCGGGGCGCCGCAAGATCACCCAGTACACCCGCATCGGCACCATTGGACTTGCGATCTTTCAGTCCTACGGCGTGGCTTTTGCGTTGCAGTCGCAAGGCGGTGGCGCCGGCATTCCGATCGTGATGTCGCCCGGTTCTGGCTTTCTGTTCACTGCAGTCATTGCGCTGACGGCTGGCACGATGTTCCTGATGTGGCTGGGTGAGCAGGTGACCGAGCGCGGTGTCGGCAACGGCATCTCGATCATCATCACCGCGGGTATCGTCGCAGGTCTGCCCGGTGCAACCTTGGGAACCCTTGATCTGGCGCGCAACGGCGAACTGGGTCCGTTCTCGGTGATCGCCGTTCTGGCTTTGGTCTTGCTCATCACGGCCTTCGTGGTCTTTGTTGAAATGGGGCAGCGTCGAATCACGGTCAACTACGCACGCCGTCAGGGTGGGCGTCAGGCCTACATGAACCAGAGTTCGCACCTGCCGCTCAAGCTCAACATGTCGGGTGTGATTCCACCGATCTTTGCCTCCTCGATCATCATGTTTCCTGCGACCGCTTCGAGCTGGTTTGCGCAGGGCACGGAGTCGCGTTGGCTGCAGGATCTTTCGGCGGCCTTGGCTCCAGGTGAGCCTTTGCACCTCATCCTGTATGGCTTCATGATCCTTGGCTTCACCTTCTTCTACACGGCCTTGGTGTTCAACTCACAGGAGACCGCGGACAACCTCAAGAAGTCCGGCGCCCTGATTCCGGGCCTTCGCCCCGGCAAGGCCACTGCCGATTACGTCGATGGTGTGCTCACCCGCTTGACGGCTTGGGGTGCCCTGTATCTGGTCGCGGTGTGTTTGATCCCAGAGCTTTTCCGGCAGGCTTGGGCCGTGCCGTTCTACTTCGGTGGCACATCCTTGCTGATCGTCGTGGTGGTGGTAATGGACTTCATGGCGCAGCTTCAGGCGCATTTAATGAGTCACCAGTACGAAAGTCTGATGAAGAAGTCCAATTTCAAGGGCGGTTCGCGCGGCGGCTTCGCGCGCGGATGAGTTTCGCTGATGCCTGCGCTGGAGTAGCGCGGGTGCCCTTTGATCGGGCCAAGGCAGGAACCGTCGCCGGAGCTCGGGCACACTCCCCGAGCCGGTGGTCCCGTGACCGTTAGGTCGCGGGGCTATCTCACAACACGAAGCCATGTTATTCTTTCCGGCTTGCTGTGCCGGAAACAGCTCATCACTACATTGTCGGAGAACGCGTAATGGCGCGCATTGCGGGTGTCAATCTCCCGGTCCAGAAGCATGTCTGGGTCGGACTGCAGAGCATCTATGGGATCGGGCGTACCCGGTCGAAGAAGGTCTGTGAAGCGGCTGGCGTGAACGTCAGCACCCTGATTCGCAACCTCACCGAAGGTGACATCGATCGCCTGCGTGCCGAGGTTGGGAAGTACGTGGTCGAAGGCGACCTTCGCCGTGAAGTGGGTATCAGCATCAAGCGCCTGATGGATCTGGGCTGCTATCGCGGTCTGCGTCACCGTCGCGGCTTGCCGCTGCGTGGCCAGCGCACTCGTACCAACGCCCGCACCCGCAAGGGACCGCGCAAGGCGATCAGGAAGTAAGGAATCAGGATGAACAAGCAGGCCAAGCAGCCCAAGAAGAAGATTCGTCGCGTCGTTACCGACGGCATCGCCCACGTGCATGCATCCTTCAACAACACCATCATCACCATCACCGACCGACAGGGCAATGCCTTGTCCTGGGCGACCTCCGGTGGCGCCGGCTTCCGCGGTTCGCGCAAGTCCACCCCGTTCGCAGCTCAGGTTGCCGCCGAGAAGGCCGGCAAGGTTGCGCTCGACTATGGTCTGAAGACGCTGGAAGTGCAGATCAAGGGCCCCGGCCCTGGGCGTGAGTCGGCCGTGCGTTCCTTGAACGCCGTCGGCTACAAGATCACCAACATCATCGACGTGACGCCAATCCCGCACAACGGGTGCCGTCCGCCGAAGAAGCGTCGCGTCTAAGGAGTCCTGACCATGGCACGTTATATTGGTCCCAAGTGCAAGCTCGCGCGCCGCGAAGGCGCCGACCTGTCCCTCAAGAGTCCCGCCCGCGCGCTCGATTCCAAGTGCAAGCTGGAGCAGAAGCCCGGCCAGCACGGTGCAGCTGCCAAGCGTGGCAAGCTGTCCGACTACGCCGTGCAGATGCGCGAAAAGCAGAAGGTCAAGCGCATTTACGGTTTGCTGGAGCGTCAGTTCCGCAACTACTACAAGAAGGCCTCGGGCAAGAAGGGCAACGCCGGCGAGAACCTGTTGCAGATGCTCGAAGCGCGTCTGGACAACGTCGTTTATCGCATGGGCTTTGCCGTGACCCGTCCGTCTGCGCGCCAGTTGGTGTCGCACAACTCGGTGACGGTCAATGGCAAGGCGGTCAACCTGCCTTCCTATCAAGTCCGTCCCGGTGATGCGATTGCCCTGACCGAAAAGGGTTCGCGTCAGTTGCGCGTGCAGGAAGCCTTGACCCTGTCGCAGGAGATGGATCTGGCGCCGCATTGGGTGGAAGTGGATTCGAAGAAGTGCAGCGGCCTGTTCAAGGCCGTGCCGGATCGCGCCGACCTGCCGTCGGACATCAACGAGGCGCTCATCATCGAGTTGTACTCGAAGTAATCGGAGGTTGCGAGCATGTCAGTTAGCGCTACCCAGGTGCTGCGCCCCCGCGGCCCCAATATCGAGCGTCTTGGTCCGAACCGTGCCAAGGTGGTGATCGAGCCGCTCGAGCGCGGTTATGGTCACACCCTCGGCAACGCGCTGCGGCGCGTGTTGTTGTCCTCGATTCCCGGCTATGCCGTGACCGAGGTTGAGATCGACGGCGTGTTGCACGAGTACACCACGGTCGAAGGCCTCCAGGAAGACGTGATGGAGGTGTTGCTCAACCTCAAGGACGTCGCCATCCGCATGCACAACGTCGAGCAGACGGTGTTGACGCTGGAGGCCAAGGGTCCGGGCGTGGTTCGTGCCGGCGACATCAAGGTTGATCACAACGTCGAGATCGTCAATCCCGAACACGTCGTGTGTCATTTGACCAAGGATACGGCTCTCAGCATGCGCCTCAAGATCGAAGCCGGTTTTGGCTATCAGCCGGCGTCGCAGCGCCGCCGCCCTGATGAAGAAACCCGCGCCATCGGCAAGCTGTTGCTCGATGCCTCGTTCTCGCCGGTGCGTCAGGTCGCGTATGACGTCGAGAGTGCACGCGTGGAACAGCGTACCGACCTCGACAAGCTGGTGATGCACATCGAAACCAATGGCACGATCGATGCCGAGGAAGCGGTTCGCACGGCGGCCGATATCCTGACCGATCAGCTGTCGGTCTTCGGTGATTTCACCCAGCGTGAGCGCAATGCCTCCAAGCAGGCCAGCGCCAGCGGTATCGATCCGGTGCTGTTGCGTCCGATCGACGATCTGGAACTGACCGTGCGTTCGGCCAACTGCCTGAAGGCCGAGAACATCTACTACATCGGTGATTTGATCCAGCGCACCGAAGTGGAGTTGCTCAAGACTCCGAACCTCGGCAAGAAGTCGCTGTCGGAAATCAAGGACGTGCTGGCCCAGCGCGGGCTGTCCTTGGGCATGAAGCTTGAGAACTGGCCGCCCAGCGGCTTGCAGGCGGGCATGCTCGGCTGATGAAGTACCCGCGGGCGGATCACTCCGCCCGCTACTGTCTTCGGAATGGAACGCCGAGACGGATACAACACCAATAATGTTGGCCACGGATTGGCATCAACAAAGACTCTGATCACAAGGAATTTCACCCATGCGCCACCAGAAATCCGGACGCAAGTTCAACATGACCAGCTCGCACCGCGAGGCGATGTTCCGCAACATGGCGGCGTCGCTGATCAAGCACGAGCTGATCAAGACCACCCTGCCCAAGGCCAAGGAATTGCGCCGCGTGGCCGAGCCACTCATCACCTTGTCGAAGGTCGATGGCGTGGCCAACCGTCGTTTGGCTTTTGCTCGTTTGCGTGACAAGGAAGCCGTCGGCAAGTTGTTCATCGAACTCGGGCCGCGCTACCAGAGCCGTCCCGGTGGTTACCTGCGCCTCATCAAGTGCGGTTTCCGCGATGGCGACAATGCGCCGATGGCCTACGTCGAGTTGGTCGATCGTCCGCGCGCCGCCGCTGACGCTACCGAAGAGTAAGCCGTCGTCGCGCACGGCATGTGCGCTGATGTCCGCTGCATCTTGCCCAATCGCCTCGGCCTTTGCCGAGGCGATTGCGTTTTGGCAAGGGCAGTTACACTAGCCAGAGTGGCACGCGACCCGCGTGAGGCTTCAACCTGACAGGATGTTGCAATGGATCCATTTGCCTGGTCGTTCCGAACCCAATTCTTTGCTGGCGTGCTGGTGTGTGCCAGCCTGCTGGGCTATGCCTTGTACGCCCAATACCGACTGTTCCTCGATCCGTGCCCGCTGTGCATCTTCCAGCGCGTGGTGTTCATCGTGATGGGTTTGATCTTCCTGCTCGGAGCCTTGCATGGCCCCAAGGGCTGGGGGCGCAAGCTCTACGGTACGTGCGTGTTCTTGGTCTCGATGATCGGCGTCGGCATCGCCGGGCGCCATGTCTGGTTGCAGAATCTCCCTCCGGATCAGGTGCCGGCCTGTGGCCCCGGGTTGTCCTACATGCTCGATGCCTTTCCGATGAGCAAGACGCTCTCGATGGTGTTCACCGGTTCCGGCGAGTGCGCCAATGTCGACTGGCATTTTCTCGGCCTCGGCATGCCGGCGTGGACCCTGATCTGTTTCCTGTTGCTGGGGATCGGGGCCATGTGGGCAGGTTTCCGTCGCCGTTGAGTGGTCGTTGGGTGCTTCATGACACGTTCGCTGTGGCATCATGATGCGCCGCACCAAAGTCGCGACGTGCCATGACTGCCATCGAATCCCGACCAGAACTCGTCCAGCCCGCAGAAAACTGGTCCCCTGCGTCATGGCAGACGCGCATCGCACTGCAGCAGCCGGTCTATCGCGACGCTGAATCGCTGGCTTCGACTCAAGCCGAGCTGTCACGCCAGCCACCGCTGGTGACGAGCTGGGAAGTGTTCGAGCTCAAGCGGCAATTGGCCGACGCGCAGGAAGGCAAACGCTTCCTGCTGCAAGGTGGTGATTGCGCGGAGAGCTTCGCCGATTGCGAATCATCGATCATCTCCAATCGCCTCAAGGTGCTGCTGCAGATGAGCGTGGTGCTGGTGTACGGCTTGCGCCTGCCGGTGATCCGCGTGGGTCGCTTTGCCGGCCAGTACGCCAAGCCGCGTTCGGCTGATTCGGAAACCATCGATGGCGTCAGCCTGCCGGTCTATCGTGGCGATCTGGTCAATGAGCCGGAATTCACCGCGACTGCACGCGAACCCGATCCACGGCGCATGATCAAGGGCCACGCACGCTCGGCGATGACGATGAACTTCGTGCGCGCCCTGATCGATGGCGGCTTTGCCGACCTGCATCGGCCCGAGTACTGGGACCTGGACTGGATGCGCCACTCGCCGCGTGCGTCCGAGTACCAGCAGATGGTGGCCGCCATCGGCGAAGGCGTGCGTTTCATGGAAACCCTGTCGGGCACGCCGATCCACAACCTCAACCGCGTGGATTTCTTCACCTCGCACGAAGCCCTGTTGCTGCCCTACGAGGAATGCCTCACGCGCCAGGTGCCGCGCCATTGGGGCTGGTTCAACCTGGCCACGCATTTCCCGTGGATCGGCGCGCGCACGGCTGGCCTCGAAGATGCCCACGTCGAATACATGCGTGGCATTCGCAACCCGATTGCGATCAAGGTCGGGCCGAGCGTCAGTGGCGATGATCTCATGCGCCTGGTCGATCGCCTCAATCCACACGATGAAGCCGGGCGCTTGACCCTCATCCACCGCATGGGTCGCAGCAAGATTGAATCAGCCTTGCCGCCGCTGCTGGATCGGGTGAAGCGCGAAGGCCGGCGCGTGCTGTGGGTGGCCGACCCCATGCACGGCAATACCGAGAGCACCGCCAACGGCACCAAGACGCGCCGTTTCGAGAATATTCTGGGCGAGTTGGAGCTGGCCTTCGATCTGCATGCCAACGCGGGTACGCGCTTGGGTGGCGTGCATCTGGAGCTGACCGGCGAGAACGTCACCGAATGCATGGGCGGCGCGCGCGACCTGAGCGAAACCGACCTCGCTCGCGCCTATCACACCCGCGTCGATCCACGGCTCAACTACGAGCAGTCGCTCGAACTGGCCATGCTGATCGTGAAAAAGCGCGGTGCTGCTGCGCCTAACTGATCAGTTTGCAATCGCCGTGCGCAAGCGTTCCGGCAACGGCACTGCTTGGCCGCTGGCGCGATCGATCCACACCAGCACGACGTGACCATCGGCGTGCAGGACGCTGCCGTCCTCGGACTCGATGCGATGGCCGATGGTGACGCTGGTGTTGCCAAGGCGCTCAATCGACTGTGTCACGACAACTTCGGCAGGCCAGCCAATCGGCACGCGATAGTTGAGTTGCACCGCCGCCATCACCGGCGCCGCGCTCACTGAATCCCAATCGGTGATGAAGGTGCGCAGCCACTGCACCCGTGCTTCTTCCAGGTAGCGCAGATAGCTGGCGTTGTTGACGTGGTTGTACGCATCCAGATCACCCCAACGCACTGGGATGTGGAATCGGAAGGTGGGCGAGATGGAATCGATCTGGCTCATGCTTGCATCAGAGCTTGCGTTGGGAAATGAGGGTGATGGTACTGCCATGACAGTTGTGCACGCGATCTTGCGTACAACACCCTGATCATCGGCGGCGTCAGCGCGACGTTCACCACCACCACCGCCGGTTTCAATCCAAACCTGTTCAAGGATGGTCTGGAAGATCCCATCCCCGAGTTTTGATCGGCCCATCGAGGCGGGCGTGGGTGTTCTGGGTCGAGAGGTGCACGCAGAAGGCGCCCGGCAGATCCGGCCCGCGTTTTGTAGCAATGGCGCTTGCTCCATTGTCTGCCGGGCAAGCTCGGCAGCTACGTCAGGTTCGGCTCATTCGAGGGTCGGATCAATAAACAGAACCAAGCCCGTCAGCCGAGGAAACAAGCAGCTGGCCGAAGGCACGCGCCTCCATCGCTTTTGCGAACAGATAGCCTTGGCCCAAAGGGCAGCCCAGCTCACGCAAGAGGCTGGCTTGACGCGCGGTTTCCACGCCCTCGGCGGTCAGGTTGAGGTCGAGGTCCTTGGCGAACTCGACGATGGTGCGGACGATGGCGCGATGACGCGGGTTGGTTTCGATGTCGTTGATGAAGCAGCGGTCGATCTTCAAGGCATCGAAGGACGCCGATGCCAACGATTCCAGCGATGAATATCCGGTACCGAAGTCATCCACCACCAACATCACGCCGAGCTGCTTGAGCGCAGCGAGCATGCCTTCGATCTGCACACGATCCGTGCGGAATACCGACTCGGTCACTTCAAGGCGCAGCGAGTTGGGCGCCAGACCCGTGTCTGCGAGCACCTGAGCCACCTCGTCGACCAAGGTCTGGCTGGACATCTGGCGGTCATCCAGGTTCACGTTGATGCCAAGGTGATCGTGCCCTGGGATCGTGGCTTGCCAAGCGGCCACCTGTGCACAGGCCGTGCGCATCACCCAATGGTCGATGCGGGCGATGAGGCCCATTTCTTCGGCGACCGACAAAAACGCATCGGGATACAGCAGGCCACGGCTCGGATGCTGCCAGCGAACCAAGGCCTCGCAACCGACGATTCGATTGTCGGCCAGTGATACCAGTGGCTGGTAGTGCACCACGAATTGATCGCCGTCCAGTGCCTGGCGCAAATCAGTTTCGAGGGCGAAGCGGGCCTGTGCGGCGTGGTGCATGGCGGCATCGAACACCATGTAACCCGACTTCCCTGCTGCTTTGGCGCGATACATTGCAGTGTCGGCATCGCGCAATACCTGGATGGGTGTGTGGTACCTCGCGTGGCCCATGACAATGCCGATGCTGGCACTGGAGTAGGCCAACTGCTCGCCGATCTCGAAGGCCTGTTCGAACAGGGCGATCACTTGCTCGGCCAGCGTGATGGCGCGGGCTTCGTCGCAGGCGCCGACAGGCAAGATGGTGAACTCGTCGCCGCCGTATCGGGATACCAGGGCGTGGCCCTTGAGCGCGCGGTTGATTCGCTGGGCCAGCTCGATCAAGAGCTGATCGCCCGCGGCATGTCCAAGGCTGTCGTTGACCAGTTTGAAGCCATCCAGGTCCAGGAACAGCACGGCGTAGTCATGCCTATCGCTGGCCTTGGCCTCGGCCAGAACGCGCTCCAACATGTCCTGAAACAGAAGGCGATTGGGCAGGCCAGTCAGCGGGTCGTGGCTGGCGTGGAAGCGCAGCCGTTGCTCGGCCTCGCGCTGACGCGTGATGTCGACCAGTGAGCCGGCGAAGAGCGTGACCGCGCCCTGTTCCCAACCGATGGCGCGCACGCTGAGGTTGCAGGTGATCGCGCGCCCGGTGCGCGTGAGCAATTGTGCCTCGCGATCATTGACCTCGCCGGCACTGCGCAGGGCGCGGAAGATGTCCTTGCGCGCCTCCTCATCGACGAAGACTTCGTTGAATTGGATCTCGCGTGGCGCATCGCCTTCACCCGCATCGTGATCCAACATCGTCAGCAGTGCGCGATTGGTTTCCAGCACCCGACCATCCACGTGGGCCTTGAACAGACCGGCAGGCGAACTTTCAAACAGTTCCCGATAGCGACGTTCTGCCTGTTCCAGTGCGCGCACGTATTGGCGCTCTTCGGTGATGTCGCGCATCACCCCGGTCGAGGCGATGTCACCTTCGAACATCACCGCGTCGGCGAGGACATCCGCCATCACATGATGCCCTGCGGCATGCAGCACGCGAACCTGATAGCGCTGGATGTGGGTGTCGCCGGCTTCGCGCTCCTTCCGGCGACGCGCTTGCGCGGCAAGGTCGTCCGGGTGGATCAGCGGCATGTACTCGGAGCCCGTCAAGGCCTCGCGGGTCATGCCCAGCATATCGGCCATGGCCTGGTTGCAGAAGCGAATGCGCCCGCGCTGGATCAGGAAAACGGCGTCCCGGCAACTATCAACCAGAACCTTGTAGAGTGCCTCGGATTGTTTGAGAGCCGCTTCGGACGCCAAACGATCGCTGATGTCGAAGGCCGTACCTTCGTAGTAGGCGATGCGGCCGCTGGGATGTCGAACCAGTCGGCAGTTCTCGCTGATCCAAACCACGCTGCCATCGCAACGACGCACCTGACTGCGCTCATCGGTGTACCAACCCATGCGTTCCATGCGCCTGCGTAGCTGGGCGCGCCGACCGGGGTCCACATAGAGTGCGGACGCCTCGCTGGCGGGTAGCTGCAGCAGGCTTTCCACATCCGGAAACCCAAGCAGGTTTGCCATGGCCGGATTGGCGTCGATGAAGCCACCACCGGGCAGGCAACGGAAGATGCCTTCCACGGCCGACATGAACAGGGTGCGATAGCTTTCGATCAGGGCCGATTGATCCGACGCGCCTTCGCGCCCTTCTTCTTCGGCTTCCACCAGCAGCGCCAACACGTAACGTTGGCCGTGATGATGGATGGGCTCGCAACTGACGCGGCCGTGCGCGATCTGACCCGCTTTGTCGATGAATCGGGTCGGGATGGAGTGGACCGGCAAGCCTGCGCGCAGTCGTGCCCAGAGCACCGCTTGTGCCTGAGCGTCATCCCACAGGCCGAGATGACTGGGGCGTTTGCCCAGAAGCTCGTCGGCACGGTATCCCAGACGCCGTTCGAAGGCCGGGTTGACGTCGACCAACTCGCCGGTCTCGCCGTGAACCAGCGCAACCATCGTCGCAGTGTTCCGAAACGCGGATGCCAGCTTCATCGAGACGATCCATGGCATTGGCTACGCAAGCCCCTTGGCTGCAGTCTGCGAGCTATCGCGTACGGGTGCAAGCCGGAACCTGGATGTCACATGGGATCAGGATCTGGGTGCCACGGTCCTTTTGATGCTCAGCACGGATCGATCTACTCGGAGTGGTGCGCGCGTGTCGGGTGGATGCCCGGCATGCGTGCAAGAAATTGCCCGGTATGGGATTGCGGTGTCGCGGCGACGGTTTCCGGTGTGCCGGCGACGAGGAGGGTGCCACCGCGATGGCCGCCTTCCGGGCCGAGGTCCACGATCCAATCGGCGGTCTTGATGACATCGAGGTTGTGCTCGATCACCACCACGGTATTGCCGTCGTCGCATAGG
Organism: Chiayiivirga sp.; assembly: GCA_035703435.1. GTDB lineage: Bacteria > Pseudomonadota > Gammaproteobacteria > Xanthomonadales > Xanthomonadaceae > Denitratimonas. Next base: position 113,844 of record DASSYF010000014.1, on the reverse strand, counting down.
CGCTGCAGCACGCTCATCAATTGCTCGATGTCGTGAAAGTGCAGGCCGGTGGTGGGCTCGTCCAGCAGATACAGGGTGCGGCCGGTATCGCGGCGTGACAGCTCCTTGGAGAGCTTCACGCGCTGCGCCTCACCGCCAGACAGGGTGGTGGCCGGCTGGCCGAGTTTGATGTAGGACAGTCCGACCTGCATCAGGGTTTCCAGCTTGCGCGCCAGCGCGGGAATCGGCTCGAACAGCTTCAACGCATCTTCCACCGTCATTTCCAGCACGTCGTGGATGGTGTAACCCTTGTAGGTGATGTCGAGGGTTTCGCGGTTGTAGCGTTTGCCGTGGCACACATCGCACGGTACGTACATGTCCGGCAGAAAGTGCATCTCGACCTTGATCAATCCATCGCCCTGACAGGCCTCGCAACGTCCGCCTTTGACGTTGAACGAGAATCGCCCCGCGGTGTAGCCCCGCGCGCGCGCTTCGGGCACCTGCGCAAAGAGTTCGCGCAAGGGCGTGAACAGGCCGGTGTACGTGGCTGGATTGCTGCGTGGGGTGCGGCCGATCGGCGCTTGGTCGATATCGACGACTTTATCGAACAGGTCCAGTCCTTCGATCGATCGATAGGGCGCCGCTTGCGCGGTGGACGCGCCGTTCAGCGTCGTGGATGCCAGCGGATGCAGGGTGTCGTTGATCAAGGTGGATTTGCCCGAGCCTGAAACACCGGTGATGCAGGTGAACAGGCCCACGGGAATATCCAGATCGACATGGCGCAGATTGTTGCCATGGGCGCCGTGCAGGCGCAGCCAGCGATCGTCCCCAGGCGTGCGGCGGCGTGTCGGAATCGCAATGTGGCGACGACCGGAGAAGAACTGTCCGGTGATCGATCGTTCGCACGCGATGATGTCGGAAAGCTGGCCCTGAGCCACGACTTCACCACCGTGCACACCGGCGCCGGGTCCGATGTCGACGATGTGATCGGCGTGGCGGATGGCATCTTCGTCGTGCTCCACCACGATCACGGTGTTGCCCAGATCGCGCAGGCGGGTGAGGGTGCCCAGCAGGCGTTCGTTATCGCGCTGGTGCAGGCCGATCGAAGGCTCGTCCAGCACGTACATCACGCCAACCAGCCCGGCGCCGATCTGGCTGGCCAGACGGATGCGCTGGGCCTCGCCGCCGGAGAGTGAGTCGGCCTGGCGATCGAGCGTGAGGTAGTCCAAGCCGACATCCACCAGAAAGCGCAGCCGCTCGCGAATCTCCTTGACGATGCGGCTGGCGATTTCGCCGCGCCAGCCTTCCAGCGTCAGTGTCTCGAAGAAGGCATTGGCTTCGTCGATCGGCAGCGCGGCCAGGGTCGGCAGACTGCGCTCGGCCACGAACACGTGGCGTGCGGAACGATTGAGGCGTTGGCCCTGACATTCCAGACACGGCCGGTTGCTGATGAACTTGGACAGTTCCTCGCGCACCGCAGGCGAATCGGTTTCACGGTAGCGCCGCTCGATGTTGGGCAAGATGCCTTCGAAGCGATGCTTGCGTTGGCTGCGACTGCCGGTTTCCGTGATGTAGGTGAAGCTGATGGTTTCGTTGCCACTGCCGTTGAGCACCACCTCGCGCACGCGTTCAGGCAGAGCATTCCAGGCGGTGTCCAGATCGAAATCGTAGTGCTTGGCGAGCGAGGCAATCAGTTGGAAGTAGTAGTGGTTGCGGCGATCCCAGCCGCGGATGGCTCCGGCGGCAAGGCTGCGTTCCGGGTGCGTCACCACGCGCGCCGGATCGAAATACTGGGCCACACCCAAGCCATCGCAATCAGGGCACGCCCCCATGGGGGCATTGAAGGAAAACAGACGTGGTTCCAGCTCCGGCAGCGCGTACTCGCACACCGGGCAGGAATAACGTGACGAGTACAGTTGCGTTGCCGCCGCGGCGTCGTCCATGTCCACCACCAACGCCAGACCGTCGCCCAGCCGCAGCGCGGTCTCAAACGACTCGGCCAGACGTTGCTTGATGTCATCACGCGGACGGAAGCGATCGATCACCGCTTCGATGGTGTGCTTGGTGCGCAGGGCGAGTTTGGGCGGATCATCCAGTTCCACCACCTCGCCATCCACGCGCGCCCGCACCAAACCCTGTGCGCGCAAGTGTTCGAACACCTGCACGTGCTCGCCCTTGCGCTCGCGGACCACCGGAGCCAGCACCATGTAGCGGTGCTCGACGTTCAGAGCCAGGGTGGCGTCGACCATCTGGCTGACGGTCTGCGCCTGCAGGGGGAAGTGGTGATCCGGGCAACGCGGCGTGCCCACGCGTGCAAACAGCAGGCGCAGGTAGTCGTGAACCTCGGTGATGGTGCCCACGGTCGAGCGCGGATTGTGCGAAGTGGATTTTTGCTCGATCGAAATCGCCGGCGACAGACCTTCGATATGGTCGATATCGGGCTTGTCCATCATCGACAGGAACTGGCGCGCGTAGGACGACAGCGACTCCACGTAGCGCCGCTGTCCCTCGGCATAGATCGTGTCGAAAGCCAGCGAACTCTTGCCCGAGCCGGACAGTCCGGTGATGACGATCAACTGGTTGCGCGGCAGGTCGAGATCGATGTTCTTGAGGTTGTGGGTACGCGCCCCACGCAGGCGGATGCTGTCCATGAATAATATGCTTGAAGCCAGCCCGCTAGTGTAGTGTTCCTGACGTGAGCCAAGCGCCAATCATTGCCGCAGCGCGTGGTGCACTGGCCGTGGGTGTGGTGACGTGCAGCGAATAACGAAGCTTCGTTCATATCAGTGCTTGCTTCATCGGCTTGAGCTGCTACAATGCGCGACTCTGCTGCGGGGTAGAGCAGTCTGGCAGCTCGTCGGGCTCATAACCCGGAGGTCGCAGGTTCAAATCCTGCCCCCGCTACCAGTTCGGTGATGGAAGGAGTCTCGCAAGGGACTCCTTCATTTCTGAACCGCGAGAGATTCGATGCCGGCTATTCCGGATTCCATCGAGTGTTTCGTGCCACTGGACTGGAACTCAAGGGGCCTTGTGCCCCTTTTCTTTTGCTTCATGCCGGATTTCGCACCCACCATGTCCCAGATCGAACACGCCATCGAAACGCTGCTCGCACCCGTGATCCAGTCCTTGGGTCTGGAGTTGTGGGGCATCGATTATCGTGGTGGTACGGGCAATGGTCTTCTGCGCGTGTACATCGATGTGGCCGAGCGTGCAGTGACCTTGGACGATTGCGAACGGGCCAGTCGCGAGATCAGTGCGCTGATGGATGTGCACGATCCCATCGACAGTCAGTACACCTTGGAAGTGTCCTCGCCAGGTCTGGACCGTCCTTTGTTCAAGGCCGAGCAGTTTGCCCGTTTCATCGGCGAAGCCGCCAAGGTGGAAATGGAGTTTCCGGTCGACGGACGGCGCAGGTTTCAAGGCGCGATCCTGGCGGTGAACGGTGATGTCGTGAGTCTGGAGCACGACGGCCAAACCGTGGACTTGGCCGCTGCGTCCATTCAGAAAGCCAAATTGGTGCCGGTGTTCGAGGTCGCGTCCCAAACAGGGCGAGGCAGTTCGCGCAAAGGCGCAGGAAAGAATCAGGGCGGCTGAAGGCCGCTGCGTTTTCGTCATATCGACAGGGCCAAGGCGGCCCGCCGGAGCGATGCAGATGAGCAAGGAACTGTTGAACGTCGTGGAAGCAGTCGCGCATGAAAAGGGCGTGGCACGGCAAGTCATCGTGGAAGCGATGGAAGCGGCGTTGGCTTCGGCTGCGAAGAAACGCTATCCCGACGAAGACGTGGCCATGCGCGTGAAGATCGATCCACGCACCGGCGAATACGAAACCTTCCGTCGTTGGGAGGTCGTGGCCGATGACGTGGTGATGGAATCGCCTTCGCATCAGATTCGTCTGATGGATGCCGTTGATGAGCGCACCGATGCACAGGTGGGTGAGTTCATCGAGGAAAAAGTCGAGAACGCCGAGTTCGGCCGCATTGCCGCGCAGGCCGCCAAGCAGGTCATCGTGCAGCGTGTGCGCGAAGCCGAGCGTGCACAGGTCGTTGAAGCCTACGCTGATCGCGTGGGCGAATTGCTCAACGGTGTGGTCAAGCGTGTCGAGCGTGGCAATGTCTACGTCGATCTGGGTGGCAATGCCGAAGCCTACATTGCCAAGGACAAGGCCATCCCGCGCGATGTGATGCGCGCCGGTGATCGCGTGCGCGGTTACCTGCTGGACGTGCGCTCGGAAAGTCGCGGGCCGCAGCTCTTCATTTCGCGTACCGCGCCGGAATTCATGATTGAACTGTTCCGCCTGGAAGTGCCGGAAGTGGGTCAGGGCTTGGTCGAGATCAAGGCCGCCGCGCGCGATCCGGGTGATCGCGCCAAGATCGCCGTGCTGGCACACGATCACCGCACCGATCCGATCGGCGCCTGCATCGGCATGCGTGGTTCGCGTGTGCAGGCGGTCAGCAACGAGCTCAACGGCGAGCGCATCGATATCGTGTTGTGGTCGGATAATCCGGCGCAATTCGTCATCAACGCCATGGCGCCAGCCGAAGTGCAGTCGATCATCGTCGATGAAGAAAAGCACTCGATGGATATCGCCGTGGCCGAGGACAAGTTGGCTCAGGCCATCGGTCGTGGTGGCCAGAACGTGCGTCTGGCGAGCAAGCTCACCGGCTGGCAACTCAATGTGATGACCCATGACCAAGTCGTGGCCAAGAGTGAGGCCGAGCAGTCGCAGGCGCGACAGGCTTTCATCGACAAGCTGGAAGTGGATGTGGAAATTGCCGGCATCCTCGTGGCCGAGGGTTTCTCCACGGTCGAGGAAATTGCTTACGTGCCCAGCGCCGAACTTCTGGCCATCGAAGGCTTCGACGAGGACGTGGTGGAGGAGCTGCGTGCGCGTGCACGTGACGCCTTGCTCAACGATGCCCTGGCGGTGGAGGAGGATCTCGAAGGCCACAAGCCGGCCGAGGATCTGTTGTCGCTGCCGGGCATGGATGAGGCGTTGGCCTACAACTTGGCGCAGCATGGCATCCACACGCGTGACGATCTGGCCGACATGGCCGTGGATGAGCTTGGCGACATCGAGGGGCTGGACGCCGAGCGCGCAGGTGCCTTGATCATGGAAGCACGCAAGCACTGGTTCGAGTAAGTCCAGCCGTCACCGATAATCACCGTGTCCGGATTCATTTCCGGCTCAATTGCACGATAGGAAGTCGCATGTCCGAAGTCACCGTACGAACCCTCGCCACGTTGGTCGGCACCCCGGTCGACACGCTGCTGGAGCAGCTGGCGGAGGCCGGCATGAGCTTCAGCGGCCCCGACCAGGTTGTCACCGCCACCGAGAAAATGAAGCTGCTGGGCTTCCTGCGCCGTACCCATGGCCGCAGTGAGGAGCCGGCCGAAGCCGTCGCGCCTCGACAGATCACGCTCAAGCGACGCAAGGTGGAAGAACTGACCGTGGCTGCGGGCAAGAGCAAGACCACGGTCAACGTCGAGGTGCGACAGAAGCGCACCTACGTCAAGCGTGCTGAAATCGAATCGCCGGCCGATGAAGCGCGCGAGGAAGCGCAGCGCAAGCTGGCCGAGTCGCAGGCGCGCAACGAAGCCGAGCAGGCGGCGCTGGAAGATGCCGACAGCAAGCGTCGCGAAGAAGTCGAGCGTCAGGCGGCCGAGTTGGAAGCGGCGGCTGAAGCTGCGCGCAAGGAGGCCGAAGAAGCCGCCGAGGCTGCACGTCTTGCTGCCGAAGAGGCTGCGGCCTCTGTGGCGCCCCGTCGCGGCAAGCGTGACGAGGACGAGGACAACAACATGCCCGCACCGCGCGAAAGCCGCTTCGAGGCCACACCCGCGCCGCGTAACGACAAGCCAGGGAGCCGGGTGTCGCGCAGTCCGCGCGGCCCGGAGCGCGATGCAGGTTCTGCCGACAATCGACACGGTCGAGGCGAATTGCGCCTGTCCGATACCGGCAGCGCACGCCGCAGTGCGCGCAACAAGAAGCCCGCCAAGCGCGACCTGGGTCGTGGTGGTGGCGCACAGCACAGTTTCTCCAAGCCCAGTGCACCCATCGTGCGCGAAGTCGCCGTGGGCGAGAGCATCATCGTCGCCGACTTGGCCAACAAGCTCGCGCTCAAGGGCGGCGAGGTGGTCAAAGCCTTGTTCAAGATGGGCGTGATGGCCACCATCAATCAAACCATCGATCACGACACCGCTGTGTTGGTGGTCGAAGATCTGGGCCACACGGCCGTGCGCGCCAGCGACAACGATGCTGAAACAGCATTGACGGCCTTGACCGAAGGTGTGGAAGGCGATGCGGAGACCCGTCCGCCGGTGGTTACCATCATGGGCCACGTCGATCACGGCAAGACGTCCTTGCTCGATTACCTGCGTCGCACCAAGGTGGCCTCGGGTGAAGCCGGTGGCATCACCCAGCACATCGGTGCCTATCACGTGGAAACGGACAAGGGCGTCATCAGCTTCCTGGATACGCCCGGCCACGCCGCCTTCACCTCGATGCGCGCGCGCGGCGCCAAGCTCACCGACATCGTGATTCTGGTGGTCGCAGCCGACGATGGTGTCATGCCGCAGACGGTGGAAGCGATCCAGCATGCGCGCGCTGCGAATGTGCCCTTGGTCGTGGCGATCAACAAGATCGACAAGTCCGATGCCAATGCGGATCGCGTGAAGCAGGAATTGCTCCAGCACGAAGTGGTGGCCGAGGACTTCGGCGGCGACGTGCAGATGGTGCCGGTATCTGCCAAGAAGGGCACCGGCATCGACGAGCTGCTCGATGCCATCCTGCTGCAGGCTGAAGTGCTTGAGCTGCGCGCCATTCGCGATGCGCGCGCCAGCGGCGTGGTGATTGAATCCTCGCTCGACAAGGGTCGCGGTCCGGTCGCCACCGTGCTGGTGCAGCAGGGCACGCTCAAGCGTGGCGACTATCTGGTGTGCGGCGTGCAATATGGCCGTGTGCGTGCCTTGTTCGATGAGGCGGGCAAGCAGATCCAGTCGGCTGCGCCCTCGATTCCTGCGGTGGTGCTCGGCCTGTCGGGCGTGCCGGATGCTGGCGATGATTTCGTCGTGGTCGAGGATGAGCGTCTGGCCAAGGATGTGGCCCAGCAGCGCGAGGCCAAGCGTCGCGAATCGCGTCTGGTCAAGCAGGCTGGCAATCGCATGGAAGACGTGCTGGCGCAGATGGGCCAGACCGAAGGCCAACCGCAGCAGCTCAACCTGGTCGTCAAGGCCGATGTGCAGGGTTCGGCCGAGGCCTTGCGCCAATCCTTGACGTCCTTGTCGAACGAGCTGATCACGATCAACGTCATCAACTCCGGCGTGGGCGGCATCACCGAATCGGACGCCAATTCCGCGGCTGCCACCAAGGCCACCATCATCGGCTTCAATGTACGTGCTGACGCCTCGGCGCGGCGCGTGATCGAGGCCAATGGTCTGGATTTGCGTTACTTCTCGATCATCTACGACGTGATCGATCAGGTGAAGCAGGTAGCGTCTGGCCTGCTGGGCAAGGAGGTGCGCGAGGAGATCATTGGTACCGCGCAAGTGCGCGAAGTGTTCCGCAGTTCCAAGTTCGGCGCGGTCGCCGGCTGCATGGTGATCGAAGGCACGGTCAAGCGGCACAAGCCGATCCGCGTGTTGCGCGACAACACCGTCATCTTCGAGGGCGAGCTGGAATCGCTGCGTCGCTTCAAGGACATCGTGGACGAAGTGCAATCGGGCACCGAATGCGGTATCGCGGTCAAGCAATACAACGATGTGCAGCCGGGCGACCAGATCGAGTGCTTCGAGCGCATCGAAGTGGAGCGCAAGCTGTAATCTTGCGTTGCAATCTTGGGTGCCCGTCGCGCCGTTGATGTCTCGACGGGCATACCAAGGTCCATGTCCCAGGTGCGCATGCTGAGGTGATTTGCCATGCCCAAGACTTTTAATCGTACTGACCGGGTTTCCGCGCAATTGCGACGCGACCTCGGGGAACTGGTGCATGCCGCGGTGCGCGACCACGGCTTGCCGTCGACCTCGGTCTCCGATGTGGAAGTGACTCGCGATCTGGCCCACGCCAAGGTGTTCGTCACCGTGCTTGATCCCACGCGGAGTGCCGAAGCGGTTGCGGCACTCAAGGCCCTGGCGCGTGAACTTCGCCATGAGTTGGGTCGACGCCTGCGGATGCGATCGGTGCCCGAGCTGCACTTCCACTACGACGACTCGCTTGATCGCGGTGAGCGCATCGACGCGCTGTTGCGGCAGCCCTCACACGCCGACGAATGAGCCGGCCGCGACGCGCACCGACGCGGAAAGTAGACGGCATCGTTCTGCTCGACAAGCCTTCAGGGCTGAGTAGCAACAAGGCCCTGCAGAAGGTCCGCGAACTGTTGCGCGCCGACAAGGCCGGCCATACCGGCGCGCTCGATCCGCTGGCCACCGGACTTTTGCCGATCTGTCTGGGTGAAGCCACCAAAATTGCCGGTTTGCTGCTTGGCAGCCGCAAGGCCTATCGCACCCGCGTGCAACTGGGTGTGGAAACCGAAACCGATGACTCCGAAGGCGCGACCATCGCGCAGCACCCCGTGCCGACACTGACCCCCGCCATGATCGAGGCCGAGTTGCCTCGGTTCATCGGCAACATCGAGCAGGTTCCGCCACGTTACTCGGCGCTCAAGCGCGATGGTGAGCCGCTGTATCGACGCGCACGGCGAGGCGAAACATTCGACGTCGCATCACGCCCGGTGTGCATCCATGACATCCAGCTCGTGGCCATGGGCGAGGATTGGGTCGAGCTTGAAGTGGAATGTGGCTCAGGCACCTACATCCGCAGTCTGGCGCGCGATCTCGGGACAGCGTTGAAGTGCGGCGGGCATGTCTCCCGCCTGCGCCGGCTTTGGGTCGAACCGTTTCGCGAGCCGCGCATGTACAGCCTGGCGCGTCTGACGGAACAGATGCGCGAGGGCGATGCAGCGTTGGCATCCGTCGTCCTCCCGATCGAGGATGGCTTGACCCATTGGCCGAAGGTACATCTGGATGCGGAGCAGGCAACGCGCTTGCAGCACGGCCAGCGCGTGTCCGTTGACGCCTTGGCAGGCTCGGTTCTGGCGGTGGATGAGCAGGGTTTGGCGCTGGGCTTGGCTGATGTCAGCGAACAGGGTGTGCTCTCACCTCGACGACTGTTCGTGCGCTCGTGACCTGAAACAGGGGTCACCCGTGCGCATGGCAGCGCCCAGTGCATGTGCAATCAGGTCGTTGCGGTGACGGCCGTTGCATCATGCACGACGAAACTGTCCTCGCCGACCGGAAGCTGTAGCCACTCGGGATGAGCGAGCGCACGGGCGATGTCGGCCTGGCCGCACTGCCAATGTTCGTCCAAGGTGAGCGCACCGAACTGGTAGTCCTTGAAATGGCCGACACAGGCGCGTTCGCGATAGATCAGGTGGATCAGTGATACCCGATCGTGACAGGCCAGTTCTGCAGCGTGCCGCACCCATGGGTTCGCCTTGCGCTTGGCTGGCGGGATCTCCTGCAACAGTTCGCGCAGCAAACGCCGATAGTGCTGATCGCGGCGTTGCATGTCACTGATCAACCGGGTGCGACTGGAATAGCGGATGTCATTGATGCGCTCGGCCACCTCCAGCAGATCCTGCGGTGGATGTCCGTGTGCGGGCCACAAGTCCACCTGAAAAATCAGGCTGTCGCCGCGCTCGGTATCGCCCAGCACGCGCGATAGCGGCGTGTTCGACACCAAGCCGCCATCCCAATAGAACTGACCATCGATTTCAACGGCCGGGAACGCCGGCGGCAAGGCGCCCGAGGCCAGGATGTGGCGTGCATCGAGCCGCATCCGGGTGTTGTCGAAGTATTCGAGATTGCCGGTGGCGACATTGACCGCACCCACGGAAAGGCGTGTCTCACCGTGATTGATGCGATCGAAGTCGACCAGACGATCGAGCGTACTCAGCATGGGTCGCGTGTCGTACCAACTGGCTGTGGTTGGGCCGCCCGCCAGCAGCGACGCGCCGGACTCGATCGTCGTCCACGCCGTGCGCGGGTGAAAGAAACCACGTTGGCCCTCGGTGAGCGCGCGCCAGGCCTCCCAAGTGTCCAGCAGGGCGCGTGCCGGCCCGTGCAGCCCACGAAGCTGGGTCGGCATTCCCAAGCCGCTGGGCCAGGGGCCATTGGGTTGCGCCACGGTGTCCCAGAACGCGCGCAGCGCAGCCGTGCGTTGGCCCTTGGGATTGCCTGCTATCAGGGCCGCGTTGAAGGCACCAATGGAAATGCCAGCCAACCAGTTCGGCACCACGCCGGCTTCGTCCATGCCTTGATACACGCCGGCCTGATAGGCACCCAGAGCACCGCCGCCCTGGAGAACCAGAGCGATGTGATCGGGCGTGGATGTGCTTTTCTTGGCCATGGATTACTGCATGTGCCAGCCGTGGCTGACGACGAAACTCTGGCCGGTCAAGGCTGCGCTCGGGAATCCACACAGGAACAGCACGGTCTGTGCCACGTCCTCCACCGTGGTGAAGATGCCATCCACGGTTTCGCCGAGCATCACGTTGCGGATCACCTCGGCTTCGCTGATCCCCAGTTCCTTGGCCTGTTCCGGGATCTGCTTTTCCACCAGTGGCGTGCGCACGAAACCAGGACAGATCACGTGACTGCGCACACCACGCTCGCCGCCTTCCTTGGCCAAGGTGCGGCTCAGGCCAAGCAGGCCGTGCTTGGCGGTGATGTAAGCCGACTTCAACTTGCTGGCGCGATGCGAATGCACGGAACCCATGTAGATCACGATGCCACCGCGCGGCTTGCCGTCGGCGCCATTCGCATACATGTGCGGCAACACGGCCTTGGTGGTGAGGAAGGCACCGTCGAGGTGGATTGCCAACATCTTCTTCCAGTCGGCGAAGCGATAGGCCTCGATCGGATTGACGATCTGGATGCCCGCATTGGAGATCAGGATGTCCACCGGTCCAAATCGTTCAATCACCCGTGCGACACCCTGGTTCACGGCATCCTCGTCGGTCACGTCCATGGCAACGCCCATCGCCTGACCATCGGTGGCCGCAATTTCCGACGCCACCGCCTCGGCCCCTTCCAGGTTGATGTCGGCGATCGCGACCAGCGCCCCGGCACGTGCCAGTCCGAATGCGATTTCCTTGCCGATGCCGCTGGCTGCGCCGGTGACGATGGCCACTTTGCCTTTGATGGACTGCATGATGGACTCCTTCAATTGATGCGATGTGTGCGTGTGCGTGCGGGTCAATGCCAAGGCAATCCCAAGGCGGACGCGGAATTCCGACTCGTCGTGGGTACTTCGCAAACGACGCCGCGCAAGCGCTTGACCACGGCCACGTTGAAAAGTTTAGCGAACCAAGCGAGCTGCCTGTATGCCACTTTGGTCGAAGTCATGTCACGCATGCCACGCATCGCGATTGACCTGCCTGCATGCGCACCATAAAATGCGCGGCTACGCCGGAATAGCTCAGTTGGTAGAGCGGCGCATTCGTAATGCGTAGGTCGTAGGTTCGATTCCTATTTCCGGCACCATCTTGTTTCATCGTGGCCAAGCGCACCACGGTGACCCGCGCGCTTCGCTGGCTCCGCTCAGGTGTCTGGGGGGAGCCTTCGTGACGGTACGCCGGTGCTCCTCCCAAGGCGCACACCACGTGCGCCAACAGCGAGCGCGTGGCTCGTATGCCAATCGAACCTGGTCCACACGACACCGACACCCATGAAACTCGTCGACGAAGCAGACATCCTGGTACAAGCCGGTGACGGCGGGAACGGTTGCGTCAGTTTCCGGCGCGAGAAGTTCATCCCCAAGGGCGGGCCGGACGGTGGTGATGGCGGGCAGGGTGGCAGTGTGTTTCTCGTCGCCGATGAGAACCTCAACACCTTGGTCGATTTCCGTCACCAGCGGCGCTTCCAGGCGCAGCGCGGGCAGAACGGCATGGGCAGTCAGATGTATGGCCGCGGTGGCGATGACATCGACATCCGCGTACCGGTCGGGACCGTCATCACCAACCTCGCCACGGATGAGATCATCGGTGATCTGCTGCGGCACGGACAGCGCGTCAAGGTGGCTCAAGGCGGGCAGGGCGGCTTGGGCAACATGCATTTCAAAAGCTCGACCAATCGTGCGCCACGCCAGTCAACGCCGGGCACCGACGGCGAGGAGCGCGAGCTGCGGCTGGAGTTGAAGCTGCTGGCTGATGTCGGCTTGCTGGGCTTTCCCAATGCCGGCAAGAGCACCTTCATCCGCGCCGTCTCGGCCGCTACGCCACGCGTGGCCGACTATCCCTTCACCACCTTGTATCCCAACCTTGGCGTGGTCAGCATCGCGCCCGGCCAGAGTTTCGTGGTGGCTGATATTCCTGGCCTGATCGAAGGCGCGGCCGAAGGTGCGGGCCTTGGCATCACCTTCCTCAAGCATGTGCAACGGACCCGCGTCTTGTTGCATCTTGTCGATGCGGCGCCGTTTGAATCCGAGCGTGATCCGGTCGAGACGATCGTGGCGCAGGTGCGCACCATTGAGGCGGAGCTGGCCAAGTTCGATCCCGAAGTTCTCGACAAGCCCCGCTGGCTTCTGCTCAACAAGCTGGATCTCTTGCCCGAGAGCGAGCGCGCCGTGCGACACGCGGCTGTACTCAAGGCGCTGGATTGGCAAGGGCCGGCATTCGCGATTTCGGCCATTGGTCGCGAGGGGACCTGGCCGGTTTGCCAGCGCCTGATGACGGTGCTGGATCAGGCGCGTCAGGATGCGGCCGAGGCGATGACCCGTCCGGATCGTGTCGCGTCCACGCCGACGGATGAGTGCTGAGGGTGGCTGAAGCCATGGGTTGGCCGGACTTCGTCAGGCTCATGCCCCGAGGCTGCCCACGAAATGCCCTGAACTTCAGGCAAAAAACAAGGCCGGCGAAAGCCGGCCTTGTTTGGTTTTCCGATTCTGCGCAGCGCCAATCAGGCGGCGATCGCGCGGATGCGCGCGGTCAGGCGGCTCTTGTGGCGCGCGGCCTTGTTCTTGTGGATCAGGCCACGAGCGGAGTAACGATCGAGGATCGGCTCGGCAGCCTTGTAAGCTTCCTGCGCGCCGGCGGCGTCATTGGCCTGGATGGCCTTGAGCACCTTCTTGACGTAGGTGCGCAGCATGGAGCGCTGGCTGGCGTTGCGCGCGTTGCGCAGTACGGCCTGGCGGGCGCGCTTCTTCGAGGATTTGATGTTGGCCAAGGGAGTGCTCCTGGAAATTTGGGTGGCAGAATCGCGGAAAAGACCAGCAATTATGAGGATTCAGCGTTGACACGTCAACCAAAGGCGCGGGCATGAGCGGTCGCGGATTGTTCCGTTCAGCGGGGATTTTCTCCGCGATGACCTTGCTGTCGCGTATTGCCGGCTTTGCCCGCGACATGATCCAGGCGCATCTGTTCGGCGCGGGAGGGCTGGTCGATGCCTACACCGTGGCCTATCAGGTACCCAACTACCTGCGCCGCATCTTTGCCGAAGGCTCGTTCGCCTCGGCCTTCGTGCCGGTGTTGTCGGAGTTGCGGCAGAAGGGTGATCAGGCCGCATTGAAGGACTTCGTCGATCACGTGGCCGGCGCGCTGTGCGCGGTGTTGCTGCTGATCACCGGCCTTGGCATGTTGGCGGCGCCCTGGATCGCGATGGCGCTGGCACCCGGCTTTGCCGATGAAGCGGGCAAGCTGGGTTTGACCGGCGACATGCTGCGCATCGTGTTTCCCTACCTGTTTTTCATTTCCATGACCGCGTTCGCCGGTGGTGTGCTCAACAGCTTCCATCGCTTTGCCTTGCCCGCGGTCACGCCGGTGTTGCACAACCTCACCGTGATTGCCGCGATGCTGTTTCTGGCCTCGCATCTGGATCAGCCGATCATGGCGCTGGCCTGGGGTGTATTGGTTGCGGGCGTGGTGCAGATGGCCCTGCTGTGGCCGGCGTTGCGGACGTTCGGCCTGTTCCCGCGTTTGCGGCTGGATTTTGCCCATGCCGGCGTGCGCAAGGTCGGGCGTTTGATGTTGCCGACGCTGTTTTCTGCGTCCGTGGCGCAGCTCAACCTGGTGGTCGGCACGATTGCGGCCTCGCTTCTGGTCGAGGGCAGCCGTTCGTATTTGTATTACTCCGATCGTCTGATGGAACTGCCGCTCGGACTGTTCGGTGTGGCACTGGGCACGGTGATCCTGCCGCACCTGTCGCGCCGGCATGCCGATGTGGATGCGGCGGGCTTCAGTCGGTCGCTGGATTGGGGCCTGCGCACGGTCTTGCTGCTGGCCGTGCCGGCGGCTGCGGGCTTGCTCGCCTTGGCCGAGCCTCTGGCAGCCACGCTTTATCAGCGCGGCGCCTTCGATGCCCACGCCAGTGCGATGACGGCCTTGAGCCTGTCGGCGCTGTGCCCGGCCATCCCCGCCTTCATGTTGACCAAGGTGTTGGCGCCGGCGTTCTATGCACGCCAGGACACCAAGACCCCGATGCGCGCCGCGATCATCACCATCGTTGTCAACATCAGTCTGATGGCGCTTATCGTCACCCCGCTCTGGCGCTACGACGTGGTCGGTGCGCATGCCGGCATTGCCTTGGCCACGGCTCTGGCCGGAATGACCAATGCCACCTTGCTGTGGCGTTATCTGCGCAAGCAAGGTGCGTGGCAACCCGAGGCCGGATGGGCGCAGGCCATGACGCGGCTTGCGCTGGCGGTTGGTGCGATGGTGTTGGTGTTGCTGGCTTTGCGTCACGGGCCATGGGACTGGCGCACACTGCACGGTACGGCACGGGTGTTCTGGTTGCTCGGCAGCATCGCGATCGGGGCGACAACCTATGGCGCGGTGTTGCTGGCCATGGGATGGCGGATACGTGAATTGCGCCATGCCGCATGACGGGGCTTTTTGACCGGTGTCATGGCGGCCAGGAGCCTGCGCGGCAGAAGCCTTCCGGCTGCAACCGCGCTCTCATCCATAGACAAGGCCACTCGTCGAGCTTACATAGAACCACTATGCGCGCTCTCCGATTGGCCTTGCCTATGGCGATATCGCGGTTTCGCTATCGAAAGTTTCTGCCGCGCAGGCTCCCAGCCGACCACATGCTGCAGCGCGGTATACTCCTTGGCTTCCCCTGATGTGAGCCTCGGCCCGAGTAGGCTGAACCGTGTTCTGGACCTGTGCCGTGACCGACTCCGGATTTCGAATACACCTGTTCCGTGACAGTCACGGTCCTTGCCTGCATACGGGCGGCAGCGTGGTGTGCATCGGCGCCTTCGATGGTTTGCACGTGGGTCATCGGGCCTTGATCGGGGCGGCGGCGGATTCCGCTCGGTCGCGCGGGCTTCCCTTGGTGGGCTTGAGTTTCGAACCGCTGCCGCGCGAGTTTTTTGGTCGTGTCGATTCACCCCCGCGACTGGTGTTGCCGCGCGGCAAGGTCGAGGGCTTGGTCGGCCTGGGGTGTTCTTCGGTGGGCCTGTTGCGGTTCAATGCGGCGATGGCGGCGATGTCGCCGGAGGAGTTCATCGAATCGGTGCTGGTGAATCGCTTGCAGGCGCGCGAAGTCTGGGTCGGGCGGGATTTTCGTTTTGGTCACCGGCGGCGGGGTGATTTTTCGCTGTTGCAGCGGGTTGGCTCGGCTTCGGGTTTCGATACGCACAGCATCGACGAAGTGGGTCTGGACGGTGAGCGGGTTTCCAGCTCGCGCATTCGACAGGCTTTGCTGCACGGTCGCCTGGATGAGGCGACGCGCTTGCTGGGGCGTCGTTATGCGATCAGTGGCAAGGTCGTGCGCGGCGCACAGTTGGGGCGGCAGCTGGGCTATCCCACCGCCAACCTGCGCTTTGGCGGCAAGCGCCCCGCACTCTCGGGCATCTACGCCACGCGCGTGCATGGCGTGGGCGATCATCCGTGGGCAAGCGTGTCCAGCTTGGGAACACGCCCCACCGTGAATGGGCGCGAGCCCTTGCTGGAGGCCCACCTTTTCGATTTCGATGGCGACTTGTACGGTCGGCGCATCGAAGTCGAGTTCGTCGCCAAGTTGCGCGAGGAATTGAAGTTCGACGATCTCGACGCCATGGTCGAACAGATCCATCGTGATGCCGACGAGGCGCGCGCCGTGCTTGCCGCCGATGTCGGTTGTTAGTCATTTGATTTCAGGAACGCTCGTGAGCCGCGATTACAAAGCCACCATCCACCTGCCCGCCACCGATTTCCCGATGCGCGGTGATTTGCCTCAACGCGAGCCGGCCACCTTGGCGCGCTGGCAGGCCATGGACATTCACCAGCGTCTACGCGACGAACGCGCGGGCAAACCGACCTACGTGCTGCACGATGGTCCGCCGTACGCCAACGGCGCCATCCATCTGGGACACGCGGTCAACAAGATCCTGAAGGACATCGCGGTCAAGTCGCGTTCCTTGGCCGGATTCGATGCGCCCTATGTGCCGGGCTGGGATTGCCATGGCCTGCCGATCGAACTGGCGGTGGAGAAAAAGCACGGCAAGGTCGGCGTGAAGCTCGATACCGTGGCCTTCCGCGAGAAGTGCCGCGAATACGCGCTGGCACAGATCGACCTGCAACGCGCCGACTTCAAGCGCTTGGGTGTGATCGGCGACTGGGATCATCCCTATCAAACCTTGAATCGCAGTTTCGAAGCCGCGGAAATTCGCGCATTGGCCAAGGTCGTGGCCAACGGCCATCTGGCGCGTGGCGTGAAGCCGGTGCACTGGTGTTTTGATTGCGGCTCGGCCTTGGCCGAGGCCGAGATCGAGTACGCCGACAAGCAATCACAAGCGGTGGATGTTGCCTACGATGCGGTCGATCCCGATGCCGTGGCGCAAGCCTTCGGTGTGACGCGCAACGCGGACACCATCATCGCGGTTCCGATCTGGACCACCACGCCCTGGACCTTGCCGGCGTCGCTGGCGGTGTCACTCGGGCCGGATTTGGGCTATGCCCTGGTGCGTGGCGGCACGCGTGCAGGACGCGAACTCTGGCTGGTGTTGGCGGAGGCCTTGGTGGAGGCCGGCACGCAGCGCTATGGCATTGCGGCGCCGGAAATTCTTGCTCGCACAACCGGCAAGGCGCTGGAGCACCTTCGCCTCCAGCATCCCTTCTACGCCGAGCGTCAGGTACCGATCATCCTGGGCGATCACGTGTCGGCCGAGGACGGCACCGGCGCCGTGCATACCGCGCCCGGCCATGGTCAGGAAGACTTCATCGTCGGCAAGCAGTACGGCCTCCTCGATCACTACAGCGCGGCGCAGGTCAATCCGGTCGGCGGCAATGGCGTGTATTTGCCGGGGACACCGATCTTCGAAGGCCAGTTCATCTGGAAGGCCAATGACGCGGTGGTCGAGCTCCTGCGCGAGAACGGCCACCTCCTGGCGCACGCCAAGATCCAGCACAGTTATCCGCATTGCTGGCGACACCGCACGCCGGTCGCGTTTCGCGCCACCCCGCAATGGTTCATTTCGATGGATCAGGCCGGCTTGCGTGAGGATGCGCTGGCGGCCATCGCAGAGATTGGTCGGCAGAAAGGCTGGTTTCCCGAATGGGGCGAGGCGCGCATCCGCGCCATGGTGGAAGGACGCCCGGATTGGTGCATCAGCCGGCAGCGGACGTGGGGCGTGCCGATCGCCTTGTTCGTGCACACGCTCACCGGCGAACCGCATCCGGATTCGGTCGCGTTGTTGCAGCGCGCAGCCGATCTGGTGGAGGCGCAGGGCATCGATGCGTGGTGGGCCTTGGATCCCGTCGAGTGGCTGGGTGCAGAAGCTGCGCAGTACGACAAAGTGACCGATACGCTCGATGTCTGGTTCGACTCCGGCGTTACCCACGAGGGCGTGCTGGCGGAGCGCGGCTTGGGCAAACCGGCTGATCTGTATCTGGAAGGTTCCGATCAACACCGTGGCTGGTTCCAGAGCTCCTTGTTGACGGCCGTCGCGATGGATCGCGCTGCACCCTACAAGCAGGTGCTGACCCACGGCTTCACCGTCGATGAGCATGGACGCAAGATGTCCAAGTCGCTCGGCAATGGCATCGAGCCGCAAGAAATCATCAAGACGCTGGGCGCCGACATCCTGCGCTTGTGGGTGGCGTCCACCGACTATCGCAACGAGATGTCCTTGTCCAAGGAAATCCTCAAGCGCAATGCCGATGCCTATCGACGCATCCGCAATACCTTGAGGTTCCTCTTGGGCAACCTGCACGGTTTTGATCCGGTGCAGCATCGCCTTGCCAATGCCGAGCTCTTGCTGCTCGATCAATGGGCGATCCAGCGCATGGTGGATCTGCAGGCCAGCGTCAGGGCCAGCTACGAGCGCTATGACTTTCCCGCCATCGTGCAGATGCTCAACAACTTCTGCACCGTGGACATGGGTTCGATCTATCTGGACATCACCAAGGATCGGCTCTACACGATGCAGGAAAATTCGCGCGGTCGGCGTTCGGCGCAGACCGCGATGTTCATCATCGCCGATGCCATGACGCGCCTGATCGCACCGATCTTGAGTTTCACCGCCGAGGAAGTCTGGTCGCATTTGCCGGGTGCGCGTGAGGACAGCGTGCTGCTGGCCACGCATGCCGAGGTGGTCGGTGGTCTGCCTGCCAAGGCGGCGGTGGATGCAGCCGGATTTGACACCCTGCTGGCCGTGCGCGAGGCGGTCACCTCGGTGCTCGAACCCATGCGCGCCAATGGCACGATCGGCGCCTCGCTGGAAGCCGAGTTGAGCCTGTATCTGGAACCTGCCGTGGCCGAACAGCTCGCAGCGGTGGCGGACGAACTGCATTTCTTCTTCATCACCTCGGTATGCCAATTGCGCCCGGCGCAGGAGCGGCCTGCCGATGCGGTTGCGGTGCCGGGCCTTGGGGTCTGGATCTGTGCCGTCGGGACTCATGCTGACAAATGCGTGCGCTGCTGGCATTACCAGGCCGATGTCGGCCAGCATGCCGAGCATCCTGAGTTGTGCGGACGCTGCATCGAGAATGTGGATGGCCACGGTGAGGATCGCCGTCATTTCTGAGCCACGTACCAGCCGTGTTCGCGAGCAAGGTCGCAGCGCCCTGATCTGGCTGGTGCTGTCGAGCTTGATCGTGCTGCTCGATGCCTGGACCAAAACACTGGCCTTGCAGCATCTCGACCTGCATCAGCCGCTGCCGGTGATCGATGGTCTGTTGAACTGGACCTTGGTCTACAACCCGGGCGCTGCCTTCAGTTTCCTGTCCGACGCTTCAGGCTGGCAGCGTTGGTTCTTCAGCGTGCTGGCCGTGGGCATCAGCGCGGTGCTGGCGTTCTGGCTGCATCGAATGGCGCGGAGCAATTGGCGTGAAGCCGTGCCGTTTGCGCTGGTGATCGGCGGTGCCATCGGCAATCTGATCGATCGCATCATCCACGGCCATGTCATCGACTTCATCGACTTCTATCTGGGCCAATCGCATTGGCCGGCTTTCAACATCGCCGATTGCGCCGTGGTGGTGGGGGCCATTGGCATCGCCTTGGTGGGCATGTTTTCGAAGCGTGTGGAGTCCTCTGCCAAGGATCATGTCGCATGACCGACACGTCCGCCGTGCCTACGCCGATGCGGGTGAGCTTGGCCAACCCGCGCGGCTTCTGCGCCGGTGTCGATCGCGCCATCGAGATCGTCAAACGCAGCCTCGAACAACTGGGCGCGCCGATCTACGTGCGGCACGAAGTGGTGCACAACAAGTTCGTGGTGGATGACCTCAAGCAGCGCGGGGCCGTGTTCGTCGAGGAGTTGGATGAGGTACCTGACGGCGCGACCGTCATCTTCAGTGCCCATGGGGTTTCCCAAGCCGTGCGTGCCGAAGCGAACCGACGTGGCCTGAAGGTCTTTGATGCCACCTGCCCACTGGTGACCAAGGTGCATGTGGAAGTGGCGCGCCACAACCGCGCCGGACGCGATGTGGTGTTGATCGGCCATGCCCGGCACCCGGAAGTGGAAGGCACACTCGGGCAATGGCAAGGCGGGGAAGGGCGTGGCCACATCTATCTGGTGCAGCGCATCGAGGACGTCGCCGCGCTTAAGGTCAGTCAACCCGACAATTTGGCCTACACCACCCAAACCACGCTCTCGGTGGACGACACCCACGCCATCCTCGCCGCTTTGCGTGCGCGTTTTCCCACGATTCAGGGCCCGCGACTGGATGACATCTGCTACGCCACCCAGAATCGGCAAGATGCGGTGCGCGCGCTGGCCGCGCAGTGTGAACTGGTGCTGGTGATCGGCTCGGTCAACAGTTCTAACTCCAATCGCTTGCGTGATCTGGCCGAGCAACAGGGCATCGAGGCCTATCTCATTGATGGGCCGGAAGATATCGATGCCGCTTGGGTGCTCGGAAAGACCCGGATCGGGGTCACCGCCGGTGCCTCGGCCCCGGAAGTCCTGGTAGAGGCCGTCATCGCGCACCTGCAAACCCTCGGGGCCGCGCAGGTTCACGAACTGGATGGGACGCGCGAAACCATGAGTTTTGCCTTGCCCAAGGCACTGCGCGAGGGCAGTCACACGCCTTCAACTTGAGAAAAACCGGCCACCGCACGTATAATTCCGCAGCTTTGCTTCGGCAAATGCAGGCAATTCCGCCTTGAGGCGGTTCCCCAGCGGCGGGTTTGTGGTGCACGGTCGTGTCGGCCGATGTTCCTGCAGGCCCCGCGTCTAACGAGGTTCATCATGTCCATCGACACCCAGAAAATCATCGACGAATACAAGCGCGGCCCGAACGATACCGGCTCCCCGGAAGTGCAAGTGGCCCTGCTTTCGGCGCGTATCGCCATGCTTACCGAGCACTTCAAGGCGCACAAACAGGATCACCACAGCCGGCGCGGCCTGCTGATGCTGGTGAATCAGCGTCGCAGCCTGTTGGGCTACCTCAAGGACAAAGACAACGAGCGCTACAAGTCGCTGATCGAGCGTCTTGGTTTGCGTCGTTGATCCCAGCTTGAATCGAACCTGCGGCGCAGCGATGCGCCGTAGTCGTTTTTGCCGGCACCCACGCCGGAACTTGGCAGCCGCAAAGGTGCTGCTGTCCAACCCACTTGATGCATGAAGGAAACCAGATCGTGGCGAAAGTAACCAAAACCTTCCAGTACGGAAATCACCAGGTCACCCTGGAGACGGGCGAAGTCGCGCGTCAGGCCAGCGGTGCAGTCATCGTGAAGATGTCCGATACGGTGGTGCTGGTGTCGGTGGTCGGCAGCAAGAGTGCGCGTGAAGGCGTGGATTTCTTCCCGCTCACCGTCGACTATCAGGAAAAGTTCTATGCCGGCGGTCGCATCCCCGGCGGCTTCTTCAAACGTGAAGCGCGCCCTTCCGAGCGTGAAACCCTGACCTCGCGCCTGATCGATCGCCCGATCCGCCCGCTGTTTCCGGAAGGCTTCCGCAATGAGGTGCAGGTCATCGCCACGGTGGTCTCGCTCAATCCGGAAGTGGGTGGCGACATCCCGGCCCTGATCGGCACTTCGGCGGCCTTGGCGTTGTCGGGCATCCCATTCAATGGTCCGATTGGTGCCGCCAAGGTCGGTTATACCAAAGGACAATACTTGCTCAACCCGACGGAGACCGAGCTCAAGACCTCCGATCTGGAGCTGGTCGTGGCCGGTACCGCCAAGGCGGTGTTGATGGTGGAATCGGAAGCCAAGCTGCTGTCGGAAGACGTGATGCTGGGCGCGGTCACCTTCGGCCACGAGCAAATGCAGGCCGTCATCCAGGCCATCAAGGAATTTGCCGCCGAAGCCGGCAAGCCGCGTTGGGATTGGAAGCCTGCCGCACGCAACGAGGCCGTCATTGCCGCGCTCAAGGGCGCCGTGGGCGACCGCCTGATGCAGGCCTTCACCATCCAGGACAAGCTCGAACGCCGCGACGCCATCGCCGCGCTCAAGAAGGAAACCCTCGAATCGCTGGCGGCGCAGGCCGAAGCCCAAGGCTGGGCCAAGGACGTGCTGGCCAATGAGTTCGGCGAGCTCGAATACCACACCATGCGCCAGTCGGTGCTGAGCACCAAGCGTCGCATCGACGGTCGCGACCTTTCCACGGTGCGTCCGATCACGGTCAAGGTCGGTGTGTTGCCGCGTACCCACGGCTCGGCCCTGTTCACCCGTGGCGAAACCCAGGCGCTGGTCGTTACCACGCTCGGTACCGCGCGCGATGGTCAGGTGATCGATGCGGTGGAAGGCGAGAGCAAGGACAACTTCCTGTTCCATTACAACTTCCCGCCCTACTCGGTGGGTGAGGTCGGTCGCATGGCCGGCCCCAAGCGTCGCGAAATCGGCCACGGTCGTTTGGCCAAGCGCGGCGTGTTGGCCGTGATGCCGACGCTCGAAGCCTTCCCCTACACCGTGCGCGTGGTGTCGGAAATCACCGAGTCGAATGGTTCCTCGTCGATGGCTTCGGTCTGCGGCAGCTCGCTGGCCTTGATGGATGCCGGCGTGCCGATGAAGTCGCCGGTGGCCGGTATCGCCATGGGTCTGGTGAAAGAGGGCGATGCATTTGTGGTGCTGTCGGACATCCTGGGTGATGAAGATCACCTCGGCGACATGGATTTCAAGGTGGCCGGTACCTCCGAGGGCATTTCCGCCCTGCAGATGGACATCAAGATCGAGGGCATCACCAAGGAAATCATGCAGGTTGCTTTGACCCAGGCCAAGGCCGGTCGCCTGCACATTCTGGGTGAAATGGCGAGTGCCCTGACTGCGCCGCGTCAGGAGCTGTCGGACTACGCGCCGCGCCTTCTGACCATCAAGATTCATCCGGACAAGATCCGTGAAGTGATCGGCAAGGGTGGTTCGACGATTCAGGCCATCACCAAGGAAACCGGCACCCAGATCGACATCCAGGATGATGGCACCATCGTCATCGCCTCGGTCAACGCCGCCGCCGCACAAGCCGCCAAGCAGCGCATCGAGCAGATCACCTCCGATGTCGAGCCGGGCCGTGTGTATGAAGGCCGCGTCGCCAAGATCATGGACTTCGGCGCCTTTGTCACCATTGCCCCCGGCAAGGATGGTTTGGTGCACATCTCGCAGATTTCCAACGAGCGCGTGGAGAAGGTTTCCGACAAGCTCAAGGAAGGCGACGTGGTCAAGGTCATGGTGCTGGAAGTGGACAAGCAGGGTCGCATTCGCCTGTCGATGAAGTCGGTCGGTGAGCCGCCTGCCGAGGGCTGATCCTGTCAGTTTGAACCGGACACGGAAAAGCGGGCTTCGGCCCGCTTTTTGTTGTGCACGTGTGCACGAATCGGATGAGTGTCTGAGCGCGTGTGCCGGCAAAGGCAGGCGCGACGCGATCGGGTGATTCGCGCGAACGAGATCGGCGGCGAAAACGAAGTGCCTTCGCAAGCGCAGGCCGCCTCGCACTAAGGAACATCTGAACAAGTTGATGTTTGCTCGTCACTCCCGCGAAGGCGGGAGTCAAGTGTCTTTGATTTCAATGCCCTGAAGTCGCTGGATGCCCGCCTTCGCGGGCATGACGGGTTTGTTCAGACATTCCCTAAGGATTCGGTCCTCAAACTGCCCGAACCTGGCGTAGCTGCCGAGATTGCTCGGCAGACAATGGAGCAAGCTCCATTGCTACAAGACAAGGGGGGGTGGATGCTGTCCTTGCCCTTGCCGTGAGGCTCTGATGGCGTCGTTATCCTGACCTCGTATGAACAGTGGCCGGCAAGGTACACGCCATCGCAACACGATGCGCTGCACGTGACGGGCTCAGCCGGTAGAATTCACTTTTCCGGCTGCGTGGCGTGCCATGACTCCCCTGATATTCGTGACTGGCGGTGTGGTGTCCTCCTTGGGCAAGGGCATCGCGGCGGCTTCGCTCGCCTCCATCCTCGAATCGCGTGGCCTCAAGGTCACGCTGATGAAGCTCGATCCCTACATCAACGTCGATCCGGGCACGATGAGCCCGTTCCAGCACGGCGAGGTCTACGTCACCGACGACGGGGCCGAAACTGATCTGGACTTGGGACACTACGAACGCTTCGTGCGCACCCGCATGACCCGACGCAATTCGGTTACCACCGGGCGCATCTACGACAACGTGATTCGCAAGGAGCGTCGTGGCGACTATCTCGGCGGCACGGTGCAGGTGATTCCGCATATCACCGATGAGATCAAGCGTTGCATCGATGTGGCGACCGAAGGCTTCGACGTGGCCTTGGTGGAAATCGGCGGCACCGTGGGCGACATCGAATCGCTGCCGTTTCTGGAAGCCATCCGTCAGATTCGCACCGAACGTGGCGCCGACAAGGTGCTGTTCATGCACCTGACCCTGGTGCCGTGGATCGCTGCGGCCGGCGAACTCAAGACCAAGCCCACCCAGCATTCGGTCAAGGAGCTGCGTTCCATCGGCATCCAGCCCGATGTCCTGCTGTGTCGCAGTGAGCAGCCCTTGCCCGACTCGGAACGGCGCAAGATCGCCTTGTTCACCAATGTGCCCGAGCACGCGGTCATCAACGCGATCGATCTGGACAACATCTACAAGATTCCGCTGTGGTTGCACGCTCAAGGCTTGGATCGGATCGTCGTCGAGCACCTGCGTCTGACCCAGGCGCGCGATGCGGACTTGTCCGATTGGGAAGGCGTGGTCGATGCGATGGAGCACCCCCATGCCGAGGTCACCATCGCCATCGTCGGCAAATACATCGATCATCACGATGCCTACAAGTCGCTCTCCGAGGCACTCAAGCACGGCGGTTTGCCACGGCGCACGCGGGTCAAGCTGCGCTGGATCGAAGCGGCCTCATTGGAAGCCGAAGGCGTCGGCCTTCTGGCCGGGGCCGATGGCATCCTGGTGCCCGGCGGTTTTGGTGATCGCGGCTTCGAAGGCAAGGTGTTGGCGGCCCGTCACGCCCGCGAAAATGCCATTCCGTACTACGGCATCTGTTATGGCATGCAGGCGGCGGTGGTCGAATATGCGCGCCATGTGGCCGGCTTGGCACACGCCAACAGCACCGAGAACGACCGTGAGACCCCGGACCCCGTGATCGGCCTCATCACCGAATGGCGCAGCCTGAGCGGAGCGGTCGAAACGCGCAATGAGGAATCGGATCTGGGCGGCACCATGCGCTTGGGTGCGCAGGATTGCCGTTTGAAGTTTGGTTCCCGCGTGCGTGAGATTTATGGCGCCGAGGTCATCACCGAGCGCCATCGTCACCGTTACGAATTCAACAACCACTACCGCACGCGCCTGAAAGAGGCCGGCCTGTCGTTCTCGGGCAAGTCGATGGACGATCTGTTGGTCGAAGTGATCGAGATTCCCGACCATCCCTGGTTCATCGCAGCCCAGTTCCATCCTGAATTTCTTTCCACCCCGCGTGATCCGCACCCACTGTTCGTGGACTTCATCCGCGCCGCCGTGGCCAATCAGACGGCGCGCAAAGGCGTGGCGCAGGCGCAGGAGGCTCACTCGTGAAGCTGTGTGGATTCGAGGTGGGGCTGGATCGCCCGTTCTTCCTGATTGCCGGCCCGTGCGTGATTGAGTCGATGCAGTTGCAGTTGGATACCGCCGGAACGCTCAAGGACATCACCGATCGGCTCGGCATTCCCTTCATCTTCAAGTCCAGTTTCGACAAGGCCAATCGCACCTCGGGCTCCAGTTTCCGTGGTCCCGGCATGGAAGCGGGGCTGAAGGTCCTGGAGGAGGTCAAGCGCCAGATCGGTGTGCCGGTCCTGACCGATGTGCATGAATACACCCCGATGGAAGAAGTCGCCGCGGTGGTGGACGTGCTGCAAACACCAGCGTTTCTGTGCCGACAGACCGATTTCATCACCCGCGCCTGTTCGGTCGGGCGGCCGGTGAACATCAAGAAGGGCCAGTTCCTGTCGCCGTGGGAAATGAAGCACGTTGCCACCAAGGCGCGTGCCACCGGCAACGAGGCCATCATGGTGTGCGAGCGCGGCGCCAGCTTCGGCTACAACAACCTGGTGTCGGACATGCGCTCGGTGGCCGTGATGCGCGATACCGGTTGCCCGGTGGTGTTCGATGCCACCCATTCGGTGCAGTTGCCGGGTGGCGCCGATGGCAAGAGTGGCGGTCAGCGTGAATTCGTGCCGGTCCTGGCGCGTGCCGCCATTGCTGCGGGCGTGTCCGGTGTGTTCATGGAAACCCACCCTGATCCCGACAAGGCACTGTCCGATGGCCCCAATGCTTGGCCACTCGGGAAGATGGAAGCCTTGCTGACCACGCTGAAGAACTTGGATGCGACGGTGAAGCAGGGCGGCCTGCTGGAACTGAGTGTCTGACTCAGCTGATTTCAATGGCTGTTTGATCGCATCCAGGCTGCAATTGCCGTAGCGTTTTCTCCGCCAATCAGGTCGAGCGCATTGGAAACCGCCTCACGGTTTGTGGCTGGGTGATTCTGGTTGAGCTTGAACTTCATCTCGATGCGCGCAGGTACGAAGCGGAAGCCGCGGATGCCAGCCACTTGTTGACGCTGCGCCTCCTGTTCGGGCTCGAAACGCCACGACTGGCCGACGCAGGCTTCGAAGTGATTGCTGGTGCGCGTGAGCAGGTCGATCAGGCTGGCTTGGTCTTCGACTGGTTCGAGCGTGCCATGCAGGTGTGCGACCGCGTAGTTCCAGGTTGGCACGCGCGCCGCTTCTTCCTTGTCCGGATACCAGCTCGCCGAAATGTAGGTATGCGGACCGTGCACGATCATCAGTGCTGGGCTGGTGTGCCTGCTCTGCGGATTGGCTTTGGCCCAGTGGCCTTCAATCAATACCTGCCCGCCATCGCGGTGATACAGCATCGGCAGGTGGGTGACGAAGGGCAGGCCGTCACCATCGGTGGTGATGAGAGTAACGAACGGATTGCGCGCGACCAGATCGTCGAGTTTTGTCAGATCGGTTTGTGCGAATGCCCGAGGTAGGAACATATCAGTGCTGAGTGGGCAGGGTGATGCTCATACGCAGCGGCAGATCGGCCTCGTCACCTTGCGGTGGCGTGAGATCTTCCAGTGGCAGGCCGAGGAGGGCTGCATCGTCGTCATCCAGGCCATCCAGAGCGCGGAATTCGGCATCCAGCAGGGCCGCGCAGGCACTGTCCTCGCTGTCGTAACTGAGCGTGGTGCCACTGCTGTCGAGAACTTCGGCAGTGCCCGAGTCGCGCACCCGCAATCGACACCAGATCAAGTGATCACCCAGTCGGGTCAGCCACCATTGCTCGACGATGGAATGATTCATGGAAGGGCCTCAGTGATAGATCAACCAAAGCACACCCGACACGATGAGTGCGGCGAGTGTGGCGATCAAGGCGATGCGAGCCGGGCGTGCCAAGCCGTCGAGTGAGGGATCACCCAGCCCACGAAACGCACCGCGCAGCAACCACGACAGGGCTTTGGGTGAGCTGAAGGCAAAGCCACCGAATCCCTGCAACACCGCCAGGTGACGATCACGCAGGTGCACCAAGGTCATGGGCCAGAACAAGACGAAGGCCATGACGCCGGCAATTGCCACCGCCAAGGCCACCAGTGCCAGAAACATGCCCATGACGCGAACTCAGTATTCCGCGGTGCCGGGCGCACGCGGGTAGGGGATGGCGTCGCGGATATTGCTCAGGCCGCAGACGTACACGATCAGGCGCTCGAAGCCCAGCCCGAAGCCCGCATGCGGCACCGTGCCGTAGCGGCGGAAGTCGCGATACCACCCGTAGTGCTCACGGTCCAGGCCGAACTGCGCCATGCGCGCGTCGAGCACATCGAGACGCTCCTCGCGCTGGCTGCCACCGATGATTTCGCCGATGCCCGGCGCCAAGACGTCCATCGCGGCGACGGTCTTGCCGTCGTCGTTCAATCGCATGTAGAAGGCCTTGATGTGCTCGGGGTAGTTCATCACCACCACGGGGCGACCGACGTGCTGCTCGGTCAGCCAGCGCTCGTGCTCGGTTTGCAGGTCCAAGCCCCATTCCACCGGATAGTCGAACTTTTGGCCACTGGCTTGCAGCAGGCGAATGGCTTCGCTGTAGTCGATGCGCTCGAACGGCGCCGCCACGAACTTTTCCAGGCGCGTGATGGCATCAGGCTGCACCCGCTCGGCGATGAAGGCCATGTCGTCAGCACGCTCGGACAGCACGGCGCGGAACAGGTACTTCAAGAACTCCTCGGCGAGGTTGGCATCGGCATTGAGATCGGCAAAGGCGATTTCCGGCTCGATCATCCAGAACTCGGCCAAGTGGCGCGTGGTGTTGCTGTTTTCGGCGCGGAAGGTCGGGCCGAAGGTGTACACCTTGCTCAACGCAAGGCAGTAGGCCTCGACGTTCAATTGGCCGGAAACGGTGAGGAAGGTTTCCTTGCCGAAGAAGTCGCGTGAAAAATCCACCGCGCCCTTGTCGGTGCGAGGCAGATTGGCCAAATCCAGCGTCGACACGCGGAACATCTCGCCCGCGCCTTCGGCATCGGAAGTCGTGATGATCGGCGTGGAGATCCAGTAGAAGCCGCGTTCGTGGAAAAAGCGATGCACAGCCTGCGCCAGACAATGGCGGATGCGTGTCACGGCCCCGAACAGATTGGTCCGCGGACGCAGATGCGCCACTTCGCGCAGGAACTCCAGCGAATGCGCCTTGGGCTGAATGGGGTAGGTTTCCGGATCCTCGACAAAACCCGTCACTTCGATCGACGTGGCCTGGATCTCGAACGCCTGGCCACCCCCTTGCGATGCCACCAAGGTGCCGGTGGCGATCACGCCGCAGCCGGCCGACAGCCGCTTGACTTCGGATTCGTAATTGGCCAGCGAGGCTGGCGTCACGATCTGGATCGGGGCAAAACACGAGCCATCGCTGAGATTGACGAAGCTCAGGCCGGCCTTGGAATCGCGCCGGGTACGTACCCAGCCCTTGATGGTGACCTCGCTGCCGGCCGCGATGCTGCCCGACAGCGCTTGTTGCACGCTCACTGATGACATTGCCACTGATCTCCGCGCCCTTGGCGCCGCTGTGAGCCGGTAATGATATCCAAATGCCGGCAGCCATGGCATGGACGCCCACTCGCGCACACGTTAAGGTGATCGCCTTCGTGAATCAGCTCCGGCCGCAGGCCGACATGGAATGAGTCGATGAGTATCCAACTGACGACGGCTGCACTGGATCGCGCGCGGCGCTTTCTGGCGAGTGAGGGCGATGCCGTGGGTTTGCGCCTGAGCGCCAAGAAGAGTGGCTGCTCGGGGTGGAGCTATCAAATCGACCTTGCGCGCGAAGTGCACGCCGATGACCAAGTATTCGA
The DNA here is from genome assembly GCA_035703435.1 of Chiayiivirga sp. GTDB lineage: Bacteria > Pseudomonadota > Gammaproteobacteria > Xanthomonadales > Xanthomonadaceae > Denitratimonas. The sequence continues at coordinate 84,667 of DASSYF010000014.1, read as the reverse complement.
GCAGGATGGGGTGAAATTGCTCGTCGATGCCACCAGCTTGCCCCTGCTTGCCGGCACGCGGATCGATTTCGTCAGTCGCGGTCTTGGGCAGGAGTTTACGTTCGATAACCCCAACGCCACCGGCGGCTGCGGCTGCGGCGAGAGTTTCACCGTCTCCCGTAGCGCCTGACCACCGCGGCGTTCGTGCCGCGCATGGTGGTCACACCTTTCCATCGGCGTGCGTCAGCGTGATGCGACCCATCGTGGGGCCGCGTCGATGCACTCATGGGAGACACTCGTGGCCAAGTACAAACTCGTCAACACCCTCAATCTCGGGGATGTGATCCTGCAAACCTTGGTTTGGATCATCATCACCGTGCTTACCTGTGGCCTGGCCCTGCCGTTTTTCGCCTACTACTTCATCCGATTGATCATCAATCGCACGGAAATCCACGAAATTTCCTGAGGGCATCCGGTACGCAGCCCGCCAGACGAAAGCCCGCTGAACGGGAAGCTGCGTCGCGCGGCCGGAGGCGATGACTCGTTCGCACCTCAAGTTGCGTCTTGGGTTGGCCGACAGTAAAATGCGCGGTCCACGTGTCGATTCGATGCGTGGACACTTGCCTGACCTGGGCGCCTTCGCTTCAGGAAGGCTGTTCGCCGGCATGGTGCTGGCGTCATCCACAAGGAAATTCACATGCGTCATTATGAAGTCGTGTTTCTGGTCCATCCGGATCAGAGCGAGCAGGTCCCTGCGATGATCGAGCGCTACAAGGCGCTGATCGAAACCGACGGCGGCAAGATCCATCGTCTCGAAGACTGGGGTCGCCGTCAGTTGGCCTATCCGATCGAGAATCTGGTCAAGGCCCACTATGTGATGTTCAACATCGAAGTCACCGAGCCTGTGTTGAAGGAGCTGATGTCGAGCTTCCAGTTCAACGACGCGGTGCTGCGTCACATGGCCATGCGCCGCCCCGGCGCTGACACCGAGCAGAGCTTCATCCTCAAGGCCAAGGACGAGAAGCCCGAGCGTCGTCGTCGTGACGATGATGCCGAAGGCAGCAAGGAATCGCGTGGTTCCGATGATGCCGACGATGCTGACGACAGCGACGCCGCTGCCTGATCCACTGACCTTTCGGAGCCTGACCCATGTCCAAATTCTTTCGCCGCCGCAAGTTCTGCAAGTTCACTGCCGAAGGCATCACCGAGATCGACTACAAGGATCTCAACACCCTGCGCCAGTACCTGACCGAGAACGGCAAGATCGTTCCCAGCCGCATCACCGGCACCAAGGCCAAGTACCAGCGCCAGCTCGCGACCGCCGTCAAGCGCGCACGCTTTCTGGCACTGTTGCCCTACACCGACAATCACCTCTGATCACCTTGCGCACCGGCGTGTGCGGTGCGTGATCCGTTCGGACAGCCAACCGTTGCGGCACGTGTGCCGCTAACGAATACGGAGACAAATCGTGGAACTCATCCTTCTTCAAAAAGTGACCAACCTCGGCAACCTCGGGGACAAGGTCAACGTCAAGCCCGGCTACGGTCGCAACTTCTTGGTGCCCTACGGCAAGGCCGTTCCGGCCACCGCCAAGAATTTGGCCGAGTTCGAACAGCGCCGCGCCGAGTACGAGGCCAAGGCGGCCGCGCTGTTGGGTGATGCCGAAGCACGTCGCGCACGGTTCGCCGATGCCAGCGTCACCCTGTATGCCAATGCATCGGCCGAGGGCAAGTTGTATGGCTCGGTGGGTGTTCGCGAAATCGCCGAGGCCTTTACCGCCGCTGGCCTGCCGCTGCACAAGTCCGAGGTCATCTTGGGCGAAGGCCCGCTGCGCCGTACCGGTGAATTCGAAGTGCAGTTGCACCTGCACGCCGACATCACCACGCCGGTCAAGGTCGTGATCGAGGCCGAAGCCTGAGTCAGGCTGCAATCTGTTGTAAGACGACGGGCGCTGCGGCGCCCGTCGCCGTTTTTGCGTGACAGTGGGTCAATGCCGCGGACGCAAATGAAGAACACACCGAATTTCCACCGACTTATCCCCTGCAGCGCGGAAGCGCTCCACGTATCATGTGGCTTGTTGTCGACCAAGGTTTCCGCTCGCAATGGCCCTCTCACTTGCCCATCCAACCCAGCGTGATGAACGCGTCGGCAATCTACGGGTACCGCCGCATTCGATCGAAGCCGAACAGGCGGTGCTGGGCGGTTTGATGTTGTCGGCGCAGGCCTGGGACAAGGTCGCCGATCGTCTGGTCGAGGAAGACTTCTACCGCCACGACCATCGGCTCATCTTCCGCGCCATCGGACAGCTGGCCGAGCGCAATCAGCCGTGCGATGCCATCACCTTGGGCGAGTGGTTCACCGGTCAGAACCTGGCCAACGAGGTGGGCGGCAGTGACTACATCATCGAACTGGCCAGCACCACGCCCAGTGCGGCCAATATCGAAGCCTATGCCCAGATCGTTCGGGAAAAATCGATACTCCGGCATCTGATCGATGTCGGTACCACGATCGTCAACGATGGCTTCGATCCGGCAGGACGCGACAGCCATGCCGTGCTCGAGAGCGCCGAGCAGGCCGTGTTCAAGATCGCCGAAGCCGGTGCGCGCGGCCGCAATGGCCCGCAGGCCATGCGCAGCGCGGTCAAGGAGGCGTACGAGATCCTTACCAAGCGCTTCGAGAACAAGGGTGCGTTGACGGGCGTACCCACGGGATTCATGGACTTCGACAAGCTCACCGCCGGCTTGCAGCCTTCCGACCTCATCATCCTGGCGGCGCGTCCAGCCATGGGCAAAACCTCGTTTGCCTTGAACATCGCCGAGTACGCCGCAATGAAGACGCGCCAGCCGGTGGCGGTGTTCTCGATGGAAATGTCGGCCAGCCAGTTGGCCTTCCGTTTGATTTCATCGCACGGTCGCGTCGATCAACAGCGACTCAAGACCGGCGACCTGCAGGATGAGGATTGGAGCCGGGTCAGCAGTGCCATCTCGCTATTGGCCGATACCCGCATCTTCATCGACGACTCGCCGGCGCTGTCTCCCGGCGAACTGCGCTCGAAGGCCCGTCGCATCGCGCGTGAACATGGTTTGGGATTGATCGTGATCGATTACCTGCAGCTGATGCAGGTGCCCAACAGTCGCGAGAATCGCGCCACCGAGATCTCCGAAATCAGCCGCTCGCTCAAGGCCCTGGCCAAGGAGCTGAATGTGCCGGTGATTGCGCTGTCCCAGCTCAACCGTTCGTTGGAATCGCGTACCGACAAGCGCCCGGTCATGGCCGACCTGCGCGAATCGGGCGCGATCGAACAGGACGCCGACATGATCGTGTTCATCTACCGCGACGAGTACTACAACAAGGAAAATTCGTCCGACAAGGGCTTGGCCGAGATCATCATCGGCAAACACCGCAACGGCCCGACCGAGACCTTCAAGTTGGTGTTCAACGGCAAGTACACGCGCTTTGACAACTACGCATCGCAGGCCTATTCGGGATCGATGGAATGAGTCGCGAGGTGGTGGCGCACATCGACACCTCGGCGGTGCAGGCCAACTACGCGCTGTTGCAAGCGCGTGCGCCCGGCAGCCGTACCTTGGCCGTGCTCAAGGCCAATGCCTATGGCCACGATTTGGAGATCGCCGCGCGTGCACTGCCGCAAGCCGAGGGATTCGGGGTGGCGGCGCAGCGTGAAGCCGAGCGTTTGCGCGCCATCGGTGTGACCCAACCGATACTCCTCTTTGCTGGCTTTGATGCGGCGCAGGACATTGCCAAGCTCGCGCAACTGCAGGTACGCCCGGCGCTGCATCATCCCAGTCAATTGGCCATGCTCGAAGCACAGCGCGAGCAGATGCAGCTTCCTGTGGCATTGATGCTCGACAGCGGCATGAACCGCTTGGGTTTTGAGCCAACTGAATTTCACCAGGCCCTGGCGCGGCTACGTGCCTTGCCGAACGTGGCACCGGACATACTGGTGATGACGCACTTTGCGGCGTCCGATGAGCGCGACACCACCAGCATGGAGCGGCAACTGGCGGTGTTCCGCACGGTCACGGCCGGTCTCGATGTGGAAGTGTCACTTGCCAATTCTGCGGCCGTGCTGGATCACCCGCAAACCCATGGCGACTGGAACCGACCGGGTGGCGCGCTCTATGGCCTGAGCACCAAACCCGGGCGCACGGGCGCCGAAGAAGGACTGCAGCCGGCCATGCGTCTGTCTACGCGATTGATTGCCGTGCGCGACAAACCGGCGGGTACGCCGATCGGTTATGGCGGTGCGTATGTGTGCTCGGAAACCACGCGTGTGGGTGTGGCTGCCATCGGCTATGGCGATGGCTATCCGCGCCACGCACCCACGGGAACGCCGGTGTTGGTGGCCGGAAAACGTTGTCGTTTGATCGGCCGAGTGTCGATGGATCTGATCACCGTCGACTTGGCTGCAGCGCCGCACGCCCAAGTCGGAGACGAGGTGGTGTTGTGGGGCGATGGTCTTGCGATCGAGGAGGTCGCCGCATCGGCTGGCACCATCAGCTATGAACTGAGTTGTCGTTTGACCGAGCGCGTGCACTATCGCGCGGTCTGAATCGGCTGGGGTTGCGCGTGCCCAGCGTGCGGTCATCGAACTTGACGGGAGTGTGCAAACGCATGCGAAAACGCCGATCGCCAGCACCGACAGCGGAAGACATCGCCCTGTTCCATGAGGCCATCGGGCCGGTGCGCGAGCTGGCGGCCTCCGCGCCCTTGCCCCGGCCGGCACCGCCGTCGCCGCGTCCGCGTTCGCAGGAGCGCGATGAGGCCGAAGCCCTGCAGCAACTGCGCACCTCGCCGTTCACAGCCGCACACCTTGGTCCGGGTGATCGATTGGAATACTTGCATGAAGCCTATCCGTCGAGTCTCTTGCGCCGGCTCAAGCGCGGTCAGTATGCAGTGCAGGATGAGATCGACCTGCATCGTTTGAGCCAGCTTCAGGCCGAAGCGGTGTTGCGGGCTTTCCTGCTCGAAGTGCGACAACAGGGCCATCGCTGCGTCCGCATCGTGCATGGCAAAGGCTTGCGTTCCGGCGATCAGGGGCCGGTTCTCAAGGCCTTGGTCGATCGCGTCTTGCGGCAACGGGCCGATGTCATTGCATTCGCGTCGGCGCCGGAACGCGAGGGTGGCAGCGGCGCGGTGGTCTGTGTTCTGACGCGCGAGTGATGGTCTGGACGTCATCGATGCCGAGCAGGGCGAAAACGGGTTGGGCCAGCACGCGATCGAGCCAAGACACCACATGGCCTGCGTGCGGATTGCCGCAGGCGTATTCGTGCCGCGCCTGATCGCGAAGGGCCAGCAGAGCCTCGCGCTGGCACAGGTGCCACAGATTCGGATTCATCGTCGTGTTTCCGCCGGAACCGTGTTCAGCATTGATCCGGCGACAGAACCCGAAAATCGGACAACTCGACGATTCGGCCTAGGAAAACTCCGATGGCCGCCTGCGCCCAATCAGGAAGACGCGCTGAGTGGTCGGACGACGCTGGCATTGCGCCGGCACTTGGATTTTGTCGGCGATTGGTCAAAACTGGCGCGGTGAAAATGATCCCTTCCCGCGTTCATCTGATGCGCTCCGTGCTGGGCGTGCTGGGTGCCGTCGGTGTGCTCGGGTCGGTCGAGGCTGGCGTGCTGTATCGCTGTGTCGATGCGGAGGGTGTCACGGCCTATACCAGCACCACCAGCGGATATCGGCAGTGCAAGCGGATTGGCACCTATGTACCCGAACGGGAAAAGCCCAAGTCGAGGGACTCGGGCGAAGGGACTGGATCGAGGCCGGCGGTGGAGTTTCGCAGTGCCAGCGGCGATGCCGAACCCAAGGCGGTGGCGCCGGTAGCTGGCCCTGAGCCCAAGGTCACGCGCGGGGCGGTCTACAAGTTCGAGCGCAACGGCGTCACCCACTACACCAATCGACGCCCCGCAGGTCAGCGCGCGCAGGTCTTGTTCACTTACATCGAAACCTGCTTTGCCTGCAGTGCCGCGCCGGGACTGGACTTCAACAACGTCGGCCTGAATCTGACGGCCTACAGCACCGAGATCGCCGCGGCGGCCGCCCGTCACGGTGTCGATGAGGCCTTGGTGCGTGCGGTGATCCATGCCGAATCGGCCTTCAATCCCAATGCCATTTCACGCGCCGGGGCGCAGGGTTTGATGCAGTTGATTCCCGCCACCGCCACGCGCTTTGGTGTCACCGAGCCATTCACGCCGGCACAGAACATCGATGGCGGCACGGCCTATCTGGCCTGGTTGAGCGAGCGATTCGGTGGCGATCTCAAACGGATCGCCGCCGGCTACAACGCGGGCGAAGGTGCGGTGGATCGCTACGGCGGCGTGCCGCCCTACCAGGAGACGCAGCTCTACGTCGAGCGCGTGGGCATCTTGTTGGAACGTTATCGCAAGGAACTGGCGTCCAAGGCGAATCCGACCATCAGCCCACCAGTCGCCACGGCAAGCGCGGCGGCCGCCAGCAGCCTGTGATCGAGTCAGCGCGGGGTGGGGCGCTGGATCAGGTTCAAGGTGGTTTCGAAGGGCACACCGGCGCGCAAGCCGCGCAGTTTGACTTCGGTGCCCGGCGCAAGTGCGGCCTCGCGGGTGCGAAGGTCGAACTGATCGATGATGTCTTTGCCATCCAAACTGAGCAGCACGTCGTCGGGGCGGATGCCCGCCTGTGCGGCTGGTGCATTGGCGTAGATGGCGCGCACCACCACGCCGTGATTGTTGCTGTCGGCCGGGAGTGTATCGAGCGAAGCGGGTGTGTCGACGTATTCGGCGCCGAGCCAGCCACGCACCACATAGCCGTGGTCGATGATCTGGGTCAGCACATCGCGCGCGGTCTCTGCCGGTATCGCAAAGCCGATGCCCTCGGCATCCATGCTCATGCGCCCGAGCACGAAGGTGTTGATGCCGACCAAGGTGCCGTCGGCATCCACCAGCGCGCCGCCGGAATTGCCCGAGTTGATGGCGGCGTCGGTCTGGATGAAATCCACCGCTGGAAAGGCTTGGGCGTTCTCGCTGCCGCTGAGCATGGCTTGGCTGCGTGCCAGCCCGGAGACGATGCCTTGGGTGACGGTTTGCCCGAGTCCAAAGGGATTGCCGATTGCCAGCACGACATCGCCCACGTGCAGGATGCCTTGGTCTTGCAAGGACATGGCGGGGAGGTTGCTGCCGTCGATCTTGAGCACGGCCAGGTCGGTTTCCCGGTCTGAGCCGGTGATCACGGCCGGTGTGACGCGACCATCCCAGAGCACGATCTGGATGTCCTTGGCACCTGCCACGACATGATGGTTGGTTAAAATGTAGCCATCACTCGAAACCAGAACCCCCGAGCCTTGCGCGCGTTGCAAGCGCTGGCGTGGCATACCCAGGGTGATGCCCGAGAAGCGCTGCATCGTCGGATTGGGCAACAGGATGGTGCGCTCGGTGACGACCTTGTTCACGTACACACTCACCACCGAGGGTGCTGCACGCTGCACCGCGTCGGCGTAGCTGCGGGGTGTGCTGGTGGCCGACACCGGCGCGCTTGCGTGGATTTCAGTGCTCGGTGCGGGCGCTTCCATGCCGAACCATGCCCGCAGGCGCGTGCTGGCATCCGGCACCGCCAAGCCAATCAAAAAGGCTGCCGCCAAGCCAATCACGACACTCTGCAACAGAAAACGTGGCCATCCATGCTGCGTACTCACGCGTGAATCATCCTGCAGCCGCAAAGAGCGGGATTGTCGCATGCGCCTGGCAAGCATTGTGGTCGCCATTGGGCATCCGTTAAACTGAAACGGTTTGCGACAGCATTTGCGATGAGCTTCGGCTCATGGCGGGTCGCCCCGTTTCCTGATTCAGCGAGTTGTGGAGAGCCGAATGGCTGACCAAGGCGTCAATTCAGGCCGCCGCCGATTCCTCACTGCCACCACGGTCGTGGTCGGTGGTGCGGGTGCTGCGGTGGCTGCAGTTCCCTTCCTCAAGACCCTCAAGCCCAGCGCTCGAGCCGAAGTGGCCGGTGCACCGGTGACCGAGGACATCAGCAAGCTTGGCGTCGGCCAGCGCCTCGTGGTGCAGTGGCGCGGTCAGCCGATCTGGATCATCCGGCGCACGCCGGAGATGCTGGCGGCGCTTCCGACGGTCGAAAACCGTTTGCGCGATCCCAAGTCGGACAATACCGATCAGCAGCCCAGCTACGCGCAGAACGAGTACCGCTCGATCAAGCCGGAAGTGCTGGTGCTGGTGGGCATCTGCACGCACTTGGGCTGCTCGCCCACCTTCCGCCCGGAAATGGTGCCCGAGCCGTTTGATGCCGATTGGAAAGGTGGCTTTTACTGCCCCTGCCACAATTCGCGCTTCGACCTGGCAGGTCGCGTGTTCGAGGGCGTTCCGGCGCCGTCCAACCTGGCGGTTCCGCCGTATCACTTCATTGACGACAACCACATCCAGATTGGCGTCAATCCCGAAGGAGCCGCGTGATGAGCAATATCCTCGTGCGAGCCGCCTGTGGTGCGGTCGACTGGTTCAATGAGCGCGCGCCCGGCTTCATGCCGTTCTACCGCAAGCACATGAGCGAGTACTACGCGCCCAAGAACTTCAACATCTGGTACATCTTCGGCATTCTGGCCTCGGTGGTGCTGGTCAACCAGATCGTCACCGGCATCTGGCTGACGATGAACTACAAGCCCAGCGCGGCCGAGGCGTTCGCCAGCGTCGAATACATCATGCGCGATGTCGACTGGGGCTGGCTGATCCGCTACATGCACTCGACCGGTGCCTCGATGTTCTTCATCGTGGTCTACCTGCACATGTTCCGTGGCCTGATCTACGGCAGTTACCAAAAGCCGCGCGAGCTGGTGTGGGTGATGGGCATGTTGATCTACCTCACCCTCATGGCCGAAGCCTTCTTCGGTTACGTGCTGCCGTGGGGCCAGATGAGCTACTGGGGCGCGCAGGTCATCATCAACCTGTTCGGCGCGGTGCCGGTGGTCGGCCCTGAGCTGACGGAGTGGATTCGCGGTGATTACCTCGTGTCCGATGCCACCCTCAATCGTTTCTTCGCCCTGCACGTGGTGGCCTTGCCCTTGGTCATCCTGTTGCTGGTGGCGCTGCACATCTTCGCCCTGCACGAAGTGGGTTCGAACAATCCGGAAGGCATCGAGATCAAGAAGGGCCCGAAGGGCAATCGCTGGTCCGACAAGGCACCGGCCGATGGCGTGCCTTTCCATCCGTACTACACGGTGAAGGACCTGTTCTTCGTTTCCTGTTTCCTGACGATCTGCGCCTTCGTGTTGTTCTTCGAGCCGACCTTCGGTGGCCTGTTCCTGGAATACGACAACTTCATCGAAGCCAACCCGATGGTGACGCCTGAGCACATCAAGCCGGTGTGGTATTTCACTCCGTTCTACGCCATGTTGCGTGCCATTCCTGACAAGCTCTTCGGTGTGATGACCATGGGCGGTGCGGTGATGATCCTGTTCCTGTTGCCCTGGCTGGACAAGAGTCCGGTGAAGTCGATCCGCTATCGCGGTTGGCTGACCAAGATCCTGATCGCCATCTTCGTGGTGGCCTTCGTCAGCTTGGGCTGGTTGGGCCTGCAGTCGGGCAGCACGACGCAAACCTGGGTGGCGCGCGCCTTCACCTTCTACTATTTCGCCTTCTTCATCACCATGCCGATTTGGACGCGTATCGATTCGACCAAGCCGGTTCCGCAGCGGGTACCCGAGCATGATTAAGCGATTGATGGCCATTGGATTGCTGCTGGTCCCGGCGTTGGCGTTTGGATCGAGCGGCGGGGCGCTGCAAGACAGCCAGATCAAGGTCAACGATGTTGCTTCGATGCAGCGCGGTGCCGCCTTGTTCATGAACTACTGCTCGGGTTGCCATTCGCTCGGTCTCCAGCGTTATTCGCGCATGGCGGCGGACTTGAACCTGACTCAGGAACAGGTCACCCAGAATCTGATGTTCACCGACGCCAAGTTCGGTGAGCCGATGCATGCGGCGATGACGGCGGCTGAAGGCGCGAAGTGGTTCGGCAAGGCGCCGCCCGACCTGTCTCTGGTGGCGCGCAACAAGCCCGGAGGTCCGGACTGGACCTATACCTTCCTGAAGTCGTTCTACGCGGACCCGACCCGGCCATCCGGCTGGAACAACACCCTGCTGGTCGGTGCAAGCATGCCGCATGTGCTGTGGGAGTTGCAGGGCGTGCAGCATCCGCAACGCGATGAGGCCGGTCACGTCGAACACCTCGAGTTGACCACGCCCGGCACCCAGAGTGCGGCCGAGTACGACCGGACCGTCCGTGACATCACGAACTTCCTGAATTACGTGGGTGAACCCTCGGCCGGCAAGCGCCGCGCCTTGGGCGTCTGGGTCATCTTCTTCCTGGTCGGCTTCAGTGTGCTGGCATGGCTGCTCAAGACCGAATACTGGAGGGATGTGCACTGACCGCGCGGTGTCATCGTTGTGATGACACCGTTGGATTGGCTTGGCAAGAGCAGGAGTTCGATGATGGTGGCCGCAGCAACGACACGTACGCGCAACACCCTGACACTCTTTTCCGCTCCTGACTGCGTGGTCTGCCACCGGATTCGTCTGGTCCTGGCTGCCAAGGGCGTGACCTACGATTTGGTCAACGTCGATCCCAACCATCCGCCCGAGGAATTGGTCGAGCTCAATCCGTACCACTCGGTACCGACCTTGGTGGATCGCGATCTGGTGCTGTATGCCGCTTCGGTGGTTTCCGAGTACCTCGATGAACGCTATCCGCATCCACCCTTGATGCCGGTCGATCCCTTGTCGCGCGCGCGCTTGCGTTTGGCCATGTTGCGCATGGAGCTGGAATGGGTCCCCAAGATTCGTGAAATCCAGTACGGCAACAAGACCCAGGTCGACAGCGCGCGCAAGCAATTGCGTGAACTCTTGTTGGGCATCGTGCCGTTGTTCAAGGCCTCGCGCTTTTTTCTCAATCCCGAAATGAGTTTGGCCGACTGCGCCATGGCACCGATCATCTGGCGGTTGCCGTCGCTGGGCATCACCTTGCCCAAGGATGCGCAGGCGATCGAAGATTACGGGCACCGCATTTTCCGTAGCCCCGGCTTTTCTCGCAGCTTGACGGCAGAAGAGCGTGGCTTGGCCGACCTTCCTGCATGACCGCACCGAACCAATCGCACATGACCTCCAACCGTCCGTACCTGCTGCGTGCCATGTACGAATGGATCGGTGACAACGGCATGAGTCCTTATCTCCTGGTCGATGCCAACGCACCTGGGGTACGAGTGCCGCCGTCCACGATCCGCGATGGCAAGGTAGTGCTGAACGTGGCCGCCCGCGCGGTCGCGCAGTTGAACATGGGCAATGACTCGATTCAGTTTCTGGCTCGCTTTGGTGGCGTCAGTCAAAGCGTGGAAATTCCCGTCAGCGCGGTGCAGGCGATCTACGCTCAGGAAACGGGCCAAGGCATGATGATGGCTCCGGACGCCGAATCGTCCGAGGCGTTGATGGCCGGTGACGAACCCGATCCGTCCGACACTCCGCCCGAGCCGCCCAAGCGCGGCGCGCACCTTCGGGTCATCAAGTAGGCCCGTTGACGTCGCTGGGGCGCGGTGGGGTGAGTGACATGCGAACTTCCCACGGGGGCGGCACGAGTGGCTCACTCGGGCGCGGCTTGGCTTCCGGCGGCATGCGCAGCCACTGCAGATCCTGTCCGAGCAGTTCGAGATGGCCGCGATGGCGGTCGTGGCCATCGGTGGAAAATTCAAATCGATAGCGCCGCCGTGTACGAAGCCAGCCATTGGCTGCGCGTTTGAGGCTCAAGCCTTCCAGCATCACGGTGTGATCGAGCCACTGCACTCCGCTTTCTTCACACGCACGGCGGCCATGGTAGGTGGCAATCTCGGCCGCGCCACGGACGTTGGACCAGATGGCGACCGCCAAGCCCAACACAATGAGAATGATATTGGCGGTGAGCACGCTCGCACCGTTGCGCAATGAGTGACACCCACAGCATGGGGCCGGCGATGCTCAGGCACAATCCCGTCGATGCCTCACGCTGTCTTTCGACTCACCTGGCTTGATTCGAACAGTCCCGACCCACAGAGTGAGTCCATGTCCGCCATCGATCCGCCTGACGCAACCGCAGCACGAACCCTGCCGATTCCGCAACGCGTGCTGCTGCTTCCAGGCATCTGGATGCCGGACTGGAGCATGGCCACGCTTGGAAAGCGCCTGACGATGCAAGGTTATTCCGTGCGATGCCACGGCTATCCCGGCGTGCAGGGCGGGCCTGAGGTGAGTTTGCGCGCGCTTCGGCCATGGTTGCGCGAAGCGGACGCAGTGGTTTGTCATAGTCTGGGCGGTTTGATGACGCTGGAAGCCTTGCGCGTCGATCCCGACTTGCCGATTCGGCGCGTGGTTTGCTTGGGTTCGCCTTTGCAGGGCAGCGGCTTTGCTCGCCTGCTCGGCAGACACCGGCGCTTGCGTTGGGCGGTCGGCCGCAGTGGTGACTTGCTCAGTGCGGGTTGTGTCCTGCCGTGGCCGGGCAGGGCGCAGGTCGGCATGGTGGCAGGTAGCCTCGCCTTTGGCCTTGGCCCTCTATTGGGCGCGCTGGAGGATCCCGGAGATGGCACGGTGGCCTTGGCGGAAACCCGTTGGCCGGCGCTGAGTGATCATCGCGTCGTGCACGCCAGTCACTCGGGCATGCTGCTGTCGCGCGAGGTTGCGTTCGAGGTGGGACATTTCCTGCGGCATGGCCAGTTTCGACCCGACGAAAGTCGCCATCGGCAGGCCTGACTTCCGCGACGGCGATACGGCTTGGCCATGCGTTGTAAAATGCCTGACTTCCAATACGTCAGCACGGTTTTCCATGGCAGGTCACAGCAAGTGGGCGAACATCCAGCATCGCAAGAATGCACAGGATGCCAAGCGCGGCAAGGTCTTCACCAAGATCATTCGCGAAATCAGCATCGCAGCGCGCAGCGGCGGCGGTGATCCTGCGGCCAATCCTCGCCTGCGACTGGCGATGGACAAGGCCTGGGCCGCCAACATGAACAAGGACAACGTCGAGCGTGCGATCAAGAAGGCCACGGGCGAACTGGAAGGCGTGCATTACGAAGAAGCGCGTTTCGAAGGTTACGCGCCGGGCGGCGTGGCCGTGATCGTGGACACGTTGACGGATAACCGCCAGCGCACCGTGTCCGAAGTGCGCCATGCCTTCAACAAGTTTGGAGGCAACCTCGGCACCGACGGCTCGGTGGCCTTCATGTTCAAGCGACTGGGAGTGGCATCGTTTGCCCCCGGCGCGAACGAGGATCGGATCACCGAACTTGCCATTGAAGCGGGTGCGGAAGACGTGAAGGTATTTCCTGATGATGGTTCGATCGAGGTCATCAGCGCGCCCGAGGATTTCGAAGCCGTGCTGGCGGCTTTCGCTGCGGCCGGGTTGAAGCCTGACGACAGCGAGATCAGCTTTCGTGCCGACAACGACATCGCCGTGACCGGCGATACGGCCGTGTCCGTTGCCAAGATGCTCGATTGGCTGGAGGATCTGGACGATGTGCAGAACGTCTACAGCAATGCCGATGTTCCGCCGGAAGCCTTCGACTACTGAGCGTGAAGGACGCAGGTTCAGCCATGCGCATTCTCGGCATCGACCCCGGCTCGCAACGGACCGGCGTGGGCATCATCGATGTCGATGGCGCGGGGCGTGTGAAACACGTCCATCATGTCGCGCTGAACCTGTTGGCAGCCGAGTCTTTTCCGCTGCGATTGCGCATTCTTTTGGACGGCTTGGCCGAAATCATGGAGCGGTTTCAGCCGCAGGAAGTGGCGATCGAGAAGGTGTTCATGGCGCGCAATCCCGATTCGGCGCTGAAGCTTGGGCAAGCGCGCGGTGCCGCCATGTGCGCCGCCGTGTTGCGTGACTTGCCCATCCACGAGTACGCCGCCAAGGAAATCAAGCTCGCCGTAGTCGGAACCGGTGGGGCACAGAAGGCGCAGATCCAGCACATGATCGGCCTGATGATGAATCTCAGCGGGGGCCTGCAGGCCGATGCCGCCGATGCGCTGGCGGTGGCGATCACCCACGCGCACGTCCGCGCCACGGCCAATCGGCTGGGTGTGGATGTGCGTCAGGCTTGGGGGAGGAAGGGGTGATGAGAGCCGGGAATCGGGAATCGGGAATCGGGAATCGTAAGTTCGAAGCGCCTGGCCCGTATCTTGCCGTGCACGCGACCCCATTCCCCATTCACTACTCCCCATTCCCGTCACGCCAGAGAATCGACCCATGATCGGCCGACTGAAAGGTATCCTGGTCCACAAGCAGCCGCCGTGGTTGATCGTGGATGTGAATGGCGTGGGCTATGAACTCGAAGCCCCCATGAGCACGATCTACGAGTTGCCGGAACTGGGGCGTGAGGTCACGGTGTTCGTGCACCACGCGCAGAAGGAAGACAGCGTTGCCTTGTACGGGTTCCTGCGTGAAGTGGACAGGCGCTTGTTCCGTGATGTGCAGAAGGTCAGCGGCATCGGCGCCAAGAGTGCGCTGGCGATTCTCTCGGGCAGCAGCGCCGAGGATTTTGCACGCCAGATTCACGCAGGTGACCTGGCGGGACTGACGCGCATCCCGGGCATCGGCAAAAAGACCGCCGAGCGCCTGATTCTGGAGCTGCGTGACAAGCTCGGGGGCTTGGGAGCCTCGGCCCAGCCCGCCACGGACTCCGCGACTAACCCAATCCAGGCCTCGGCACTGGATGAAGCGGGCATTGCCTTGCAACAACTGGGCTACAAGCCGGCCGAAGCGGCACGCATGGCCAAGCTGGCGGCCGAGCCGGGTGATACCGCCGAGTCGATCATCCGCAAGGCGCTGCGTGCGGCTTTGCGCAACTGATACACAGTCGCGAACTCCAGAACATGAATGCCCCTGATCCGGCGCCATCGTATTCTCCCTCTGCTGGCGAAGATCGCCCCGAATCGGGCAAGCTCGGTGCCGGCATGGCCTTGGTCGTGGGTGCGATTGGCATCGTGTTTGGCGATATCGGTACCAGCCCGCTCTATACCCTGAAAGAAGCCTTCTCCCCGCATTATGGGCTGGCCCACGACCACGATACCGTGCTGGGGGTTCTGTCACTGGTGTTCTGGGCGCTGAACATCGTAGTCACGCTCAAGTACGTGAGTGTGATCATGCGCGCCGACAATGACGGCGAGGGCGGCATCATGGCCCTGACCGCCCTGGCGCAAAGCCTGTTTCGGGCCGATTCGCGCGCGGCCTATCTCGTCGGTGTGCTGGGTATTTTCGGTGCATCCTTGTTCTTCGGCGACGGGGTGATCACGCCCGCCATTACCGTGATGGGCGCGATCGAGGGCCTGCAAGTAGCCGCTCCTGGTCTGGATGATTTCGTGGTGCCAATTACGCTGGCGGTGCTGGCCGTGCTGTTTGGCGTGCAGCGCTTGGGTACGGCGCGCGTGGGTCGCGTCTTCGGGCCGGTAATGTGCCTGTGGTTCGTGGCACTGGCGGCGATTGGTCTTTGGAACACCCTGATCGCACCGGAAGTGCTCAAGGCCTTCAATCCGTGGTGGGCGATGCAGTTTTTTGCAGAACACGGCTGGGCCGGGATCTTCATCTTTGGTGCCGTGGTCTTGGCGGTGACGGGCGGTGAGGCTTTGTACGCCGATATGGGCCACTTCGGACTTCGGCCCATCCGCAACGCTTGGTATTACTTCGTCCTGCCCTGCCTGATGCTCAACTATCTGGGGCAGGGCGCGGTGGTGCTGCAACGTCCGGGCGCGGTGTCCAATCCCTTCTTTGAGGCGGTGCCGGATTGGGGGCTGTATCCGATGATCGTGTTGGCGACGCTGGCGGCCGTCATTGCCTCGCAGTCGGTCATCACCGGTGCCTTTTCGATCGCACGTCAGGCGATGCAGTTGGGCTACATCCCCCGCATGCAGATCCGCCACACCTCGCGCGACACCATCGGGCAGATCTATATCCCCGGCATCAACTGGGGCTTGGCCGTGCTGGTGTTCGGACTGGTCCTGGCCTTCGGCAGTTCCAGCGATCTGGCCGTGGCCTACGGCATTTCGGTATCGGCCACGATGTTGATCGATACCCTGTTGCTGGCCTTGGTGGCGCGGATGTTGTGGCCGCGTGCCTGGCGCGGAATCCTGGTGCTGTGCCTGGGCTTTCTGATGCTCGACCTGAGCTTTGTTTCGGCCAACGCCACCAAGTTGATGCAAGGGGCGTGGTTCCCGGTGGCACTGGGCATCGTGTTGTTCACCATGATGCGGACCTGGCGGCGCGGACGCGAGCTGCTGCGGGACGAGAACCGCAAGGAAGGCATGGCGCTCGATGCCTTCCTGCCGAGCCTGATGCTGGCGCCGCCCGTGCGCGTGCCGGGCATGGCGGTATTCCTCACCTCCGATCCCACCGTGGTGCCACACGCGCTCCTGCACAACCTCAAGCACAACAAGGTGCTGCACGAGCACAACGCCATCGTCACGGTGGAAACTCTGGGTGTGCCCTATGTGCGCAGACGCCTGCGCCTTTCCGTCGAGCCGCTCGATGGTGATGATTTCCATCGCGTCATCGTGCGGTTCGGCTTCATGGAGATTCCCGATGTGCCCAAGGCGCTGAGTCGCAATGGTGAGCGCCACGGTCTGGATTTTGACCCCATGGAAACCACTTATTTCGTCAGCCGCGAGAGCATTGCGGTGGGCCGTCACCCCGGCATGCCGGCGTGGCGCAACAAGTTGTTCGCGGTCATGCACCGCAACGCTGCCCTCACCAGCAACTTCTTCCGCATTCCCGGCAATCGCATGGTCGAGATGGGCACACAGGTGGAAATTTGATCTTCACGCGTCACGTGCGGCTTTCGCACCAAAGCATGCGAACATAGCCGGATGAATCAGGACCGCATCATTGCCAGCGGCGAAACCACCGAAGACGCGGTGGCAGAAGCCCACATTCGCCCGCGTAACCTGAGCGAGTATCTGGGGCAGTCGGCCGTCCGCGAGCAGTTGCGGATTTACATCGAGGCTGCGCGTCGTCGTCGTGAAGCCTTGGACCATGTGCTGATCTTTGGTCCGCCCGGTTTGGGCAAGACCACGCTATCGCACGTGATCGCCAACGAGCTGGGCGTGAACCTGCGGCAAACGTCGGGTCCGGTGATCGAGAAAGCGGGTGATCTGGCGGCGCTTTTGACCAATCTGCAACCGCACGATGTGCTGTTCATCGATGAAATTCATCGCATGCAGCCTGCGGTGGAAGAGGTGCTCTATCCGGCGATGGAGGACTTCCAGATCGACATCATGATCGGTGAAGGCCCGGCAGCGCGCTCGATCAAGCTGGACCTTCCACCCTTCACCTTGATCGGGGCCACCACCCGCGCCGGTCTGTTGACCGCACCCTTGCGCGATCGCTTCGGCATCGTTCAGCGCCTGGAGTTCTATTCCCCCGACGAACTGGTGCGGATCGTGCGACGTTCGGCGCAGATTCTCGGCATTGCCTGCGAGCCGGATGGTGCGGGCGAGATCGCTCGCCGTTCTCGCGGCACACCCCGCATCGCCAATCGTTTGCTGCGTCGGGTACGCGACTATGCTCAAGTCATGGGCGAAGGCGTGATCACCCACGCCATGGCCGATGCCGCGATGGCGATGCTCAAGGTTGACGCCGAAGGTTTCGACCAACTCGATCGGCGCATGCTCAGCACCATCATCGAAAGTTTCGATGGCGGGCCGGTCGGGATCGAGTCGTTGGCTGCCGCGCTGTCGGAAGAGCGCGGCACGCTGGAGGATGTGATCGAGCCTTACCTGATCCAGCAAGGTTTCCTGCTGCGAACCGCACGTGGGCGCATGGCCAGCGCCAAGGCCTACCGGCACTTGGGATTGGTGGCCAAGGCCGCCGAAGGCGGATCGGGAGAATTGTTTTGACGCACGCAGCGCGCATGCGATTCAGCTTGCCGATACGGGTGTACTGGGAAGATACCGATGCCGGTGGCGTCGTCTACCACGCGGCCTACCTGTGCTTTCTGGAACGTGCGCGCACCGAATGGTTGCGTGCGCAAGGCATCGAGCAGCAGGCATGGCGCGAACGTGATGATCTGGTGTTCGTGGTGCGCGACATGCAACTGGATTTTCTGGCGCCGGCACGGCTGGACGATCTGTTGCACGTCGAGGTGTGTTTGCTGCAACTGGCGCGCGCCAGCCTGATGTTTGCCCAGCGGATCGTGCGTCAATCCGATGAGCGTGTGCTGGTGGATGCGCGGGTGCGGGTGGCGTGCGTTGCGCCGTCACGATTTCGCCCGTGCGGTCTTCCGCCGGTGCTGCGCGAGCAGTTCCAGCGGTTTCTTTCCCGTGATTGTGAAGAGGTTTGATCGATGCTGCCCTTGCTGATGTTGCAGTCCGCCGCTCCGCAGGTCGTGCAGGCCGCGCAGGAGCCTGCCATCCCCGGCTTGCCTGGCAACGTCGCCGCCGCCGATGCGGGTCTGGATTACCTGCAGTTGGCCCTGCACGCCAGTCTGCCGGTGCAGGGCGTATTGCTGCTGCTGTTGCTGGCTTCGGTCATCTCCTGGGCCATCATCTTTCGCAAGCACCGGATCCTGACCCGGGCGGCCGACAGTGCGGCCGGGTTCGAAGAACACTTTTGGTCAGGCGGTGATCTCTCGGCCTTGTTTCAGGAAGTGTCCGGCGGCGAACGACGCCCGGATGGGCTGGCTGCGATCTTCGAGGCTGGCTTCCGTGAGTTCGTGCGCCTGCGACAGAAGCGCGGCGTCGATTCCCGTACCCAGGTCGAGGGCGCACAGCGCGCCATGCGCGCCAGCCTCGCGCGCGAAGTGGACAGTCTGGAAAGCAATCTGGAATTGCTCGCCAACGTCGGATCGATCAGCCCTTACGTGGGACTGTTCGGCACGGTGTGGGGCATCATGATTTCCTTTCATGGCCTCGCGGCCATGAAAGAGGCCACGATCGCAACGGTTGCGCCGGGTATTTCCGAGGCACTGATTGCAACCGCCATGGGCTTGTTCGCCGCCATTCCGGCAGTCTGGGCCTACAACCGATTTGCCACCAAGGTGGATCGCATCAGCGTGCGCTACGAAGCCTTTGCCGATGAGTTCAGTTCCATCCTGCAGCGGCAGGCGCCCCAAGACGAATTTTGAGCCGCGCCCCCACTCGCAGTGCGCGTGCGTTGAACCACGCGCAACGCCGGTTCCTAGTCAGGCCTGATCGAGAACCCCATCATGCACATGCGCTCTCGTCGCAAACGTCGCAAGCTTGCTTCGGAAATCAACGTCGTTCCCTACATCGACGTGATGCTGGTCTTGCTCATCATCTTCATGGTGACCGCGCCCCTGTTGCGTTTGGGCGTGGATGTGAAGCTGCCGGAAGCCAATGCGCGCGCCATGGAAGCGCCCAAGGATCCGGTGGTCGTGGCGGTCACCAAGGACGGTCGCTACCTTTTGAGCTTGCAAGGTCAGGCCGCCGAGGAACTGGACGAAGCAGCGCTGGAAAAGCGCATCGCGGCCTTCGTGCGGCAGGATCCGCAAACCGCAGTCTTCATTGCCGGCGACATGGGTGCGCCCTATGCCTTGATCTATGGCGCGATGGCCACCTTGCAGCGCGCGGGCGTGGTGCGCATCACCTTCATGGGTGAATCGGCGGGAAACCAGGGACGTTGAGTTGATGGAGACGCGCGCCGACAATTTGCGCGGCATCGCGCTGTCCATCGGATTTCATGGGCTGCTGTTTGTGCTTCTGGTCGTCGGGTTGGTATTCCAGCGTGATCCCGAGCCGCTGTCGGTGGCCGGCGGTGCCATCGAAGCGGTGTTGATGCAGGATCTTTCCATGCCGACACCGCCGCCACCCAAGCCGCGCACGATGCCGCAGCCCAAGCCTGCAGCACCGGCGCCACAGCCGCGCCCCGAACCCAAGCCACAGGACGCGCCAACGCCGCCTCAACCTGCGCCGCAGGCACCGCAGCCCAAGCCCGACAGTGTGGATCAGGAGAAGATCGTGCGCGAAGCGGCCTTGCAGGCCGAGAACGCCCGCCGTGAACAAGAAGAACGTCGGCGCCAAGAGCAGATCCAGCTCGACGAAAAGAAACAGCAGGAGGAGGCCGAGCGCCGACGCCGTTTGGCGCAACAGCAAGCCGAGCGCGACAAGCAGTTGGCCGACATTCGGCGAGAGCTGCAGGAAGCCGAGAAGAAGCGCAAGCTGGAAGAAGAGCGACTCAAGCAATTGCGTGATCTGCGTGAGCAGGCGGCCAGCCAGACCTCCACACCTCAGCCCACCCCGGCTCCGCCCGCCGAGCAGTTGGGCAATCAGGGCGTCGATGATGCCTTGCTTGGACGCTATAGCCTCGCAATCCAACAGCAAGTCGACCGCAACTGGCTGCGACCCGACAACCTGCGTCCCGGCTTGCGTTGCGTGGTGCAAGTCACCCAATTGCGTGGTGGTCAGGTGAGTGGCGTCGACTTTGCCCGTTGCCAGACCGATGCGCTCACCCAGCGCTCCATTGAGGCCGCGCTCATGCGCGAGCCGTTACCGTATAGCGGTTACGAATCCGTCTACCGGCGCACGCTGGCCATCCCATTCTGTTTTCCTGTCGAGGCCTGTCAACGATGATCCGCATGTATTTGGCACTGATTCTGGCGTGGTTGCCGGTGCACGTGGCGCTGGCGCAAACGCTGGAGATCGATCCGATCCGAGGCAGTGCAGCGGCCCTGCCGATTGCCGTGGCGCCTTTCGACTACCTCGGTGTTCAGGCGGCGCCCGATACCGACGTGGCGGCGGTGGTGCGTGCCGATCTGGATCGCTCCGGCTCGTTTCGCACGTTGCCCGAACGCGATTTGGTCGAACGCCCGGTGCGCGAACCGGACGTCAACTTCGGTACCTGGCGCCTGCTCAAGCAAGACTACCTGCTGATTGGTCGTCTGCTGGATGATCCCGAAGGTGGTTATCGCGCCGAGTTCGAGTTGTTCGATGTCGCCAAGCAGCAGCGGATGCTGGGACTGGCAGTCAAGGGTCGGGCCGGCAACATGCGCGATGTGGCGCATCAGATCGCCGATCAGGTCTATGAAAAGATCCTTGGCGTCCGAGGGGCTTTCTGGACCCGCATAGCGTATGTCACCGCCATCGGTCGTGGTAACAACATGGTGTATTCCTTGATGATCGCCGATGCCGACGGCTACAACCCGCAGACCGTCGTGCGCTCTCGCGAGCCCCTTCTATCGCCGGCGTGGAGTCATGACGGACGCCGCTTGGCCTATGTCAGTTTCGAGCGCGGTGCCTCGTCGATCTACATCCAGGAAATTGCCTCGGGTGCGCGCGAGGTGATCGCCAGCTTCAAGGGCATCAATGGCGCACCGTCGTTTTCGCCCGACGATACCAAGCTGACACTGGCGCTGTCGCGCACGGGCAACCCCGAAATCTATGTCATGGATCTGGCCAGCCGCCATCTCACTCAGGTGACCCAGCACTGGAGCATCGACACCGAGCCGGTGTTCACCGCCGATGGTCGAAATCTGATCTTCACCTCCGATCGCGGGGGTAAACCGCAGCTTTATCAGGTCTCGGTTGCCGGTGGCGACGCGCAGCGAATCACCTTCAATGGGCAGTACAACGCCACCGCATCACTGGCGCCGGATGGCCGCATTGCTATGGCGCAAGGCGAAGGAAACGTATATCGTATAGCGGTTCTGGATCGACGCTATGGCAACCAAGGGGAAGTTCGCCTCATTTCCCCCGGAAATCTGGACGAATCGCCGAGTTTTGCCCCGAATGGAAGCATGATCCTCTACGCTGCGCGTGAAAATCAGCGCGGCGTGCTTTACGCCGTGTCCGCAGATGCGCGCGTGCGGCAGCGTTTGGTACTTGCTGATGGCGACGTCCGGGAGCCCGCCTGGTCGCCGTTCAGGTCGCGGTAAGTTGTTGGACGGGCTTTGTTAAATAATCATTAGATTGATTCGGTAATCCCCGATCAACTGCCTCGATCACATTCAACCTTGAAGGATTTGCTGTAATGAACACCCTGTTTCGTGCTGCCCTCGTTTCTACCTTGGTCCTGTCAGTCGCGGCCTGCAGCCAGAAGACCAAGCCGGTCGAGCCGGAGCCCGCACCGGCACCGGCGCCGGTCGTTCAGCCTGAGCCTGTTTCCGATGGCAAGTACACCCCGGCCGACCTCGACACCGATTCGTGCCTGCGTCAGCGCGTCGTTTACTTCGACTTCGATCAGGACGTCCTGAAGCCGGAATTCAGCGCCATCGTCGCCTGCCACGCCAAGTACCTGCAGGACCGTCCGTCCGCCCGCATCACGCTGGAAGGCCATGCCGACGAGCGCGGTAGCCGTGAGTACAACATGGGTCTGGGCGAGCGTCGTGGCAACGCGGTGTCGTCCGCGGTTCAGGCCAACGGTGGTTCGTCCAGCCAGCTCGGCGTGGTCAGCTATGGTGAAGAGCGTCCGGTTTGCACCGACTCCAACGATTCGTGCTGGGGTCAGAACCGTCGCGTGGAAATCGTTTACACCGCCAAGTAAGTGATGACGTTTTCGCAACGCGTGTTGGTGGTATCCGCAGCAGTGGCCTTGATGGCCACTGCTGCGCCATTTGCGCAGGCGCAAGACGGACGCCTCAGTCTGGCCGATCGTGTCAGCCAGCTCGAACAGCAACATCAGCAGGACGCTGGCACCCAGTCGCTCAACGTCGAGTTGCTCAATCGCGTCAATCAGCTCCAAACCGAAGTCCAGACCTTGCGTGGTATGGTCGAAGAACAAGGTCATCGGCTGACCGAACTGGAACAGCGAGGACGTGACCAGGCCATGGATTTCGACGCGCGGCTGTCGGCCTTGGAAGGGGGTGTTGCATCTGCGCCGACGGCACCGAACGCACCGACTGCACCGACTGCACCCGATCCTGTCGCGTCCGGCACCTTGGGTGGTGTGGTGGGTCAGGTTGCGAATGCGCCGATGCCCGCCGATCCCGTGCCGGAGTCAACGGTGGCTGATTCGGTCGCAAGCCCGGTTCCTGCCGTGCCTGAGCTCGATGCCGCTGCCGAGCGCGCTGCGTACGACCAAGCCTTCGAGGCACTGAAAAATGGTCAATACGCCGAGGCGGCACGCCGCTTTCAGAGCTTCATCGATCAATACCCCAATGGCGAGTTCGCACCCAATGCGCAGTACTGGTTGGGTGAGTCCTACTACGTGACCCAGAACTATCAGGTTGCGCTCGAGGCCTTCCAGCGCCTGCTGGCCGACTTCCCCAGCAGCAACAAGGTGCCCGATGCCTTGCTCAAAGTTGGCTATAGCCAGTACGAGCTGAAGCACTGGGACGAAGCCGAGGCCACCCTCAATCGCGTGATCCAGCAGTTTCCCGACAGCACGGTCTCGCGGCTGGCTCAGGGACGTCTGCGCGCCTTGCGCCTGGAAAACCGGCAGTAAGCGACGTGGAGTCGTCAGAATCGGTGCTGCGCCTCCGCATCACCGAGATCTTCCTATCCTTGCAAGGCGAAGCGCGCGACAGCGGCTGGCCAACGGTTTTCGTGCGCCTTACCGGTTGCCCGCTGCGCTGCAGTTATTGCGACACCGCCTATGCCTTTCATGGTGGGCAGTGGCACGAGATCGACAACATCGTCCAGCAGGTTCGTGCTTTTGGCGTGCGCCATGTGTGCGTCACCGGCGGCGAACCATTGGCGCAAAAGCGCTGCCTGATCTTGCTGCAACGCCTGTGTGACGCCGGCTTTGTGGTGTCGCTTGAAACCTCCGGTGCACTGGAGGTGGGCGAGGTTGATGCACGCGTCTCGCGCATCGTTGACCTCAAGACGCCGGGCTCGGGCGAGATGGCGCGCAACCTCTGGAGCAACATCCCACGGCTTGGTTCGCACGATCAGATCAAGTTCGTGATCTGCAATCGCGCCGATTATGACTGGGCGGTCGATGTGCTGCAGCGCGAAGCCCTCGATACCCGCTGCACCGTCTGGTTCTCACCCAGCAAAGGCGAGATCAGTGAGCGTGAGCTGGCGGACTGGATCGTCGCGGATCGTCTGCCGGTGCGGTTCCAGTTGCAGCTGCACAAGCTGTTGTGGAACGACGAGCCGGGTCGGTGATGACGAGGTACGCCGTGATCAGGATTTCAACATGAAAAGGGCCGTGGTACTGCTTTCCGGCGGCATGGACTCGAGCGTCGTCTTGGCGATGGCGCGAGAGCAGGGCTTCGCTTGCCACGCACTGAGCGTGCGTTACGGGCAGCGGCACACGTCCGAGCTGGCGGCGGCCGAGCGCGTCGCCAAGGCGCTGGATGCAGTCGAACACAAGCTGGTCAGCGTCGACTTGCGCAGCATCGGTGGTTCGGCTCTGACGGCCGATCTGGCCGTGCCCGAGACCCCGCAGTCGGGCATTCCCATCACCTACGTGCCTGCGCGCAACACCATCATGCTGTCGATTGCACTGGGCTGGGCCGAAGTGCTGGGCGCGCAGGACATCTTTTGTGGCGTCAATGCCGTGGACTACTCGGGCTATCCCGATTGCCGACCGGCCTTCATTGCCGCGTTCGAGACCTTGGCCAACCTTGCCACCAAGTCCGGCGTGGAAGGACACCCGCTTCGCATCCACGCACCCCTCATGGCCATGAGCAAGGCACGCATCGCCCAGGAAGGCCTGCTCCTCGGCGTCGATTTCGCGCTAACCGTGTCGTGCTATCAGGCCGATGCTGACGGCTTGGCCTGTGGTCGTTGCGAAGCCTGCCGTCTGCGTGCCGAGGGATTTCAGGCGGCGGGTCTCGATGATCCGACCCGCTACATCAGGGACGCGTGAGTTCCGTGCTGAACCATCGGTGTTACTGAAGGCAGGATGTCGCAGCGTCAAAGGCGGGGTGATTTCATCTTGAATGAATCGGGGTAGGTGACTAAACTGCCCACCCCTCAGCGTCGTGGTGTTTGTCACCCTTCGCCTCGCCTAGCCGCCCATTGTGCCGGCACGATGGGCCGTTAGCTCAGTGGTAGAGCAGTTGGCTTTTAACCAATTGGTCGATGGTTCGAGTCCATCACGGCCCACCATTTACTCCGTCTTCGTCGCCTTCAATGGCCCAGCAGGTGCTGAAGGCCATCGACGTGGCGCGCGGTGTCGGTTGCGTTCCGACACCGCGTAGGCCGCCTCAACGCTCCACAACGCGGCGCTGGCCGTGCTTGCCGCTGGCGTTCGCGGGCTTGTGTCCCTGGTTTTGGCGTGGCGCGGACGCGTTGCCGCCGTGCACAGGCTTGCGTGGCGGGCGGCGATTGCGCTGTGCTTCGGAATGACCGGGGCGGCGGGCCATCTTGAGTGAACCATCCAGTTGCAGGGCGCGGCTGGGTTTGAAACCGTCCACTTCGACCAGTTCCAGATCCTGCTTGAGCAGGCGTTGGATGTCGCGCAGCAACGGCCCTTCTTCCGGTGAAACCAGCGAAATCGCTTCACCCGAACGCCCATTGCGACCGGTGCGACCAATGCGGTGCACATAGTCTTCTGCCACGGTCGGAAGATCGAAATTGACCACCAAGGGCAAGTCGTCGATGTCGATGCCGCGCGCAGCGATGTCGGTGGCCACCAGCACGGTGACACTGCCATCCTTGAAGCCATCGAGTGCCTTCACCCGCGCGCTCTGCGACTTGTTGCCGTGAATCGCCAGACTGCGCACACCGGCCTTCTGCAGGTATTCGCTCAAGCGATTGGCGCCGTGCTTGGTGCGGGTGAATACCAAGGTCTGACGGCGGCTGTCCGCGGCGATCAGGTGCAGCAAGAGGTCACGCTTCATGGCGCTGTCGACCGGGTGCACGCGGTGCTCGATGCTGGCCACCACGCTGTTTTGCGGGGTGACCTGGATTTCAGCCGGCTCGCGCATGAACTTGTGTGCGATGTCCTTGATCTCGGGCGCGAAGGTGGCCGAGAACAGCAGGGTTTGTCGCTGTTTCGGCAACATGCCGAGGATGCGACGGATGGCCGGTAGAAAGCCCATGTCGAGCATGCGATCGGCTTCGTCCAGCACCAGAATTTCGATCTTCGACAGATCCAAGGTGCGTTGCTCGACGTGATCGATCAAGCGCCCCGGCGTGGCCACCAGGATGTCGACGCCACGACGTACGGCCTGCACTTGCGGACTCATGCCCACACCACCAAAGATCTGGGTGCTGGCAAGGCCGGTGCCCTTGGCATAGGCCTGCAGGTTGTCGTGAACCTGGATTGCGAGCTCGCGGGTTGGGGTCAGGATCAAGCCACGCGGCGCACGCGCACCCCGGACTGGATTGGGCGACGTGAGGCGTTGCAGCATCGGCAACGCGAAAGCGGCGGTCTTGCCGGTGCCGGTTTGCGCGCCTGCGAGTACGTCGCGGCCTTCCAGGACCAAGGGGATGGCGCCTTGCTGAACCGGGGTGGGGGTGGCGTAGCCGATTTGTTCGAGGGTACGCACGAGGCTGGGCGCAAGCCCAAGGGATGCAAATGACATAGGAACTCTTTGAAGTTGAAACCGCGCGCGGCGCGGTGACCGTGGCCACAGGGCGCCAAGATTGGCGCGGCTCACTGGCCGGTGAGGTGGGTTGCGGTGTGGTGCACTGCAACAGCACCGCGCACTTTACGCTCACTTGGTCGCGAAGGCCAGTGATTTGCGTACGCTGGCCGTGCGCCGGTTCAGGCTGTGGACTCAGTTCAGCACGCGCTTTCCGAACAAGAAGCGAGCTCGCCAATAGGCCCCATCCAGCGGGTCCAGGCGTACCGTGCCGCCACTACTGGGCGCGTGTACGAAGCGACCCTCGCCCACATAGATGCCCATGTGGCTGACGTGGCGCGTGCCGAAGAACACCAGATCACCCGGCTGCAAGCGTTTGCGCTCGATTTTCTTGCCGGCCCAATCGGCGATGGCGGAGGTGGTGCGCGGCAGACGGATGCTGGCGGCCTCGCGGAACACAAACCCCACCAGTCCACTGCAGTCGAAACCACCACTCGGTGTGTTGCCGCCATAGCGATAGCGCGTGCCCACCAGGCCGATGGCGCGAAACAGCACGGCATTGGCGTCTTGCGACGCCGTGTTGGACGGTGCCGCCGGACGTGTGGGCGTCGATGAGCCGCAACCAGACAGTGATAGCAGCATCCCGACAATGGCAAGGCAGGCGATCAAGCGCGTCATTGAGCAACCTTAGAAAGGTGTGTCGGAAGCTGTCAATCACCCGATCGCGTGAACGGATTGGCTTCCGGTGCGCGCGTTGCGTGTCACCAGGCCGCCAAGCCGGTATCCTGTGCGGCTCGTTTTCAGGCGCGATTCCCATGAACATTGAACAAAACAAGGTCGTCACCTTCCATTACAGCCTGTTTGATGCCGACGGCAGTCAGATGGAGAGCTCGCAGGGCCGCGATCCGCTGGTGATCCTGCACGGCCACGGCAACATCATTCCCGGCTTGGAGAAGGCGCTCGAAGGCAAGGCCGCTGGCGATCATGTCGAGGTGACGGTGGAGCCGGCCGATGCCTATGGCGAGCGTAGCGACGCCTTGTTGCAGCGCGTGCCGAAGAAGCACTTCGGTTCCACCAAGCTGGAGCCGGGTCAGATGCTGATGGTGCAAACCCAGCAGGGTTCACGTCCGCTCAAGGTGCTGAAGGTCGGCATGAGCGTGGTCGATGTGGATTTCAACCACCCAATGGCCGGCAAGACGCTGCGCTTTGAAGTGGACATTCAGGACGTGCGTGATGCCAGCGAGGAAGAAATCGCCCACGGCCACCCCCACGGCCCCAACGCCCACGCGCACTGATTCATCCCGGCCATGAACGCCACCACGCCAGGTCGCCTGCATGTGGTGGCCACGCCCATCGGCAATCTGGGTGATCTGTCGCCACGGGCGCTGGAAACTCTGCGCACCGTGGCCGTGGTGGCGGCCGAAGATACTCGCCACACGCGGCAACTGCTGGCGGCATTTGGCGTCAGCGCCAAACTTGTGGCCCTGCACGAGCACAATGAAGCCGAGCAGTGCGCGCAACTGATTGCACGCATGCAGGCCGGCGAAAGCGTGGCGCTGGTGTCCGATGCCGGCACGCCCTTGGTATCCGATCCGGGTTTTCGTTTGGTGCGTGCGGCGCGTGCTGCGGGCATCGCGGTATCGCCCGTGCCCGGTGCCTGTGCGGCGATTGCGGCACTGTCGGTGGCTGGTGTGGCGAGCGATCGTTTCGTGTTCGAAGGGTTCTTGCCAAGCAAACCGTCGGCGCGACGTGAACGATTGAGCGCGCTCGCTTCAGAAACGCGCACGGTGATCGTTTACGAATCCAGCCACCGCATCCTCGACAGTCTGAGCGACATGGCGGCAGTCATGGGCAGCCAACGTCACGCGGTGGTGGCGCGTGAACTGACCAAGCACTTCGAAACCGTGCTCGACGGTACTCTGGCCGATCTGGTGGCGCGGGTGGCAGCCGATGCCGATCAGCAGCGTGGTGAGTTCGTCGTGATGATCGAAGCTGCGCCGGACGAAGATGCCGATACCGCGCTGGTGTTGGGCCGCCGGATATTTTCCGCATTGCGTGAACACCTGCCGCCCTCGCAGGCGGCACGATTGGCAGCCGAGATCAGTGGCGCACCGCGCAAGGCCTTGTATGGCCCGACCGGTGCGCCGCAGGACACTCACTGAATCAGGTTGGCTTGTTGGCTGGCCGTGCCGGTGAGCAGGCCGAAATGCCCCGTTGCATAGGTGTAGCTGGCGTTCTCGCCCGGGATGGTCGAGCTGTGTACGCCGCCGACCGTGCAGACGCCGGTGGAGCAGACGATCTGGTCGATGTTGGACTTGATCGAATAGGCACGCGTCCCCGGCTTCTTGCCGGCCAGGCTGTTGAGCAAAGGGCTGCCAATGGACAGGCCTTGCGAGCCGCAGGTCGAGGTCCACACATTCCACGGGTAGCTGCCACAGGACCAAAGCCCACGATAAGCGCCGGCGATGCCCACGAAACTGTCGACATAGGTTTTGAGGCCGAACTTGTCGATTTCACGCGCCGCCAAGGTCACACCCATCGAGTGCCCGATCACATCGATCTTGCCGGTGCAGGAGCTGGCGATGGCATCGAACAAAGCATTCTCGACCGGGGTTTCTTCACTGCCGCTGTGGTTGTTGCAGGCGGGGCAGGTCTTGATGCCCCAGGCGGGCCGAAAGATCTGCGAGGTGGCGTAGCCGCGTGCCCGCAGTTCACTGTAGGTGTTGTTGAAATCCGATGGCGAGCCGGCATTGCCGTGCACCAGCACCACGTTGTCCACGCAAGCGGCCGAGCTGGCCGCCCCCCAAAGCACCAGTACCGCGCCGAACGCGGCGAGCATCAAACGCTTCATGTCCCCTCCCAAGGATGCGTCGGATCGTGGTCCGACTGCAGGCTGACCATGCCACAAACGTCCGGCGAAGCCACTTGTACCAAGGTACGAGGACCGCACTTCAGCCGGCGGCGCGTGCCCGTTGTGGCAGTTGCGGCCAGCGTTTGAGGATCGCGGCCCGCACGCCGTCGGCATCGAGCCCGCAGTGCTGCAAGAGTTCCTCGCGGCCGGCGTGTTCGAGGAAGGTATCGGGCAAGCCCAGATGCTGGATTGGACTGGCGATGCCGTGGGTAGCGAAGAATTCAGCCACTGCACTGCCGGCACCGCCGGCGATGGCGTTGTCTTCCAGTGTCACGAAGCCGTCGTGGTCGCGAGCCAGTTCCAACAGCAAGGCTCGATCGAGCGGTTTGACGAAGCGCATGTTGACGACGGTCAGATCGAGTGCTCGGCCCACCGCTTCGGCGGCTGGCAACAGGGTGCCGAACGACAGGATGGCGATCGAGCGACCACGACGCCGGACATCGGCTTCACCGATGCGCAAGGGTTCCATGCCAGCCTCCAAGGCCACGCCTGGCCCGGTGCCACGCGGATAACGCACGGCGGCCGGGCCCTCGTGCTGGAACCCGGTCGTGAGCATGCGGCGGCACTCGTTCTCATCGGCCGGCGCCATCACCACCATGTTCGGGATGCAGCGCAGGTACGAGAGATCGAAGCTGCCGGCGTGGGTGGCGCCATCCGGACCCACCAGGCCGGCGCGGTCGATGGCAAAGAGCACGTCGAGGTTCTGGATGGCAACGTCGTGGATGAGTTGGTCGTAGGCGCGTTGCAGGAAGGTGGAATAGATCGCCACCACCGGCTTGGCCCCTTCGCAGGCCATGCCGGCGGCGAGTGTCACTGCATGTTGTTCGGCGATGGCGACGTCGAAGTAGCGCTCTGGAAATTGCTGCGAGAAACGCACCAGTCCCGAACCTTCACGCATCGCCGGGGTTATGCCCATCAGGCGGGCGTCGGTGGCTGCCATGTCGCACAACCAGTCACCGAAGATCTGGGTGTAGGTGGGCTTGCTCGCGCCGGCCTTCTTGATCACCCCGATGCTGGGATCGAACGGGCTGACAGCGTGGTATTCAATCTGGTCGCCCTCGGCCGGATCGTAGCCCTTGCCCTTGGTGGTGATGATGTGCAGGAGTTGTGGACCTTTGAGCGCCTTGAGCGTTCGCAGCGTCGCCAGCAAGGTCGGGAGATCGTGGCCGTCGATCGGGCCGGTGTAATGAAAACCCATTTGCTCGAACAAGGTGCTGGGCACGAACATGCCTTTCCAATGGCCTTCCCAGCGCCGCATGAAACGTCCGGCACCACGACGCTTGTCACC
Source organism: Chiayiivirga sp. (assembly GCA_035703435.1). Taxonomy (GTDB): domain Bacteria; phylum Pseudomonadota; class Gammaproteobacteria; order Xanthomonadales; family Xanthomonadaceae; genus Denitratimonas. The sequence continues at coordinate 54,045 of DASSYF010000014.1, read as the reverse complement.
CAAGAGCTTCTTGCCGCTTTCACGCAAGGCATTGAGGGTGCGGTTGCCGGAAAGGCGGCCGAGCATCTTGGTCAAGCCACCGACGTTTTCCGAGATCGACATGCGGTTGTCGTTGAGGATCACCAAGAGGTTCGGCTCGGTGTCCATGCCGCCGGCGTGATTGAGCGCCTCGAACGCCATGCCGGCGGTCATCGCGCCGTCACCGATCACTGCCACCACCTGTCGATCGTCGCCCCTCCGTTGCAATGCCAGCGCCATGCCCAGCGCGGCTGAAATCGACGTACTGGAGTGGCCGACGCCGAAGCTGTCGAAGGGGCTTTCTTCGCGACGGGGGAAAGGCGCCACGCCGTCCTTGCGCTTGACCGTGCGGATCACGTCGCGCCGGCCGGTGAGGATTTTGTGCGGATATGTCTGATGGCCCACGTCCCAGACGATGCGGTCGTCCGGGGTGTCGTAGAGATAGTGCAGGGCGCAGGTCAGTTCGATCACACCGAGGCCGGCCGCGAAATGCCCACCCGCTTGCGCCACGGTGTCGATCAAATAGCCGCGCAGCTCATCGGCCACTGCGGGCAACTCGGATTCGGCCAAAGCACGCAAGTCGACGGGTGTGTCGATGGCGGCCAGATGCGGATAACGTTCTGAATCAATCATGGTGTCTGGATTGTCCGACCGTGCAGGTCACCGCTGCAAGCCGACCGTGGGCCGGTACGCTGGCGAAATCAGGCAAGGGTCAGGCGCAAAACTCAACGTGCGCCGCGCAGACGCCCCAGCAGACCGCGCGGTGGCGACGGTGTCACGTCTTCGGGTGACGCCTTGGGTTCGAGCTCGGCGTGTGCCGTGGCAAGGCTTGCCGCGAGAAACTCACGGACTTCCTCAACACTCGCGCCGCTTTGTTGCGCAAATTCCTCAGGCGTGAAAAAGCCTTTCATCATGGCGGTGGCAATGCGGAAGTGCTTGGGAAACTCACGTTCGATCTGCGGCCACTTCGACAACTTGTAGCGCGCATCCGGTTCGGCATCGTGAAGCATGTCCTCACTGCCGCCCAGCGCGGCCAGCCAGATCAAACGGCTCAAGGGTTGCGTGCCACCCACGCTCTTGCGCAAGGTGCCGAACTCGGCGGCAGAAAGCGACTGCCAGGCGTCGGGCGTCAACGTCGGCTTGGTGTGCGGCAGAAAAGGCTTGATCCCACTGCCGCACAGGAAGATTTTCTGGCCGAGGTCCAGCGCCAGAACGGGCAGGCCGGGCAACTCCAATTTGTGCGGACCAGCGGGCAAATCGCCGGCCAGCAGTACGTCGATCAGTTTGCGCTCGCGTGGCTTGGGCGGTGGCACAGGGGCGGCTAATTCGACCGGGGACGCGTCTGCATGCACGACGGTGGCTTCGGTCTGAGTCTTGGTCGCCTTGGCAGCATGGTCGGGCTTGGCCGTGGGCGCAGTCGCGCTGTGGGAGATCGCCGTCGCTGTCTCGATGTTGGGTGCCGCTTGCGCCGCCACGGCTTCCTTGATGGGCGCGGGCGCGTTTTGCGCGGTGGCATGACCCTTGCCCAGTTCGTGTACGACCGTGCGCATGGCTTCCATCGTCACTGGACGATGCAGAACATAGTCGGCGCTGGCGGTGGCACCCGAGGTTAGTGCGACCAAGGTCTGCCCCGAGTTTTGAGCACCCAACCAAGTCATGTGGCCATACAGCGTGTCGACATCAATCACCAGCGCCGTTGCACTGCCTTGGTCCTTGGCCAGCGACACGTGGTTGCCGGCGCGGCGGTTGGCGTCATTGAACAAGGCGGTCAGTTGCTCGGCATCGAATGAATCCATGCCGGTAAAGAACACCGAGACGGGTTGGCTCATGGGAATCCTGCGGTCGGAGTGGGTGTCCGGCGTCGGCAGGAACGCGTGCTGGAGCGAGTGATCGCTCCCAATCCCCTGTGGCGCACTAGACAAAGCGTCGTGAAATTATTGGTCTATCCGATACTTGCGTCAATCCGACCCCATCACGGACCCAGTGGCGGCAAGAGGTTTTGGGCTCCCGACAGACTGCGCGGCACCTTCTTGGGCAGGTGGCTGCGCAGAAATTCCATTTGATCGGCGAGGATGTTTCGGTTCGACAGGATCAGGTGCTCGACCCAACTGGGGCGATAGGGCACCGCCAATAGCGGCATGTGCGCCTGCGTCGGCGTCCGCCCGCCCTTGCGCGTGTTGCAGGCGAGGCAGGCACAGACCACGTTCTCCCACGCGTCCTTGCCACCTTGCGAGCGCGGCAGCACATGATCGCGGGTGAGCTGGTAGCGGCTGAATTGCTGGCCGCAATACAGACAGAGGTGATCGTCGCGTGCGAACAAGGCGACATTGGTCAATGCCGGTGACGGGGTATTGGCACTGGCGCGTGCATGGCCGCGCGAGGCCACGATCGGATGCAGATCGAGCCGACTCTGTAATCCAGTGATGCGATTGATGCCGCCGCGCAAGGTGAAGCAGGGATCACCCAAGGTCCAGGCCACGGCATCGCGTGCGTACAGATGCGCGGTTTCCCGCCAGCTCATCCAATCCATGATCCGGCCGTGGGCATCCAGACAGAGCACGCGCGGCATATTGCGTCCGTCATCGCTGGGATGGCGGGCATCGATTCCGGCATCGAGCATGCCGGTGGTGGCAAGGTGGCTCAAGGACAGATTCATCTGAGTCCCGAGCATAAACCACTGCGCGCCGCTGTGCGCGTTTTTTTGTGGATCGTGCCTAGCTTCCGAACGGAATCCAGGCCAGCAGCGCCAAACCCAAGGCGATGCGGTACCACGCGAACGGGGTGAAGCGGTGGCTACGGATGTAGCGCAGCAGCCATTTCACAGTCACGAATCCGACCACGAGCGAGGTCGCAAACCCGACCAGGAGCGCGCCCCAATCTTCGTGCTGGGCGCCACCGTGTAGCAGCACCCTCAACAGTTCGTAGCCACTGGCCGCATACATGGTGGGAATGCCGACCAGAAAAGCGAACTCGGTGGCGGCGGCGCGGTTGGAGGTGCCAAACAGCATCGCAGCGAAAATCGTCGCGGCCGAGCGTGAAGTACCAGGGAAAAGCCCCGCCAACATCTGCGCCACACCCACGAGGATGGCGACTTTCCATGTGACCTCGCTGCGATCGGGTAGCCGCGCTGCGACATGCTCGGCAGCCAACATCCAAACGCCGCCGAGGATCAACGCCCAGGCAATCGGTGTCACCGTTTCAGGCAGCTTGAATCCCAGTTTCACCGCCACAAAGCCCAGGATGGCCGTGATCAGAAAGGCCAGTCCGAGTTTTGCGAGGTAATCGCGTTGCGTAGGCTCGCGCCAGCACGTGAGCAATTGCCACAAGCGTTGCCGGTACACGAGCGTGATGGCGAGGATGGCGCCGGCCTGGATGCCGATGTTGAACAGGTCCGAGCGCGCGCCCAACCAGCGCTCGGCAATCAGCAGGTGCCCGGTCGAGGAAATCGGCAGGAACTCGGTGATGCCCTCGATGATGCCGAGCAGGATGACGTTGATTAGATCGTGCATGGGTGTGCTTCAGCGCGGGAGGACGGCAGGGTGCTTCGGCGCAGGTTCAAAACTGCTGTGCTTCCAGCGCCACGAGGTTGCTTGCACCGCTCAACAGTGCCGCCGCATGGCTGTGCGTGCGTGGCAGGATGCGCTGGAAGTAGAAGCGCGCAGTCTCGCGTTTAGCGCGCTTGAACGCATCGGGCCGATCGCTGGCATCGGCCGCTGCGACCGAACGTGCCCACCAATAGGCCAGTACCACGTAGCCGGAGTAGAACAGATAGTCGACCGCGCCAGCACCCAACTCATCGGCATTGGCACCGCAACGTTTGCCCAATTCCAAGGTGAGTTGCTGCCAGTCCTGCGCCGCCTTGGCGAGCGGCGCGATGAATTCAAGCAAGTCAGGATTGGCGGTGTGGGCGCTGCAGAAATCCACGATCAACGAGAGGAGGTGCTTGAGGCCTATGCCTTGAGTTTGCAAGGTCTTGCGCCCCAGCAAATCCAGTGCCTGGATGCCGGTAGTGCCTTCGTAGATGGTGGTGATGCGCGCATCGCGCACGAGTTGCTCCATGCCCCATTCGCGGATGTAGCCGTGGCCACCAAAGCATTGCAAGGCGTGGTTCGTGCCCTCGATCGCCCATTCGGTCAGGCAGGCCTTGATGATCGGGGTGAGGAAGGACAACAGCTCATCGGCGCGTTGACGCTCACCCGAATCATCGCTGTGTGCGATCACATCGAGCAGGCTGGCGCCGTGCATGGCCAAGGCGCGACCACCCTCGATCAGAGCCTTGCAGGTCAGCAGCATGCGTCGAACATCGGGGTGAACGATGATCGGATCGGCGGGTTTGTCGGGTTGTTGTGCGCCACTGGCGGCGCGCATCTGCAGACGTTCGTTGGCGTAGCGCACGGCATTTTGATAGGCGCGCTGCATCAGTCCGAGGCCTTGCAGGCCCACGCCCAGACGCGCCGAATTCATCATCGTGAACATGGCCGCCAAGCCACGATGAGGCGCACCGAGCAACCAGCCTTGGGCCGCATCGAAGTTCATCACACAGGTGGCCGAGCCATGAATGCCCATCTTGTGCTCGATCCCACCGCAACGCACGCCATTGCGCTCGGTCTGCACGCCTTGGCGATCGGTCTTGAACTTGGGCACGATGAACAGCGAAATGCCGCGACTACCTGCGGGCGCATCAGGCAGTCTCGCCAGCACGAGGTGGGTGATGTGCTGGCTCAGGTCGTGCTCGCCGCCGGTGATGAAGATCTTGGTGCCGGTGATGGCGAAACTGCCATCGGTGTTGGCTTCGGCCCGCGTCTTGAGCAAACCCAGGTCGGAGCCGCAGTGTGGTTCGGTGAGGCACATGGTGGCGGTATGTTCGCCACTCACGATGGGTCGCAGGAAGACCTCGCGTTGCCAGTCTTCACCATGATGGCGCAGGGCTTCAATTGCGCCGTGCGCCAGCAAGGGGTAATTGCCCCAGGCAAGATTGGCCGCATCGACCATTTCCTTGATCGCAGCGCCCAGCACCTCGGGCATGCCTTGCCCACCAAAGGCTTCCGGCGCAGTCAGACCATTCCAGCCGTTGTCCACCCACTGACGATAGGCAGCGCGGAAACCCTCGGGTGTGCGCACGCTGCCATCGGCGGGATCGAAATGGCAGCCTTCGGCATCGGCACTCTGATACAGGGGCGCGAGCACCTGTTCGGTGAAACGGGCGCCTTCGGTGACAACGGCATCGATGACCTCGGCATTGAAGTGATCGCAGCCGGGCAGCTTGGAAAAGAGCACGGGCAATGACAGTAGGTCGTGCAGTACGAACTGCAGGTCGCTGATCGGCGCGGTGTAGGCATTCATGTGTGGTACTCAGCGCAGCACGCCGGGCAGGCCCGGTGTCGGCCAAAGCTGGCCATCGAAGGTGAACTCGTCGCGACGCTTGCTGGGCTCGCTGCTGACCAGGGTGCCGCTGAGCGTGTAGCTCACGCTTCGGCTCGATTCGAGTGCGGCATTCACCTTTGCGCGTGCTTCCGCCGAGGGTGTCATGCGGAGCTCCTCGACCTCGACGTTCTGCGGACCGATCGATACCTGCGGCGTCAGTTGCACGGTACCGGCAGCGAGCCCGTCGATACGCAAGTTGCCGCTGAGACTGTCAATGGTCTGCGGCACATTGCTGAAGCTCTGGATGCGGATGCTCAGCAACCATTGGCCATCGTCTTGCGCGGTGATCTGCTGGATGCTGGCCGTGGGCGGAAAGATGCGCTTTGGCGGTGCGCCGCTGCAGGCTGCCAACGAGGCAATCAGTGCCACGAGCGTCAGGCGGTGAGTCGTGATGCGCAGCATGAGGCGGCTTCCAAACCAATGCGAAGCGGCCATGATAGCCGGCGCGGCTGGCACCATGGCAAGGTGCCATGTGCGGTGTAGCGGAAGTTCCTTCGCAAACGAGGAAGGCCCCGATCGGGGCCTTCGAATCGTCATCACTTCGGGCGATCAATCGTTGCCTTCGAAGCCGTCCTTGAAAATCTCGACCGTTGCAGTCGCGCAGGTGACATCGACATTGGTAACCGCGGCAAAACCCATTGTGCCGGTGGCGTTGGACACGATGCAGTGCTGCCCAGCTGGATGGGTGAGCACCGTGACCGTGTAGGTCGCGCCATTGGTGACGCCGGGATTGAAGGCGTAAATGCCGTCGAAGTTGCGGGTGAGCGTCAGACCGCCATTGAGTTGCAGAACCAGGCCCGGCGCGCTCAAACCGGTGACCTTGCCGCCTACGGGGAAGGCCTCGGGTGGGTTGTCAATGCAGTTCAAGGCAACGCTGTTCACATTCGCGCCACTGATGGTGCCGGTGTTGCCGGTGATCGAGCAGGTCTGGCCCAAGGGCTGTGCGGAAATGGTCACGCTGTAGCTGCTGAAGTCGAGCAGGCCACTGGCAAAGGTGAAGGCAGTGGCGTTGGCTGCGACGGATAGTTCCGAGCCGCCGTTGAGCTTCAGCTTGAGGCCGTTGGCGGTCAGTCCGTTGATCGTGCCGCCCACGGTGTAGGTCTGCAAATCCACGCAGGTGACAGCCACATCGGTGACATTCGCACCACTGATCGCGCCTGTGCCATGGTCAACGGTGCACTGCTGGTAAGGGCTGCTTGGCTGGGTGCCGACGGTGACGGTGTAGGCCGTGCCGTCCAGGTAGCCGCCGGCAAACTCGAATGCGCCATTGGCGGAAACCGGAAGATCGTTGCTGCCATTGATTCGAAGCACCAGCCCCGAACCATTCAAGCCCGAGACATTGCCACCGACGGTGTACACCGTACCACCCGGCGCGACGGTGAAATTTGCCGGGGACACGTTGAAGAACACGTTGTCCGAACACGACACACGAACGCGCGCTTGAGTCGTGCTGACGATCGGCACCGCGACGCTGGCCGAACCGCTGTTTGGCACGCCAACTGCCAGTGCGCTGGTAAAGGTCGCGCCCGCATCGAGCGAAAGATCGATGTCCACCGAGGCACAACTCACCGGTGCGGCGTTGGTATTGGCAACATCCCAAGTTACCGAACCCATGCCGCCGGCAGGCCAGATGATGCTTCCGCCCGGACTGTTCACCTTGAATGGGCCTGCGGTGTTGGTGACCGCGACCTGATAATCGGCACTCTGGCTCGTGCCCCAGCCGTGGGCGGCGTCGGATCGATCGCGCACGGTGAGGCGGAACTTCATTGCGGTGCGGCTCTTGGTCGGTACGATCTCGCCTTTGATGGCAGGTCCACCCAGCACCGTGGACATGGCGGGGAAGCTGCGAACCCCGGATGCGACGGGCGAGTAGGAACGGAAGATCGGGCTGGAGCCGTTGTCGCCGGCCGACAGCGGTGCCTGCGGACCCAGATCCCATTCTTCCCACGAATAAGCCAATCCGTCGTTGTTGGGATCGGTGGCGCTGGCGTACAGCATGAACGGGGTTTGGACTGGAATGGTCTTGCCGCTTGGCGGCAGCGAACCCGGTGCAATCACCGGCGGCTGGTTGCTCGCGGCGGTGTTGACCGAACAATTGCCACTGCCGTTGGTGAAGTTGGTGATCTCCTGCAGGCTGATGGCGTGAAAATACGGATCCGAATGGGGTTGCAGATCGTCCGCCCCGCAGATGCCGGCGTAGGCCATGATCGAGCTGCCACTGCCGGGTTCGTAGGCGGTGCTGCCGTTGCGGTTGCCGCCGGAGCAATTGCCGTTGGAGCCGTTGAACGGATGATTGCCATCAAATTGGTGGCCCATTTCGTGAGCCACGAAATCGATGTAGAAATCATCACCGATCGGATTGGACAGGCCCGTGGTGCCGCGCGCCTTGGAGCCACCGCAGACCACGCCCAAGCCGGCCACGCCACCGCTGCCGGTGGTGAAGACATGGCCGATGTCGTAATTGCCGGAACCAATCGCAGCGTTGATCACGCTGGTGGAGTTGTTGATGACCCCGGTGCCGTTGCTCGAGAACGGATCATTTCCGGCATTCGGGTAGATGATGAGGTTGTTGTTGGGCACCAACACGAGACGGATCGACATCTCGTACTCATAGACCTCGGTGACGCGGTTCACTGCGGTAGTCACTGCAGCAAGGCCGCCAGCCACGGTTCCACCACCGACCGCGGCAACGTAGTTGTTGTTTGCAGCCACGGCGGCACGATAAACGCGCTGCTGTGCACCCGTCACGGTACTGGGTGCGGCCGCTTTGGGATGCGTGGCCGCGGTCAACGTACTGACCGGATCCGCGTGAGTTTGGCATTGCCAATCCATGCCGGCCATGGAAAGGCCCGCGCGGCGATAGCTCAGGTAGTTGTCGTTGCCGCTGGCAATGACTTCCGGGCGCACCAGCCAGATGCCATCTGTGTCGAACACCATGGCCTGAAAGCCCAGCGGCGACACATCAAGGCGCAGACGACGCCCCTTTTCATCGGTGCCCTTGAAACTCAGGATTTCTGGATATTTCTTCTGGAGTTCGGGTGGCAAGGTGCCTGAATCCACGACGTTGAAGTCGCTGAATCCGCCCTCGGGCAATGGCAACGAAACCCCGGTAGCGATGCCGCGTGCGTGCGCTCGCGCCAAGTACGCGGCCATCGATCGACTGTCCAAGGACAAGGCTCGGAATTGGGCCGGCTGTGGTGCATTGGCGGGCAACGAGCGCTGGGCAACGTCGTGCCAGAGCGCATCGGTACTGGCAGCCAGCGTCGACAGCGGTGTCATCAGGCAGGCCAGAGCCACGCCGGCCAGCAAGTTCTTGAATGGTGTGAATGTCACGCGCAAAACTCCCCAGACGAAAAGTGGATTCAGCTCAAACCCGTGCCCCTGGTGATCCTCAGCCGACTTGCCGCACGCATGGCGTACGGCGTGTCCATGGCTTGAACTCGAACCGCGGAGTTTAGCGGTCAGGGTTTCGCTTGCAGCATGCGCATGTGATGGATATCACAAAAAACCGAACGTGTGGTCGTGCAACCGACCTCGCCGTGGCTCGTGTCCCGGCTTGGCCCACGAAAAAGGCCGCGGTTTCCCGCGGCCTCGTGCGCATCGCGTGTCTGGGATGACTCAGGCCAGACCGGCCTGCTTCATCACTTCGGCCGCGAAATCGTCTTCCTTCTTCTCGATGCCTTCACCCACGACCAGACGCTCAAACGAAAGCACCTGCGCGCCTTCCTTGGCCAGTGCCTGCTCGACGCTGAGGTCGTTGTCCAGCACATAGGCTTGGCCGGTCAGGCTGATTTCCGACAGGATCTTGTTGAGCTTGCCGCTGATCATCTTCTCTTGAATCTCGGCGGGCTTGGCTTTGTCCTTGTCGCTCATCTGGGCGAGAGCGATTTCCTTTTCCTTGGCCACGAAATCCGCCGGTGCGTCGGCCGGGCTCAGGTACTTCGGATTCATCGCAGCGACATGCATGGCGATGCCACGGGCCAGATCGACCGAACCACCCTTGAGGTTCACCAGCACGCCGATGCGATTGCCGTGCACATAGGCGCCGACATTCTGGCCGGCCACGATGCGCGCCAGGCGACGCACCTGCACGTTCTCGCCAACCTTGGCGATCAGCGCGGCGCGGGCCTCGTCGACGGTGCTGCCGTCGGCCAGCTTGCTGGCTTTAAGACCATCGATGTCGCTCACGCCACTGCTCAGGGCCACGGCGGCCACGGCGTCGGTGAAGCCGATGAAGTTTTCGTCCTTGGCGACAAAGTCGGTCTCGGAATTGATTTCAACCAGAACGGCGTCGTTGGCAGCGGTGGCCACGACGATGCGGCCTTCCGCGGCCACCCGATTGGCCTTCTTGTCGGCCTTGGCCAGGCCAGTTTTGCGCAGATGCTCCATCGCGGCGTCGATGTCACCGGCGTGGGCGCTGAGCGCCTTCTTGCATTCCATCATGCCGGCGCCGGAGCGCTCGCGCAGTTCCTTGACCAAGGCGGCTGTAATTTCCATGGGAACCTCCCAAAACAGTTGCTGATAAATGAAAGCGCACGGCAGTTCGAACCGCCGTGCGCAGTGACTCGAAATCACTCAGCCACGGTGGGCCAAGTGATGCGGCACGCTTTACTCGCCAGCCTTGTCGGCGCGCGGTGCGCGCTTGGCCGGCGCCTTCTTGGCGGGTGCGCGGCGCGGTGCCTTCTTGGCATCGCCTTCGTCGCCAGCCACCACGTTGCCTTGCTCGTCGAGCTCGACGAACTCGTCGGTGCCACTGGCGATGATCGGAGCGGCGGCCTTGCCTTCCAGCACGGCGTCGGCGGCGGCGCGGGCATACAGCTGCACGGCGCGGATGGCGTCATCGTTGCCCGGGATGGCGTAGTCCACGAGGTTAGGGTCGTAGTTGGTGTCGACCACGGCCACCACTGGAATGCCGAGCTTCTTGGCTTCCTGGACCGCAATCGATTCGTGCCCGATGTCCACCACGAAGAGCGCATCAGGCAGGCGGTTCATGTCCTTGATGCCGCCCAGTGATTTTTGCAGTTTCTCGCGCTCGCGTTGCAGGCCGAGGACTTCGTGCTTGACCAGCTTGGCCCAGGTGCCGTCGGTCTCGCCGGCTTCCAGTTCCTTCAGGCGTGCAACGGATTGCTTGACGGTGCGGAAGTTGGTCAGCATGCCGCCGAGCCAGCGTGCCGAGACATGCGGCATGCCGCAACGGGTGGCTTCTTCCACGATGGCATCGCGCGCCGAACGCTTGGTGCCGACGAACATGATGGTGCCGCGCTTTTGCGCCAGACCCGAGATGAAGTTCATCGCGTCGTTGAACAGCGGAACCGTCTTCTCGAGGTTGATGATGTGGATCTTGCTGCGCGCACCGAAAATGTACGGACCCATCTTGGGGTTCCAGTAACGGGTCTGGTGGCCGAAATGAACGCCGGCTTCCAGCATCTGGCGCATGGTGATCTGAGGCATGGTGAAACTCCTGAAGTTGGAATCGTGCGATGTGCGACCGGTTTGTGCGGATCGCGCACGGCAGGCATGGCAAAGCCATGCACGACGACTCCGGGGTTGGGCGTCCACGCGATCCCGTTGCCGAACCCCGAAGGGCACCCCGGAACGGGCATTTGCCGCGTGTGTGGATTCGTCGATGACGTACGACGTGGACGACTCACGCGGCAAAACCGCCAACTGAGCCTGGACATTGTAGCGGCGGCGCGACGTACCCGCAATCATCATGGGTTTGAAGTACAGTTCTGAGCGCAGCTGGATTGGAGGCGGCGCGTTCGCCGCTCCGCGCGTGATTATTGGAAGGAATGACGATGACGCTGTATTTGTGGATCAAGGTATTCCATCTGGTGTTCGTGATCGGGTTCATGGCGTCGGCGTTCTACCTGCCGCGCATCCTGGTGAATCTGGGGGAAGCGGGAAACGAGCCAGCGGTGCGTGATCGCTTGGTGCTGATGGGGCGGCGGCTCTACCGATTCGGCCATGTGATGTTTGGTCTGAGCTTCGTGCTGGGTCTGGTGCTGTGGTTGGGTTACCGCCTGCTACCGGACTTTCCCACGATGGTTGCGATGGGTAGCGGCTGGGTGCACCTCAAGCTCACCTTGGTGTTGGGACTGTTTGCCTGTCATGTGCTGTTCGGGCGGCGTTTGCAGTCCATCGCGCGAGGCGGTCCCTTGCCCGATGCACGGCGCATGCGGGTGCTCAACGAACTGCCCTTGTTGCTGTTGGTGCCGATCCTTTGGTTGGTGCTCGCCAAGCCGTTCTGACGTCGCTATTTCGCGCTGACGGGCGGGCTGCGGACGGGAATTGGCACATTGCACAGCTCGATCTCGCCAACCGGATCGACGAACCATTCCTCGTGTCGTTCACGTCGGGCTTGCACCAGACGCTGGAAGGCAGGCGTGTCGGTCTTGAACACCTCGAGGGGCACGCGCTCGGAGGCGGGCAGGTCCGCGGCCAGACGAATCGATTTGATCGGGGTGCGTTGTTTCGGGTCGGTGTAAAAGCCCATCGGTGCCGGGCCGCGTGGCATCGAGGACAGCAACTCCATGCCTTGAAGCACGCGCCCGACCGAGGTGATGTTGCGATCCAGATGACGCGGCGCGTGGCCGATGACGACATACAACTCGGCACCATTGCTGCTGTCGGCGGCATTGTCGCGACCGGCTCCCAGCAAGCCATAGCAGTGCGTCATCCAAACCTTTCCCCGCGCTGGGTCGCGCGCCGCAGCGAAGCCGTCAACGAAACCCACCTCGGGTGCGTAGGCATCACGGCTGTCGATGCGTGTGAAGGTCACTGCGTCTGCGTTGCGCTCGAATTCCGCAGGGAGCTTGGACTTGGCGTCGCCCAGGGGCTTGCGCTTGGCAGCGTCCTCGACGTTGGGATCGCCCCACTGCACCACGTAGTTGTCCTGCACCCGCAGAATGGCCAGTCCATTCCAGTAGCCAGCGTGCGCCAGTGTTCGGATGTTGGCGACGTGCTCGGGCGCAAACTGCGGCGCCAGTTCGATGATCACGCGTCCCGCGGCCAGATCCAGATAGAGGAGGTTGTTGGGATCCGGCGTGCGCCAGTCGGTGGGCTGGGTGCTTGCCAGCACCTCGGCCATCGTCGGTGGATTGGCGGCGTGGGCAAGAGCGGCAACGGGCGCGAGGAAGGCAAGCAGCAAGCGCAAGCGTGACGATGGTTTCATGACGATCCTCAATTGAGCGACTGGCCACGCCAACTGTAGCCAATGGTGCGTGATTGTGTCGCTACCTCGACAACGGCGCGTGTCGCTCGTCTTACGCCCCATGAAAGGGAAAGCGCGACACCGTGCGGCTACGCACGGAGGATGGATGCCAAGATTGACCGGGCATCGATCGATTATGTGCACCGGATCACATGTACAGGCGTGTCTCAAGTGGCGAAGGTGCGACTTTGTCCGATGAGCGGTGACATAATCGATGGTACGGCTTGCGTTCATCAAAAGCCCATCTGTTACCGTCCGTCCGAATCTCTCCGGTCCGCCCGATGTCAGGGTGGATTCGGTCAATTGTTTAATTCAAACAGGAACTTGCGCATGGGGACTTGCATTCGTTCATTGGCACTGAGTAGTGCCATCGGTGTGGCTTTGGCGGGCGCCAGCCTGTTCACGATCCAGGCAGCACAGGCTGTCGTTCCAAACCTGGAACGCGACCATGTGATGGCGAGCAAGGCCGCCGTCGAAAGCTACATCATCAGTTTCGCCGAAGAGGGTTTGATCAACTACACGGGTGGCATTCCGGGTTTGGCACGCACCGCACCGGAGGAAGGCCAGCACCGCAAGCTCGATCGCACCACGACGGCTGCACAGGGCTATGAGGCATTCCTGTCGGCCCAACGTGAGGCCTACATCAGCGGCATCAATGCCACCTTGGGGCGCAACGTCGTGGTGACCCACAGCTACGGCATCAGCTTCAACGGCATTGCGGTCAACGTGAGTGCGGCCGAAGCGGCTGAAATCGCCAAGCTCGCTGGGGTGACATCGGTCAAGGCGGCCGGTACCTACTACCTCGACACCTACCGTGGCCCGGCCTTCATTGGCGCCGATCAGGTCTGGAGCGGCGTGGCGGTTCCGGGTGGGGTTGGCAACCGTGGCGCCGGCGTCAAGGTCGGCATCATCGACTCGGGCGCAAATAGTTCGCACCCTTCGTTTGCCAATGACGCCAGTTGCGGTTTCAGCGTTGCCAATCCCAAGCTGATTGCAGTCGATTGCAGTTCGTCGAGCGGCGGCATCTGCAATGGCGCGAATCCGGAAGCGGCTTCGGGCAATGGTCATGGCGTGCACACGGCCAGCACCGTGGCCGGCAACACCATCGACAACACCGTCACACCTGCTCCCAACCTGCCGGACGGCGCCACCATGTCCGGCGTTGCGCCCTGCGCGCAGGTGTACTCCTATCTGGTGTGTGCCACCAATAGCTGTTCGGGTGCGTGGATCGCTGCAGCAATCCAGAATGCCATCGCCGATGGCGTGGATGTCATCAATTTTTCGATCTCTGGCGGCACCAGTCCATGGACCGACAACGATCGCGCCTTCCTCGATGCCGTCGGCAATGGCACTTTCGTAGCAGCTTCGGCGGGCAACAACAGTCAGTCGGACCCGACGGTCATCGGCAAGGTAAACCATCGTGGGCCATGGGTGACAACCGTTGCAGCATCCACCCATGATCAGCTCGTGGGCGGAGGATTCTCGCTCACGGGTCCGGGAACGCCGCCTGCGGCCACGCAGGGTGCGCCGCTCATGCCGGGAAGCACCACGAGCTCCACGCCGGCCTGGACCGGCAAGCCAGTCAAGACCTACCCCACCAACCCTCTGGGTTGCACCGCAGGCGGCGGCATTACGGCGGGCAGCTTCACAGGTTCCATTGCGGTGTTGCGTCGTGGCACCTGCAATTTCTCTGAGAAGATCACCAACGCCTATAACGCCGGCGCCGAAATGGTCGTCATTGCCAATAACGCGCCCGGCGTCATCAACATGAACACGGACGGTGCACCCGCCGTGCCGGCTTTCAGCACCACCCAGGTCGCCGGTGACGCGGTGATCAGCTTTGTGGATGCCAATCCAAGCAATTCCACGGCCGACGTGACCGCGCTCATGGTGACATCGCGCCTAGGCGATGTACTCGCGGACTTCAGCTTCCGTGGCCCCACCCCCAGCCCGCTGGCGGATCTCACCAAGCCCGACATCACCGCTCCAGGCGTGGATATTTATGCCGCGACCGATCCTGGCAGTGGCCAATACCAGTTCATGAGTGGCACCTCGATGTCGGGTCCGCACGTCGCCGGTGCCGGTGCCTTGATGGTGGCCGTGCATCCGTCCTGGACGCCGATGGAGATTCGCTCGGCCCTGATGACCACCGCCAAGCGTGATGGGTATCGGGAAGATGAAACCAGTCCATGGAACATCGATGATGTGGGCAGTGGCCGGGTGGATGTGGCCAAGGCTGCGATGGCCGGCCTGACGATGGATGAAACCAAGGCCAACTTCCTCGCGGCCAATCCGTCCGGTGGCTCGATCAACATCAAGCAGTTGAACATTCCGTCCCTGCGCAACCTGAACTGTGTCGGTTCCTGCAGTTGGACCCGCACCTTCAAGAATCAACTGCCAACTGCCGGAAGCTGGACGATCGCGCCGGTCAGCCATGCTCAGTTCGAACTCGTGGCCTCACCATCGAGCTTCAACCTGGCCGCCGGTCAAAGCCAGACCGTCACCTTTACGGCCACGCCAAACCAGTTCATCAGCGCCATCGCATTCGATTACGTGGTGTTGAGCGAGAACGCAAGTCTGGCGCCGGCGCAGCATCTGACCGTGGCCTTGAAGGGCAACAGCACGACCTTGTACACGGTAGGTGGAAGCGTCAGTGGTCTGACCGGAGTCGGTTTGGCGCTTGCGCTCAATGGTGGCAGTCCCTATGCCATTTCTGCTGATGGTCCGTTCACCCTGCCGGGCGGTGTATTGAGTGGCAACAATTACACCGTGACCGTGGCGACCCAGCCCAGTGGCCAATTCTGCACCGTGGCCAATGGCAGCGGCACGATCGGTTCGACGAATGTCACCAATGTCAACGTAACGTGTGTGGCCGCGGTGTACTACGAGGTTGGCGGCTCGGTGACGGGTCTGACCACCAACGGACTGAGCCTGAAGCTCAACGGTGGCAATGATCTTGCCGTGCCGTCCGGAGCGACCAGCTTCAACTTCAGCCCCGGTGTACTCGATGGCAGTACCTATAGCGTCACCATCGGGACCCAGCCGGCGGGTCAGACTTGCTTGGTGAGCAATGGTGGCGGTACCGCCACAGGTGGAAACATCACCTCGGTGAGCATCACCTGTGCCGATGCCTTCTACACCGTCGGTGGCGCGGTGCAGGGTTTGGCAGGTCCAGGCCTCAAGTTGCAGATCAATGGTGCCCAGCAGTTGAACATCAATGGCAATGGCAACTTCACGTTCGCCCAGACCCTTCTGACGCAGGGGCAGGCCTATGACGTGCAGGTGACCGCGCAGCCGATCACCACGCCGCAGCAGACCTGCAGTGTCAGTGCCGGCAACGGCACCATCAACGGTGCCAACGTGACCGATGTGTTGGTCGATTGTGCGGTGCTTCTCCCGGAAATCTTCAAAGACGGGTTTGAGCCTTGATGTTGCGGTCGGGCACGCCCTGAACGGCGTGCCCGGCACATCGAACGGCGTGGTATTCGGCACGGCCTCCAGGGGCCGTGCTTTTTTATGCGTGTGTGCGTGCTATAATGCTTGGCCCGATGCGCCGCAAGGCGTTCGGATGTTGGCCCAGGCCAGCACACAAGCCAATGCGAGCTGTAGGCAAGTGCGGAACTCCGCCGCTCGCATGGGTGACATAAACAGCGGCTCAGCCGCACCTCAAGGAAATACCACCATGCCCAAGATGAAGACCAATCGGGCGGCAGCCAAGCGCTTCCGGAAGACCGCTTCCGGCAAGTTCAAGTGCGGTCACGCCTTCAAGAGCCACATCCTCACCAAGAAGTCCACCAAGCGCAAGCGCGGGCTGCGGGCTCCCAATCACGTTCGTGCCGAGGACGCAGGTCGCGTCCAGCGCATGTTGCCGTACGCCTGAGGAGGACTGAACCATGGCACGAGTCAAGCGTGGAACCATCGCCCGCCGCCGGCACAACAAGGTGCTGTCGCGCGCCAAGGGTTATTACAACGCGCGTCGCAAGGTTTATCGCGTCGCCAATCAAGCCGTCATCAAGGCCGGCCAGTACGCCTACATCGGTCGCAAGCAGAAGAAGCGTCAATTCCGCGCGCTGTGGATCGTCCGTATCAATGCGGCGGCCCGTCAGTTTGGTCTGTCTTACAGCCGCCTGATGAATGGCCTCAAGAAGGCCAACATCACGCTGGATCGCAAGGTGCTGGCCGATCTGGCCGTGCACGACATCGCGGCCTTTGGTGCGGTGGCAGAAAAGGCCAAGAGCGCACTCGCGGCGTAAGCTACGGCACGGCAGCTTGGCTGCCACCATAGCCTGATGGCGGTTTCGGCCGCTCACGCATGGGGAAGGGCGCAGGCTCTTCCCCATGTGCGTTTCTGGCCCCGTGCAATCCAGATTCGGCGTTCGCAAACCACCGGCGCCGGTACTCATCCCACTTCCAGGTGTTCAATGGACGATCTGAAACCACTGGCCGATGCGGCGTTGACCGACATCGCAGCAGCCACCTCGCTCGATTCCCTCGACGCCGTGCGTGTGCGCCTGTTGGGCAAGGCCGGCACCATCACCGCCCAGCTCAAGAGCCTGGGTGCCTTGCCGCCTGAACTGCGACGCAGCCAAGGCGAGCACATCAACCAACTGCGTGACCAATTGACCGAAGCCCTGACTGCGCGAAAGCTTGACCTGGAGGCTGCCGCCTTGTCGGCGCGTCTGGCGAGTGAGCGCTTCGACATCACCCTGCCAGGGCGTGACGGCGAACGTGGCGCCGTGCACCCGGTATCTCGCGCCCTGTCTCGGATCGTGTCGATCTTTGAGCGCTTGGGCTACCAAGTCGCCGATGGCCCGGAAATCGAGGACGACTGGCACAACTTCGAGGCCTTGAACTTCCCGCCGCATCACCCGGCGCGCGCCATGCACGACACCTTCTATTTTCCGGATGGCCGCTTGCTGCGCACCCACACCTCGCCGGTGCAGATTCGCAGCATGGCGGGGCGCCAGCCGCCGATCCGCATCATCGCGCCGGGCAAGGTCTATCGCAGCGATTCCGATCAGACCCACACCCCGATGTTTCATCAGGTGGAAGGCTTGCTGGTAGATGAGACGTCGAGCTTTGCCGACCTCAAGGGCACCCTCAAGCAATTCGTCGATGCGTTCTTCGAGCGCGATTTCGCCATGCGCTTTCGCCCGAGCTACTTCCCCTTCACCGAGCCATCGGCCGAAGTGGACATCGCCTGGGATCGTGGCGACGGCAATGCGCCCGGCTGGCTGGAAGTGCTGGGCTGCGGCATGGTGCATCCCAACGTGCTCCGCAACTGCAACATCGATCCCGAGCGCTACACCGGCTTTGCCTTTGGCTTGGGCGTCGAGCGCTTCGCCATGCTGCGCTACGGCGTCAGCGACCTGCGCAGCTTCTTCGACAACGACTTGCGGTTTCTGAAGCAGTTTGCTTGAGAGCAGGGAATCGGGAATGGGGAATCGGGAATGGCGGAAGCGTCGATCCCGGACCATTCCCCATTCCCCATTCCCCATTCCCCATTCCCCATTCCCCATTCCCCATTCCCGGCATTTGAAGCATGAAATTTCCCGAATCCTGGTTGCGCGAACACGTCACGGTCGAAGCGGACCACGAAGCGCTTGCCGCCACCTTGACCGCCATCGGTCTGGAAGTGGAGGACAGTCAAACCATTGGCGCGGCGCTGCCCGGCGTCGTGGTGGCGCAGATCATCCAATGTGAGCCGCATCCCGATGCCGATCGCCTGCGCGTGTGTCAGGTTTCTGCGGGCACGCAAACCCTGCAGATCGTTTGCGGCGCACCCAACGCGCGCCTCGGTTTGAAGGCGCCTTTGGCCATGATCGGAGCCACCCTGCCGGGTGGATTGCAGATCAAGGCCGCCAAGCTGCGTGGCGTGGAATCCTCGGGAATGCTGTGTTCGGCCAAGGAACTGGGTATCGATGCCGATGCCTCGGGCCTCATGGAACTGGCCGAGGATGCGCCGGTGGGTACGGCGCTGGATCAGTACCTCGGATTGCCCGATCGCAGTTTCGAATTGAAGCTCACGCCCAATCGTGCCGATTGCTTTTCGGTGCGTGGCGTGGCTTTCGACGTTGCCGCGGCACTGGGCAGTGAAGTCAATGCACTTGAGATTGCGGCTGTGCCGGCGTCGATCGAGGATCGCAAGAACGTTGTTCTCGAAGCCCCCTCCGACTGCCCGCGCTATTGCGGGCGCATCATTCGCGGCATCGATCCTTCGGCGCAGACGCCGGTGTGGATGCGTCAGCGACTGGAGCGATCCGGCGTGCGCCCCATCAGCTTCCTGGTGGACGTGGCCAACTATGTGATGCTGGAACTGGGCCAGCCCATGCACGCCTTCGATCTTGCCACGCTGCACGGCGACGTGCGGGTGCGCCGAGCCGGGCAGGGCGAACGCGCCCAACTGCTCGATGAACGCGAAGTCACGCTCGACCCCGGCTTTCTGGTGATTGCCGATGAGCGTCGCGTGCTGGCCGTGGCGGGCGTCATGGGTGGTCTGGACTCACGCGTCACCGATACGACGGTCGATGTCTTTCTCGAAAGTGCACACTTTGCACCTGTGGCCATCATTGGACGGGCGCGAAAGCTGGGCTTGCATACCGATGCCTCCCATCGCTTCGAGCGCGGCGTGGACCCGGAACTGCCGCGTCAGGCGATGGAGCGCGCCACCGCACTCATCGTGGCCGTGGCGGGTGGTCAGGTTGGCCCGCTGGATGAGGCGGTCGAACCGCAGTATCTGGGCGCGCGTCCGCCCTTGCGCTTGCGTCGTGCGCGACTGGCGCGGGTGCTCGGCATGGAAGTGCTGGCCGCAGAAGTCGAGCGCATCCTGCGTGCCTTGGGCATGGGCGTCTCGGCCGATGCCGAGGGCTGGCTGGTGGCGCCGCCGTCGCGCCGCTTCGATATTTCGGTCGAAGAAGATCTGATCGAAGAAGTGGCGCGCATCCACGGCTACGATCGGGTTCCCTTGCACGCGCCGACCGGGGCGCTGCAACTGGCGCCGCAGTCTGAAACCCAGGTGCCGCTGGCGGCATTCACCGCACAAATGGCTGCGCGCGACTATTTCGAAGCAATCAATTACGCATTTCTCGATGCCAATGTGCTCAAGCATTGGAGCTTGGATGCAGAAGCCGTGGCGTTGGCCAATCCGCTGTCGGCGGATTTGGGCGTCATGCGCACGGCCTTGCTGCCGGGTCTGGTCGAAGCCCTCAAGCGCAACCTTGCGCGGCAACAAACGCGGGTGCGCCTGTTCGAGGCGGGACGCGTGTTCCGCACGGGTTCGGCCGGGCCGATCGAGTCCCTGCATCTGGCGGCTGTTGCCTGCGGTTCGATCAGTGCCGAAGCGTGGTCGTCCTCGGCGCGCATGGTCGACTACTTCGATCTGCGCGGTGATCTGGAATCCCTGATGGCCTTGTCGGGCGGAGCGGGTTCGCTCCAGTTCCTTCCTGCACAGCAAGCATGGCTGCATCCCGGGCGCAGCGCCAAAGTCGAGCGCGACGGCCAACTATTGGGACACATCGGCCATGTGCATCCGGGTTTGCTCGCTCGCCTCGGTCTGGATCAGGACGTGGTGGTGTTCGAGCTGGATTTGGCCTGCCTGTCCACGCGTCCGCTACCCGCAGCCAGCGCCCTGTCGCGGTTTCCGTCCGTGCGTCGGGATCTGGCCGTGGTCGTGCCGGCCCAGGTGTCGTGGCAGGATCTGCGGGCAAGTGTGCAGGCGTCGGCGGGAATCCACCTGAAAAGTGTGATGGTGTTCGATATTTATCAAGGAAAGGGCTTGGAAACGGGTTTCAAGAGTGTGGCTATTGGCTTGATTTTTCAGGACGATTCGCGCACCCTTGCGGAACAGGACATTGAGGGTGCCGTGGTAGCGGCGTTGGAGGGTCTCGCACGTGATTGCGGGGCCACACTCAGGGGAACATGATGGCGTTGACCAAGGCCGATCTGGCCGAACGACTGTTTGACGAAGTCGGGCTGAACAAGCGCGAAGCCAAGGAATTCGTGGACGCGTTCTTCGATACCCTGCGCTCGGCGCTGGTGGATGGCCATCAGGTCAAGTTGTCCGGTTTTGGCAATTTCGACCTGCGCCGCAAGAACCAACGACCCGGCCGCAACCCAAAAACCGGCGAGGAAATCCCCATCACCGCCCGCACCGTGGTGACGTTCAAGCCTGGGCAGAAGCTCAAGGAGCGCGTGGAAGCGTATGTTGGACCCGGGCAGTAACAGCGAGCTGCCGGCGATTCCGGCCAAGCGCTACTTCACCATTGGTGAAGTCAGCGAGCTGTGCGACGTCAAGCCGCACGTGCTGCGCTATTGGGAAACCGAATTCACCAACTTGAAGCCGGTCAAGCGCCGCGGCAATCGCCGTTATTACCAGCGCCACGACGTGCTCACCGTTCGCCAGATTCGCTCGCTGCTCTACGATCAGGGCTTCACCATCACCGGCGCGCGCCAGCGCATCGAGGGTGAGCAGGGCAAGGCCGAAGCCAATATCTCCAGTCAGATCGTGCGTCAGGTACGGGCCGAGCTGGAAGAAGTGCTGCAGCTGCTGCGGCGCTGAATCCAGCCCTGACTCGACAACGCGGTCGCATTGATCTGATATACTACGCGGCCCGCTGCATCGAACACGCAGTCGCACCACAACCGGGGTATAGCGCAGCCTGGTAGCGCACTTGTCTGGGGGACAAGTGGTCGTCGGTTCAAATCCGGCTACCCCGACCATACGATCTACCACAATGGCCCGTGATCTGCGATCCGGGCCATTTTGTTTGGGCTTGATTGGCGTGGCTGGCTACAATCTTGGGTTCATTCGACGCGAGCGAATTCATGCGCACTTTGTATCCGGCCCTCGAGCCTTTCGACACCGGCAGCCTGCAGGTCTCCGAGCGGCATCGCCTCTACTTCGAACAATGCGGCAATCCGGCGGGCAAGCCGGTGGTGTTGTTGCACGGCGGGCCCGGCGCGGGCTGCGGCGCGAAGATGCGTTGCTTCCATGACCCGTCGCGCTACCGCATCGTGCTGTTCGACCAGCGCGGGGCAGGGCGCTCCACCCCGCACGCCGATTTGGTCGACAACACCACCTGGGATCTTGTGGCCGACATCGAACGCCTGCGGACCCACCTTGGCATCGATCGTTGGCAGGTGTTTGGCGGTTCCTGGGGTTCGACTCTGGCCCTGGCCTATGCCCAAACGCATCCCGAGGCCGTGACTGAACTTGTCCTGCGAGGCATCTTCATGCTGCGACGCTGGGAGCTGGAGTGGTTCTATCAGGAAGGCGCGAGCCGCCTGTTTGCCGACGCCTGGGGTGATTACCTGAGCGCAATCCCCGCGGTGGAACGTGGCGATCTGATTTCCGCCTATCACCGACGTTTGACGGCCGATGATGCCAGCGTTCGGCTGGCCGCCGCACGCGCCTGGTCGGTGTGGGAAGCCTCGACCAGTTTCCTGCTTCAGGATCTGGCCTACATCGAAACCCACAAAGCCGACGACTTCGCCTTGGCTTTTGCGCGCATCGAAAGCCATTACTTCGTCAACGGCGGCTTCTTCGAATGCGAGGATCAACTGCTGCGCGATGCGCACAAGCTCGCCACGATCCCGGGCACCATCGTGCAGGGGCGTTATGACGTGATATGCCCCATGCAAAGCGCTTGGGAATTGAAACAAGCCTGGCCGCAGGCCGAACTGCGCATCTGTCCGAGCGCCGGCCATTCGGCCTTTGAACCGCAGATCATCGACGCTTTGGTGACTGCCACCGATGCCTATGGAACATCTGAATAGGCCGTCATTGCGAGGAGCGCCGCGACGTGGCAATCCATGGATGTTCGGCAAATCAAAGACATGGATTGCTTCGCTTTGCTCGCAATGACGGCGTTTCGACTTGATCAGATGTTCCCTATGCGCTGGCAGGTGCTTGAGGAAGACCCGTGTTTTGTCGCAATGGAGATTGCTCCATTGTCTGCCGAGCAAGCTCGGCAGCTACATCAAGCTCGGACAATCTGAGGACCGGATCAACAAGCGATCCTCATGCCGGAACCATGGCCTGGGTATCCCGTGGCCATGGTTGTAGACGGCAGTGTAGCGGTGCCGATTACGCCGCTTCCCGCGCCTGCTTGCGTGGGCCGTGAAGCAGGGCATGGCGAACTTGCGCCACCACCAGGTTCACTTCGTCTTCGGTGATTGCGAAATGCGGTGTGAAGCGCAGTGAGTTTGCACCGCCGTGAATCACGCCGATGCCGTTTTCGCGCAGGTATTCCTCGATGCTGTCCGTGCCGTAGCACTTGAAGCTGTCTGCGGCCAATTCGCAGGAGAACAGCAGGCCGGTGCCCTGCACCTTGGTGATCAGGCCCGGCAATTCCGCACGCAGGGCATCGAGCTTTTGCACGAACTCACGGCCACGCGCCACGATGTTGTTGCGGA
The DNA here is from genome assembly GCA_035703435.1 of Chiayiivirga sp. Taxonomy (GTDB): domain Bacteria; phylum Pseudomonadota; class Gammaproteobacteria; order Xanthomonadales; family Xanthomonadaceae; genus Denitratimonas. The sequence goes on along the minus strand of DASSYF010000014.1, from coordinate 30,977 downwards.
TGGCGGGCGTCAGCGATTCGAGCACCGCGCAGGCCACGTCCATGGCGCGTGGGTTGGTGGTCATGGTGTTGCCATAGACGCCGGTGCGATACAGCGCGGCGATCGGTTCGCGTACCGCCAGTACCGAGAGCGGGTATTGGCCAGCATTGAGCGCCTTGGAGTAGGTTTCCATGTCCGGCGGAGCGAGTTTTTCGAAACCTGGGTAGTCGATCACGGACAGCACGCCGTGGGCGCGCAAGCCGGCCTGGATCGAATCCACCAGCAGCAAGCCCCCGTGCGCCTGGGTCAACTCGCGTGCCGCCGCGTAGAACTCCGGCGTCACGCCACGGCCCGGGTCGCCCTCACCCATCACGGGCTCCAGGAACATCGCCTCGATGAACCAGCCCTCGCGGTCGGCCTTGGCAAACAGTTCGCGCAGTTGCGACACGTCATAAGGGTCGACGGTCAGCAACGATGCATCGCCACGGTAGCTTGCGAGGTGCGCCAGATAGGCCTTGCGCGTGGAATCGGAATAACGCGCTGGACCCTCGGTGCGGCCATGGAAGGCGCCCTTGACCGCCACATGCTTGATCGTCTTGCCGGCGTGGCGCGCGCCGGGCTCGGTCTGCAGCTTCGCGTTCACGTCCACGATGCGACAGGCGAGGGTGACCGATTCGGAACCCGAGTTGAGGCACATGAAATGACTGTACGGACAGCCCGTGCCACCACGACCGATTTCTGCCTTCAGCGCTTGGCTCAAACGCAGCTGCGACAGCGAAGGCGTCATGATATTGGCCATCACCTGTGGACGCGCCAAGGCTTCCAATACCGCTGCCGGCGTGTGCCCGAAACCGAGCATGCCGTAGCCGCCCGAGTCGTGCAGCACCGCGCCTTTCAGCGTCACCACCCACGGCCCGCAGGCGGCCAGCGCCACATACGGATTGACCGCATCGGCAGCATAGAAATTGACGAAACTCGCCTGCACCTGCGTGGCCTGCGCGCCCTCGTCCAGGGCCAGCAAATCGGCGAATTCGACACGCACCGTGGCAAAGGCTTGCTGCGCAGCTTGTACGGCAGTCACCAGCTCGGGAAACCGTGGTGCAAGTGCAAGCAGGCTGTCATCGGACAGGCCACGGGTGCGGGCATTGGCGGCATGGTGGCGTAGCTCACTGAGCGCGCCGAGGATATCGAAAGCAGTGTTCATGGGTGCTCCTGAAAGGATTGATCCGAGAACGAGGGCGCAGCGCGAGAGAACATCTGAACAAGGCCGTCATTGCGAGGAGCGCAGCGACGTGGCAATCCACGAACACTCGACGAATCAACGAGTTGGATTGCTTCGCTTCGCTCGCAATGACAGCGTTTCGACTCGTTCAGACATTCCTTGGCTGGCTCGTTTCTCTTTGGATTCAAGGAAGTGGGGCAATTCTATCACTGCGCAACGGCGCCGATAACCCCGTATGTGTACTCACCACCGCGCTAACATGAGGCAGATCACCGGCGTTCCCGACACCTGCCTACATGAAATTGCTCGCCCTTGAAACCGCCACCGAAGCCTGCTCGGTGGCCCTGCATCTCGATGGTGAAATCATCGAGCGTCACCAGATCGCCCCGCGCCGGCATGCCGAACTGACCTTGCCATGGATCGACGAACTGCTGTCCGAAGCCGGACTGGTTCGCACACAACTGGACGCCATCGCCTGCAGTCGTGGCCCTGGCGCCTTCACCGGCGTGCGTCTGGCGGTGGCCATCACCCAAGGACTGGCCTTGGCGCTGGAGCGCCCCGCCATTGGCGTGTCCACCCTGCACGCCTTGGCCTTGCCGGCGATGCGGCGTTTGGAAGAAGCTCAGGCCGACCTGCGCCTCGTCAGCGCCATCGACGCACGCATGGGTGAGGTTTATCTGGCCGAGTACGTTCGCGACGACGCGCAGAACTGGCAACAACAGGGCGATGAGCGGGTGCTCGCTCCAACCAACTTCGCCCTCGTCTACGATGGGCCTTGCCACGGCGTCGGCACCGGATTCGCCGCCGAACACGGTGCCCTGACGCACTGCCTTGGCGAGCGATTGATCCACGTCGACGCCACGGCGCTTCCGCGTGCCCGCGATGTGGCGCACCTGGCGCTCATCGCATTCGCGCGTGGCGAGGCCAGCGCACCCGAGGCCTTGCAACCGGCCTATCTGCGCAATCAGGTCGCGCTGACCTTGCGCCAGCAAGGCAAGCCCGTGCCAAGCCTCCCGGCCGACTTGGAGCGGCCTGCGTCATGAACCGTGCTGCCAAATTGCGTCAAAACGTGACGCAATGCGCCAACTCGAATGATTTCACCGTGAAGTGGCACATATCTCCAGCTCGCTGCGTATAACCTGCCATGCCCAAGGCAAGGCATCGCCGCCGGCTCGAAGTTCCCCGATGTGTGACAAATGCTTGCAGCGCAGCCAGCGTATGTTAAGCTGCGCCACGCGTTCGGGGGTCCATGTGTTACCTGTGCATCTGCAAGAAACCACCCGATTTTGATCAACAAGGGGCGTCAAACATGAAAATTTCCAACAAACTCCTGCTGGCAGCCGCGCTGACCATGGCCCTGCCGATGGGCTCGGCGATGGCGTGCACGGTTACCAACTGGTCGTCGGCGACCAATGCCGCCGCCGGCAACCAGAAGGGCCGCAACTCCGAGCCGGCCGTGCCGCGTTACTCCGGTGAGTGTGCCCTCAAGGCCGACTCGGCCGGTAGCAGCTTCGTCACCGACAACACCCCAGGCACCGAAGCGACCTACCGCTCGCGCTTCTACGTTTACACCGGCTCGGCCGCCAGTGGCAGCAAGATCTTCGCCGCCACCTCGGGCGACAACGGCGGCGGCACCGAAGCCTTCTCGATCTCCATCACCGGCGGCGCCTTCACCTTCGCCGTGAACGGCACCACGGTCGGCACCACCGTTCCGGCCACGGCCAACAAGTGGTATGCCATCGAGTCCATTTACCGCGCCAGTGGTGCCTTCCAGGCCAAGGTGCGCGGTGCCAACGCTGCGACTGAAACCGTGGTCAACAGTGACGGCAGTGCGGGTGCGGTCAACGTTGGTTCGGCCCAAATGGGCGTGCTGAACGCTGTCAACAATGCCACGGCGATGGCGTTCGATGCGTTCGAATCCACGCGTTCCGATGCGACTGAAATTGGTCGGTTGTGCCCGGGTGATGCGAATAATGACAATTTCGTGAACTCTGGCGATGCATTGGCCGCCATCAACGAATTCCCGCCCACCGGCCCATACTCATTGGGTCAACCTGACTGCAATCAGGATGGTTTCGTGAATTCGGGTGACGCAATCTGCGCAATGAATCGATTCACCGTCATCGCACAGCGCAATTGCGCGGCCAACTGAGCCCATTGGAGTATTCGATCATGTCTATCAAGAACACCATTCTCGTGGCCTCGCTCATGGCCTTCGCTGGCTCCGCCTCGGCGGCCGAACTGTTGGTGACCGACAGTGGCCTGAGCAAGGCCCGCAACGCCGGCTCCACCCTCGCGCTCGATATCGTCAGTGAAGGGGACGTGGCCGGCTTCGACCTCATCATCCCCGTGCCCAAGGGTGTAAAGGTCAACACCTCGAAGTGTTTGGCTTCGCTGCCTGTAGGTTTTCAAGGCGTGTGCAAGCACAATGAGGGCGAAGTCGCCGTGATTGCCGTGTCGATGAATCGCCAGGCTCTGCCTGCAGGTATCCATTCCATTGGCATGTTGTCGATCTCGGGGGGCAAGGTTGCCCGTACCGCCACGATGAAGTTCAACGCCGTCGGCGTCGATGCCAAGTCCTTGAACTCTACCGTCCAAACCAATTTCACCCCGGCATCCGAACAGATCCGTCGCTGAAAGTGCACCACCATAAGTACCTTGTCAAAACGGAGTGACAATCCCCATGCAAATCAAAACACTCAGCGCCACCTTGGCCGGTCTGCTGCTGGCGGCTGGCTCGATGGCCATTAGCGCCCAAACAATTACTATCGGCCAAGCTTCGGTGCCTTCGGCCAGTGGTGGAAGTGCGGCTATTTCCGTATCGTTTGATGACAACGGCAATGCAAACGTTGGCGCCTACAACACCGAGTTCGATTACAGTACGTTGACGGCACCCACGAACTATCTTGGCGGTATTCCGACTTCTAACAGTCCACTCTGCGTGGTGACCGATGCGACCAAGACCGTTTCCGTTTCTCGTTTCAGCGCAACTCCGGGTGTCGGCTTGCCAGACGAAACGCTTTGCACCATCACCTTTGCGGTCAATGCGGGCACGCCAGCGGCTGCATATGCGTTGGCGCATGATGCATCTCCTGGTACGACCGCGTTTTTCCATACTGACGGCTCGGACATTACGGGTAGCGGCACCGTCACCGACGGCGCCATCAACGTCGTCAACGCTGGCCCACCAACCATCACCATCGACACCACGCCGCTGACCTTGCCGACGGTGACCTTCGGTACCACGACCTCGGGCAATATCGCGGTCACGGCCGTGGCAGGTGGAGGCAGCAATCCTGCCGACACGGCGAGCTTCTCCTGCACCGCACCGGCTGGTTTCACCGTGGCTCCCCTGAGCGGCGGCCCATACGACAACGGGCAGGTTGGCACCGTCCCGGCCAATCTGGCGGTTTCGTGCACCACGGGCGCAGCCGTTGTCAACGGCACGGTCGCGTGCACCGCGACCAACACCACGCCGTCCTCGGTGAACTTCGACGTTCCCGTCACCTGCCCGGCTGGCACCATGTCGGCTCCGGTTCTGACCCCGACGCCAGCCAATGGCAGCACGGTCACCCTCGGTAACGGCGCACCTGGCGCAACCACCTGCACGTCGATCTCGATTGCTCCTTCGGGCGGCGCGGGTGCGACTCCGGCTGAAGCCACCTGCACGGGCGTGGGCGTGACCGTCACCCCGAGCACCTTGCTGAGCTTCCCGGTGGGTTCGGCGGCTCAGACGGTGAGCGTGTGCGGCACGCTCACCGATACGGCCAACGCCACCTTGGGTACGGTCACCTGCACCGGCACCGACGGCAGCGCCGGTGGCGTCGTTGACTGGGCCTTCACCGTGGCGGCTCCGGCCGGCGTGCTGGCTCCGGCCAACGTGCCCGCCACCTCGCTGTGGTCCAAGCTCGCCCTGTTCGGCCTGTTCGGCGCACTCGGCATGTTGGTCCTTGGCCTGCGTCGCAGCCACTGATCCATCGCTTTGCGGTAAGAAAAGGGCGCCTTCGGGCGCCCTTTTTCTTGGTGCCGTGGTAGGCCGTATGGATCCGCCCCTCCAATTGTCCAAGCCTGGCGTATTGTCCAAGCCTGGCGTAGCTGCCGAGCTTGCTCGGCAGACAATGGAGCAAGCTCCATTGCTACAAAACATGGGCCGGCGCTCCGAAACACTGGCCGGTTCAAGGGTGGGTGAGGCTTCCCCATGACATGTGCTCTAGACAAACTTCTTCGGATAGCGTAAATAATTCGTTACCTTTCCCGTGGGGGCGGCAATGATTCGATCCAGTTCGCGTAATGTCTTGTTCTGCGCCATTGGCGTGGCCTTGCTCCTGCCTGCGTCCGGTTTTGCTGCGGCGCAAGACCGCTCCACCTCGCCATCCAACGACGAGGCCGCAGTCAAGTTGGAAACCATCACGACCATCGGTTCGCGCCGCGTCGGGCGCGGTTCGGATACCACCACGCCGGTGCCGGTGGACGTGCTGCCGATGGCCGACACGGCCGAGAAGGGTGGGCAGTTCGATCTGGCGCAATCCCTGCAATACACCGTGCCTTCGTTCAACTCCACCCGCCAGACGGGTGAAGACGGTGCCGATCTGATCGACGGTGCCGCGTTGCGCGGGCTGGGCTCGGATCAAACGCTCGTGTTGATCAACGGCAAGCGTCGCCACACGGTGTCGCTGGTCAATATCTATGGCGCCCGTGATCGCGGCAACACCGGTACCGACATGAACTCGATCCCGGTGTTGGCCATCGATCGTATCGAAGTGCTGCGCGATGGCGCGGCGGCTCAGTACGGATCCGACGCCATTGCGGGCGTGATGAACATTGCGCTCAAGCGCGACAAGGGTTGCGAGGCGCTGGCGGGCTATGGCGAGTATTCGCGTGGCGATGGCGAGAACTGGATCGCCTCGGCCTATTGCGGTGTCGGGTTCGGTCAGGATGGCGTGTTGGCTATCACCGGCGAGTGGCAGGATCGTGGCCGCTCCAATCGCGCCACCGATGCCAATCCGATGCGCATCATTGGCGACTCCAAGGTTGAAAATCGCACCCTGTATTTGAATGGCGACACGCCCTTGGGCGATGCCATGACCGCCTATTTCACTCTGGGCGGTCAGAATCGCGATGCCTCATCCGGTGCGTGGGCGCGCGGTGGGCTGGGCAGCGACGACATTCCCTCGCGCAACTCGGCGGCAATGTACCCCGATGGCTTCGTGCCCTTCATCGACGGCATCATCGAGGATCGCTACGGCATCTTGGGCGTGCGCGGTGGCTTTGGCGATTGGTACTGGGATCTGTCCTACACCTATGGCCACAACACATTGGATTACACCATCCGCAACACCATCAATGCGTCCATCGCCAATCTGGATCGTTTGACCGGTGGTACCGGCATCAGCCCGAGCGAATTCAATGCCGGCGGCTTTCAGTTCCGCCAGAACACCGCGAACTTCGACATCTCGCGTTATTTCGACGACGTGGCCCACGGCCTGAACCTGGCTTTTGGCGCCGAGGCCCGCAAAGAGCGCTACAGCATTCATCCGGGTGAGGCGGGTTCCTACCTCGACTACGACGGCGTGGGTGAAGGCGGCAATGCGGGCAGTCAGGGCTTCCCTGGCTTCCAACCGGCTGATGCCAGCGCCCGCAGCCGCTATTCCAATGCGGTGTACGGCGATGTGGAACTGGATGTCACCGATCGCTTGATGACGGCTTTCGCACTGCGTTACGAGGATTACAGCGACTTCGGCTCGACCGTCAACGGCAAGTTGGCGATGGCCTTCAGGGCGAGCGACGCGGTGGTTCTGCGCGGCTCGCTCAGCACCGGCTTCCGCGCCCCGTCACTGCAACAAAAGTATTTTTCCTCGACCATCACCGACTTCATCGGCGGCGAGCCGGTCGATATCGTGATTGCACCCAACGACAGCGCGCTGGCCCATGCCGCAGGTATTCCCGCGTTGACCGAAGAACAGTCGCGCAGCGCCACCTTGGGCTTCACCTGGTCGCCCACCGATGCGGTATCGGTCACCTTGGACGCCTACCGCATCAGGATCGACGACCGCGTGGTGTTGAGCGGCGAATTCGACAACACCGACCCCAACATCGGCGGCGTGCTGGACGATCTGGGCGTGGGCTTGGCGCGTTTCTTCTTCAACTCCGTCGATACCCGCACTACCGGTCTGGATCTGACGGTTTCGCACCGTGCCGAGCTGGCTAACGGCGTACTCAACAGCTTCTTCGTGATGAATCACGGCAAGACCCGCATCGATCAGGTCCACACGCCGTCGGCCTTGGTCGGGCGCGAAGAAACCTTGTTGAGTGAGCGTGAGCGCCTGTTCATCGAAAGCGCCGCGCCGCGTACCAAGGCCATCGTCGGCTTTGACTACAGCCAAGGGCCGTGGAATCCGAACTTCAAGATCGTGTACTTCGGCAAACAGACGTTTGGAACCTGGTCGGGCGCACCGCTGTACCAGTATTACGGCGCACGTACCTCGGCCGATGTCAGCCTCACCTACGCGTTCACGGACAATGCCAAGTTCACGCTGGGCGTGAACAACCTGCTGGACGTGTTCCCAAGCACGCAGAATCCGGATGAAACCGACAACGGTCACATCTATGAGAGCGTGCAGTTCGGTCTCAACGGGCGCAGCTACTTCGCCCGCTTCTGGATGCAGTTCTAAGCTTGCAACATGCCTCCCGCAGTCGTATTACGCGACTGCGGGAGTGGTTCAGGCAATGGGTTCGAAGCGATTGGCGGCGACGTTCTTGCGCACCTTGTGCGGATCCCACACCCGACCGTTCATGGCGATGTAAACGCCGGCCGGAAGGCACTGCACCGCACCCACCGCGCAGCCGACATTGAATTCGGCATCCGAGCCACGGAAACGCGCAGGACTGAGCGCGCCCGTCAGCACGATGGTCTTGTCTTTGATCGCATCCAGCACTTTGGCCGTGGCCACCATGGTGTCGGTACCGTGCGTCACCAACACGTGCTTGGCGTCTTGCGCCGCGATGGTGGCGCGCAACAGTTCGCGGTCGGCATCGCTGACGTGCAGGCTGTCCTTGCGCAGAATCGGGATGACGCTGAACTCGAAGTTCACACCCAGTTCGCGCAGGATGTTGCCGATCTGCGGTTCACCGATCTGGTAGTCGGACTTGTCGTCGAAATAGATCTTGTCGATGGTGCCGCCGGTGGTGACGATGCAGAGCCGATCCATGGAAATATGCACGCAGGAAGGAGGCTCTCATGATACTGCGCGCGATCGACTCAGGCGCCGGCGCAGGCCATTCCAGCAGGGCGCCCCGATGAGCAACAGCGACAGCGCGATCTCCAGCGATCCTGCGAGTCGTGCACCGGGCGAAGTCATGACTTCCATGACGCCATGACTGAACAAGGCCAAGGCACCCATCGCGCCGACGAACACGGCGCGACGCAGGTCGCCGCGCAACATCCACACGGCAGGCAGCAAAGGCAGTGCGTGCAGAGCCACGGCCAACAACGCGGGTATGCGTGTCGGCGGTAGCCACCACAGGTGCCAGACCACGATCAGGACGAGCAAGGCGAGAAGAGTGGCAACGCCGACGTGGTGGGCTTTCAACATGCGATTGGGTTGCCTTGTGCGAACAGACTGGCGATGAGCAGGATAGCCGCTGGCGTATCCTTGCGGGCACGGGCATTGCGCCGCTGCGGTATCTTTTCACCCATGTTGACCCGCCCTCGCCAATGGATCGCTCTCCATCAGGAGCGAATGGAAGCCTTCGTGCGTTTTCTCGCGCGGCGCTTCATCGAAGATCGCTGCTTTGACTCGGCCGCGACGCTGGCGTATGCGACCTTGTTTGCAGCCGTGCCACTGGCGGCGGTGGTGTTCGGGGTGGTGTCGATGTTCCCGTTCTACGAGGACTGGGTGGCGCAGTTGACACGCTTTGTGTTCGAAAACTTCATGCCGAGCGCGGCCGACAGTGTGGCCGGCTTTCTATCGGAGGCCGCTGGCAATGCGCGTGCCTTGTCGGGTCTCGGCGCGGTGACGGTGCTGGCGACCGCCCTCCTGACCCTGTCGCGGATCGAAGACACCTTCAATCGCATCTGGCGCGTGAGTGAACCTCGGAGAGCGTTGTCACGACTACTGATTTATTGGGCGGCCATCACCTTGTTGCCGCTGCTGGCGGTGGCCAGTTTTGCGGTGTCCTCGTACTTGGCGTCCTTGCCCATGCTTGGCAATCAGGCCGAGCACGGCAGTTTGTTGCGAATCTTGCCGGTGGGTTTGGAATGGTTGGCCTTCAGTCTGGCCTATCGTCTGATTCCCAATCGCACCGTGGCGATGCGTCATGCCGTGCTGGCGGGCGCTCTGGCCACGGCCTTGTTCGAATCGGCCAAATGGGGCTTTGCACTGTACCTGTCACGTGCCAACTATCAGGCCTTGTACGGCGCGATCGCGGTGATTCCGATCTTCCTGATCTGGTTGTACGTGTCCTGGGTCGTGGTGCTGCTGGGAGCCTCGTTTGCCGCCTCACTGACGGCGTTTCGTTTTCGCCCCGCGCAGCAACGGCTGCCGGACGGCTTCGAGTTCTACGCCATGCTGCGGGTGCTGGGCCGTCTCTGGCAGGCGCAAGGTACGGGCAGCGGGCTTCAGGTCGCGCAATTGCAGCAACTGGAGCCGGCCATCAGCGACGACACCACGATGCATTTGTTGCAAGCGCTGTTGCAGGCACGGGTCATTCGGCGGCTGGAAAATGGAGGCTATGCGCTGGTGCGCGACCTGAATCATTTGCCGCTGGATGAGCTCTACGAGGGCGCAGGCTTGCGCATTCCCCTGTCGTTCGCCCAGATGCCTGAGCGTAACGATGCCATTGGTCAACGCGCGCAGGCAGAATTGAATGCCTTGCGCGAACTGTTGAAATTGCACCTGCGTCGCACGGTAGCGCAGGTTCTTTCCGATTCCAAGGATCAAACATGATGGATAGTCGAAGCTTCGTATTGGCCATGGGCCTGACCTTGCTCGCGAGCGCGCCGCTGCGTGCCGCCGAGGCCGATAGCGAGATGGCTGGCGAATTGAAAGTGGCCACGGTGAGCGGGGTCCAGTTCGACCTGGCTGCGCAGCGTGGCTCTTGGGTTGTCATCAACTATTGGGCGACCTGGTGCAGCCCCTGCCTCAAGGAAATGCCGGATCTGGATGCCTTCGACAAGGCGCATGACGAAGCCGTCGTGGTTGGGTTGGCGTATGAGGACATCACCACGCCCGACATGCAGGCGTTTTTGAAGGAGCATCCGGTGTCGTACCCGATTGCCATCGTTGATGTTTACGATCCGCCGGCTGCGTTCCCGGCGCCGCGTGGCCTGCCGATGACCTGGCTGGTCGATCCGGAAGGTCGCATCGCCAAGCGTTTCCTTGGACCGATCACGGCACGCGATCTGGAAAAGGCCATCGATCCGGCCAAGCCATGATCCAGGCGCGGCGGTTTTTCGTCAGCGGCCGGGTGCAGGGCGTGTACTTTCGCGCCAGTACACGAGAGGCCGCCACGGCGCTCGGCTTGCGTGGCTACGCACGCAATCTGGACGATGGTCGGGTCGAGGTCATGGCGGTGGGCGAATCGGACGCGCTTGGCCAACTGGAGTCCTGGCTGTGGCGCGGGCCGGCGCTCGCGCGCGTGGACGAAGTCCACAGCGCAGCGGCCTCGGTTGACGAGGCCGTTGGCGGCTTCAATATCGCTTGAGGTGGTGCGCCGGGCTCAGCCGCGGGGCTTGTTGGTACGTGGTGCGCCATGACCTGGCCGCGCGCCACCACCGCGTGATGCGGGTTTGCCGCGACCTTTTGGCGCTTGCGGACCGTGGCTACCGGGCTTGCCGGCGTACGGGCTGGCGTTGCCGCTGGGTCGCCCTTGGTAGGGACTTTTTGCACCGCTGGGCTTGGCTTGATAGGGGCCATTTCCGGCACTGGGTTTGCCTTGATACGGACTGCCGCCGCCGCTGGGCTTGCCTTGATACGGACCGTTGCCGCCACCGGGCTTGCCTTGACGCGCCGCGCCAGGCCCGGGGCGACCGACGTGCCGCGGAGGCGCGATGCGGCTGGTGGTGGTGACGCCTTCCGGCGCGTACCACGAACGCTGTTCGGCGGGATTCTCGAAGCCGGGGGCCGCCGCCTTGCGACGATTCGGCTTGCCTGGACGCGCACCGCCCGGCGCGGTCAAACGATTGCCGATGTCGTCTGGAATCGAGCGGCCGTGACCACCCTTGCCGCGCGGACCTTTTCCGAACGAACGTTTGCCGCTCGGCTCGTCGCGGATGCGGTCAAAGGCGCGCAATTCGCGCGCTTCGTCGCCGTGGGAGCCGTGCGTCCAGGCGCGCTGCTCGCGGGGCGCTGGACGGAACTCGGTCGGTTTGGCCTTGCGCTGGCCGATCACGTTCTGCAGGGTCAGCACCGCAGGGCCGCGCTCCAATTGCAGTTCCTTGCGCAGTTGTTCGACGGCTTCGGCTGGCAGTTCTTGAAAATGTCCGCGCAGGAGTTCGCGTGGCAAGCTCAGCGAGCCGTAACGAATGCGCTTGAGGCGACTGACCTGATAGCCGAGTGCTTCCCACAGGCGACGCACCTCGCGGTTGCGACCTTCGTGCAGCACCACGCGATACCAGGCATGGCTGTCACTGGCACCGATGGATTCGATCTCGTCGAATTTGGCCGGGCCATCTTCCAGCACGATGCCGCTTTGAAGTTTGGCGACTTCTTCTTCCGTGGGTTCACCGTGGATGCGGCAGACGTATTCACGCGTGACCTCGGTGGAAGGATGCGTGAGGGCGTGGGTGAGCTCGCCATCGGTGGTCAGCAACAACAAGCCGGTGGTGTTGATGTCCAGCCGACCCACGTTGATCCAGCGCGAACCCTTGATCTGTGGCAGACGGTCGAACACCGTCGGCCGACCTTCGGGGTCTTCGCGCGTGGTGACCTCGCCTTCGGGCTTGTTGTAAATCAGGACGCGCGGGGTTTCGGTCTGCATGGCCGCGACGAAGGTCTTGCCGTCCAGTTCGATGCGATCACCGCTGGTCACGCTGCTGCCGAGACTGGCGACCTCGCCATTCACGCGTACCTGCCCTTGTGAGATGCGCTCTTCCAAAGCGCGACGCGAACCCAGCCCGGCCTGCGCCAGCACCTTGTGCAGGCGTTCCTCGAAGGCAGGTGCGCTCGCGCGGTTGAGGGAAAGGGTGCGGCGCTGGGCCGGCGGTGTGGTGTCATGACTCATGCGATGTGCTCCGGCGCGGAATCGGCGTCATCGTCCGCGGCCTTGGTTTCAGAAGGGTTGGTAAGGGAAGGGTTTGAGAGGATGGCAGCGTCGGCCAAGGTCGTTATGACCGGTGGAATGACCACATCGGTGGCCTCGTCCAGCGATATCGGCAGGGCATCGTCGGGGTCGGCCGCCAGCGTTTTCGGGGGTGGCGTCTCGTCGAACGGAAGCTGGGGCTCCAGTTCGGTCAGGTCGCGCAGTTCCGATAGCGGCGGCAGCTCGTCCAGACTCTTGAGGTTGAAGTAATCCAGGAACAGGCGAGTGGTGCCGAACAAAGCGGGCTTGCCCGGTACGTCACGGTGGCCGATGACGCGAATCCATTCGCGCTCTTCCAGCGTCTTGATGATATTGGTGCTGACCGCCACGCCGCGAATCTGCTCGATCTCGCCACGGGTGATGGGCTGGCGGTAAGCGATCAAGGCCAGCGTTTCCAGCGTCGCCCGGGTGTAGCGTTGGGCGCGTTCGGCCCAGAGGCGGGCGACCCAGGAATGCACCTCACGGCGGACTTGATAACGATAGCCGCTGGCCACTTCCACCAATTCCACGCCACGCCCTTCACACGCGCTGCGCAAGGTGTCCAAGGCCGCTTCCACCGCGCCTTCCGGAAGGGCCTGGTCCAGTGCGAACAGGTCTTGCAGTTGTGGCAGCGTCAAGGGTTGGCTCGATGCCAGCAAGGCCGCCTCCACGATGGCTTGGATCAGCTCGGCGGTGAGGCTCGAATCGTGTTGCACGTCCATGGTCATGCGTCCTGCATGGCGGCTTCGTCGCCGTTGTCGTCGGTGGGTTCGTGGCTGTCGTCGCCGACCTCGGCATGGGCCAGCGAACGCAGATAGATCGGCGCGCATTGGGCTTCCTGCACGATTTCAATCAGGTGTTCCTTGGCCAGCTCCAGGATGGACAGGAAGCCGACGATCACGCCCAAGCGACCTTCTTCGACTGAAATCAGTCGGGTGAAGTCGTGGAACTGGCCGTCGCTCAGCCACTCCAGCACCTCGCCCATGCGTTGCCGCACGCTCAATGCCTCGCGGCGAATGGCGTGATGGCTGAAGAGTTCGGCGCGCTTGAGCACGTCGGCCAGCGCGACCAGCAGCTCGCGCATGTCCACGGCGGGCGGTTCGCGCTCCAGCTTCAATTCCGGTACCCAGGCGTGCGCAGGGCTGGTGTCGCGTTCCAATCGTGGCAGCGCATCGAGGTCTTCGGCCGCCTTCTTGAAACGCTCGTACTCCTGCAGACGCCGTACCAGATCGGCGCGAGGATCCTCTTCCAGACCGTCTTCGGACGGTGGGCGCGGCAGCAGCAGGCGCGACTTGATCTCGGCCAGGATCGCGGCCATCACCAGATATTCGGCCGCCAGCTCGAAACGCAGATCCTGCATCGCGCCGATGTATTCGACGTACTGGCGCGTGATCTCGGCGACCGGAATGTCGAGGATGTCGAGGTTCTGGCGACGGATCAGGTAGAGCAACAGATCGAGCGGGCCTTCGAAGGCCTCCAGGATCACTTCCAGCGCGTCGGGCGGGATGTAGAGATCCTGTGGCATCTGCAATACCGGCTGGCCGTGCACCATCGCCAGCGGCATTTCCTGCTGCTGGGGTGGGGCCGCGCTCAGCGGTTGATTGGCGTCGGGCGCCGATTGCGGTGTCATGCGGTGTGGCAGCCTTTCATCGGCATGCAAAACTCGAACGGGACGATGCGCGCCACGGCGGGTGGCAGCGCTGGAGGCCAAACTGGCCTTGAACGGTGTGAATCACCCGCAGGTGGATTCAACGATTGCCGCCGATCAATCCAGATCCAGCGGCACAAACCCCTGTCGTGTCACCAGCGGTTCCTCGCCACACAGATCCACGACACTGGTGGGGCCGGGCTGGCAATCCCCGGCATCGAGCATCATGTCGACGTGGCGCAACGAACCTTCAGCGACTTCCTCGGCCTCGTGGTTGTCCATCGGTTCGTCGGGCAACACGAGACTGGTGGTCAGCAACGGTGCCCCAACTCCACTCAAGAGCGCCTGCAGCACCGTGTTGTCCGGAATGCGGCAGCCGATGGCGCGGCGCTTGCTCTGCTTCAGGCGGCGCGGAAGGTCCGAGCCTGCGGGAAGGATGAAGGTGACGGGGCCAGGAGTCAGCGACTTGACGATGCGAAAGGCACGATCATCGAGTTTCGCAAGACTTCCGATCTGGCTGATCGTGCTACAGAGTAAGGTGAAAGGGTGGCGCGTGTCCAGCAAGCGCAGACGTTGGACCCGTTCTTCGGCGTCCGTGGCACCGATGCCCCAGACGAAGGCGTAGCCGGCATCGGTCGGGGTGATGATGAGTCCGCCTGCCGCAATGCAACGCGACGCCTGCGCGAGATAACGCGCCTGCGGGTTGACGGGATGGATCTCGAGACGGTCGCTCATGGGCGTGCAGTTGCAACGTGACGTGGGACACGAAAGCTGCCTATGATGCCGGGCTTTGGGCCTGAACGGAAACTATCGTGTGGTACATGATCGTGGCGAAAGATCATCCCGGCAGTCTCGAACGTCGGCGCGGGGCGCGGCCAGCGCACTTGGCTCGCTTGCATGCCTTGCGCGATTCGGGGCGCCTGCTCCTGGCCGGGCCCTTGCCGGCGATCGATGCCGAGGACCCGGGTGCGGCCGGTTTTGCCGGAAGCCTCGTGGTGGCGGCGTTCGATTCGCTCGACGCCGCGCGCGCCTGGGCCGACGCCGATCCCTATGTCGAAGCCGGGGTGTATGCCACGGTCGATATCCACCCGTTCAAGAAGGCGCTGCCCTGAGTTGGCAGGGCGACTGGCTATAATCGGCAATCGCCTCGATGCGCCATGCGCTGCCAGTGCGGATCACCCGGCGGCCGCAAAGAATCCCGTCCTTGCGGCTTACCTCGATTCATCCCAGCTTCTGACCTGACGCATGCGCCTATCCACGATCAAGCTCGCCGGCTTCAAATCCTTCGTCGATCCGACCACGCTGCACCTGCCCACCAACATGACCGGTGTAGTGGGGCCGAATGGTTGCGGCAAGAGCAACATCATCGACGCGGTGCGCTGGGTGATGGGCGAAAGCTCGGCCAGCCGCCTGCGTGGTGACTCACTCACCGATGTGATTTTCTCCGGTTCCAGCTCGCGCAAGCCGGTGGGCCAAGCCACGGTCGAACTCATTTTCGACAACAGCGATGGCACCTTGAGCGGTGAGTTTGCCGCCTTCAACGAAATATCGGTGAAGCGACTGGTCAGTCGCGACGGGCAATCCAACTACTACCTCAACGGCACCCGCTGCCGCCGGCGCGACATCACCGATCTGTTTCTCGGGACGGGCCTCGGGCCGCGCAGTTATTCGATCATCGAACAGGGCATGATCTCGCAGATCATCGAAGCCCGGCCCGAAGACCTGCGCGTGTTTCTGGAAGAAGCCGCCGGCATCTCCAAATACAAGGAGCGGCGCAAGGAGACCGAGCAGCGCATTCGTCAGGCGCGAGAGAATCTGGATCGTCTCAATGATGTGCGCGAGGAGGTCGACAAGCAGCTCGAACACCTCAAGCGCCAGGCACGCCAAGCCGAGCAGTATCAGCAATACAAGGAACAACAGCGCATCAAGGAAGCGCAGGTGCGTGCGCTCGAATACCGGCATTTGGATACCGAGCTTGCCGGCCTGCGCGAAACCATCGCGCACAATGAAACCTTGCTGGAAGCCAAGGTGGCCGAACAGCGTCAGGCCGAATCGCAGATCGAGCTGTGTCGCGAGCAACAGGAAGAGGCCAATGCGCGACTGGCGCAGACGCAGGCCGAAAATTATCGCGTGGGTGCGGAAATCAGCCGCATCGAACAGCAGATCCTGCACCAGCGTGAACTGTCCGAGCGCCTTGCGCGCAGTCACACCGATCTGGCCGACCAAATCACGGCGCTGTCGGAGGACATCGAACACGATGGTGCGCGCCGGGAGACCTTGGCGCAGGACATGGCCGAGATCGAACCGCGCCTGAGCATGCTCAGTGGCGACGACGGCGAGCGGCAGAAGGCCCTGGCCGACATCGAAGTGGCGCTGGCGCAGTGGCAGGCGCGGTGGGATGAGCACAGTCGCCTTCGTGGCGAGACCACGCGAGCGGCCGAAGTCGAACGCACCAAGATCGAATACCTCGATCGTCAGGCCTTCGATGGCGAACGTCGACGCGAGGCCCTGAGCGTCGAGCGCGCGGCGCTGGACGTGACGGTTCTGGCCGAGACACTGGAGCGCATGAGTGCCGATCACGACATGCAGCGCGCCGGCCTCGATACGCTGGGCGATACGCTCGACGAGCGCAAGCAGGCGGTGGTGGCCACGCAGGAGCAACTACGCCGTTTGCAGAACGAGCTGGCGCAGCTGCGCAAGGACGGCGAAGCCGCGCGCGGGCGCCTGGCCTCATTGGAAACCTTGCAGCACGCAGCGCTCGGGCAGGAGCAGGGCGCGGCGCAGCAGTGGTTGACAGCGCAGGGTTTGGATCGGTCGCAGCGTCTGGGCGAAGTGCTGCAGGTGGAGGCGGGTTGGGAGACGGCGGTCGAAACCGTGCTGGGGCAGTTGATCGAAGCGGCGGTGGTGGATGCCAGCGCGCAGCTGTTGCCGGTGGTGGCGGATTTTTCCGACGGGCATCTGGCCCTGATCGATGCGCGCCAGACGCCATTTGAAGCACCCACCGATTCGCTCGCCAGCAAGGTGCGCGGGCCGGATGCGGCGCGGCGTTGGCTGGCACCGATCCGCGTGGCCGACGGCATGGAAGAGGCGCAGTCGGTGTTGCCGACCCTGGCGGCGCACGAGGCGATCATCACCCGGCAGGGCGAATGGATCGGGCCCGGCTGGCTGCGTTTGTTGCGCTCGGGCGCGAGCGGGCAGGGCGCTTTGCTGCGCGAACGCGACATTCACGATTTGCGTGCGCAGATCGAACGGCAGGCCGAACAGGAAGCTGAACTGGGCGAACAGATCACCCAATGCCGTCATGCCGTGGGCGAGGCCGAACAACAGCGCGAGGATGCACAACGCGCCTTGTATCTGGCTCACCGCAGCGTGGCCGAATTGGCCGGCCAGATGCAAAGTCAGCAAGGCAAGCTGGAATCGGCGCAGGCGCGCCTGCAGCGCATCGATGCCGAGTTGGGTCAGTTGCAGCAAGACACCCTCGGCGCACAGGAGCGCGCCCGTGAAGCGCGGCAAGCTCTGGAACTCGCACTGGCGCGTATGGCCGAGCTGGAGGACCAACGCGTCACCTATGAACAGGAGCGTCGGGAGTTGGGCGACAAGCGCGATCTGGCCCGCACCGGTGCGCGCGAGGCGCGCGATGCCGCGCACGATCTGGCCTTGAAGTTGCAAAGCGCGCGTACCGAAGGGGCGGCCCTCGAGCAATCTCTGCTGCGCATGCACGCCCAACGCGATGCTTTGCAACAGCGCCATGCCGAAGTTGCCGCGCAACTGGCGCAAGGCGATGCCCCGATCAAGGCCTTGGAAGCCGAACGCCAGACCAGCCTCGATCAGCGCGTCGTGGCCGAGCGTGAGTTGGCGGCTGCCCGCTCCGGCATCGACGGCGTGATGGCCGAGCTGCGTCGTTACGAGGGCCAGCGCCAGTCTTCCGACCAGCATGCTCTGGCCCTGCGCGAAGAGATTGGACAGAAGCGGGTGAACGAAGAAGGGTTCAAGCTGCGCATCGAGACCTTGCTCGAAGCCATCACCG
Source organism: Chiayiivirga sp. (assembly GCA_035703435.1). Taxonomy (GTDB): domain Bacteria; phylum Pseudomonadota; class Gammaproteobacteria; order Xanthomonadales; family Xanthomonadaceae; genus Denitratimonas. The sequence goes on along the minus strand of DASSYF010000014.1, from coordinate 12,824 downwards.
GCGCCGGACTGGAACTGGCGCAGGTGATGGATGAATTGCCGGGCGATGCCGAGATTGGCAGTTGGCGTCAGGCGGTCGCGGATCTGGAAGCGCGTATTCGGCGGCTGGAGCCGGTGAATCTGGCCGCCATTTCCGAATATGGCCAGGCGCAGCAGCGCAAGGAATACCTCGATGCCCAGAACACCGATCTGGTCACCGCACTGGAAACGCTCGAAGCCGCGATCCGCAAGATCGACCGCGAAACCCGCGGTCGCTTCAAGGACACCTTCGATCGCGTCAACACCGGCATTCAGGCTCTCTATCCGCGCCTGTTCGGCGGTGGTCATGCCTATCTGGAACTGACGGGCGAGGATTTGCTCGATACCGGCGTTGCGATTATGGCGCGACCACCCGGCAAGCGCGTGTCCAACATCTCCTTGCTATCGGGTGGCGAAAAGGCCATGACCGCAGTGGCGTTGGTGTTCTCGATTTTCCAGTTGAATCCTGCGCCCTTCTGCCTGCTCGACGAGGTCGATGCGCCATTGGACGAGGCCAACGTTGGTCGATTCTCCGCGATGGTCGGTGAGATGAGCGACAAGGTTCAATTCCTCTTCGTCACCCACAACAAGGCCACGATGGAAGCCGCACGACAACTGGCCGGTGTCACCATGCGCGAACCGGGCGTGTCGCGTCTGGTGTCGGTGGACTTGGCCGAGGCCGCGCGCCTGGCCGGCGCTGCTTGATTTCAACAAGGACTTGCCCATGAACTGGAACCCCGACATCGGTATCCCGCTGGCCATCGCAGGCGTGCTGATCCTGGTCGCCATCGCGATCTTCGGCCGCCCGCGCAAACCCGATCAAGGCCGACGCGTCGAGCCGGGGCGCGCCTCACGCGCAGGCAATGACGAGCGCCGCGAGCCACGTTGGGGCAGTGAGGAATCTGGGGCCAACGATGATGGCGTGGATGAGTCGGGCGAGCGGCAATTCAATTTCGATGCAGCGCTGGATCCGCAGTCCGAGGATGAAGTCGCGACGCCGGGCAGTGGCACCGTGGCGCGCGGCAAGCGCAATGGCGATGCGCCGCAGCGCATCATCAGCCTGTTCGTCAACGCGCGCGACGAAGGCATGATCGATGGTGCTGCGATCGTGGTGGCCGCAGAAAAAGCCGGTCTGGTGTATGGCGACATGGGTATCTTCCATCGTCTGGTCGATGGTCGACCGGATGCCGAGCCGATCTTCAGCGTCGCCAACCTGGTCAAGCCCGGCCACTTCGACCTGCGTCACGTGCACGATATCGAAACGCCGGGCCTTGCCTTCTTCATGACCCTGCCAGGTCCCGTGTCGGCGTTGGATGCGTGGGAAACCATGCTGCCCACGGCGCAACGCATGGCCGAATTGCTCGATGCCGTGGTACTGGATGAAGAACACAACGCGCTCGGGCGTCAACGCATTGCCCATATCCGCGACGATCTGCGCAGCTTTGATCGCGCTCAGGAAAAGGAAAACCAGCGCCGCTGGTGAGGCCGATGGCCCTGCCGTGTCGCGGATCGGTCACGACCTCCGGCACGGGTGATTGTTGCATCGGGTGGTTACCATGGCGGCTGTTTTCCTGCATGGACCCACGCGCATGCGTATTCTTGCCATCCTGCTTGGATTTGGTTTGGCGGCCGCGGCTACGGCCCAAAGCCCAGGCTATTTCCGTTATCCCGCGATCGGGCCCGAGCAACTGGTGTTCACCAGCGAAGGCGATCTCTGGTCGGTGCCGATTGCCGGTGGTCAGGCGTACCGGTTGACCACGCACGCGGCGGAAGAAAGTCGCGCCGCACTCTCGCCCGATGGCCAGCGCGTGGCCTTCACCGCGTCCTACGCCGGGGCCGAAGAGGCCTACGTGATGCCGACGGCAGGTGGCACGCCCAAGCGCGTCAGCTTCGACAATGGGCGCGCCTTGGTGGTGGGCTGGAGTGCGCAGGGCGAGGTGCTTTACGGCACCGTGGCAGCGGGTGGAACCGGAGGCAGCCAACGCGTGATCGCAGCGGTGAACCCTGACACCTTGCAACGGCGTATCTTGCCCGTGGCCGAAGCCAACGATGCGGTCATCAGCGCCGATGGCAAAACGCTCTATTTCGTGCGCTACGGCCTGGGTGTGACCAACGACAACGCACGCGGCTATCGCGGTGGCGCGGTCTCGCAACTGTGGCGTTTTGATCTCTCGTCCGATGCCGAAGCCGTTCGCATCGGCCCCCGCGATGTGAACCTGCGCCGGCCGATGCTGGCCGGTGATCGTCTGTTGGTGATTGCCGATCCCGCAGGCCGAGACGTGCTGGCCCAGCTCGATCCTGGCTCCGGTGCGCTGACGGCCTTGGCCGTGGCGCAAGATTTCGACGTGCGTTCTGCCAGCGCCTCCGGCCAACGGGTGGTCTATCAATCCGGCGCCGATCTGCGTGTGTTCGATCTGGCTTCGGGTCAGGATCGCGCCGTGTCGATCCAGTTGAGTTCGGACTTTGCCCAGCGCCAAGCGCGCTGGCTGGAGAAACACTTGCGGTACGCACAGGGCAGCGACCTGTCCGATGACGGTGAGCGTGCGGTGGTGGTGGCGCGCGGCCATGCGGTGATCGCAGGCGTGGGTGCATCACGGCGCGTGGATCTGGGCGTGGCCGATGGCGTGCGCGTGGCCAATGCCACCTTCTCGCACGATCGCGAGTCCATCTATGCCATCTCCGATGCCAGTGGCGAGGAAGAGATCTGGCGTTATGCCGCCGATGGCAGCAACGCCGCGCGCCAGCTCACCCATGACGGCGTGACCCAGCGCAACGGCCTTGTCGTTTCACCCGACGGCAAGTCGCTGGCGCACACCGACAAGCGTGGTCGCCTGTGGTTGTTGGATCTCGCCAGCGGCACCAACACCGTGATCGACGACGGCGGCCCTGCGGGCAGTCAGGAATACGCGAACGTCGAGTGGTCGCCTGACAGCCGTTACATCGCGCTGGTGCGCGTCACGGGTCGTGACGGGCGCAATCGCCTTGGGCTGTATTCGTTGGATCGCAAGCAGGTGACGTGGTTGACCAGCGACAAGTACGCCTCGGCAAACCCGGCTTTCAGTCCCGATGGCCAATGGTTGTGGTTCCTGTCCGACCGCGAATTCAAACTGGTCAACGGCTCGCCTTGGGGTGATCGCAACACCGGCCCCTATTTCGACAAGCGCACGCGCATCTATGGCTTGGCCTTGCAACCTACGGCGCGTTTTCCCTTCCAGGCCAAGGACGAGTTGCAGCCGCGCAAGAACGATTCGGCGGGCAACGAGGATGACAAGAGCGTCGCGGCAGGCAAGCCCAAGGCACTCGTCCTCGATGGTTTGGCCGAGCGTCTGTACGAAGTTCCGGTTGCGGCCGGCAACTATTCGGCGCTGCAGGTCGATGGCCAGCGACTGTACTTCCTCGATGGCGCGGGCTGGGGAGCCAAGACCTTGCGCACGCTGGCTTTCGACGACAGCAAGACCAAGATCGAAACCTTTGCCGAGAACGTGTCGGACTACGCACTGGCGCGCAATGCCAAGAAGCTGATGATGCAGGTCGGCGCGCAATGGCCGGACAACCCCGGCAAGCTCCATATCGTGGACAGTGGTGCCAAGGCACCGACGGACCTTTCCGATACCCAGGTGCAGCTGGAGGGTTGGCGCCTGCGCGTGGACCCGGTGGCCGAGTGGCAGCAGATGTTCAATGACGCCTGGCGCATGCACCGCGATCACTTCTACGATGCCAATCTGCGCGGCGTGGATTGGGTTGCCACGCGCCAGCACTACGCACCCTTGTTGGCTCGGGTGAGCGATCGCCTCGAACTGGATGATCTTCTCGCGCAGATGATGGGCGAACTGGGTGCCCTGCACTCGCAGGTGCGTGGTGGCGAATTCCGCAAGGCCGATGAAGTGCCAGCCTACGCTGGGCTCGGCGCCACCTGGAGCCGCACCGCGGACGGTTGGAGCATCGACCGCATTTATCGCACCGAAGCCGAACTGCCGTCACAGCGCGGGCCTTTGCAGGCCAGCCAGATCGATGTGCGTGAAGGTGACGTGATCGTGGCCGTGAATGGTCGCAAGGCAGTGGAGGCGGCGGACTTGTCCGAGCTTTTGGCCAACACCAGTGGCCGGCAAGTGCTGCTGGAAACGCTGCGCGCTGGCAAGCACCAAAAGCAGATCGTGGTACCGGTCGATGCCATGCGCGAGGATGCTCTGCGCTACGCCGACTGGCTGGAGTCGCGCCGTGCGGCCGTGGCCAAGGCCGGGCAGGGCAAGATCGGTTACCTGCATCTGCGCGCCATGGGCCCTAACGACATCGCCAGTTTCGTGCGCGATTTCTACGCCAACATCGAGCGTGATGGCTTGGTCATCGACGTGCGCCGCAACCGGGGTGGCAACATCGACAGTTGGGTCATCGAAAAACTGCTGCGCCGCACCTGGATGTTCTGGCAACCACCCGGTGGTTTGCCCTACGGCAACATGCAACAGAGCTTCCGTGGGCATCTGGTGGTCTTGACCGATGCCTTGACCTACTCCGATGGCGAGACCTTCTCCGCCGGCATCCAGACCTTGAAACTTGCACCCCTGATCGGCACCCGCACCGCCGGAGCCGGCGTATGGCTGAGCGACGGCAATGCCCTGGTGGATGGCGGGCGGGCGCGCGTGGCCGAATACCCGCAGTTCGGACTCGATGGACGCTGGCTGATCGAGGCAGTGGGCGTCAGCCCGGATGTCGAGGTGGACAACCTGCCGCATGAAAGTTTCAAGGGTGTGGATCGGCAACTCGATACCGCAATCGATTGGTTGCAGCGCAAGCTCGATGCCGAGCCGGTCAAACCCCTGCGTGCCGGGGTCATTCCGGCCTTGCCGCCGCGTCCGTGAGGGAACCAGGGCCACGTCAATGACGTGGCCCTTGGGCCTGCGCCGGACGCTCAATCCAGCAAGGCGTGTGTCTTGATCAGGGCGCAGACAGTGGCGATGTCGCCATCCATCGCCCGATCACGCTGCATGAAGCCGATGTGCTCGCGCAGACGCGCATGGGCCTTGGCCACGCGCGGCGACGGGTGGAAATCCTGATCGGCGGCCAGTTGCGCCATCAACTGTGTGCACTCGGCCAGGAACTGCGGGTACGCCGCGTCGCCGGGCAGTGGGGCATGGTTGATCTTGGCCGCAATCGCGTTCACGTCACCGCGACGCGCCAGGCTGCGCGCGGCTTCGATCATGTCGCGGCGGTAATCCAAGGCCTGCGCTGCGGTGTAGAGCTCCAGCGCCAGCACGTGGGAGAGGTCCTCGGTCATGTCCAGCACGTGGCGCGCCTCGTTGGCGCCCATCGAAACGTGATCTTCGGCGTTGGCGCTGGTCGGAATCGAGTACACGCTGGTCGGCATGGCGCGGCTGGCGAGATCATTGACCAAGGCCGCAGCGGTGTATTGCACGATCATGAAACCTGAGTCGATCGCGTCCTCGTTGCCGATCAGGAAGGCCGGCAGACCATCGTTGGTGGCCGGATCGACCAGCTTGTTCAAACGTCGCTCGGAGATGCTGGCCAATACCGGAATGGCGGCTTTGAGATAGCTCATTGCCAGCGCCAAGGGCATGCCGTGGAAATGTCCGGCGGAGATGACTTGATCTTCGATCTGGCGCGCGTCCGGCACGTCGGGGAAGACCAGTGGATTGTCCGTGACCGAGTTGAGCTCGATCTCGATCACCCGCTGCGCCTGCGCCAGTGCATCGCGCACCGCGCCATGCACCTGCGGAATGCAGCGCAGCGAATAGCTGTCTTGCGGTTGGTGCTTCTTGCCGCCACGGAAAGGCAGGAAACGGGTGTAGAAGGCTTCCCGCCCATGTCGTTGCGAGACCGGCACCCAATCCCAGCGAATGTCGAAATGGCGGCTCTGGTCGGCTGGATCACTCCAGCTTTCCGGCAACCAGGTCTGGAACTTCGGCACCAAGTGATAAGGCACATCCACGAGGCTGGATCCTGCGAGGACTTCACGCAGCTTGCGCGCCGATTCGACTTGCCCAGGGTGCGGCCGCAGGGCGTGAACCTTGGCATCGAAGGCGCTGGTGCGACCGGCAAACGCCTCCAGCGTCATCGCGGCGGCAAGGTCGGCGGTTTCCAGCAGGCGTTCCATGCGGGCAATGGACAAGGTGGCCGTGGCCAGCATTTGCGCGGTGCCGTTGTTGAGTGCCAAGCCTTCCTTGAAGGACAGGCGCACCGGCGCAAGACCCGCGCGTTTGAGGGCTTCCGCACCGCTCACACGCTCGCCCTGATAAAAGGCTTCGCCACCGCCCAACAACACGATGGCCAGATGCGACAGTGGCGCCAGATCACCACTGGCGCCGACCGAGCCCTTCATCGGCACCACCGGCACGATGCCGGCATTGAACACCGCCACCAGCGCGCGCAGGGTTTCCACCCGGATGCCAGAATGGCCGTGCATCAAGGTGTTGATGCGGATGATCTGCATCGCGCGTACCACCTCGGGCGCGAACGGCTCGCCCACGCATACCGCGTGGGTGATGATGAGGTTGCGCTGCAATTCCTCCAGCAGACTGTCTTCGGATGGGCGGGCGCTGGCCAGGCCATCGCGTGCGCGATGCGCGCCGAGCAGCTTGTCGGCATTGCTGCCAAAGCCGGTGGTCACGCCGTAGATCGGCTCCTGTCGCGCCACTTGGCTGGCGAGAAAATCTGCCGCGGCCTGTACTTTGACGAGCTGCGCTTCATCCAGCGCAACCTGCGCATCGGCCTGAGTTGCGGCCAGTACTTGCGCCCGCGTCAGCGAGCGACCATCCAGTCGAATCGTTGTCATCGTCATCCTCTGCTCAACCCATGGCTCGCGCTTGTTCCAGTTCGATCCGCAAGGTGCGGGCAAGGTCGTGGCGGGCCACTTCAAATTGTTCGCCACGACGCAGGTCTTTCACCGAGACCACGTCGCGGGTTTCCTCGTCCTCGCCCATGATCACCACGAAGCGGATGCCGGCCTTGTCGGCATACTGAAATTGCTTGGCCAGCTTGCGCGGTTCCAGTTGCACTTCGGTGTTCAAGCCGGCCTTGCGCAGCTCGTTGGCGATGGCGAGATAGGTCGGCAAGCGCGCTTCATCCATCTGGCTGACCAGCACCTGCACACTGCTGTCGGCGGTGTTGACCAAGCCGGCCTCATTGAGTTGCCAGAACAGCCGCGTCAGCCCGATCGAGATGCCCACGCCCGGCAGTTTCGATCTGGTGTAATGGCTGGCAAGGTTTTCGTAGCGCCCACCCGAGCAGATCGAGCCGATCTGCGGGTAATCATCGAGCAGGGTTTCGTACACCGTGCCGGTGTAGTAATCGAGGCCGCGCGCGATCGAAAGGTTGATGGCGTAGTGGCTTTCCGGCACGCCCAGGGCGCGTACCAGTTCGAGGGTTTCGCGCAGTTCGGTGATGCCTTGCTCGAAGCTCGCGCTGCCTTGCCCCAAGGCATCCAGTTTGGCGATGGCGTCGGCGTGGCTGTCGGAGCGGATCTGCACGAACTCCAGAATGCCGGCCACCACCGTCGCGCTCAGGCCGAAGCCTTCACCGGTCAGGGTTTGCTGCACGTAATCGACACCGCGCTTGTCGAGCTTGTCCACCTCGCGCAGCACCGCCATCTGCTGTTCGCCGTCGACCACGCCGAGGTTCTCGAAAAAGCCGCGCATCAGCTTGCGATTGTTGAGTTGGATGGTGAACTTGCCGATCGCCAGTTCGCTGAACACGGCGAAGATCACCGCCGGCAATTCGGCGTCGTAGCGCACGCTCAAGGCGTCCTTGCCGATCACGTCGATATCGCACTGATAGAACTCGCGGAAGCGCCCGCGCTGGGCGCGCTCGCCGCGGTACACCCGCTGCATCTGGTAGCGCCGGAAGGGGAAGCTCAAGTCGTGTTCGTGTTCGGCGACATAGCGCGCCAAGGGCACGGTCAAATCGAATCGAAGCGCCAGTTCCGGTGTGCCGCCTCCGCTTTCGGCCGAATTGTTCAACGCGCCGGTGGATTGCACGAAGTAGACCTGGCGCTCGGTCTCGCCGCCGGTCTTGGTCAACAGTACCTCGCTCAACTCGAACACCGGCGTTTCCACCGGCAGGAAGCCGAAGCGCTCGAAGTTGCGACGGATGGTGTCGAGCATCTGCTGGAACGCGATCTGGTCGCGCGGCAAGAGCTCCATGACACCGGGTGGCGTGCGGGGTTTGATCAAGGCCGAGTCCTCGAAGGCGATGGCGAGCCGTGCATTCTAGCGGTTCGCGCACGGGCGCAATGACTCACGGGACTTGCCTTGTTTCGCCCTTGTCGCTCTCGTTGCAGTGCCGCTTGCCGTGGCTTTCAGCGCACGCTAAGGTGCCGTGCGCTTCAGGCTGCGTGCAGCCAAGCCTTCGAAGCACCATTCGCCACCCGAGGGGAGCATCACCACATGTTGAAAAATTTGCTGGCAATCAAACCGATTGCCCCTGCTGGTCATGTCGATGCCGGCGAGCCGGTCGAAGGTGGACTGGAAGGGGAAACCCATCTGCGCCGCACCCTGACGGCCACCCAGTTGATCATGCTGGGCATCGGCGCGGTGATCGGCGCCGGCATCTTCGTGCTGACCGGCACCGCTGCTGCCAATCATGCCGGTCCGGCCCTGATGTTGAGTTTCGTGTTTGCCGGTGTGGCCTGCGCCTTGGCCGGCATGTGCTACGCCGAGTTCTCCTCGATGCTGCCGGTATCGGGCAGCGCCTATTCCTATTCCTATGCCACCTTGGGCGAGTTCGTGGCCTGGTTCATCGGTTGGAATCTGGTGCTGGAATACCTGTTCGCCGCTTCCACCGTGGCGGTGGGTTGGTCGGGCTATTTCAACGAGATGCTTGAACTCATCTCGGGCTGGACCGGAACCTCCTGGACCTTGCCGGCGAGCCTCGCCAGTGCGCCTTTCACCTTCAAGGACGGCTCGGTGGTTGGCACCGGCACCCTGATCAATCTGCCGGCCATTGCGATCATCCTGGCGGTCAGCTACCTGTGCTACGTCGGCATCAAGCAGTCGGCCATCGTCAACTCGGTGATCGTGGCGATCAAGGTGACGGTGATCTTGCTGGTGATCGCCTTTGCGTTCCGCTACATCAACCCCGACAACTGGGTGCCCTTCATCCCTGAATCCGAAGGGCCGGGACGATTCGGCTGGGATGGCGTGATGCGCGCCGCCACCGTGGTGTTCTTTGCCTACATCGGTTTCGATGCGGTCTCCACCGCTGCGGGCGAGGCCAAGAATCCGCAGCGCGACATGCCGATTGGCATCCTGGGTTCGTTGATTCTCTGCACCGTGCTCTATATCGCGATGGCCGCGACGCTCACCGGCATCGCCGACTACCGCACGCTGGACACGCCCGAGCCGGTCGCCACGGCCTTGGCCAACTATCCTTCGCTCGACTGGTTGCGCACCTTGGTGGTGATCGGTGCCATCACCGGCCTGTCCTCGGTGATCCTTGTGATGCTGATGGGTCAGCCGCGCATCTTCTATTCGATGGCCCAGGATGGCCTGATGCCGAAGGTGTTTGCCAAGGTGCATCGCAAGCATCAAACGCCCTACGTCGGCACCATCATCGTGGGCATCGTCGCAGCCGTGCTGGCTGGCCTGTTCCCGGTCAACGTGCTGGGTGAGCTGGTGGCGATGGGTACCCTGCTGGCCTTCACCACGGTCTGCATCGGCGTGCTGGTGCTGCGTTATACCCGCCCCGACATGCCACGCCCCTTCCGGGTGCCATTCGCCGTTGTGATTTGCCCGCTGGGTGCCATCGCCTGTCTTTATCTCTTCTGGCAGGCCTTCGCCGAACACTGGCGTCTGATGGTGGGCTGGACCGCCATCGGCATGGCGATCTACTTCCTCTACGGCTACCACCACAGCAAGCTGCGCCAGAAGTCCTGATCCCATGACCACGGCAGCGCGCAAGATCGGACCGGTGTTGGCCACCTTCGTGGTGGCCAACAACATGATCGGCTCGGGATTCTTCCTGCTGCCGGCCACCTTGGCGCGCTCAGGTGCCGTCACCGCCATCAGTTGGTTCGTGGCCACCCTCCTGGCGGTGATCCTCGGAAGCGCCTTTGCGCGCTTGGCGCGGGATTATCCGAACCTCGAAACTCCCGACGATTACGTCGGTCCGGCCTTGGGCCGCGATGCCAGCTTCATCGCCACCACGATGTATTGGGTGTCCTCCTGGATCGGCAACAACGCCATCGCCGTTGCCGCGTTCGGCTACCTCGTGATGTTGCTGCCGCTGGATGCAAACAATCCGGCGGTGCAAGTCGGTGGCCAGATTGCCCTGATCTGGTTGATGTTCGCGGTCAACTTGCTCGGGCCGCGTCCGGTCGCGCGGTTTCAATCCTTCTGCGTGGTATTTGGCCTCCTGCCGGTTGCCGTGGTGTTGACCTTTGGCTGGGCCAGCTTTGATTCCGGACTCTACGAGGCTGCGTGGAACACCACGGGTGCCGCCTGGAACACGGAAGCGGCGACGCCGCAATCGAACATGAGTTTGGTTTTTGCGTCGCTGGCGCCGATCTTCTGGGCCTTCGTCGGCTTGGAAACCGGCGCGATGGTGGCCGGTGTGGTGCGCGATCCGGCGCGCAACGTGCCACTGGCCACGATCGGCGGCGTATTGATTGCCGGCACCGTGTATCTGGTGTCCTCGATCCTGGTGATGGGCATCGTGCCAGCCCAGCAGTTGGCCGAATCCAGCGCGCCCTTTGCCTTGGTGGCCGGAGCGATTTTCGGTGGCTGGGCCGTGCCCGTGATTGCCGCCGCTGCAGCCCTGAAAGCCACCGGCACCTTGGGTGGTTGGATGCTGGTGACCGGCGAATCGGGTGCGCGTGCCGCGCAGCGTGGATTTCTGCCGGCGATCTTCGGCCGCTTCACCTCGCGCGGTGCGGCTGGCTGGGGTCTTTTCATCATCGCCCTGTCGATGAGCACGATCGCGCTGTTCACCCTGTCGCCGCACGTATCGGCGCAGTTTGAAAAGATCATCGAAGTGGTGGTGATGCTGGTGGTGTTGGCCTACGCCGCCGCTGGCTTCAGCTTGCTGCTTGGCACCGCCGAACGTCGACCGAGCTGGGGCAATCGCCTGTTCGGTCTGGGCGCGATCGCGGCGTGCGTCTTGTTGCTGGCTTCCTACGCACTGACGATGTTGCTCAAGGGTGCCGTCGTGATCGCCGTGGCGTGGCTGCTGTTCCGGATGTTTGATCCACGGCGCAGAGCAAGCGCGCGTCATTGATTCGACCTTCGAATGATCCGAGCCTGACGTAGCTGCCGAGCTTGCTCGGCAGGCAATGGCGCACGCTCCCTTGCTACACAACAAGGGCTGGATCAATAGTCGACAGGCACCGCTTGTTTTGGGGCCTGTCGGCCATCATCGGCGCTACACTCCAGATTGATTTGATCTGGAGTGGCATCCGTGAAATCCCGTGCAGCGGTGGCGTTCGCGCCCGGTGAACCCTTGCGTATCGTCGAAATCGAGGTGGCCCCGCCCAAAAAGGGCGAGGTCTTGGTTCGCATCACCCACACCGGCGTCTGCCACACCGATGCCTTCACCCTCTCGGGTGATGATCCGGAAGGCGTGTTTCCCTGTGTGTTGGGGCACGAAGGCGCGGGCATCGTCGTGCAAGTGGGCGAGGGCGTGACCAGCGTCCAGCCGGGCGATCATGTGATTCCGCTATACACCGCCGAGTGCGGCGAGTGTCTGTTCTGCAGGTCCGGCAAGACCAATTTGTGCGTGTCGGTACGCGCTACCCAGGGCAAGGGCGTGATGCCCGACGGCAGCACGCGGTTTTCCTACAACGGCGAGCCGGTCTATCACTACATGGGTTGCAGCACCTTTTCCGAATACACCGTGGTGGCCGAGGTGTCACTGGCCAAGGTTAATGCCCAAGCCAATCCCGAACAGGTGTGCCTCTTGGGTTGCGGGGTCACCACCGGCATCGGCGCGGTGCAAAACACCGCCAAGGTGCAAGCTGGCGACAGCGTGGCGGTGTTCGGCCTGGGCTGTTTGGGCCTCGCCGTCATTCAAGGCGCGCGGCAAGTCGGGGCAGGGCGCATCATCGCCATCGACATCAATGCCGACAAATTCGAACTGGCACGGTCCATGGGTGCCACCGACTGCGTGAATCCCAAGGATCACGACAAGCCGATCCAGCAGGTGGTCGTCGAGATGACCGGCTGGGGCGTGGATCACAGCTTCGAGTGCATCGGCAATGTGAACGTGATGCGTGCGGCGCTGGAGTGCGCGCACCGCGGCTGGGGCCAGAGCATTATCATCGGTGTGGCGGGTGCGGGGCAGGAGATTTCGACCCGGCCGTTCCAACTCGTCACCGGTCGCAAATGGATGGGCACGGCCTTTGGTGGGGTGAAGGGCCGCAGCCAGTTGCCCGGCATGGTGGAGGCCGCGATGGCGGGTCGGATCGACCTTGCACCCTTCGTCACCCACACCATGGGGCTCGATGACATCAACCAGGCCTTCGACCTGATGCACGAGGGCAAATCGATCCGCAGCGTGGTGGGGTATTCAACCTGCTGATTGGCCCTGATGTTCAGTGAGGCAACGCTGTTTTCCCTTCTCCCATCGGGAGAAGGTGCCCGAAGGGCGGATGAGGAAAGCTCGTTCGCTAGAATTCCCTCACCCCAGCCCTCTCCCGCAGGGAGAGGGAGTGCAAGCCGCTGAGATTCAGGGTCGATCGGGTTGAAAGTTCCGGACCCTGAATCGAGCGGAACAACGATGCGCGACACCCAATCCCCAATCCCCAATCCCCAATCCCCAATCCCCAATCCCCAATCCCCAATCCCCAATCCCCAATCCCCAATC
>DASSYF010000008.1:0-65334 GCA_035703435.1 Chiayiivirga sp. | reverse complement strand
GACGCCCATTGCCCGGATAGTTCGGCGGCACGCGGTGGATGAGGTTGGTTGAAAACCAGCTCAAGGGTTTGGTAGCCGCCAGCGAATTGACCTCGGTGGGGTTCTTTCGCGGGTCGATCGGCCCGCCCATCATGGTGAGCGAGAGCGGGGTGTCTTCACCACGCGAGGCCATCAGCGAGACAGCGGCCAGCACCGGAACGGTGGGTTGGCAGACCGAGATCACATGCAGATTGCGCGCGCCGATGTGGCGGATGAAGGTGGCAATGGTGTCGATGTAGTCATTGAGTGAGAAGTTGCCTTCCGAGGTCGGCACCATGCGCGCATCGGTCCAGTCGGTGATGTACACCTTGTGGTCGGCCAGAAGGGTGCGCACGGTGTCGCGCAACAGGGTCGAGTGATGACCGGAAAGCGGCGCCACCACCAGCACGGTCGGGTCATCTTTCAATGCGGTGATGCAGTTGGCATCGTCGCTGAAACGCTTGAAGCGCAGCAGGCGACAGAAAGGAGTTTCCAGCACGGTGCGTTGCAGGATGGCGATTTCAGCCTCGTGCGCACGCAGGCGCGCCAGCTCGAACTCGGGCTTTTCGTAGTCCTTGCCGATGCGGTAGGCCAGTTCGAATTCAGCCGCCAGATGCGAGGCGCCGGGCAGGTGCGAGTACGGGCTGCCGGTCTCGGAAAAGATGCGTGAACCGGCTTCTGCCAGATAGGTGTAGGGCGACAGCAGGGCGCGTTGCATCTCGTGCAGGGCATAGAGCATCGGCGGGTTCTCGAATACGTGAATGTCCGATTCTACTGCGATGCAGCATTTTTCGCCGATCGACCTTGGTCGCATCCTGCGGCGGTGGGTTTTGAGTGCGCAGCCTCAGTGTCAGTGGATGTTCCGGACCGACGTTGGCGATCCGTTATCATGCATGGTTGGCGGATGATGAAGAGCAGCGCGGGCAATGCGGGTACTGGTCAGCAACGACGATGGCGTGGACGCGCCGGGCATCAAAATACTTGCGCAAGGTCTGCGCGACAGTGGGCACGAAGTCATCACCGTGGCACCGGACCGCGATCGCTCTGGCGCCTCCAATTCACTGACCTTGGATGGTCCCTTGCGTACGCGCAAGGTCGATGAAACGACCTGGTGCGTGTTTGGTACGCCGACCGATTGCGTGCACTTGGCGCTCGGCGGTCTGCTGGATTTCGAACCGGATATCGTGGTGTCGGGCATCAACACCCACGCCAATCTGGGTGATGACGTGATTTATTCGGGCACGGTGGCCGCCGCGATGGAAGGTCGGGTGCTGGGTTTGCCGGCCATTGCGATGTCCCTGGCTTACGACAACGGCGGGCATCGTTTCTACGACACCGCTTCGCGCGTGGCGAACCTCATCACGGCGCGCTTGTTGGTGGATCCCTTGCCGGCCAACACCATCCTCAACGTCAATGTTCCGAACGTCGCATGGGATGACTTGCGCGGCTTCGAGGTCACGCGTCTGGGCCATCGGGATCGCGCCGAACCCTGCATTGCGCAGGAAGATCCGCGCGGCCGTCGCATCTGGTGGATCGGCATGGCCGGTGCCGAGCACGATGCCGGGCCGGGAACGGATTTCCACGCCATTCGCCAGCGTTGTGTCTCGATCACCCCGATTCACGTCGACCTGACGCGCTATCAGGCCTTGGAGAAAGTCGCAGGCTGGGTCGAGGGCCTGACTCAGGCCAAGGATGCAGCGCAGTGATTCGAGCGCGCCCACGTACCGACACCGATGGCTTGGGTATGACCTCGCCGCGTGCACGCGAGCGTCTGATCGAAAGCCTGCGCAACAACGGCATTCGCAATGAACGGGTGTTGGACGCCATGCGCCAGGTGCCGCGTCATCTGTTCATCGATGAAGCCTTGGCCAGTCGTGCGTATGAGGACACGGCCTTGCCGATCGGTCGCGGCCAGACCATCTCGCAGCCTTGGGTGGTGGCGCGCATGACCGAAGCGATGTTGGAAGGCCACACCTGTCGAAAGGTGCTCGAAATCGGCACCGGTTCGGGTTACCAGGCGGCGGTGCTGGCGCAGTTGGTGGACGACGTGTACAGCGTCGAACGCATCGACGAACTGCAACGCGCTGCGCGGCGGCGATTTCGTCAGCTTGCCTATCGCAACATTCATTGTCGGCATGCCGATGGGCAGCATGGCTGGGATGAATACGCGCCTTACGATGCCGTGATCGTCACCGCTGCCGGCAGCGCATTTGATCCAAAACTGTTGCGGCAGTTGGCCCCCGATGGCGTGCTGGTGGCGCCGGTCGGAGAACCTGGATCACAGCAGTTGATGCGCTGGCGTGGTGGCGAGGCGGGCTGGAAGCCGGAAGTCTTGTGCCAGGTGGCTTTCGTCCCCTTGCTGGCGGGAACGCTGTGAAACTGTTCGGGCCACTGTACGAGCGCATGTTTCACTGGTCCTCGCACCGGCACGCCGCGGCCTACCTCGGGGGCATCAGTTTTTGCGAGGCGATTTTTTTTCCGATCCCACCCGAAGTGATGCTGGCGCCGATGTCGCTGGCCAAGCCTCAGCACGCGTATCGCTTTGCGGCCATCAGTTTGGGAGCCTCCTTGCTGGGCATGTTCATCGGCTATGCCATCGGGCATTACGCGATCGAGTGGGTGATGCCGTTGCTGGAGCGAATGGGCTCGGCCGAGCGATTCGCCCAGATCAAGCAACAGGTGGCCGACAATGGTTTCTGGTTGCTGCTGCTGGCCGGCTTCGTACCCGTGCCGTTCAAGATTTTTACCCTGGCATCGGGTGTGGTGGGCATGCCTTTGTTGCCGTTTTTCTTTGGTGCATTGATTGGACGCGGCAAGCGCGTGTTCCTGTTGGCGTGGGCCATTCGATTGGCCGGTCCACGAGCCGAGGCGATGCTGCGCCGGCACGCCGAGCCAATCGGCTGGTTGGCGTTGGCGCTGTTGACCGCCGCGATCGGCTGGATGGTGTTTTTCGGGGGCAAGTCATGAGTGCGGTGTTGCGGCTTGTCGTGGTTGGCGCCTTGAGTACCTTGATGGCGTGCGGTGTCCGGCCGCGTGCGGTGGTGCATGAGCGTCCCGCCACGCGGCCGAGCGTGCGCGGCCATGTGCCGGCCAATGCGTCGAGCTACACCGTGGTGCGCGGCGATACCCTCTACGGCATTGCCTTCCGCAACGGTCTGGATTACCGCGATCTGGCGCGCTGGAATGACATTGCCGCGCCCTACACCATTTATCCGGGCCAGCGATTGCGCGTGTCCGGAACGGCCAGCGCTGCAACGCCGAACGTGACGGCTGCGCCTCGACCCAGTCCAATCCGTGGGCCGGCCACGCCGCGCCCGCCGACGGCACCATCGCCTGCCGCGCGTCCCATCGCAGAGCCGGCACCGACCACGACACCCGCGCCGAGAACGGCGGCGCAGCCGTCAGCGCCCGTAACGCCGCCGCCGATGCCCAGCCCGGCCACGACGCCCGTGATTGCCACCAGCGCCAGCCGCAGCGTGCAGGGCATCGCCTGGCGGTGGCCAACGCAAGGGCAGGTCATTGCGCGTTTCGTTGCCGCCGATGCCACCAAGCAAGGCATCGACGTGGCAGGTACGTCGGGGCAGGCCATCGTCGCGGTCGCCGATGGCGATGTGGTGTATTCCGGCTCGGGCCTGATCGGTTACGGCGAGCTCATCATCATTCGCCACTCCGATTCCTTCCTGTCGGCCTACGGCCACAACCGTGCGCGGCTGGTGAAAGAAGGCCAAAGCGTGAAAGCGGGCCAGCAAATTGCCGAAATGGGACGCACCGGCGCCGCACGCGAGATGCTGCACTTCGAGATTCGCAAGAATGGCAAGCCGGTGGATCCGCTGGGCTTTCTGCCGGCGCGCTGAGCCCGCCACGAAAAAGGCCCTTCATCGCTGAAGGGCCTTGCGATTTGGACTTCAGCGGGGTCGCTGCGTGCGACCCCGCCTGTTGCCTGACTTACGGATTGCCTTCGAAACCGTCAGCGAAGATTTCCGGCGTGGCGGCCACACAGACCACATCGGCATTGGTGACAGGCGCAGCGCCCATCGTACCGCTGCCATTGCTCACCGAGCAGCTCTGCCCGGTCGGCGCCGTATGGACCGTGACATTGTACGTCGCACCGTCCGGCAAGCCGGGGGTAAAGGCGTAAGCGCCGTTGTTGCCGCGGGTGAGCGTGAGTCCGCCGTTGAGTTGGAGGATCAGGCCCGGTCCCATCATTCCGCTCACCATGCCACCCACGGGATAGGCCTGCGGTGGAATGTCGGCGCAATCGACTTGGACACCGGTGACATTGGCGCCGCTGAGGGTGCCCGCGCCATTGGCCACGCTGCAGGTTTGCCCGCTCGGCTGGGTCGCGACCGTGACGGTGTAGTTGCTGCCGTCGGCCAAGCCCTGACTGAAGGTGAAGCTGCCGGCGGCCGCGACGGTTAGGTCGTTGCCACCATTGAGCCGCAGCACCAAGCCGGTACCGGTCAAACCGTTCACCATGCCACCGATGGTGTAGGTCGGCACCGTCACGCAACTGATATTGACGTTGGTGACATTGGCGCCGCTCACTGTACCCGTGCCGCCGGCAACGGAGCAGCTTTGCCCGGCCGGCGCGGTGCTGACCGTTACGGTGTAGCTCGATCCGTCCGGCAGCGCGTTCGGGAAGGTGTACGCTCCATCAGCTGCAACGGCGAAGTCCGCGCCACCGTTGAGCTTGAGTGCCAGCCCGGCGCCCGTGGTGCCACTGACGTTTCCGCCGATGGTGTAGGTCGCGCCAGCGCCCAGCACGGTCAGGGTGTAGTCCTCGCCTTGGCCGTAACCACTGTTGTTGCAGGCCGTGGCCGCTGAGCTGTAGCGCTTGAGCACGCGCATGCGTACCGGGCCTGGCGTGGCCGAGAGTGGCACCGCAATGCTGGCGACCGCTTGCTGGCCGTCTGCACCGGTGGAGTTGGTGATGTTGCCGATGGTGTAACTCTCGCCCGTGCCGAAGGTGCCATCACGGTTCCAGTCGATGAAGGCGTTCACCACCGTGGTGTAACTTCCGGCGGTGTTGCCCTCAACGGCCATCGAGTAGCTCTGGCCGATGACGACATCGCCGCCCGTTACCCCGAGGAAGTCTTCGAGTGCTGGGCTGCCATTGACATCCGCCGGACTGGTGTTGTTGATACCGCTGAACTTCACCCGCGTGATCGGCTCGACCGCACTTGGGAACGTCACCGTGCAGTAGGGCTCGGGGAAGGTCACGCCGGTGGTGAAGCTGAAAGTTGGCGAGTAATTGCCATCACCGCACACACTGGTGCCTTTGACGTGCCAGTAGTACGTGGTCATCGGTGCGAGCGGGCTGGAAGGTGCCCAGGTGTTGCTGGCAGGCGTGCCGCTGGCGACGATGCTGGTGAAGCCAGCGTCGGTGGCAACTTCGATGCTGTAGGCATCGGCGGCTACATCACTCGACCAGGCAAAGCTCGGCGTACGTGCCACATCGACTGCGGTATCCGCAGGTGCCGAGGGCACGGGCCCAACGGGAATACCCACGCTGACCTTCAAGCTTGCGCCAGTGTCGTGGCTCCGTGGCGTGGTGCCACTCGTCGCGCCGTGAATGGTGAAGGGATAGCTTCCACGCGCCACAGCCGCCGTGTTGTCGATGCTCAGTGCACTGATCGCCGCCGGATAGGCCGGAACCACCGGATTGGAAGCAAAGCTGCCCGTTGTGGCGCCGGGCAGACCGCTCACCGACAAAGTCACCGGATCCACGAAGCCGAACAGGCTGCGCACACCCACATCGAGTTGGCCGGGCGTGCCCGCACACACGGCCAGTGTGTTCGGGCTGGCCGACAAGCCGAAGTCGGGCTCGGTCACTACGACGAAATCACCCGTGGCTGCCACCGCATAGGTCTGAGGGCCGGTCGGCACATTGATGCCGCGCACGCGAATCTCGTAGGTGCCGGCAACGGGTGCATCGAAGCGGATACGGTGCAAGGTGTTGAGATCGTCGTAGTTGCTGGTTGCCGTGGATTGCGTCGGAGTGGCGTTGTCGACGGTGTAGCCAGCGGGCAACTTCTGGGTCCAGACATCACCATTGGGTGCCTGCACTTCCAGCCTCAGTGAATTGACCGTGGCGGGACTGGCGTTGACGGCGCCGGCCACATCGGTCCAGGTCAGGGCGACGGTGAAAACCTGCCCCGCAGTCACGTCGAGGCTGTAGCTGTGTTGTTCGCCAGTTTGCAGACCATCGCCGTTGTCCTCGATGAAGAGGCGGCGCTGATCGGCATCGAAGTACAAGGAATCATCCAACAGGATGCGACCGAAACCTTGCGACTGACTGGGGTTTGCGCCGGCGCCGTTGCCGGTCATCTTGAACGCACCAGCGGTCAGAATCGCCTTGACGAGCGCGCCCGATGGCGTGGCAATGCTGTCGGCAGGCGTGGCAACACCGCTGGGATAAAATCCACGCGCGAGATAGTCGCGCACCAAGGCAGCCAGGCCTGCGGCCGTAGGCGTTGCCATCGAGGTGCCGCTCATGGACAAAGTGCCGTTGGCGCTGCGGTCGGCCGAAATGATGCCGCTGCCTTGTGCGGTGATGTCAGGCTTGGTGCGTGCATCCAGCGTGGGGCCGCGCGAGGAGAAGCCGGCCATGGCGTTGCCGCCGGTGCCGCGACCGGTCGCACCAATGGTCAGCACGTTCTTGGCATTGCCGGGGCTGCCGACGTTGTTGCCGTTGGGGCAGGCGGTGGCATCGTTGCCGGCGGCGAACACCATCAACAGGTCGTTGCGATCGCGCAGCACCTGATCGGCATCCTGGGCTTGCTGGTCGTAAGTCACCGTGCAGCCGGAAACGCAGTTGCCGAACATGTCGGTGCAGCCGCCGCCCCATGAGTTGCTGTGGATGCGCGCGCCGTTCTGGTAGGCGATGTCGGCGGCGTGGTACGGCGTTCCGCCTTGGGTATTCAGATAGGCGAGATTGCCGCCGGATTCCTGCATCACCAACTTGGCGCCGGGTGCCATGCCATCCAGATTGGTGTTGCCGCCAGGCGTGGTGAAACCCACGCAATCGGTGCCGGGGTTGGCCACATTGTCATTGCCGATGATCGAGCCGGCGACATGGGTGCCGTGGCCGTGGTCGTCACCCCAGGACGTGCCGGACAGATCGGACCACTTGTAATAGGCCACGACCTTGCGTGCGTTGTAGTTGGGCGCGGCGATGGGCGGGCAGGTCACGCCGGTGGTGCACTTGTTGATCGGCAGAGGCTGGCTGGCGTCCTTGAACGCCACGTTGTCCATCCACAGGCCGGTGTCCAGCTCACCCACGATCTGGCCGCAGCCGTAGATGCCTCGATCCCAAACCGGCATCTGAGGTTGCGGGGTATTGACGTTGCTTTGGTGCAGCCAGTGGCCTTGCGAGTTGTAGAGTCGCACCGGCTTGCGGAAGCTGATGGCCAGCACGTCGTCGCGTGCAGCCAGTTGCTCGATCGTGCTGGCCAGACTGGCGCGCGCAAAACCCGCGTGAAGGCGCATGTTGCCACCTACCGTGTTGATCGAGGCGCTCTTGAGGCCGGTGATGCTCGCAAAACTGCTTTTCACCTGCGCGTCCGTGGCGTGGGTGTCGAGCGAAACTTCCAGAGATTCGATGCCCAGGCGATCCACGATGCCACCCGCCTTCAATTCGGCGTAGATGTTCGGATCGACCTTCAGCGCCGGCATGAAGGGGCCGGTCCACGTCACGCCTGCAATGGCGCGAACGTTCGCATCCAACGCCGGCGCCATGCGCACGATGAAGGCGTTGTACGGTACATAACCGATGACGCGCGCGCCGGCTGCTTCGATGGCGCGGCGCTGCTCAGGCTGAATCGGGCCGTCGAACTTGACCAGACGCAGGCTGGAGTCACTGACCGCATTGAGCGAGGTCAGATTGCCAAGGCCCGACGGGATCGTCGACGCGGTGCCGTCGCACACGTTCTGTTGTGCGCCGGCGAAGCTGACGAGGCACGCCTCGTTGCTGGCCGATGCCAATGCCGGAAGGGCCAAAAGAATGGCCAGAGGTAGAAGTTTCTGCATGTGGTGAATCCCCGAAAATGAGCCGTCGTGACATGGACGACGGGCTGTCTGTGTTGCAAAGAAAAACACACCATCGCAACCACCCCTACGGTCGCTCTGGTTCGTCCCTGGGTACCGATGCGCAGGTTCGGTGTGCGGGCTTGGACCTGCAATGCGCGGCTACGCACCGGATCGCGCATTCTAACCCGTCATGGAGCGGAGGGAAGTCATGGCGCACCCTGCGCTGAATCGAGGCAGGCCCCGGAGGCTTTGCGTGGACGGATTCGCGCTAGAATGAGAATCTTTCTCATTAAGGAGTCTGCCATGAGCGGCCATGACATCCGTTCCGCCGTGCGTCCCGATCCCGATCAGCCGATGGTCGACATCGCCAAGTATGTGGCCGATACCAAGATCGACTCGAAGGAAGCCTACGACACCGCGCGCTACATGCTGCTCGATTCGCTGGCCACCTCGATGATGGCGATGAAGTTTCCCGAGTGTGTCAAACACTTGGGGCCGATCGTGCCGGGTGCGTCGATGACCGGCGGTGCGCGTGTGCCAGGCACCAGCCACGAGCTTGATCCAGCGCAGGCGGCGTTTGCGATTGGCACGCAGATTCGCTATCTCGATTTCAACGACACCTGGCTGGCGGCGGAGTGGGGTCATCCGTCCGACAACCTCGGCACCATTCTTGCCGTGGGCGACTGGCTCAGTCGCAAGGCCGAGCGTGAGGGCGGCGCGCCGCTGACGGTGCGCGATGCTCTGGGCTATGCCATCAAGGCGCATGAAATCCAGGGCTGCTACGCGCTCAAGAACAGCTTCAATCGCGTGGGTCAGGATCACGTGATCCTCGTGCGTCTGGCGTCCACCGCCGTGGCCACCCACATGCTGGGCGGCAACACCGAGCAGATCATCACCGCCGTCTCGCACAGTTGGATCGACAACGGCGTGCTGCGCACCTACCGCCACGCGCCCAACACCGGACCGCGCAAGAGCTGGGCGGCCGGCGATGCCTGCCGTCGCGCCGTCACCCATGCCATCAATGCGGTGTATCGCGGCGTGGTGGGCTATCCCTCGGCCCTGAGCGCCAAGACCTGGGGCTATTACGACGTGGCCTTCAAGGGCAAGCCCTTCGAGTTCGAGCGGCCGTTCGGCAGCTACGTGATGGAGAACGTGCTGTTCAAGATCAGCTTCCCGGCCGAATTCCACGCCCAGACCGCGGTCGAGTGCGCCATGGCCCTGCATGGGAAAGTGGCCGGCAAGCTCGACCAGATCGAGAAGATCGTGATCGAAACCCAGGAAGCCGGCTGCCGCATCATCGACAAGACCGGCCCCTTGGCCAACTACGCCGATCGCGATCACTGCATCCAGTACATGGTGGCCGTGCCCCTGATCTTCGGGCGACTGGTGGCCACCGATTACAACGACGACGTGGCCGCCGATCCGCGCATCGATGCCCTGCGCGACAAAATGACCGTGGTGGAGAATCCGCAGTTCACCAAAGATTATTTCGACCCGGAAAAGCGCTGGATCGGCAATTCTGTGCAGGTGTTCTTCAAGGATGGGTCGAGTACCGAGAAGGTATCGATCGACTACCCGATCGGCCACCGCAAGCGTCGCGCCGAAGGCATTCCGGTGCTGCTCAAGAAGTTCGAAGCGGCCATGGCTGACCAGTTCCCGGCGCACCAGGCCGCCAGAATCATGGCGGCAGTCGCCGATTCGGCCAAGCTCGATGCCATGCCGCTGCATCGATTCATGGAACTGTTCGTGGTGTGATGTGATACCCGTGGTCAACGGTGGCGCAGACGCACGCCGTTGACCACGCACAGACCCGCCAATACCAGTGCGATGCCCAGCCATTTTGCCGCGCTGGGTTGCTCGCCCAGAATCAGCCAGGCAAACAGCACGCCGGCGACCGGCACCGCAAGGCTCGAAATGCTGGCGACCGTGGCGGTGAAGTGCCGCAACACCACCGTCCAAAGCCACCACGCAAGACCTGACGCCAGCAGCACGGCATAGGCCAGCAAGGCGATGAAGGTGGGTGACCAGTCGATGTCGCGGCTCGGAATCCACAGCCCCAGCAGCGCCAGCGGCACGGCGCCCAGCAGCATTTGCCACGCGGTCAGGTTCAAGGCCGAACACCGCGCCCCTTGCATCAGGCGCTTGCTCAATACCGTGCCGGCCGCCCACGCCGCGCCGCCCGCGATGGCCATCACCGTGGCCAGCCAGGTTCCCAGGCCGTGCCATGGCTCGATGATGCAGAGCAATCCCAGCGCTGCCAAACCTGCACCCCAACCGTGGCGCGCCTGCGGACGTTCGTGCAACAGCGGCCACGCCAAAAGGATCGCCCAGAACGGCATGGTGTAGGACAACAACGCCACTTGACCGGCCCCGCCGGTGAGCATGGCGGTGTGCGCCAAGCCTTGAAAGAGTGTGGTTTGAAACAATCCGATGAGTGCGGTGGCCGCCAAAGGTGGCGGTGCCAACGGTGCGCGCAACACCGCCATCGCAAGAAACAGACTGGCGGCTCCCAAGGCATAGCGCAACGCGGCAAATTGCAACGGCCCGGCGTAATCGAGCGCCTGTTTCATCACCACCCAGCTATAACCCCAGACGAGGACGGTGACGAGCAGCGCGGTCAGTGCGCCGCGATAGGCTTGGTTGGGCATGGGTATCGCGTCGAAGATCGGGCCACGAGTGTAGTGACTTCATGGTCGTGGCGAGCGTTAGCGGCCTGCGATCGAGCACTTGTCGCAACACTACATTGTAGTTATGATTAGCGCATGAATGAAATTCGCTTCGAGTGGGATCCGGCCAAGGCCGCGGCAAACCTGAAGAAGCATGGCGTCGATTTTGTCGAAGCAAGGCCGGTCTTCGCTGACGAGCGGGCAAAGATCATTTCCGACCCGGATCACTCGGCGGGCGAAGATCGATTCATTCTTCTTGGTCTAAGCCTCAACCTCAGGCTGCTCGTGGTTTGCCACTGCTATCGCGAAGCAAACAACACAATCCGTATCATCTCAGCCAGGAAGGCTACGAAAGCTGAAGCTCGTCAGTACTGACAGGTGCACCATGCGCAAGCAATACGATTTCTCCAAAGCAAAGAAGAACCCCTATGCTTCGCGGCTCAAGAAGCAAATAACGATTCGGCTGGATGGCGAAACCATCGACTACTTCAAGTCGATCTCCGAGGACGTGGGCATCCCGTACCAGAGCCTGATCAATCTTTACTTGCGTGACTGTGCGGCAGAGCATCGCAGGCTCAACCTTTCATGGCAGTAGGCGCTAACAACTCAATGCTGCGGACACAAACCAGCTGCGCGGTCTTTGCGCCGGTTACCGCGGGTGTTACACCCTAGAACCAACATGCCCGCACTTGTGGTTCTTCCCGGGCTAGACGGTACGGCGACTCTCCATTCGGAGTTTGTGGCCGCCGTCGATCATGCCTGTGACTCGGTCTCTGTCGTTTCATATCCTCCAGACAGGGCCCTTGATTACCGGGCACTCGAAGTTCTTGTCAGAGATTCGCTGCCCAATGACGCGCCGTTTGTTCTCTTGGGCGAGTCCTTCTCTGGCCCAATCGCACTTTCCATCGCCGCAAGCCCGCCGGCTAATCTTGTCGGGCTCGTACTGTCCACAACCTTTGCAAGTTCTCCGCTCCCGCTTCTAGCGCCATTCGCTGTGCTCACCCGCATAGCACCAATACGTGCTGTGCCGTCCTCCCTTATGTCATGGCTGCTTTTTGGCAGATGGGCCACGGCACAGCTGGACGCAGCAGTACAGGACGCGCTATTGGCCGTACGCCCTGCCGTGCTCCGGTTCCGTGCAGGTGTTGCTATGCGCGCCGACGTTTCAGCCATCCTTGGCGCTATTGCAGTGCCCGTCCTGTACTTGCGTGCCACCCAAGACAGGCTGCTTTCACCTGCTGCCGGCCGCCAAATCCTTTCTGCTGTCCCCGAGTGCATCGTCGCGGACATAGCTGGGCCTCATCTCCTGCTGCAGGCAGTCCCAACAGACTGTGCCAGCGCTGTGGGTGACTTCGTCACGCGCCTCGGCTAGGGTGCTAACAATTCCTGTATGGACTCCCCTGTCAACCCTTGACGGCATGAATATGTGAAGCGGCAGCTTCACGGCATTTGATTCCGTCTTTTTCATCCTGATGACGCGTTTGCTTCAACCCCGGCAAGACGGGACCGATTGCATTCGTGTATTCCGCATTAGTTAGGTGCTGCTCCAACCCTTCTTGCGCCCATGAATGCAATGTAATACATTGCATTCTGGCCGTCCCGAAGGTGCCCTATGAGCGTCACGACTGTTCGCTTACAGCCCGAAGTAGAAAGTGGCCTTGAGGCCATGGCTGACAAGCTCCAACGCAGCAAGAATTGGCTGGTCAACCAAGCCATTCGAGAATTCGTCGCACGTCAGGAGCAGGAACAGTCGCGCTGGAGCGAGACGCTGACTGCCATGGGATCTGTCGCACAAGGCAAGGTTGTCTCTGGCCAAGCCGTCCATGCGTGGCTGGAGTCTTGGGGTAGTCCCAATGAGTTGTCGCCTCCCAAGGTGGATAAGTGAAGCTCATCTATTCCCAAGAGGCTGTCGCCGATCTTGTTCGCCTTCGCTCTTTCATCGCAACTCATGACCCATCCGCTGCAGCACACATCGCCTCGGATCTTGTTTCGCGCGTCGATCACCTTTGCCAGTTTCCTGCGATGGGCCGGAGTGTCGCTGAAGCGCCACAGCCGGACACAGTGCGCGACTTCAGCTTTGGCAAGTACGTTGTCCGCTACACACTGCATGACAGCGCATTGGTTATCCTGCGCATCTGGCACCACTTCGAGAGCCGCCAAGGCAGCACCTAACAATTCGTGTATGGACTCCCTCATCAACCCCTGACGGCACGAATGTGTGAAGCGGCAGCTTCACGGCATTTGATTCGATCTTTTCATCGGGCTGACGCTTGGCTTCAACCCCGGCAAGGCGGGAGCGGTTGCATTCGTGTATTCGGCTTTGCGGCGGGCTTACCTGGGCCATCATTCCGGCCTGCTATCCGCCCGCCACCGTCATCCCCTGCACCAGAATCGAGCCGGTGCGGATGTGCGAGCGCGGGTCGATGTCGCTGCCAATGGCTTCGATGCCCAGGAGCATGTCCTTGAGGTTGCCGGCAATGGTGACTTCATCGACGGGGTGCGCGATCTCGCCGTTCTCCACCCAGAAACCTGCCGCGCCGCGTGAGTAATCGCCGGTGATGGCATTGACGCCCTGCCCCATCAGTTCGGTCACGACGAGGCCTCGGCCCATGCCGCGTACCAGCGCCGCAAAATCATCGCGCCCGGTGGTGATGTCGAGGTTGTGCACGCCGCCGGCATTGCCGGTGGTTTCCATGCCGAGCTTGCGCGCGGAATAGCTGCCGAGCAGGTAGCGCTGCAGCACGCCATCGCGCACCAAGGCCGATTCCACCGTGGCCACGCCATCGGCATCGAAGACCGCCGAGCGATGGCCGCGCAGGCGGTGTGGGTATTCAATCAAATCGATACCGGCCGGCAACACCGGCTTGCCGAGGTGATCGAGCAGGAAGCTGGCGCGTCGATACAGGGCGCCACCGGACACCGCATTCAACAAGGCACCGATCAAGGAACGCGCTGTCTCGGCGCAGAACAACACCGGGAAACGCCCAGTCGGCGCCTGCCGTGGCGCCAATCGTGCGAGCGTACGCTCGGCGGCGATTCGACCGACATCAGCGGGCGACTGCAAACTGCCAGCATGGCAGTGATGGTCATACCAGCCATCACGCTGCATGCCCTCGCCTTCACCGGCGATCAACGACAGGCTCAGGCTGTGGCTGGTGCCACGACCATGACCGATGAAACCGTGGCTGTTGGCATAGACCGACACGCCCTCGCCATAGGCCACGTTGGCGCCTTCGGAGTTACTGATGCGTGAGTCGGCATCGCGACCCGCGGCCTCGCACTGCAAGGCGCGCTCGATCGCCGCCTCGGTGTCCAGCGCTTGCGGGTGCCACAGGTCCAGATCGGGAAACGACGTGGCCATGCGTGCGGCATCGGCCAACCCAGCGTACGGATCTTCTTCGGTATGGCGCGCGATGGCGCAGGCTTGATCCAGTGTGGCCTCAATCGAAGTCGGATCCAAATCAGCCGTGCTGGCACTGGCCGTGCGTCCACCAAAATAAACCGTCACCGACAGCCCCCGATCACGGGTGTACTCGATGGTTTCCACCTCGCCAAGCCGCGCCACCACGGACAGGCCGCGGTCCTCGTTGAGGTTCACCTCGGCCTGACTGGCGCCGCGCGCCTTCGCTGCGGCCAGTACGTCACGGGCCAGTTCCGAGAGCCGATCCAGCGCGGACTCGTCCGGGCGTGTTTCCAGTTTGTTCGTCATCTCACGTATCCTTGTCGGTTGTCGTGCCACGCCGAGAGGCGCAGTACGCCTTGATCACTGAAATCCAAATGCAGAAGTACTAACCATGCGCGGTCACGACGAAGACACCGGCGAATTTTTGAGCCCCAGCCGCAGCCAACAACGGCGCGATGCGCTGGAGGTTTTCGCTCTGGCGGAAAAACTGGTGAACCTGCCCGATGGCCAGCTCGCAGCTTTGGCGATGCCGGACGAGCTGCGCGCTCTGATCCGAGAATCACGCCGCATCACCGCCCAGATCGCACGCAAGCGGCAATTGCAGTTCTTGGCCAAGGCCATGCGACGCGAGGACGATGAGCTGATCGAAACCCTCCGCGCCGGTTTGCAGAACGATCGCGAACAGAGCCGCCGCGAAACCGCTGAACTGCACCGGGTGGAAGCCCTGCGCGAGCGACTGCTGGATGCTGGCGATGACGCCTTGGGGGAGTTCATCGCCGAGCACCCCGAGGCCGATCGCCAGAAACTTCGCCAACTCATCCGAAATGCCCGCATCGAACGTGAAAAACAGCGCCCGCCACATGCCTTCCGCGAATTGTTCCGCGCGTTGAAATCGCTACTGGCGGCGAACGCGGACACTGCGCCATCCGACGATGATGAAGACCACGGCGAGGACGACGAAGCGGATTTCGACGCCATTGATTTCGACGACAAGAACACGCCCTCGTAAGGTGTGAGCAAGCGCGCTCGTGCCGGAACGCGCATACGCTGCACGATCACCCCTGCGTACCGCCCACGGTCATCTGGTCGATCTTCATGGTCGGCTGGCCCACGCCCACCGGCACGCTCTGGCCATCCTTGCCGCAGATGCCCACGCCCTCGTCCAGCGCCAGATCGTGGCCCACCATGCTGACCCGGTTCATGGCTTCCGGGCCATTGCCGATCAAGGTTGCGCCCTTCACCGGCGCGGTGATTTTCCCATCTTCGATCAGGTAAGCCTCGGTGGCCGAGAACACGAACTTGCCCGAGGTGATATCGACCTGGCCACCGCCAAAATTCACCGCGTACAGGCCGCGTTTCACACTCTTGATAATGTCCTGCGGGTCGTCCTGACCGGCCAGCATGTAGGTGTTGGTCATGCGCGGCATCGGCAGGTGGGCGAAGGATTCGCGCCGGCCATTGCCGGTCGGCTTCATCCCCATCAACCGGGCGTTGTGGGTGTCCTGCATGTAGCCGACCAGCTTTCCACGCTCGATCAGGGTGGTGCATTGCGAAGGCGTGCCCTCGTCATCCATGCTCAGTGAACCACGCCGACCCGGCAAACTGCCGTCATCGACGATGGTGCAGAGTTCGGAAGCCACCTGCTGGCCCATGCGTCCGGCGTAGGTCGAGGTGCCCTTGCGGTTGAAATCGCCTTCCAGACCATGCCCTACCGCCTCGTGCAACATCACACCCGGCCAGCCCGGACCCAGCACCACCGGCATCGAGCCTGCCGGCGCGGGGATGGCCTCCAGTGCCACGCGCGCCTGGCGCAGGGCTTCGTCGGCGATCGCAAAGGCTCGGCCATTGCGCAGCAGTTCGTCATAACCGTAACGCCCGCCACCGCCGGAATAGCCCTGCTCGCGCCGACCATCACGTTCCACGATCACGCTCACGTTGAGCCGCACCAGCGGGCGCACATCACCGGCCATCACGCCATCCGAGCGCGCCACCAGCACGGTATCGAGCACCGCGGCCAGGCTCACCATCACTTGGATCACACTGGCATCGGCGGCACGCAGGTGTGCATCGATGTCACGCAGCACCTTCACCTTGGCTTCGTTGTCGATGCTTTCGACCGGATCGATCGCCGGATACAGCGCCCGCGCATCGCGCAACGCCAAACCCGCACCACGCAGGCTGTTGCCGCTGCGCGCTATCGCACGCGCCGCGCCGGCGGCTTCCAACAACGCCGGTAGCCGCAGTTCATCGGAATAGGCAAAGCCGCTCTTCTCGCCCGCGATGGCGCGCACGCCCACGCCTTGCTCGATCGAATGACTGCCGGACTTGACGATGCCATCCTCCATCGACCAGCCCTCCTGACGGGTGTGCTGGAAGTAGAGATCGGCAAACTCCACCCCCGGTCCGAGCAAGCGCCCGAACGCGCATTCGAGATCGGAAGCGGCCAAACCGGCCGGCGCCAACAGGCGCGATTGCGCCAGGGCAAGGGCAAGGGATGAAGCCATGGGAAAACCTCGGTTTGAGCAGAAAGCGGCGAATCGAAACCGATCCACGCGCGATCAATGTGGGTGCGGCAGCGCCGGGAAGCAAGCCTCGGCTCACTCCGACGTGCGCACCGCGACGTGCACTTCGGCCAATTGCGCATCCGGAATCGGCGAGGGCGCACCGGTCATCAGGCATTGGGCCGTGGTGGTCTTGGGGAAGGCGATCACGTCGCGGATCGAATCGGTGCCGGCCATGAGCGCGGCGATGCGGTCGATGCCGAAGGCGATGCCGCCGTGCGGTGGGGCGCCAAAGCGCAGGGCATCGAGCAGGAAGCCGAACTTTTCGCGCGCTTCCTCGGCGCCGATGCCGAGCAACTCGAACACCGCCGACTGCATGTCGCTGCGGTGGATACGAATCGAGCCGCCCCCGATCTCGTTGCCATTGAGCACCATGTCGTAACCCCGCGACACGGCCGTGCGTGCATTGGCCTTGAGGTCATCGATCGAATCCACCGCCGGCGCAGTGAAGGGATGGTGCAAGGCGACGTAGCGGCCCGCTTCCTCGTCCCACTCGAACATCGGGAAATCCGTCACCCACAGGGGCTTCCAGCCGGCTTCGACCAGCTCGAAATCCTTGCCGGCCTTGAGTCGCAAGGCGCCCATGAAATCGCAGACCTTGCCGTACGTGCCTGCGCCGAAGAACACGATGTCGCCGTTGACGGCGCCGACCTTGGCCAGCAAGGCTGCAAACGCGGCCTCGTCGAAGAACTTCACGATCGGCGAATTGAGCACGCCATCGTCACCCAGCTTGGCATAGGCCAAACCCTTGGCACCGAACTTGGCGGCGTGGGCGGCGTACTCGTCGATCTGCTTGCGCGAGAGCTTGGCGCCACCGGGGATGCGCAGTGCGGCCACACGGCCATTGGGGTCGGCCGCCGCGTCGGTGAACACCTTGAACTGGCAGTCACGCACCCAATCAGCCACATCCACAAATTCCAGCGCGATGCGCAGGTCGGGCTTGTCCGAGCCATAGCGGCGCATGGCCTCGGCCCAGGTCAGGCGCGGGAAGGGATCGCTCAATGAAACCTCCATCACCTCGGCAAACACGTGCCGGATCATGGCTTCGGTGGTGTCCTGCACGATCGCTTCATCGACCCAGGCGAACTCCATGTCGAGCTGGGTGAATTCCAATTGCCGATCGGCGCGCAGGGCCTCGTCGCGGAAGCAGCGGGCAATCTGGTAGTAGCGATCAAAACCCGCCACCATCAGGATCTGCTTGAACAACTGCGGGCTTTGCGGCAGGGCGTAGAACTCGCCTTCGTGCATGCGCGCCGGCACGAGGAAGTCGCGTGCGCCTTCCGGCGTGGCCTTGGTCAGGATCGGGGTTTCGATGTCCTGGAAACCGCGCGCATCCAGCCAGTGACGCAAAGCCTGCACCAAACGAATGCGGGTGCGCATCATGCGCTGCATCTCGGGACGGCGCAGGTCGAGGTAGCGATAGGTCAGGCGTGTTTCTTCGCCCGGCGTTTCGTGCAGGTAGAACGGCAGGGTTTCGGCCTTGTTGAGGATTTCGATCTGCTGCGCCACCACCTCGACCTTGCCGGAGCGGATCTTGTCGTTGGCGGCATGACGGGCGCGCACGGTGCCGGTGATGCGCAGACAGTCTTCGTAGCCCACGCGCGCGGCGACGTTGAACACATCGCCCTGATCCGGCTCGGCCACCACCTGCACGATGCCCTCGTGATCGCGCAGGTCGATGAAGCACACGCCACCCAGGTTGCGGGCGACATCGGCCCAGCCACACAAGGTCACGGTTTGACCGATCTGGGTCTCGTCGACCCGGCCACAAAACTGGCTGCGCATGGAAAACTCCGAAGGCTGGGGCCTGCCGCAAGGCAAAACGGCGGGCAAAGAGGCAAAATGCTATCGAGCCGCGCTCATGCAGGCAATGAGCACGCGTTGCAGCGGTCATCCACGATCCAGACAAGCCAGACCAAAACCATGAATATCCGCGACCTGCGCTACCTCGTCGCCTTGGCCGAGCATCGTCATTTCGGGCGAGCGGCAGCGGCCAGCTTCGTCAGCCAACCCACGCTTTCGGCGCAGATCCGCAAGCTGGAGGAAGAACTGGGCGTGACCCTGATCGAGCGTGCGCCACGTCGGGTGATGTTGACGCCGATCGGGCACGAGATCAGCGAGCGAGCGCGTCATATCCTGCGCGAGATCGACCAGTTGCATGTCACCGCGCGACGCTCGCTCGATCCGGAAGCCGGCAGCGTGCGGCTTGGCATCTTCCCGACGCTGGGTCCGTATCTATTGCCGCACGTCGTTCCGACCGTGCGCGCGCGCTTTCCCAATCTGGAACTGCTGCTGGTCGAAGAAAAGAGCGAAGTGCTGCTCAGGCAACTGCGTGAAGGCCGTCTGGACGCTGCGATCCTGGCCCTGCCACTGCACGAGGAACACTTGCACGTCGAATTCCTGTTCGAAGAGCCCTTCCTGCTGGCCGTTCCGAATGATCACGCACTGGCCACTCGCCGCGTCATCGACCTGGACGAGTTGCGCGACCAGCACCTGTTGTTGCTTGAGGATGGCCATTGTCTGCGCGATCAAGCCCTGGACGTTTGCCATATGGCCGGGGCCAACGAGCGCTCCGGCTTTCGTGCCACCAGTCTGGAAACCTTGCGTCAGATGGTGGCGGCCAAGGTCGGCAGCACCTTGCTGCCGAGTCTGGCGGTTTCGCCGCCGATTCCCGCTTCGCCCGACATCGTGCTGGTGCCCTTCAAAGCCCCGTCGCCGCATCGACGCATCGGCATGGCTTGGCGGCGTACCTCGGCCATGGGTGAGTTCCTGCACAAGTTGGCACCGATCTTTGCGAGCATTCCGAGCAAGCTCATGGCCAGCGCGCAATGATTGACCTGATTATCCCCATCCCGCAGCCGGCCCCGTGCCCTTCGTTGTCGAAAGTTCTGCGAAACAAGCAGGCTTTCGTAGAGCGCAGCTTGCTGCGCTGCCTCTGCACTCAGCGCAGCAAGCTGCGCTCTACGAAAGTGCCGGTTCTGCGGTGATTCACAGGTCAAGCGGTCACGGTTTGGCTGAGTCATGGGGCTGATCAGGATGATTGAAACCAAAGTGATCTCACGCTAGCCTGAGCGCATTCCAACCCATTCAGGACACGAGGCGGCGCCCAGGCGCCGCCTCGTCGTTCACCACGCTATCGCAGGACCACCCCATGCCGCAGGCACAAAATTCCGCGCTCATCGTCAGCAGCCTTGATCTGGCGCGCCTGGAGCAACTGCTGGATTCGCCAGCCTACGCCGACAGTGATTCGGCTGTCCGCCTCGGTGAGGAGCTGGCGCGCGCGCGCGTGCTGCCGCCGGCACAAATGCCCGCCGACGTGGTGACGATGAACTCCAAGGTCACCTGCGTGGAAGAAATCAGCGGCAAGGAGCACCACTTGACCTTGGTCTACCCGAAGGCCGCCGATGCGGCGTCCGGCAAGATCTCGGTACTCGCGCCGATCGGCGCCGCCCTGCTCGGCCTGTCGGTCGGCCAAAGCATCGACTGGAGCACGCCCGGTGGTCAGGCGCTGCGTGTGCGCGTGGCCTCGATTGCCTATCAGCCGGAAGCGGCCGGCGATCTGACGATCTGAGCGACGCCTCAGCAAGCCGTTTTTGCCCCGGACGCGGCGCCCGACGCGTGGCGCGCGATGGCATCTGCCAGATCCTTACCTTGCACCGGCTTGCGCAGAAAACCCACCATGCCAGCGCGACGCGCGAGTTCCTCGTCGGCCAGGTCCGAGCGCGCGGTGAGCGCCACCATGGGCGGGGCCAGGGCTTCGTCCTGAATCAGGCGCGCCAGCTCGAAACCATCGATGCCGGGCAGGTCAAGATCAAGAAATGCCAGATCAAAGCGCGCATTGGCCAATTCACCGAGCGCAGCCAGGCCATGGCTCGCATGACGAACCTGATGACCTTGCGCTTGCAGCAAACCCATCACCACCTGCGCCACGATGGGATCGTCTTCCACCAGCAGGATGCAGCGGCATGCTGCCACGGGCCGCTCATCGCCTGAGGCTTCTGCGGCCGGCGCCGGCACTTGCTCCAACGGCAGGCGCAGCCGGAACGTGGCGCCGTGGCCGACATCACTTTCAACGTCGATGCTGCCACCCATGATCGTGGCCAGCTCGCGACAAATCGCCAGCCCCAGTCCGCTGCCACCGTGACCGTGCGCGCCCCGTTCGCCCTCACCCTGTTCGAAGCGCTTGAAGATCTGTTGGCACTGGGCCTGGCTCAGGCCGGGACCGGAGTCGCGTACCGAAATGACGACATCGCCGGCATCGGATTCCAGCGCCACGGCCACGGCTCCCTTCTCGGTGAACTTGAGGGCATTGCCCAGAAGGTTCAGGACGATTTGTTGCACACGCTGACCATCGCCGCGCACCCACTGCGGCGAGGTGTCGGCGATCCTCAGTTGCAGTTCGAGCTGCTTGCGCTCGGCCA
Source organism: Chiayiivirga sp. (assembly GCA_035703435.1). Classification (GTDB taxonomy): domain Bacteria; phylum Pseudomonadota; class Gammaproteobacteria; order Xanthomonadales; family Xanthomonadaceae; genus Denitratimonas. The sequence goes on along the minus strand of DASSYF010000008.1, from coordinate 44,237 downwards.
ACGGGCGCATCAAGGCCTCCGCCTGCCGCAGAACCGCGTGCAGATCGAAGACCGCGCTCGCGAGGCTGAGCTTGCCGGCTTCGATGCGGGCCAAGTCCAGCGCCTCGTTCACCAGACGCAGCATCAAACCACCCGAGCGTTGAATGGCTTCGGCATAACCACGTTGACGTGCATCCAGCGGCGATTCCAGAAGCAACTCGGCCATCCCGAGAACCCCGGTCATCGGGGTGCGGATTTCATGGCCCATGGTGGCCAGAAAACTGCTCTTGGCCTCGGATGCTCGCTCGGCCCATTCGCGTTGACGTTGTGCCAGTTCGAACTGATGTCGGCGGGCGAGGCGATCTCGATACGAACGTACCGCCAGCGCCAAGGCCAGCACGCCCATGGCGACATAGGCCGCGTAGGCCCAAACGCTGCGCCACCATGGGCCCTGCACGTCCACAGTCAGGCGCAAGGGCCGCGCCGACCACGGGCCATTGTCACTGCCACCCACGATTTCGAGCGCGTAGCGCCCTGCGGGCAACTGGCTGAATACACGTTGGCCGCGCGAATCGACATCCACCCACTGCGGGTCGAAGCCGGCCATGCGGAAGCGGTAGCGATTGGCGGCGGCATGGGCGAAGGAGATGAAGCGCGTCGTCACCGTAAACTCACGGTCGGACCAGTCCAGTTGCACCGTCTGATCAGGCTTCAAATCGACACGACCATCCGACCTGAGCACGGACAGCGATTGCAGGACCACGCGCGGCTCGGTGCGAGTTTCGCGGATACGCGCCGGATCAAACACCACCGCGCCTTCGGTACTCAATGCCAGCATCAGGCCATCGGGACCGTGCAGCGGCGGCGTCACGTTGAACTCTTCACCCGGCAATCCGTCGCCCACACCGTAATGCCGAAGTTGGCGCGCATCGGGTTCGTAACGCCAGAGCCCACGAATCGAAGTGAACCAGATGTCACCGCTTGTATCCCGCATCAGGCCACCGATCTCCACCGCCGGCATGCCGCGCGCGGCATCGATGCGCTCGATGCGCTCGGCGTGATCCTCGCGCACACGATAGCGCTCCAGCGCGCCCAGGCGCGCCACCCAGAATTCATCGGGGGCACTCAGCACCAATCCCATCAGTCGGCCCGGTTCGATACCCGCCACCGGCACGAAGGCTTCGCGTGCGGCATCGAGATGCAGCACGCCGAAATCACCGGCCAGCCACGGTCGGCCATCCGCGCCCACCGTCATGGCCTCGATCGCGCCGATTGGCAGACCATCGTCGGCACCGATCTTCCAACTGCGTCGCAGGCGACCATCCGGCTCACGCCATTGCAGTCCGCCGCCGTAGGCGCTCATCCACAAGCGCTGCTCGGAATCGAGCATCAGTAGGTCCACCGCGCCACTCAGTACCGGGTCGCGCGGTGAATCGATGCCCCATTCGTGGTAGCGACCACTCTGCGGATCGTACCGACCCAATCCATGCGAAAAACCGAGCCACAGTTCGCCATCGGGACGGGCCAGTACCGCCGTGCCGGCGTGCAAGGCTCGGGTGGAGCCACTCGACTCCAGAAACCGTGCGATGTCACCCTCGCGGCTGAGGCGTTCCAACACGCCATCCCGATGCATCAGCCAGATATCACCGTTCTGCGCGGCCGACACATCGGCGATGGAGTTGTCGCGCAGGCCGGATTCTTCGTTGCCCGAAGCCCGCAGCACCGAAAAATTCGACCAATCCGGCGACAGCCGCAACAGGCCGACGTTGCGCACCGCAAACCACAGTCCGCCCTCGTGATCCTCCAGCGCGTCCAGCACCATTTCCTGCTCGGCCATGGCACCAAAGCGCGCCAGATCGTAGGCGCGTCCAGCCTGCAGATAACGCAGGCCGCTGCGCGTGCCCAGCCATTGCCCGCCATGCCGATCACGCATCGACACCATCACACCCGCCGCGACCAGCGCCTGATCCTCGGCCTGGGTCAGCACCGGCTCGAAGTGACCATCGACCAGTTTTTCAAGACCATTACGACGTCCCACCCAGACCGATCCATCGGCTTGCGGGGTCACGCTCAAGACCATCGCCGGACCTTCCCCGTGAAAGGCCGGCACGGGCTCGAACACGCCATCGTGCAAGATCGCAAGTCCATGCGTGGTGGCGATATACAAACGACCGTCCCGAGCGACCGCCAGATCGAGAATGTGATCGGAAGGCAGGCCGCCGTGTTCGGGATCGGCCCGGATGATCGTCAGCTCATCGCTGCGCGTGTCGTAGCGATGCAGGCCACCGGCGTAGCCGCCCAACCACACCACGCCATCCGGCTGGGAGGCGATGGCCCAGACATCATCCAGCGCAAAGCGCGGATCGGCCGCCGGTGAGTGGCGCTGGAACGTCTTGCGTTGTGCATCGAGCACGGCCACGCCACCGCCTTCCACACCGACCCAGATGTGATCCCGAGCATCCACATGCAGCACCTGCACCGAATTGGCCGGCATCGAATGTTCGTCATCGACGATGTGCTGATAGACGGTGAACTCGACCCCGTCATAGCGCGCCAGGCCATCGTGGGTGCCGATCCAGAGGTATCCGGCAGCGTCTTCGGCCAGTGCATTGACGTGACTGGATGGCAAACCATCGGCCACCGTCAAGGGTGTAAAACGGGGTGCCAGCGGCAACTCGGCACCCAGCGCCGTGGGTACCACGCACACGCCGAGCACCGCCAACAGGAACACCGCCAGCCCTCGAATCATGGCAACACCCTCCCCGCCCCGTTGGCTTCATGCTCGCACGGTGCGATCAGGGTTTCACCCCCAAGCCGCCTGAAACGTGGAATTCAGGCACATCCAATTCGAAACCATCGGCGAAGATCGCATCGCCCAACGGAACCTGCTGATCACGACAGGCTTGGCCACCGGCGGTCAGGCGTATGTTGTCCACCGCCCAGCCCGCACCACTCACGCTGGCATCCGACTGCAGTCGAAAGCGCACCAACAGCGTGCCGCTTCCTCCGACATCGGCGGGCAATTCAAGCCGGTTGGATTGCCACGTCGTGCGGCCCGAACAGGAGTACAGCCCATTCCAACTGAGTCCATTGGTCGTGCTGTATTCCACCCGTCCGAAATCGTAATTGGCCTCCGTGGCGCAGCGGTCATCGAATTCGAGGGCGAGCTGTGCGTAGCCACTCAAATCGATCGGGCTGGCGAGGCTAAGCGATCGACTGAGGTTGCTGCCGTAACTCGGCGTGTTCCATGCCCGCGTAGCGTTGCTGGGCACATTGTTCACGATGACCCAAGGGCTTTGTGCCGTCCATGACGCGTTGTTCTGCTCCACATCGTCAGTCAACAGGGTGCAGACCGGCAACAGGCGGAAATCCTTGACCATGGACTGCCCGCCGGCCAGCACCACGCCATGGGCTTCTTCATCCAGATAGCCCGGCGCGCTGACGCGAATATCCAGTGAGCCTGCGATCACCCGTCGCGTGTAGCTTCCATCGGACGCAGCACTGTGGGCCTGACGTTCGATCCCGCTCGGCATTTCCCGCGCAATCACCGTGGCGACGAGTGGCGCATCGTCCGCAGCACGCACCACGTGGCCAGACAGACTGGCCACCGCCTCCGGCTCGACGACCTCGATGAAATTTGCATCGGGCGTGCCCGCCCGCCCCATCGCATCGGTGCCCTGCACGAACACCAGATGGCGCCCACTGCTCAGGCCGCCGCTGGGCAACGAGGCGTGCGCATCCTCAAGCGTGCTGTTGAAGGCTCCATCGTCGGCAATCAGCGGCATCCCCGCCCCACCTGCCGTCCACGGCGGCGCATCAAACCAGGCGGCTGCCGAGGCGATCGCGCTGCTGGACTGCGAGCCATTGGAGTTGTTGAACCGTGCGCTGTCGAGGCGGGCCGTGATCTCGATGGGCTCGCCCGTCACCACCAAGTCCTGCAACGCATTGACCGCCACGGTGTCGGGCCCCCACGGCAGTCGGTACGGCCCCTGCGCGGCGCGTGCGGCATAGCGGAGCGCATCGAAATTCTTCGGGAAGGTGTCGCTGGCGAAGCTGGCGCAGGACTCGAAAAACGAGGTGCCCAGCTCGATGGTGTAGGACGGCGCACCAATCAGGCCATAGAACGTGTCATCGGTGGTGCCGTCGGTCGGATAGAGTTCCACCGCCGCCTGCGGCGTGTAGCCATTGAACCAGGCCAAACGCCGCCCCAGTGTGCGCAGGCTGGCGTCATTGGGTGCCGGGGTTGTGGTGTCGCCCCACGACCACAGCACCAGCTGCGAGTAACTGTGGATGTCAAAGAACAGGCCGCTGTAATCCTCCGGTGCCGGCCCACTCAGGCTTCCATTGCGCCGATCCGGCAATGCGCCTCCCGAGTAGCCGCCGACGCCCAAGGTGCCGGCGACATAGCCGACGAGATTCTGCGTTTCCGGTTCGGATCCGGCACTGGTGCCACGAAACGTTTCATCGCAGGGAATGCCGCTCGAACCTTGACCAGCCGTGGTATTCCAGTGGAACGGAAAATTGCGATTGAGGTCGATGCCGACGTTGGACGACGTGCTGCAATGGCCTTGGACATCGTTGATGTTCTTGCGCCATGAATCGCCGAATTCCGCTTTCTTGCGCCCGTCTGGATTGGCCATCAGGATCAATCGAAAATCGACGTTGTCGACCAGCCACGTGGCCTGCGGATCACGGCCATATTCCTTGACCAACCATTCGGCCAGCCGCGTGAGCAGTTCGGCTGGGGTGTACTCACGCGCATGGATCGAGCCGAAAGCCACGAATTTCGGACGCTCGGGATGGGCCGCGGCGGTTGCAAGGTCGGTGATGCGCAGCGCGCGCATCTCGTAACCACCGCTGCCTTGCGTCTTTTTCCAACTCGGACCGATGTCGTGGACTTCGACCAGGTCAGGATACGCGCCGACAAGGTCGTCCATGGTCTGATACGCACCCTCGACCGTCCGGTAACAGGCATAGCCCGGAATGCTCGGATAACCCGCGGTGGTGATATGTGGCGCACCGGACTGGAGCGCAGAACGCATCGCCTCCTGAAAGCCCCGCAACTTTGCCGTCCCGGCCAGATCCACGCTGACCGCAAGCCCCACGCCTTGCAAGCGTTCGATGCCCTGTTCGTCGGTATCCACCCGCAACACCTGACGTTTCGCATCGATCGTGACGTGCTGGAACAGCGCCGTCGCACGATACAGACTGGCCTGATCGGGATAGTGCGCTTCGACCACCCACTCCTCTGCCTTCACCAAAGGGCTGACGACCAGCGCCACGGCGGCTACCAACAACAGTCTTCGCATCGGTTTTCCCGCGAGCAAAGCGCGCAAGGATATTGCGGTGGCGGCCTCCGTGTCGCGCTGCAATGCGCAAGGGTGCGCGACACGCATCCAGTACAGTTCCCGCTCCTGCCTGCTTCAACGCCCGTGTCTCGATCCCGCAACGCCTTGCGCATCCTGACCGACAGGCTCCATCCGCATTTCAGCGCGAATGGCGCGTCTTACTCGAAGCTGGTGCAGAAAATCGTGCCGAAGATGCCACAGTCCTCGGACTGAAGCTCGAAGGCGCCGAGATCGCGTGGACCATATCGATTATTGGCCCTGGGCAGATCAACATCATATGGCTTGCCATCGAGGTCCAGAGGATCGTAGGTATCTGCTTCGGCGAAATCGACCGCCTGCGAGTATCGGTTCAAGTGATAGTTTCCGTGCGCGGCATCGATGAACATCGGCGAGTCCACGATGATGTCGGGCGCCGGCGGAATGTTCGCCGTACTGCTGAGCAGCAGGTTATGCAGGTAGAGTTGATGGGGGATCGTGACATACGTGGGGACGCCGGGTTGATCGATGATGTCGTTGGTTAAAAACAACATCCACGGTGAATGCAACACGAAGTATCCCGTGAAGTCATTGTTGGCAATTGTGCTGCTACCTAGGGCGAGAGCCTGAATCGCCGTAGCCGACCCCGAAGAGACGAGAACCGTTCCACTGATCGTGTTGTCCGCGATCAGCATGTGATCCAGCGAGATGTTGCTGTCATTGCCATAAACCATGTATTCACCGGTGTTATCGCGCATCGTCACGTGATCGGCACGGAGGAATGCATAACTCAACGCCGCGATGATGGCGCCTGATGGATCGTAACTGTCATTGTGATCCGACGAATTGCCCGAAATTCGGTTGCACGTCGTGCTTGACGCGCACCGCTTGGCCATCGCAGGCACCACGCAGTCAGGGGAGTCGACGTTCAGTAGCACGTTGGGGGAATAACCATAACTACCATTAGCGGCCACAATGGCACCGCCCGTGATTCCTGCCTGGTTGTCCTCAATGACAAAATCGCGCGCGCATAACAAGGCGTCGGCGCCGCTGACGTAAATTCCGCCGCCGGAGTTATCTGTCCAATTGCCAGCGACGCGTACCGGGTGTGTGGGGTCGGTGGTGTAGAGATTCAGCGTTCCGGCCACGAAGATGCCACCGCCCAACGTGGCGTCGTTCCCATCGATGACTGCGAGCCCGCCGTAACCGGGTGAACCGATATTCGCAGTTGCACCACTTCCCACGTACAGCCCCCCACCCAATTGCGCAGTGTTGAGGCCAATCGTCGTCTTCGTTGCCACCATGGTCATGGTGACTGCCCCCGTGAGAGACACACCGCCACCCGATCCGAGGCCAGTCGTACCGTTCTGCAAGATCACGTTGCCGGTGTATATGGCGAGATTTGCCGAACTGCCGGGACTTGCCTCGGCATGAATGCCACCGACTTTGTTGCGGTCGATCGTATTTTCGATGAGTTGCAGCGTACCGCTGCCATGAAAGTTGATGCCGTATTGCCTCGCCGCGGTGATTTGGAGCAGCCGCAACGTGACGATGGCCGTGCCGCTGGTGTTGATGTTGAACACGGACGTGCCATTGGCTGCGCCAAATCCACTGACGACAGTGTAGACGCCATCGCTCGTGCTCTGCGTACAGGTGGCATATCCGCCGACGATGCTGAGATCATCGCTGGTATTGACCGTGTTCGATTCAGGTTCGTAGGTCAGCGACCGGGTGAGCCGGATCTCGTCATAACCGAAATGGCTGTCAGCGGCATTGATCGCCGACTGGATCGTGCCATGCGTGCAGCCGGCACCACTGCCGACTGTGTAGGTGTTTGCGTGCGCGGCAAAACCGAAGCAAGCGAGAATGAAGCCAACGAAATGCAATGACCGGTCTTTCATGTCGTGCTCTCCTGCGATGTCGTGTGTTGACGTGGCCTGCACGCATTTCTCATTCGAAGCCGTCGGCATAGACGACGCCGGTCAGCAGACAACCACCGCTGCCCGTGATGCTCACCTCATCGATGCCGATCGTTGTGCCAAGCGCCATATTGGGTTGCCAGAAGGCGTAGTAATGGAAGGCAATTCGCCCAAGGCCACTGCTCGGCAGACCATTGGCACTGCTGATCTGGTACACAGTCCAACTGCTTGGGTAACCGGCTGCGCTCTGCCCCGAATTGATGTCGAGGAGTTCCCCCTGAAAGTCACCAAGACTTCCGGATTGAGGGCCCGGCGCTGCGCAGTCGACGCCGCCACCCATGATGCATACGCGTACCACCAGACGGTTCACCCCGCCTGGACTCGCGCGCGTGACGAACTGGAAAACCTCGCCAGTGCCGAACTCCAGCACCGGTGTGATCAACCAATTGCTCAACACCGGATAACCGCTGGAGGAAGCACTGTCGGCGTCGGCCGAAACAAAACTGTTGGCGCTCCCCGAGTAGGCGGGAAAAACATTCGGGTTGCCCTGAAACCAGGACGTGGTTCCGATGGGATCACTGTTGTTGCGCATCAACCAGCCGCGATGCTGCAGTTGTGACACCTGGCCGAATCCTTCGCTGCATGTAACCGCTTCAGCGCACGCGGCCTGCAGGATCAGCAACGCTGCGATGCCACAGACAAGACCGCGATTCATGGCGGGTATCCTTTTCGACCCTTGTCGTGCGTGCCCGACCCGCTGCCACCCATCGTGACCGTTACGCGGCCGGCGGCCGCGTGGAACACGCCTTCGGCGGCCAGGCTCGCTCGCGCCGATACGTCGTAGTGCATGGCATGACCCTCCGGTGAAGTGTGCGAACATGGCGCAGGACTGCTGCAACGGACCTATTGATCCGGCCCTCAAATTGCTACAAAACAAGGTCCGGTTCGACAATGCTCATGGCAACGCGCAGGCGTGTCTTTTGGGAATGCCGAGCAAATTCGGTGCAAGGCCTTTGGAAAGTCTTATGGAATGCTTACTGACTCCACAACCAATTGATTCATAAGGTTTTATCATGAGGCCAACAGGCATCGTGACGGATACGGAAGCGCCACTCGCCTGCATCCGCTTCGCCAATGTCGAAATCGACTTCGAGGGCCATCGCCTGACCAGGGACGGCGTTGAACAGCCGCTGGAACCGAAGACATTCGCCGTGCTCGCGCTGCTGGCCCGCCAGCCCGGACACGTGTTCACGCGCCATGAAATTCTGGATGCCGTGTGGGGCCATACCCACGTCACGCCAAGCGCGCTGAATCGCATCGCGACCTTGTTGCGGCAGGCTCTGGGCGAGAACGCTCAACAGCCACGCTGGCTACACACCGTGCATGGTGTCGGTTATCGACTCGACCTGCCCGCCGATGCTCAACGTGGATCGCCCCTCCAAACGCAACCATCGAGCCCAACGATGTCCGAGGCGGTGTCCACGGCCGACAGTGTGGCTGGCACAGCAGCAAGCACTTCGGCTGCGCCAGCGCTCGAAGTTGGAGTGCCGAGTCGCACAATCAGGCCGATGTGGACATGGATACTTGCCGTAGCCCTCATTGGCTTGGCGGCGGCGTGGATTCCGTGGGTTCGGCAAGCGCCTGTTGCGCCCTCATCATCCATCGAAGCCGAGCGTCTGGCCGCACCGGTCAGCGTCGCTGTGTTGCCGCTGGCGAACACTTCTGGCGATGCAAGCCAACAATTTTTTTCCGATGGCCTGTCAGGCAGCCTGATCGATGCCCTGTCCAAGTTCGATGGCATCAGGGTCATCGGCCGCATGTCGTCGTTTCGCTTTCGCGACAGTCAGGACGACAGCAAGGCCATCGGTGCCCAGCTCGGGGTTGCGTATCTGATCAGCGGCACGGTACAGCATGCCGGCGACGCGGTGAGAATCGGGATCGAGCTCAGTTCGACAGCCGATGGTCGCACGGTTTGGGCCGAGCACTTCGATCGCCCGTACACGAACCTGTTTGCCTTGCAGGATGAGATCACGCGCGCAGTGGCGGCGGAATTGCCAGTGCACCTGACGGCATCTGGCAGGTCTCCGCCGTTGGATGACCGCCCTGCCAGCGGCAGCATCGAGGCCTACAGCGCTTATCTCCAAGGCTGGAAATACTGGCACGACGAGAACTTCCGCACGGCAGCCCGATACCTCGGCGAAGCGGTGAAACTCGATCCGGATTATGCGATGGCGTGGGCACAACTGTCGGGCTCATGGAGTACCGTCGCACGCTTCTCGAACGAGGCACCTGAACAGGCCGCCGAACATATGAGGCTTGCGCGTGAGGCCGCAGACCACGCCTTGAGATTGGCGCCAGCTTTGGGGGCTGCGCACGCGGCCCATGCGTATCTAGCCTTCTACGATTTTGATTTTCATCAGGCTACGACCGCCTGTCTCCGTGCCGTACAGTTGTCACCGAACGACAGCATGGTCTTGAATGGCTGCAGCTTTACTTTGACCGGCTCCGGACAGTTGGGACAGTCACTTCAGCTGCGTGACCGACTGCGTTCGATCGAGCCAATGTACGCCGTCAACAACTTCGCGTACTCAGCCTTGCTGGCGATGGTGGGGCGCTTGGATGAAGCCGAGAAGGCATTGCGTCTGGCCGAGGAACTGGCCCAGGCCGCCCCGCTCGATCATCTGCAATTGGCATTGCTCCGCGGCGATGCAGCAGCGGCGACAGCCATCGCCGAACGCTTGCCGACGGCATCTCGCATGCTGTTCACGACACTGGCGGCACAGATTGGACCGGACCAGGCAATGGCCGACCAAGCGCTGGATTCCCTGCTCGCCGATCAGGCGGGATTGGAACGGCTTGGATCAGGTGGCAGTAACGAAGATGGCTTCTACGTCGTTGCGCAGATACAGGCCCTTCGTGGCGATCTCGACCAGACCCTGAAATGGCTCAAACGCAGTCTGGCCAGCGCCCCCTCGCGCGCCTTGTTCCTGTTGGACGATGCCTTCATCCTGCGTTTTCGCGATGACGCCAGGTTCATCGCCTTTTGTCAGGAATTGGGTTTGCCGCCACCCAGCGATAGCGAGGCCTTGAGTCTCGACCAGATCCGTGCCCGCGCGAAGCACGCGACAGTCAATGCGGCGCACGAGCCACGCGCCGGGCACAATCACGAGTCCGTCAAAACAACGCCCCAATGAAGGGGCGTTCGTAACGGCTCGGCGAATCCAATCCAGACTCAGGTTTCTGCTTGACAGGCCAAGAGGCTGTCGTCGTTGATGACCCACTTGTCCGAGCCGTTGATCTCGACGTCTTCGAGAACACATTCGTCGCCATCCTCATCGACGACCCGCACATCCCACGTGCCCTCTTCAACGTCGGTCAGGGTCAGAGAATCGCCCTTCTCGAGGATGTCCTTTCCAAGGTGATCCTCGCCCCAGTTGCTTTGGCTGGCAGGCGAGAAGTAGATCTCGTGGATGTTCCAGGACGACTGGTTGACGAAGACCACCTCACCCGCGAACGCCGGCATTGCTGCCATGGCGACGGCCGCGAAAATCACATGACGAACGTACTTCATGAATCCCCCGTATTGACGTTTGATGCCGCGATCGCGGCGCGTTCATGCTGCCAGCCACGCGGGAAAACTGCCATATCGGAAGACGCAAGAAACCGGGCGATGGCTCACAAACCTGGCTCGCCGATATTTCGTGCAATCCGGCCAGGTCCAATCGCCATGCGCCGCACCCCAGTGACACTCACCAAACAGGCCGTGATGAGCTTCGAGACCAAGCAAGGCGCTATCACTCCAAACCACTGGCGTAAGCAGCCCGTGCGTGAGATGTCCCGATCTGGCAGGAAATTGCGTACTCCCCAGTAATCCCGTCCTGATTGAGAACCGTCATGCACCGCATCCGCTTATCGAGCCGCCTCGCGATCGCCATGACGATCAGCCTTTGTGCCGGTCTCTCGGCCGTGCAGGCGAGCGATATGGTGTCCGATCCCGCATTCGGGAACTCCGATGGTTGGCAGCGTCTGTATGAACCTGCGGCAGGGACGCAAGACGAAGGCGCCGTCGCCCAGGTTCGCCTGGCGGGCGGCGATTACATGGTGGCCACCGAGTTGCCCAATGGCGGGGCCAACTCGGGTGCGGGCAAGCGGATCGGCCTGTTTCGACTGAACAGTGATGGCCATCCGGTGACCTCATGGGGCAACCTGGGTTTTGTGGCAAAAGACGCCTGGCTGACCGCTGTCACCGGTATGGCCGTGGATGCGCAAGGGCGCATCATTGTGGTGGGCCCAACGCCCGGCCCGGGCGGGCTGAGTGACTACGGGGTGGTGCGATTCAATGCCGACGGCAGCGATGACAGCAGTTTTGCCGGAGACGGCGGCACCGCCGTCGGCGCGGATGGCGCGGACAGTACCAATGATTATCCGAATGCGGTGCTGGTCGACGCCGATGGCAGCATTCTCGTCACCGGCACCACGGATGTGTTGGGATCTGACCGTGCGATGGTGGTCAGCTTCAATACCAGCGGGACCGTCATCGATGGCTGGGTGGGCACGTTCGCCACCGGCGAGCCTGCACTGGGGCAAAAACTGCTGCGGATCGCTGACGGCTATTACGTGGTCGCTGGTACCTCCGAGGTATCACCCGCCCAAACCCGATTCGGCGCGTGCCTGCTGCCGCCGGGGCTGGGTGACGCGGACACCTGCGAAGGATCGCTGGTGTTGCCGATTTCTGGCTCCGTGGCGGGTGCAGCGCTGGTCAATCCCGACACCGTGTTGCTGTTTGGCACCGGCGCCACCGCTGACCACATCGTCGCCACGCGCATCCGCGCCAGTGGCGACGGGCAGGGCCATTACGACACGCTGGCGGTGGATCCAGCCTTCATTGGCAACGGACAGCCCGGCTATCCCAACGCGTATCACAACCCGCTTCCCGTGCCGACGGTTGCGCGGGATGCGGTGATCGATGCCCAGGGACGGTCTTTGCTCGCCGGTTTTGGTCAACGCGACGAAGGGCCGCTGGGAAGTGGCCTGGTACTGCGTCTGCGTCCGGATGGCAGCGCCGATACCGGATTTGGCGATTAAGGAGTGGCCTGGATTGATGCGCCAACCAGCGACGGAAACACCAGTTACGCCACGTCCTTCACTGGAATCTCGCTGGATGGCGCAAAGCCCGTATTGATCGGCAGCGCAGTGGATAATTCGACAACCCTGAACGACTTCGATGGCGTGATCGGGCGTTTGCAGGACACCAGCATCTTTGCAGACGGTTTCGAGTAATGTGCGCGGCAGTTGTCTCACGACACCTGCGCAACCCATACGGAAATTCAACCGCTCTTTATGGCCAGTCTGCCGAGTAAGCGGCGATCGCCCATCGGTGGCGTGGGCGAAGTGAGGGTCCGCCTTTGTTAAAGTGCGGGTTTCCAGACGATCCATCGCATGTCTCGACCCAGCCAACCGCTGCGCATCCTGCTCGCCATCGCACTCGTATTGGGCGTGGCGATGCTGCTGTTGACCTTGTTGCGCGCCACCGATGCCGCACTCTCGGTGTGGGAGCGCCTGCAGGCGTGGCCGGATTGGGTGAGTTGGGCGTTCGTGATCGCATTGGGCGTTTTGTTGAGCGCCTCGATCTGGCTCATCTGGCGCCTGCTTCGGCCCCAGTCCGTACGCAAGGCTCAGGTCACGGCGATCGACCGCAGCACGCTCGAACAGCGCATCGAAGGCATCGATCAGGCGGCGCCGGAAGCCGATCAGGCGCGTGGGGAACTGGCCGAACTGGATCGCAGGCGTGCGCAAGGCGCGGTGCAGATTTGCCTGTTCGGCCACATTTCCACCGGCAAAAGCAGCCTGCTGCAGGCACTCGCGCCCGAGACCGAACGTCCCATCGGCGTCATCGGCGGCAGCACGCGCGCCATCGCCCATCATCATGGGCATCTACCCGACGGCCGCCGACTGGACATCGCCGATGTGCCCGGCAGCGCCGAGGTGGACGGACACGAGCGATTCGATTTGGCACGCGACGAAGCGGCGCGCTCGCACGCGCTGATCTACGTCGTGGATGGCGATATCGCGCGCAGCCAGTGGCTCGAACTGGAGGCCTTGGCCCGCTTTGCGCGCCCGATCGTGGTCGCATTGAACAAATCCGACCGCTATCCGGCACCCGAGCTCAACGCCCTGCTCGCACGCCTGCGCGCGCGTTGCTCAACCCTGCCCGCCAAGGTCGTGGCGGTGTCGGCCGGGCACGAAGAAGAACTCCTGCGCGAACACGCCGACGGCCGCCAAGAAACCATCACCCGCCAGGCCCCGGCCCGGATCGATGCCTTGCACGCGGCGATCGAACGCATGGCCGCCTTGGGCCACGAGGCATTGGAGCCGGGTCGCGAAGCGGCGTTGTTCGCCCACGTCGATGAGAAGCTCGCGGCCGGCGAGCAGCGTCTGCAGAGCGAGCGCAGCGCACAGACCATCGACAAATACACGCGCCGCGCCGTGATCGGCGCCCTGGCCGCCATCGCGCCCGGTACCGATTTGGTGATCCAGGGTGCACTGGCCACGGCCCTCACACGCGAGCTCTGCCAGATCCACGGCCTGCGCGCACGCGACGTGGATGTCGATGATCTCCTCGCCCGCGCCGGCGGCCTCTTGCGCACTGGCAGCTCGATCACCCTTGCGGTGGTCGGCAATGCACTCAAAGCATTCCCGGGCTTCGGCACTCTGGGTGGCGGCATCGTGCATGCTGTGGCCTATGGCCTGATCTTCGACAGCTTGGGCCACGCCTTGGCCGACACCCTCGCCCACACTAGAACCCTCGACCGCGACGCCACCGTGGCCGCCTTCCAGCAACGCATCAAGGCGCCGTCGACCGAGCGCCTGCTGGCACTGGCGAAGCTGGCGTTGGCCGAGAGCAGCGGCACCGCCGATCGGTTGGACTGACCTCACCCGGCCAGGGCAGCATCGGGCCACCGCACGCAGCGACAGCGGAGTAGAATCCCCGCCCCAACTTCACCCGCAGGACATGCCATGGGCCGAGGACCGAGCATCGAGGGTCGCAAGAACGCGGAAGACGCGCGACGCGGCAAGATCTTCACCAAGTTGATCCGCGAGATCACGATCGCGGCGCGCAATGGTGCTGACCCTTCCAGCAACGGGCGCCTGCGGGTGGCGATGGACAAGGCGCTGGCCGCGAACATGTCCAAGGACACGATGGAACGCGCCTTGCGTCGTGGCTCCGGTGCCGAGGGCGCCGACGACATGCAGGAACTGCGCTATGAAGGCTATGGCCCGTCGGGCGTGGCGCTGATCATCGATGCCATGACCGACAACCCGGTGCGCACCGTCGCCGAAGTTCGCCACGCCCTGTCCAAGCACGGCGGCAATCTGGGCACCTCCGGTTCGGTCGCGTTCCAGTTCAAGCAACTGGGTGAGCTGGTGTTCGACAGCCACGTTGCCGGTAGCGAAGACTGCATCCTCGAATCAGCACTCGATGCCGGCGCCGATGACGTGATCGCCCAAGCCGGCACCAGCACCGTGTTGTGTGCGCCCGAGCAGTTCGAGGCGGTCAAGCGCGCCCTGCGTGAATCCGGTTTCGAGCCGCTACGTGCCGATGTCGTGATGCGACCGGAAAACCGAGTCGAGGTGACGGGCGAAACCGAAGAAACCCTGCGCGATCTACTCGATTGGCTCGAAGAACTGGATGACGTACAAGAGGTCTACCACAACGCCGCGCTCGGGGATTGATGCCGCGCGGCCCGGATGAATCAAGGCAAGCCGCGCTTACCATTCCGTGCGATGCGGCAAGAGCCCTTGCAACTCAGTGGCGGTGAGGTTGCGCCACTGGCCGGATTTGAGCACACCGAGCTTGATGTTGTCGATGCGCACACGGCGCAACTGCTTGACGCGGTAGCCGAAGGACGCCGCCATCAAGCGAATCTGTCGATTGAGCCCTTGGGTCAGGATGATGCGGAAGCCGTATTTGGCGATACGCGAAACCCGGCATGGCTGGGTCATCTGGCCATGCACGCGAACGCCACGTGACATTCCGGTAAGGAACTCGGGCGAGACCGGCAGATTCACCGCCACGAGGTATTCCTTCTCATGCCGATTCTCGGCCCGCAGGATCTCGTTGACGATGTCGCCATTGCTGGTGAGCAGGATCAGCCCTTCCGAATCCTTGTCGAGCCGGCCGATCGGAAAGATGCGCTGCTCGTGGCCGATGAAATCGATGATGTTGCCGTCCACCGCCTGATCGGTGGTACAGGTGACCCCGATGGGTTTATTGAGCACGATGTA
Source organism: Chiayiivirga sp. (assembly GCA_035703435.1). Lineage (GTDB taxonomy): Bacteria > Pseudomonadota > Gammaproteobacteria > Xanthomonadales > Xanthomonadaceae > Denitratimonas. The sequence goes on along the minus strand of DASSYF010000008.1, from coordinate 28,729 downwards.
GACGTGGCGCCGGCCGCCTTTCTGCGGCTTGCGCACCACCAGTTGCTGGCCATCGACGAGCACCTCGTCGCCGACCTCGAATTGGGTTCCGATCCCCGCCACGACACCGTTGACCTTGACCCGACGCTCGGCGATGAGCCGATCCGCTTCCCGTCGTGAGCAGTGCCCGCTTTCCGCAATATGTTTGTTGAGTCGCATGCCGCCATTCTATTGAACCGGCCCTCGTTTGGTAGCCATGGAGCGTGCTCCATGGCCTGCCGAGCAAGCTCGGCAGCTACGCCAGGTTCGGTCAATGTGAGGACCGGATCGACAAGGCAGGCCCACGCCTTGAATCAGTCAAGATTCCCCGGCTGGCCTTCGATACTCAACAGCGCACGTTTGCGCTCCAAACCACCGGCGTAGCCCGTCAGTGCACCATCCGATCCCAGAACGCGATGGCAAGGCACGACCACACTGACGGGATTGCGACCGATGGCCGATGCCACGGCACGCACCGCATCCGCACGCCCCAATCGCGATGCCAAGGCCGCATAACTGATGGTGCTGCCAAACGGCAGGGACAACAACGCATTCCAGACGCTTTGCTGGAAGGCCGTGCCTCGACTCAGGTCCAGGGATAGATCGAAGCGTTGGCGGCGACCTGAAAAATGGGCCAGCACCTGCTGCTCGGCATCGGCCAGCACACCCTCACGCGCATCCTCGATGGATGCCGGCAAGGTCGGAAAATGATCCTGCTCGTCAAACCACAGGCCTCGCAAGCCGCGCCGGCTCGCGGCCAGCGTGATGCAGCCCAGCGGCGACTGAAAGCGATGGAATCGGTCCTCGGCATCGAACTGGCCGAGACCACTGGCTTTGACCGTCATGGCGGATGCTCCTCGTGATCGTCGCCTCGATTGCCGCGACGGATGGCGCGATGATAGCAATCATGCACTGCGTCCATGGCGACAGCGTGCGTGGATGTGCCCTATTGATCTGCCCCCTACATTGTCCGAGCGTGGCGTAGCTGCCGAGCGTGATCGGCAGGCCATGGAGCACGCTCCATTGCTACAAAACCCCGGGCCGGTTCGATAATGTTCGAGTGTTTCCATCTGCGGTTGCTGCCATGTCGCCCTTTCGCTGCATCGTTCTGAGTCTTGTCGGCCTGTGCTGGTCGCTCCTTGCCCACGCCGGCGAACTGGCACCCTATCGCCTCGATCCGGTGCATTCGCGCGTGATGTTTTCGGTGATGCACGATGGCTATTCGAAGGTGATCGGCACCTTTGCCCACCCCGAGGGCACGCTGTGGTTCGATGCCGATGACTGGAGCCAGGCGCGGGTGGACGTGCGCATCGACCTTGCCAGCTTGGATCTGGGCGACACCGACTTCAATGCCCGCATCGCGCGCCGTGATTACCTTGATTCTCAGGATCATCCACAGGCACGCTTCGTGTCCCAGCGCATCGAGGGCATCTCAAAGACTCAGGCCAAGGTGCATGGCCTGCTCAGCCTGCGCGGACAGGACACACCGATCACGCTCGATGTCACCCTCAACCGCCAAGCACGTAGCGCCTGGAGCTTGCGCCGCACCGTGGGTTTTTCAGCCACGGCAACGCTCAGTCGCAGCGACCTCGGCATGCGCGCACACCGCAGCGCCGTGGGCGATGCCGTCGAGTTGCGCATCGAGGTGGAAGCCGTGCGTATCCGGCGCGGTGCGGCTGACGGTGATTCGTAGGGGATGCCTGAACACGCCCGTCATGCCGGCGAAGGCGCACTGCTGTCCGGGGAAAGTGACGCGTGACGCGCGACGCGGTTCCGCGACCGACCGGCTCGGTCGCCTTGCGATGTCACGAACCCGATGAAGCCTCGTTCGCACCGGACGGGGCCTTCGCATCCATCCACATCGCGCCCCAGACGTGGCCATCGGGATCGCAGAAGTCTCGGCCATACATCGTGCCATGGTCCTCAACCGGATTGATGTCGGTCGTGCCGCCATGACGTCCTGCCGCTTCGGCCATCGCATCGACGGCTTGGCGTGATGGGCAGGCGATGTTCAAGGCCACTTCGCTCGACGTGCTCGGCGGAATCGGGCGTGTGGTAAACGTGCGCCACCGTTCGTGCGTCAACAGCATCACGCTGATGGTTTCGCTCCAGACCATCATGGCCGCGGTCGGGTCTGCGAACATCGGATTGGGCTCGAAGCCCACGGCAACGTAGAACGCCCTGGAGCGGTCCAGATTCGTGACCGGCAGGCTGATGGTGATCGACCTCAACATCGTGAAGATCCTCTCGTGCGGCCACGAACACCCGTGGCCGAGAGGCAAACAGTCTGCTTCGCCGTGCGCGATGTCAACCGGGGCCCATGGCCACCGGAATGGTCAGGCGTTCGCCCACCTTCACCACATCGCCGGTCTTGCGGTTGGCGCTGCGCAAGGTCGACAGGCTCACGCCGTGGCGCAGGGCAATCAGGCTCAAGGTTTCGCCACGGGTGACGACGTGCTGGCGTGAGCGCGGCTTGGCGTGAGCCGCGAGCCAGGTGCCCGGCGGCGCCTGCACCGAAAAGTAGTCGCGCACGCCATCGACGATGGCGGCCGACAGGCGGCTGCGGTGACCGGCGTCCTTGAGCTTTTTTTCTTCGGCGGGATTGCTGATGAAGGCCGTCTCGACCAGGATCGAAGGCACGTCGGGCGAACGCAGCACCACGAAGTTCGCCGATTCGACATGCGGCTTGTGGGCCTTGCCGACGCGCTTCATCGCATCCAGCACGTTGGTGGCCACCTCATCGGAGGCCTTCATCGTGGCGCTCTGCGAAAGATCCAGCAATACCGCAGCCAAGGTGTCGTCCTTGCCTTCGAGCGACACGCCACCCACCAGATCGGACTTGTTTTCACTTGCTGCCAGCCAGCGTGCCGCTTCGTTCGACGCGCCGCGCGTGGACAACACGAACACCGAGGAGCCCGACGCGGTGGGCTTGTCGAAGGCATCGGCATGAACCGAGATGAAGAGGTCGGCGTTGGCTTCGCGTGCCTTCTGGTAGCGCTGTTTCAGCGAGATGAAGTAGTCGCCATCGCGAATCAGCACCGCTTCCATGCCGGGTTCTGCGTCGATCTGGCGCTTGAGTTCACGCGCCATCGCCAAGGTGATGTTCTTTTCCCACGAGCCTGAGGCCCCACGCGCACCGGGATCCTCGCCGCCATGGCCGGCATCGATGGCCACGATCACACGGCGTTCGGTCGCCGGAACCGCTTGCTCGACCGTGCGCACGACCGCAGCCGCCTTGGCCGTGTTCGCATACAGGTCCACCACCAGACGGTGGCCCAGATCCTCGGCCGGAGGCAGGAGGAAACTCTGCGGTCGCGCCGCGTCACTCAGGTCGAATACGACCCGCACGCCAGCCTTCCCGTGCTTGCCGGTGCGCACTTTCTGCAAGACGCCGGAGCTTTCCGGCGCGGCAAATCCCTTGGCCAGGCTGGCGTTATCGATATCGAGCACCAGCCGGTCGGGATTGGCGAGGGTGAACACCTTGTACTGGATCGGCCCGGACACATCGAAGACGGTGCGGGTGTGATCGGGGCCAGCCCACACCCGCAACGCCTGGACCTGCTCGGCCGCCGACACCCACGCCGGCAGCAACAGGCAGACCGTCAGGGTCAAAATGCGGGCAAATCGGGCAGAAATGTGACTCATGCGAAAGATTCAAGCACTTTGGAGTAAAAACTGCAAGTTTTTTTCCTGATAAACCATGATCTTAGAGATACTTCCTGACGGAACTACGAAGTTGCGTGCCGGGCCAAGGTTCACACTCGGCCCGCACGATTCACCGTTGGCGGTTCCTAAGCTACTGAAATTCAATGAATCAATCGCACGCGAGCGCGCAGACGGAACGGTGAGGCGTGATATCGTGACGCCGATGGCAAGCCGCGATCAGGCCTGCGCCAACAGATCTCGGCAATCGGCCTTGACGGCCTGCGCCCACGCCGAGCCCTCGTCCGAATACGCATGCAAGACGCCACGCCGCGCCGCGCCCGCCACGCTCAAGCGCAGTTCCAGATCCGGCGCTGGCAAAGCGGCACCACCGCGTTCGGGCCACTCGATCAACCACAGGCTGGCACGTTCGGCCAGCTCGTCGAGCGCGAGGTATTCGAGCTCTTCGGGATCGGCGATGCGATACAGATCCAGATGCGCCACTTCACCCCTCGCGGTGTCGTAGCGTTCGACCAGAGTGTAGGTCGGACTGCGTACCGCGCCGCTTACGCCCAAGGCGTGCAACAAGGCACGTGCGGTGGTGGTTTTGCCGGCACCCAGGTCGCCTTCCAAATGCAGGACCATGGCGCGGTGGGGAAGGTGGCGCGCCAGCGCTGCGCCCAGGCGTTCGGTGTCGGCGGGGCCCGCGAGTTCAAGGGTATTCAAGGATTGGCCAATCGATGTAGATGGGGGAAAAGGTCGGAGGCCAGCAGCCCACGCTCGCCGCCCTCGCGCACGGCGGCATCGGCGGCCGCAGAATGCAGCAAGGCACCCGCACAGGCAGCTTCGAATGCGCTCAGGCCCTGCGCCCACAATGCTGCGATCACGCCGGTGAGCACATCGCCCATGCCGCCACTGGCCATGCCGGGGTTGCCCGCGCCGATCACCACCGGCGTTTCCCCAGGCGCGGCCACGATCGTGCCCACACCCTTGAGCACGACCACGGCATCAAAGGTTTGTACCAAGGCTTGCGCGGCGGCAAAACGATCGGATTCGATCGTCGCCACATCGCAGTGCAACAGGCGCGCAGCTTCGCCGGGATGGGGCGTGAGCACACTGGCATTCAAGGGGCGTGCCGCAGCGGCAAGTCGATTCAAGCCATCGGCATCGATGACCGCCGGCACCTGACATTCCATGGCCGCATCAAACATCTGCTGCGACCACGTACTGCGTCCCAATCCAGGCCCCACGGCCAGAATATCGGCAGGCTCGGCCAAGGCACGCAGGGCACCGGCGTCTTCCACCGCTTGCGTCATGGCTTCGGGACGGGCCGTCAGCAGGGGCGCGACGTGCTCGGCGCGCGTGGCCACACTCACCAGCCCGGCGCCCGCACGCAAGGCCGCCTCGGCACACAGGCGAATGGCCCCGCCATAACCCTGATCGCCGCCAATGGCCAGCACTCGCCCATGTCGGCCCTTGTGCGCGTCACGAGCGCGCGGCGGCAGCAGCTTCCGCAACTGGGCGGAGTGCCACAGCCAAGCGGCCGCCGGGCGGGCATGACGGGTTTCGATGGGGACATCGAGCGTAGCCAGTTCTACCTCGCCCGCCACAGCACGTCCGCGCCCCGTGAATGTGCCGCGTTTGTGCGCGATGAAGCTCACCGTGCGCGTGGCCTGAACCACGGCACCCGGAGCGCTGCCGCCATCGGCATCCAGTCCCGAAGGCAGGTCCATCGCCAACACGGGCACGTGTGCCGAGTTGATCGCATCGATGAGCGCGGCAACCGTACCCGACGGCGCACGCGACAAGCCGATGCCCAATAGCGCGTCGATGATCACATCAGCCTGTGGCAAGGGCTCGCCGATCTGGTAGTGGTGCTCGTGACCACCGCTCTCGCGCCAATGCGTGAACGCACGTCGCGCCGGCTCGACTCGTGGCTCCTCACCCATCGTCACCACGTCCACCTGCATCCCGGCCATGCGGGCCAGTCGCGCCAACACCAAACCATCGCCACCGTTGTTGCCCGCCCCGCAGACCACACACAGCCGTCGCGCTGACGGCCAGTGGCGCTTCACGCTGGCGAAACTCGCGGCCGCAGCCCGCCCCATCAAGGCATAGGCATCGATGGCATCGTGACTCATGGCCAGATTTTCAAAGACACGCAGGTCTTCGCAACGATACAGTGGCACGCTGACTTCCATGGGCGAAGTTTAGCCCTGCAGCACGAGCCCACGCACCCTTCAAAACCGATGAGCACGCCTGACCTCAAGGACCCCGCAACGCTGGCCGCACTGATGGGCGAGTTGCGCACATGGGCTGCCGAATTGGGCTTCCAGCAGCTGAGCGTGGCCGACACCGATGTGCGCATGGATTCCGAGCGTCTGCAAGCCTGGCTCGACCAAGGCCTGCACGGTGAACTGGGCTACATGAAGGAGCGCGCCCATCTTCGCGCCCATCCCGAAGAACTGGTGCCTGGCACCCTGCGCATCATCAGTGTGCGCATGAACTACAGCGACGCCGATCCCGACAAGGCCTGGGCCACCTTGGCCGATGGCGAGCGCGCCTATGTTTCGCGTTATGCCTTTGGGCGCGATTACCACAAGGTCATTCGTTCGCGGTTGCAAAAGCTCGCCACCCGTCTGGCCGAGCGCATCGGCCCCTTCGGCTACCGCGCTTTCACCGATTCGGCGCCGGTGCTGGAAAAAGCACTGGCGAGCAAGAGTGGTCAAGGCTGGGTCGGCAAGCACACCCTCATCATCAACAAGTCCATCGGTTCGTGGTTCTTTCTCGGCGAACTCTTCACCGACCTGCCATTGCCGGTGGATGAACCGGTCAGCGCGCACTGTGGCACCTGCGTGCGCTGCATCGAGGTCTGCCCGACGCAAGCCATCATCGCCCCGTACGTGGTCGATGCGCGGCGCTGCATCAGCTACCTCACCATCGAGAACAAGGGTGCCATTCCGGAAGACCTGCGCAAGCCCATGGGCAATCGCATTTTCGGTTGCGACGACTGCCAACTGGCCTGCCCGTGGAACAAGTTCGCCCAGCGCCACGACGAACCCGATTTCCGCATCCGCAACGATCTGGACAAAGCCACCCTGGTGGATCTGTTCGCGTGGGAAGAAGAGGAGTTCCTGCGTCGCACCGAAGGCTCGCCACTGCGACGGGCCGGCTACATCGGTTGGCTACGCAATATCGCCGTGGCGCTCGGCAACGCGCCGACCTCACCGGCCATCGTTTCAGCGCTTCAGGCACGCGCCGAGCACCCCTCGGAATTGGTGCGCGAGCACGTCGCCTGGGCCTTGAAGCAGCACGGCATCCCGTGATCGCAACAGCGAACATCAGGGTTTCGGCGCATCCATCAGCGGCACGCCCAGCGCCCGACCCAGATTGGCCAACCATGCCAGTTGCTTGCCATCGCGGGTGGCGTAATCGGGGCCGGAATAGCCCCACCAATCCCAGCAGCCCTTGGGGTTGAGCGGCATGAAACTGGCGCGTGTCTGCGGGTAGATCACCACCAGATCATAGGCATCGGCCCAACGATTGAGGCCGATGTCCTGCACGAAGCTCTGCTCCAGCACGTCGGCATTCTGCTCACAGCCGTGGAAGGCGAACACGGCCCCACATTGAGTGCCATCAAGGCATTGCTTGGGCGTGTACAGAAAACCCTCGTCGGCCAGAAAAGCATCCTCGCCGTCGGGACGATAGGCGTTCTGATCAAAACGGTGCAGGGTGCCGCCGGCGTTCTCGCCAACCTCATGCGCGGGTTCGCCGTAGATCGCCTTGAGCATGGCGTGCGAGGCATCGAAGTCACAGGCGGCAATGAACGGGGCCTGGGTGATGGCGCAGGCATCACCTTTGGCGCGCGTTGGCCAGACATGGCCGATGCTGCGTTTGGCATCCCAACTCAATTGCATGCCTGTCACGGGTGGCTGCGCCACTTCACGTTGCAAGGCCTGATAGATGGCATAGGACGCACGCGCCACCAGCTCATGCACGGTCTGATCGGCGGCCCCGTGCATCACCCAAACATGGTCACCATCCAGCCCGGACAGCGGTGCGATCTTGCCGGCCTCGGCCAGTTCGCGTGCGCGTTCGGCCAGCCTCACCACGTCCGGCGCATCCGGCGCGCCCTTCATGCAACGTCCCAGCGCCGTGCCGAGATCACCTTCGGCACAACCATAGGGCGGCCCGGAAATCAGGCCAGCACCCATCAAATGATCGGAAAAGGCGAAGTGCGCTTGTTGCGCCATGGCCGCACCGGAAGACAAACCCACCACGCTCACGCGCGCCGGATCGAGTTTCAAGGCGGGCAAGGCGTGTTCGGCGGCCTGACTGCCGCAGCCTGCAATCCCGGCAACCAGCGTCAGACCCGCGACGATACGCACGACATTCATCGGTATTCTCCAAAAAAGCGGGCCGCCAAAGCGGCCCAAACATGCTGCATTGGGTGATGCTCACCCTGGGGTCACACAAAAGCTTGTTTCACCACATGGCACAAGCCTATTGATCCAGCCCGCAAATTGTACGAGCTTGGCGTAGCTGCCGAGCTTGCTCGGCAGTCAATGGAGCAAGCTCCATTGCTACAAGATGAGGGCCGGATCAATAACGCAGGCGGCCAAGGGTTTCGATGGGCTGGGTGGATCGACATCATCCACCCAACGCATCCTCTCACCATCACGTCAACTCAGTAGCGATAGGTGAGCGTCGCAGCGTAAGTACGCGGCGGCCCGTAGAAAGCGGTGACGGTGTTGTCGAATATGGCACCCGGGAACACATAGCCGCCGATGCGGTAATCCTTGCCAAACAGATTGTGTCCGGACACGCCCACCGACCAGTGTCCGCTGTTGGACGTCCACTCCGCGTTCAAGTTGTACAAGGTGTAGGCCTTCTGATCGAGCAAGGCATTGGGCACCTCGAACATGTGGGTATCGTCGCGGAACGATGCGGTGGGCGTGATCTTCACCGAACCGGAGGCCAAGGGAAGGGTCCACGTCACGCCCAGATTGGCAGTCCATTCCGGCGTGTTCTGGAACACACGCTCGTCGCTGAAGTCCTTCACGCCGCCGGTGGTGACATCGAAACTCATGTATTCATCGAACTTGGCATTGATGTAGCCCAGGCCCATGAAGGCGCGGAAGCGATCGCTGAACACCGCCGCGGCTTCAAACTCACCGCCCCAGATGGTCGACTTGCCGGCGTTGTCGACGAAGCTGGCGACGTTCGGCGTGCCTGCGGCGTTGACGACCACGGCCTGGATCGTCACCTGCTGATCCTTGTAGTCGGAATAGAACATGGCCGAGCTGAAGGTGAAGCGGCCATCGCTGCTGCCACCCTTCAAACCGATTTCGTAGCTGTTGACCTTCTCTGGCTTGTAGCCGTTGACGGTGCCCGGATACAAGGTGGCGTCACCACGCATGTCAAAGCCGCCGGACTTGAAGCCCTGGCTGTAGGACACGTAACCGGTGAGGTTGTCATTGAGGTCACGCGACAAGGAAACACGCGGGGTGAACTTGTTGTCCTCGCGACTGTTGCTGTAGTTGGTGTTCGTACTGAGCGCAACCATGTTCGGGTTGCCGCCCGGCATGATCGGAGTCGAGCCCACGCCCAGGAAGGTCTTGCGCAGCACGGTTCCGTCGCGCTTGTCCTGGTTGTAACGCGCGCCCACCGACACCCGCGTTGCATCGTTGATGTCATAGCTGAAATCAGCGAACAGGGCGTTGCTTCTGGTTTGGACGTTGCCGCCGGTACCGATCGAGATCCCCGCCAATCCCAGCACCGTATCGAACGCTCCTTCCGCATCGGCATCGAGGTAATACCCGCCGAACACGCCTTGAATCCGATCGCCGGTGAACTGCAACTGGAGTTCCTGCGAGGTCTGCTTGTCCTTGTAGTAGGACGGAATATCCAGGGACGGTTGCGGCGTGGAGTCGAAGTCGATCACGGCCGGATCGGTATCGCCCTTGCGGTGCGCGGTGATGGAACGCAGGGTCCACAAGTCATTGATGTACCACTCGGCCTGCAGGGACACACCCTCGGTCACGACTCGGTTCTTGTCGCCACCACCGGCCCACGTATCGTACAGACCAGGTAACACTTCGGAGTGCGGTGTGGCGCCCGGCAACAGGCGACGACCGGCACGCTGGTTGGTGTCATCGGTCATGCGATCAAACGCGAGGCGGAAGAAGGTATTTTCCGACGGAATCAGTTCGGCGCTGAAGCGATAGGCCAGCGAATCACGGTTGTAGTTTTCCGCACCGGTGAACAGGTTCTTGCCGAAGCCATCGCGATCGTAGCTGGCGACCGAACCACCGATCGAGAAGACATCGGTCAGCGGTGCCGCAAACGTGGCTCGCGCATCGCGCTGCCCGTAGTTTCCGACCGACAGCTTGCCCTCGAAACGCGGCGTGGAGCCGAGCTTGCGGCTGACATACTTGATCGCGCCACCAATGGTGTTGCGGCCGTACAGAGTGCCCTGCGGGCCGCGCAGCACTTCAATACGCTCGATGTCGTACACATCCAGCACCGCACCCTGCGGACGGGCAATGTAGACATCATCCACATACAGGCCCACGCCGGGCTCGAAGCCCCACAGCGGGTCCTGCTGACCGACACCACGAATGAAACTGATCAGGGTGGAGCTGCTGCCACGGGCGACCTGCACGGTGGCGTTGGGGGTCTGCTCTTGCAAGGCGGTGATGTCCTTGGCACCGGTATTGTCAAGCTGGGCCGCGCTCAAGGCCGACACCGCAACCGGGACTTCCTTGAGGGTTTCCTCACGACGACGCGCGGTGACGGTGACCACATCCAGCTGCTGGGCTTTCTCACTTCCGGCATCGGTCTTCTGCTCCGGCGCCTGTGCCTGAACCGGCGTCAGCACCGCCGCGCTCAGCAACACGCCGATGGCAACACTCAAATGGCTACGCTTCATTTCCGCTACTCCCGTTTGTTACGTTGAACGGCCGCAAGGCCCGCGATGGTGGATGGGGCCATGATGCGCGTTTAACGGGTTTGCAACACTTGGACCTTGGTACAGTGGGCCGGGGCGCGGCCTGTAGCCAAACTGGAATCTGGACTTGTACCGGATCCCACCGCATGGCCTTCCTGATCGTTCTGGCCGCATTGTGCTTTTTGATGTTCGTGGCCTATCGCGGCTACAGCGTCATCCTGTTTGCCCCGATCGCCGCGCTTGGCGCCGTGCTGCTCACCGATCCGTCCTTGGTCGCGCCGATGTTCACTGGCTTGTTCATGGACAAGATGGTGGGCTTTCTGAAGCTCTACTTCCCGGTGTTCGTGCTCGGTGCGGTGTTCGGCAAGGTGATCGAGCTGTCGGGGTTCTCGAAATCCATCGTCTCGGCCACGATCCGCATCGTCGGCGCGCAGCGCGCCATGCTCTCGATCGTGATGGTGTGTGCCCTCCTCACCTACGGCGGCGTATCACTGTTCGTGGTGGTGTTTGCGGTTTATCCGTTTGCCGCCGAGCTGTTCCGTCAGGGCGACATCCCCAAGCGCCTGATCCCCGGCACCATCGCGCTGGGTGCCTTCACCTTCACCATGGATTCGTTGCCGGGCACACCACAAATCCAGAACATCATCCCGACCACTTTCTTCGGCACCAACACCTGGGCCGCACCGATCCTCGGCACGATCGGCGGCATCTTCATCCTGTGCATGGGCATGCTGTATCTGGAATCACGCCGCCGCGCCGCGCTGCGGGCCGGTGAAGGCTACGCCGGCAGCGAGCCGCTGTTGAACGAGCCGCCGGCCTTCACAGGGGGCGCCCTGCCCAATCCTCTGATCGCGGTATTGCCGCTGGTGCTGGTGGGCGTGAGCAATATCCTCTTCACCTGGTGGATTCCGCAGGCCTATGGCGCCTCGCATTCCTTCGTGCCTGCCGTGATCGGAACACCGGCGCCGGTGGTGCAGGACGTGGCCAAGATCACCGCGATCTGGGCGGTGATGGGTGCGCTCCTGGTCGGCATCCTGACCGTGTTCGCCTTTGCCTGGCGGCCGGTGATGACGCGCTTTGCGCACGGCTCGAAAGAGGCCATTGACGGTGCTCTGTTGGCCGCCGGCAACACCGCTTCCGAATATGGCTTTGGTGCCGTGATCGCGGCCCTGCCCGGCTTTCTGGTGGTGGCCAATGCGCTCGGTTCGATCCCCAATCCACTGGTGAACGAGGCCATCACCGTGACCTCGTTGGCGGGCATCACCGGCTCGGCTTCCGGCGGCATGAGCATTGCGCTGGCAGCGATGGCTGAAACCTTCATCGCCAATGCCAACGCCGCCGGCATTCCCATGGATGTGTTGCACCGCGTAGCCGCGATGGCCTCGGGCGGCATGGACACCTTGCCGCACAACGGCGCGGTGATCACCTTGCTCGCCGTCACCGGCCTGAGCCATCGGCAGAGCTACAAGGACGTGTTCGCAGTGACCATCATCAAGACTCTGGCCGTGTTCGCGATCATCGGGGTCTATTACCTCACCGGCTGGGTTTGATCGCGGCCAAGGCCACCCGCGCCGCGAGCAGGAACCACGCGAAGTACAGCGCCAGAATCAGGCGCTGGGCGTGTCCTGGGCGGGCATGGAAAACCTCGAACACCTCCTGCGGCGGCCACACCAAGGTCGCCAGCAACAACGCCGCCAGCACCTGCCCCAGCACCGCCAACATCCGCCAGCGTGGCATGCGTCGGACGCTGGCCGCGACAAAGCTCGCACCCGCCAACAACGCCAACAGGGCCAGAGCCAATGCGCTGACGTGCGCTTGAGTGCCGCGGGCCAACTCGTCATCCAGATCAAAGTGCCAAACGCCTTGGGCCGCGAAGGCCAGCGCCGAAATCATCAGCAATCCCGTGCCGATACGCCCAGCGCGGCCACAGCCCTCGCTGCGCATCGCCGACTCCAGCGCCAAGGAAAATCCGAACAGGAACAGTCCCGGCAACACGAAGCCCAGTGTGTTCCAGCGCCAGCCCAATGGGGCTTGAACCGCACCCAGATGCCCAACCGGATGCCGGGCCGCATCAAACCCCGTGTGATCGGCACCCAGCCACCACAAGGCCAGCACGAAGATCACGGCGGCCAGCCATCCCAGATGCAGGCCGGCGTGCGTCCAAGGCCCTGTGTGTGTTGCCATCGTCGAGTGTCCTTTGTCCATGCGCCATGTCGGGGCGCGATCTTGCCTTGCAACGGCGATCCTCGCCACCATGTTGTTCAACTGAACCCAACGTCCGGATTACGCATGTTTGCCCAGCCCGCCACCGCAACCCCGCCCAGCCACATCATCGAAGTGACCCTGGAGAACTTCGAGGCCGAGGTGCTCCAGGCCTCGCAAACCACGCCGATCCTGTTGGATTTCTGGGCCACATGGTGCGGACCCTGCAAGCAACTCGGGCCGATTCTGGAAAAGCTCGCGGCCGAGTACAACGGCGCGTTCGTGCTGGCCAAGGTCGATGTCGATGCACAACAGCAATTGGCCGGCAGCTTCGGTATTCGCTCGATTCCGACCGTGGTGTTGTTCCAGAACGGCCAGCCGGTGGATGGATTCCCGGGCGTCCTTCCGGAAGGCCAATTGCGTCAATTCCTGAGCCAGCACGGCATCGAGCCGGCGACATCCATCGAAGAAGCCATCGACCTGCCGCCACCCACCGCCGCCGAAGACGTGGCACGCCTGCGCGCTGAACTGGCGGCCAAGCCGGACGATGATGCCCTCAAGCTCGATCTGGCCTTTGCCTTGGCCCGTGATGGGCAAACGGCCGAAGCCAAAACCCTGGTCGATGCCCTGCCGGCCAAGTTCGGCACCGACGAACGCGCCCGCAACACCCACGTGCTGATCGCCAACGCGGCCTTCCTCAAGGACGCGCCGGATCGCGCGCACTTGCAGCAACAGGTGAACGCCCATGCGGACGATCACGCCGCCCGCCACCTGCTCGGCCTGCGTTTGCTGAGCGAAGGCGAAGCCGAGGCCGCGCTCGAACACTTTCTCGAACTGCTCAAGCGCGACAAGAACTTCCAGGATGGCCTGCCGCGCCGCGCCTTGATCGAAGCCTTCAACGTCATTCCCGATGCCGAACTGGTCAGCCGCTACCGACGCCGCATGGCCGCGTTGTTGTTCTGATGAACCTGCAAACACTCGGGCCGACGCGCTCGCGTTGGCTGTTCAACCTCTGGCCGCCATTCCTGTTCACCGGCATCCGCGTGCTGCACATTGCCGACGACTGGTGCCACGTGCGCGTGCGGCTGCGCTGCCACTGGTACAACCGCAACTTCGTCGGCACCCACTTCGGCGGCAGCCTGTTTGCCATGACCGATCCGTTCTGGATGATCCCGCTGTTGCATCACCTGGGCCGCGATCATCACGCCTGGGATCGCGCCGCCGAAATCGAGTTCATCAAGGCCACGCGCGAAGACGTCTTCGTCGATTTCCACCTCCAACCGACCACCATCGACGAACTGCGCCACGCTGCCGCCAATGGCGAAAAACAACTGCGCTGGTTCGAGAACGAAGTGCGCACCGCCGACGGCACCGTGATCGCCCGCGTCCGCAAGCAAATCTACCTGCGACTCAAGCCTGAGCGGCGACCGACGAACGTATCCTGAGCGAAGTGAGTGCCAGAGCCTCCGTTCGACGTCGGATCGGTGGATGGCGCGGTGTGTCATCGGGAAAGCCGCCTCCGCCCACGCTTGTTCGGCAACCTGCCTCGCCTCATCACTCAACCAACGCTGTTGCTCTATCCCTTCTCCCGCCGGGAGAAGGTGCCCGAAGGGCGGATGAGGGGCTTTTGTCTTGCTTTGTCGGCAACGATTCCCTCACCCCAACCCCTCTCCCCGAGGGAGAGGGGCTAGACAACGGCTGAGGAATGGGGCTAGTCGGGTTCGGCAATGAATACGAATGCAAAAGCGTGACTGGCTGATTGTTGCACGTGCACCTCGAGGCATAGTGCGTCAGCGCCGTAGCGTTGGCGTGCGTTCGATTTCCGGGGAGAGTTGCAATGCGTGCGTTGATGCGTCTGTTTGGCGGTGCCGGTTCCCTGTTGCTGATGTTCGTGTTCCTGTTTGCGTCGGCGCCCGCCGCGCACGCTGCGATCAATCCACAGAATCTCGGAGCAAAGTACAACGCAACCAAAAGCAACATCACCTTCCGGGTTTACTCCTCGCGCGCCACGCGCATCGAGGTCGCGATCTACAGAACACCTTCCGGTGCGCAGGAAGTGGTGCGCTACGTGCTGACCAAGGGCGCCGGCAACGTTTGGTCGAAGACCGCCTCGGTTGCCACGCTCCGGAACACCTACGGCGTCACCGGCACGGTCTACTACGGCTATCGCGCATGGGGGCCGAACTGGCCCTACAGCTCCAGTTGGACCAAGGGCAGCGGCATCGGCTTCATTTCCGACATCGATGCCAACGGCAACCGCTTCAATCCCAACAAGCTGCTGCTGGACCCGTACGCGGTAGAGATCAGTCATGATCCCAACACCGCGACCTGCACCGACGGCACCCTCTACGCCAGCGGCGCCAGCCACCGCAACAAGGACAGCGGCCCATGCGCAAGCAAGGGGCTGGTGCTGGCGCCGGTGAGCGGCTCGACCGGCAACAAGCCCACGCGGGCACTGAAGGACGAGGTGGTGTACGAAGTGCATGTGCGCGGCTTGACCCGGAACGACACGTCGATGCCGGCATCGTTGCGCGGCACCTACGCCGGCGCGGCGCGCAAGGCCGCGTACCTCGCCGGACTCGGTATTACCGCGGTGGAGTTCCTGCCGGTGCAGGAAACCCAGAACGACACCAATGACGTCAACCCTGCATCCACCGACGGCGACAACTATTGGGGCTACATGACCCTCAATTATTTCGCGCCGGATCGCCGCTACGCGTCGGACAAATCTGCCGGCGGACCGACGCGCGAATGGAGGGCGATGGTGAAGGCCTTCCACGACGTCGGCATCAAGGTTTACATCGACGTGGTTTACAACCACACCGGTGAAGGCGGCGCGTGGGGCGGCAGCGACGGCCTCACCGTCTACAACCTGCTGTCCTGGCGCGGCCTCGACAACCCGACCTACTACTCCCTGACCAACGACCTGAAATACGCGTGGGACAACACCGGCGTCGGCGGCAACTACAACACGCGCAATCCCGTCGCGCAGAACCTGATCATCGATTCGCTGGCTTACTGGCGCGACACCCTCGGCGTGGACGGTTTCCGCTTTGACTTGGCCTCGGTGCTCGGCAACACCTGCCAGCATGGCTGCTTCAACTTCAACAAGATGGATGCCGGCAACGCGCTCAACCGCATCGTCAACGAACTGCCGCCGCGCCCGGCTGCGGGCGGAACCGGTTTGGACCTGATTGCCGAGCCGTGGGCGATCGGGGGCAATTCCTATCAGGTCGGTGGCTTCCCAACTGGTTGGGCCGAATGGAACGGCATCTATCGCGACGCGCTGCGCAAGAAACAGAACCAGATGGGCGTGGTCGCGGTCACGCCAGCGGAACTTGCCAACCGCTTTGCCGGCTCGTCGGACCTGTATGGCGACGATGGCCGCAAGCCCTGGCATTCGGTCAACTTCATCGTCGCCCACGATGGCTTCACCTTGAACGACCTGTACGCCTATAACAGCAAGCAGAACAACCAGCCCTGGCCGTACGGCCCATCGGACGGCGGTGACGACAACAACCACAGTTGGAACCAGGGCGGTGTGGTCGCCGACCAGCGCAAAGCCGCGCGCACCGGCCTGGCGTTCCTGATGCTGAGTGCCGGCGTGCCCATGATCACCGGCGGCGACGAAGTACTGCGTACGCAGTTCGGCAACAACAACGCCTACAACCTGGATTCGCCTGCCAATTGGCTGTTCTGGACCCGCGACAGCATCGAGGCCAACCACGAGACCTACACCCGCCGCCTGATCGCATTCCGCAAGGCGCACCCGGCGCTGCGTCCGGCGAACTTCTACTCGGGCGTGGACAACAACGGCAACGTGATGGAGCAATTGCGCTGGTTCAAGCCGGATGGCGCGCAGGCCGACACGGCGTACTTCACCAACGCGAACAACCACGCCATCGCCTGGCGCATTGACGGCAGCGAGTTTGGCGATCCGGCCAGCGCGATCTACGTCGCCTACAACGGCTGGTCAGGCAACGTGAACTTCACCCTGCCTTGGCCCGGCACGGGCAAGCAGTGGTACCGCGTGACCGATACCGCGACCTGGAACGAGGGCGCGAACACGGTCGCCGTCCCCGGCTCCGAAACCCTGATCGGCGGTGAGTACACGATCTACGGCCTGCAGGCCCGTTCCGTATTACTGCTGATTGCCAAGTGAGCACGCACCATACGCATGTGGCCGACACGCTTGATGCGCGAACTCAGCTTCGCACGATCCGAACCGGCACTTCCTTGTAGATCGGTGTGCGCGTGTCTGCGCTGTAGTGGCTGGCCGGCACCAGTGCGCCGGCTTCGGGGAAATACGCGGCCAGGCAACCGCGTGCGATATCGATGGCGCGCAGACGGAAATCGTCCACCCGTCGGACGATGCCGTCCTCGATCAGGGATTCGATCGCCACGCTGTCCCCCTCCTTGAGGCCGCGCTGCGCCAAGTCGTCGGCGTTGGCGAACAACACCCGGCGGTTGCCGGCCACGCCGCGATAGCGATCATCGTTGGAATACACCGTGGTGTTGAATTGATCGTGCGCGCGGATGGTCATCAACACCATCACCGCCGGCCCGTGTTGCTGGCGGGCGCGACTCAGCGGCGTTTCACGGTGCAAGGGCGCGGCATGAAAGTGTGCGCGGCCGGACGCCGTGGCCCATCGCCGGTGCGCGGCACTGTTGGGCAAACGAAATCGGCCGTCGGCATGCAGGCGCTTGCTGTAATCGTCAAATCCATCGGTGACGCCACGCTGGCAATACTCGATGGCGTCTCGAATGCGGTCGTAATCGGCCACCAGATCCAGCCACGGCACGGCATCGGTGGCGGCCATGGCATGCGCCAGTCGCGCCACGATCATGGGCTCGCTGAGCTGGCCCTCGCTCAAGGCCGATTGCACGCCGCGCGAAACGCGCACCGTGCTGCTGGTGTCCTCGGTGGAAACGCTTTGCATCCGGCCGCCGCTGAGATCCTTGTCCGTGCGTCCGAGCGTCGGCAGCAGCAGGCCAACGGCACCCGGATGGCAATGCGTGCGATTGAGCTTGGTCGCGATGTGCAAGGTGAATCGACAAGACGAAAGCGCATCCAGCACGCGCGGCACATCCGGTGCAGCCACGCCGAAATTTCCGCCAAGTGACAACAGCGCCTGCATCGAGCCATCGAACAGGCCTTCGAGCACGCCGGCCGCATCACGCCCTCGATCGCGATTGAGCTGCACGCCGGGAAAACACGCGGCCTGATTGTCCAGCCAACGCGCGGAGACTTGCGAGGTCGCGCCCATGGTGCGATCACCTTGCACATTGGAGTGCCCGCGCACCGGCATCAGCCCTGCACCGAGTTTGCCGACATTGCCGCGCAGCAAGGCCAGATTGGCCACTTGCTGGATGGTTTCGACCGCGCGTGGGTGATGGGTCAGGCCCATGCACCAGGTCAGCATGCAGGCCTTTGACTTCGCGTAAAAGTCCGCAATCTCGCGCATGTGCGCGGCATCGAGCCCAGACTCGGCTTCGATATCGCGCCAGTGCAAGGCATCGACCGACGCACGCAGGGCCTCCAATCCCTCGCAGTGCTCGCGCATGAAGGCGTGATCCAGCACCTCGCCAGGGCGCTTCGATTCGGCTTCGAACAAGGCCTTCATCACGCCTTGGATCGCGGCCAGATCACCACCGATGCGCAGTCGATAAATGGCATTGGCCACCGCGATGCCGCGATTGCCGATGAGTTCGGCCACGTTCTTGGGGTCCGAGAAATTGCGGAACGCCAGTTCGGCGATGGGGTTCAACACCAGCACCTTGGCCCCGCGTTGGCGCGCGGCGTACAGCGCGGCCATCATGCGCGGGTGATTGCTGGCCGGATTCTGGCCCATGACGATGAACAGATCGGCATGTTCGAAGTCTTCGAGTTGACAGGTGCCCTTGCCGATGCCGATGCTCTGTTTGAGCGCATGACCGGAGGGCTCGTGGCAGAAGTTCGATGAATCGGGCAGGTGCGGACTGCCGTAACTGCGCGCCAAAAGCTGCCACAGGAACGCCGCTTCGTTGCTGGATCGACCGGAGGCGTAGAACGCCACCGCGTGCGGATCGAGGGCGCGCAACTCGCGCGCGGCGATGTCCAGCGCGCTGTCCCAATCGATGGCGCGATACTGATTGCTGCGGCGCTCATACAGCACCGGCGTGGTCAGGCGCCCGTGCGATTCCAGTTCCAGATCCGATAGCGCACGCAGCTGTTCCGGCGTCTTGCCATCGAAAAACGAGGCGCCTGCGGCCTTGCGCGTCATCTCCCAGGCAATGGCCTTCTGGCCTTGTTCGCAACTGTCCAGCCCCCGGCAATCGGGCTTGTCGGGAAAGGCGCAACCGGGGCAATCGAAGCCACCCTGCACCTTGTTGGCGTGCCAGAACGAACCCAGCACCTTGAGCGGAATGTCCTGTTTGCGAAAGGCATTCAAGGACGCCGCAATGGCACCGCGACCACCGGCAGGTTTCTCGCTCGTGACGGGCTTTCGCATGGTGGATCTGACTCGGATTGCGGATGCCAGACAGTAATCGCAAAGCGGCGGGCATGCACCTGCACGCGCATCCGTCGCAGGGCTTTCACCTTAGAATAGCCACATGAACCCTTCTTCCCTGATTGCCGCGGCGTTCTACCACTTCGCCGCACTGCCCGACTTTGCCGACAAGAAACCCGCGCTTGATGCCCTGTGCGCGCAGCGTGAGGTGTTCGGCACCATCCTGCTTGCCGCTGAGGGCGTCAACGGCACCATCGCCGGTCGGCCGGACGATGTTCGCGCAGTGCTCGACCATCTGCGTGCCGATCCGCGACTGGCGGCGCTGGAGCACAAGGAATCGCCCGCCGCACGGCGACCGTTTCACCGCATGAAGGTGCGTCTCAAGCGCGAAATCGTGACCTTGGGCGTGGCCGGCGTGGACCCGATCCATCAGGCTGGAACCTATGTCGATCCGGCCGACTGGAACGCCTTGATCGCCGATCCCGACGTGGTGCTGATCGACACCCGCAACGACTACGAAGTCGCCACCGGCCGCTTCGACGGCGCCGTCGATCCGCACACCAAAACCTTCCGCGAACTGCCGGCCTGGGTGGCGGCGCACCCGGAACTGCGCGGCAAGAAGATCGCCATGTACTGCACCGGCGGCATTCGTTGCGAAAAGTCCACCGCCTTCATGCGCTCGCAAGGTTTCGACGAGGTCTTCCACCTCAAGGGCGGCATCCTGAAGTATCTGGAAACCGTGCCGGAAGCCGACAGTCGCTGGCAGGGCGAATGCTTCGTGTTCGATGAGCGCGTGTCGGTCGGGCATGGCCTCGTCCAAGGCCCGCACACCCTGTGTCGCAACTGCCGCCATCCCATTGATGCCGACGATCGCGCCTCGGCGCAGTATCAGGAAGGCATCTGTTGCCCGCATTGCCACTCGCAAGTGGGCGAACAACGCCGCGCCAGCCTGAGCGAGCGCCAGCGCCAAGTGCTGCTGGCCGAGGCGCGTGGCGAGCTGCACGTGGGCGCGCGCGCCCCGTCACGCGGCTGATCCGGGTGAATCGCTGCTGGCGACCGCGCCAGGACACACCGGCCCGCAACGCCCGCATTGATACACTGCGCGCATCATGAGCACGCCCGACTTCAGTGCCGCATCGGCCACGCGCATGGCCTCGCGATTCCGTGGCTTCCTGCCGGTCGTGGTGGATGTCGAAACCGGCGGCTTTGACGCCCAGCGCCATGCCCTGCTGGAAATCGCCGCCATCCCCGTGCGCATGGATGCCACTGGCCGATTGCATGCGGGCGACACCCTGCACGCCCACATCGAAGCCTTCCCCGGTGCCGAACTGGATCCAAAGTCATTGGAAATCACCGGCATCGACCCGTGGAATCCCTTGCGCGGTGCGCTGCCGGAGCGTGAAGCATTGGATGCGATCTTTTCCGGCGTTCGCAACGCAACCCGCGAAGCCGGCTGCCAGCGCGCCGTACTGGTGGGCCACAATGCCCACTTCGATCTGGGCTTTCTCAATGCAGCGGTGGCGCGTGTCGGCCACAAGCGCAACCCATTCCATCCGTTCAGTTGCCTCGATACCGTCAGCCTCGCCGGCCTCGCATTCGGGCAAACCGTGTTGAGCAAGGCCGCCGAAGCCGCCGGGCTGGCATGGGACAGCCGCCTCGCGCATTCGGCGATTTACGATGCCGAAATCACCGCCGCGCTGTTCTGCCTCGTGCACAACCGCTGGCATTCGCTATCAGCACTCGATCCAGCGCACGCGACCACGCTTGACCCATTCGACACGGCGCCGGCCTTGCCGGACGACACCGTGCCGCCGATTTGAACCATCCGAGGCGCGACTACGCTTCGGATTTGGCATCAGCCCAGGATCTTCGCCAAGACCTTTTCGACCAAGGCATCCGGGGATTCGGAGGCCGCATCGAGGTAAAGCTCGGGGGATTCGGGTGCTTCGTAGGGTGAGTCGATGCCGGTGAAATTGGGAATCTGTCCGGCGCGGGCCTTGCGATACAGGCCTTTCACGTCGCGGGATTCGGCCACGGCCAAGGGCACGTCGACGTGGATCTCGATGAATTCATCAGGACCAAACAGTTCGCGCGCCATTTGCCGTTCGGCGCGGAACGGGGAGATGAAGCTCACCAACACGATCAAACCGGCGTCAGCCATGAGCTTGGCCACTTCGGCCACGCGGCGGATGTTCTCGACGCGATCTTCCGCAGTGAAGCCGAGGTCGCGGTTGAGCCCGTGGCGCACGTTGTCGCCATCGAGCAGGTAGGTGTGGCAGCCCCGTGCATGCAGGCGTTTTTCCACCCGATTGGCGATGGTGGATTTGCCAGCACCCGACAGGCCGGTGAACCACAGCACGCGCGGGGTCTGGCCCTTGCTGCGGGCGCGGGCAGACTTGTCCACGTCCAGATGCTGCCAATGCACGTTGCCGGCGCGACGCAGGGCAAATTCGAGCGTGCCTGCGGCCACCGTGGCGTGGGTCTGGCGATCGATCAGGATGAAGCCGCCCAAGGCGCGGTTTCGAGCATACGGCTCGAACGCGATCGGCTCGTCAAGGGTCAAGTTGCAGAAGCCGACCTCGTTCAATTCCAGGCGCTTGGCGGCCAGGAACTCCTGGGTGTTCACATCCACCCGATGCTTGATTTCGGAGATGCTGGCCGCGACGGTGCGACTGCCCAGTTGCAGCCAATAAGGCCGGCCCGGCAACAGCGGCGCTTCGTCCAACCACAAGACGTGGGCGGCGAACTGGTCGGCCACTTCCGGCGGATCATCACTGGCGGCAATCACATCGCCGCGGCTGACATCGATCTCATCCTGCAAGACCACGGTGATCGCCTGCCCGGCCTGAGCCTGTTCGAGGTCACCATTGGGGCCGAGCACGCGCGCCACACGCGACCGCTGGCCGGAGGGCAACACCACCACGCCCTGCCCCGCCTGTGCCTGTCCGGCAACCAGCGTTCCGGAAAAGCCGCGGAAACTTGAGTCGGGACGATTGACCCACTGCACCGGCAAGCGCATGGCCGTGCCGGTGTCCTGCGCACCTGTTGGCACCGTTTCCAGATGTTCCAGCAAGGTCGGGCCTGCGTACCACGGCATGTGTGGCGAGCGCACGATGAGGTTGTCGCCCTTCAAGGCCGACAATGGAATGATCTGAACGTCGTCGAGCTTCAACTGATCGGCCAGTTCGCGGTAGCTGGCCGCGATTTCGTCGAAAACCGAACGCGAATAATCCACCGCATCCATCTTGTTGACCGCCAGCACCACGCGCCGAATGCCCAGCAGGGACACGATGTAACTGTGGCGTCGGGTCTGCGTCAGAAGGCCCTTGCAGGCGTCCACCAGCACCACGGCAACATCGGCGGTGGAGGCGCCGGTAGCCATGTTTCGGGTGTACTGCTCGTGCCCGGGGCAATCGGCCACGATGAACTTGCGCTTGTCGGTATCGAAGAAACGGTAGGCCACATCGATGGTGATGCCCTGCTCGCGCTCGGCGGCCAGGCCGTCAAGCAGCAGGGCATAATCGATCTCGCCACCTTGGGTGCCAAAGCGGCGACTGTCGGATTCCAGCGCCGCCAGTTGATCGTCGAACAGGCGCTTGCTGTCGTGCAACAGGCGTCCGATCAGGGTGCTCTTGCCATCATCCACGCTGCCGCAGGTGATGAAACGCAGCAAGGGTTTGGACTCGTGGGCCTTCAGGTATTCGGCGACGCCCTGCTCGGCGTTGATTCCCGGCTCGGTGTTCGTGATTACCGTATCCATCAGAAATACCCTTCCACTTTCTTCTTCTCCATCGAGGCCGACTGGTCGTGATCGATCATGCGACCCTGACGCTCGGACTGGGTGGCCACCAACATCTCGGCGATGATTTTTTCCAGGCTGTCGGCGCCGGATTCGATCGCGCCGGTCAAGGGATAGCAGCCCAAGGTGCGGAAACGCACCGTGCGCAGCTGCGGCTGTTCGCCATCGCGCATCGTCAGGCGTGAGTCATCGACCATGATGAGTGCGCCGTCGCGTTCGACCACGGGGCGCGGAGCGGCGAAATACAGCGGCACCACGGGAATGCGCTCGCGGTAGATGTAGAGCCAGATATCCAGCTCGGTCCAGTTCGACAGCGGGAACACCCGCACGCTCTCGCCCTTGTTGATGTGCCCGTTGTAGAGGTTCCACAGCTCGGGGCGCTGGTTCTTCGGATCCCAGCGGTGGCGCTCGTTGCGAAACGAGAACACCCGCTCCTTGGCGCGCGACTTCTCTTCATCGCGCCGCGCCCCGCCGATGGCAGCGTCGAACTTCCAACGGTCCAGCGCCTGCTTGAGCGCCTGGGTCTTCATCACGTCGGTGTGCACCGTGGCACCGTGGCTGATGGGGCCGATGCCTGCCGCCACGCCTTCGGGGTTGATGTGTTCGATCAGGTTCAAACCCAGCTCGGCCACGCGTTGGTCGCGGAAGGCGATCATCTCGGCGAACTTCCAGCCGGTGTTGACATGCAACAGCGGCATCGGTGGCTTGCCGGGCGCAAAGGCCTTCATCAAGAGGTGCAGCAGCACCGAGCTGTCCTTGCCGATGGAATACAGCAGCACGGGGTTTTCGAAACTGGCGGCGACCTCGCGCAGGATGTGGATGCTCTCGGCTTCCAGTTGGTCGAGGTGGGACATGGCGGTGATATTCAAAACAGGTGCGATCCGGAAAGCGTGAATGGGAGGAACGGCAGGCAGTGGTAGCCGATTCTGGCGGCGGCCAATCTGCCTTGTGTGCCACGCAAGGGCAAATTAGTGCAGTGCATGATGGGATAGCCGTTATTCCTTTCCCAAGGCATGAGGCGATACCTAGGATTCAGCGTGCCATCACGCCCAACACGGCCCGCTCATGAATGCTGCTGCACCCCTCCTGCCTCCCAGCCCTCTGGCCGACGACCAGAAAGCCCAACTGTTGAGCCTGATCAACGGCCTGGACACCCATGCGCTGTGGTGGCTGTCAGGTTACTCCGCCGGCCTTGCCCAGGCACACCAGCCGCGTTCGCTGGCCCTGGTGGCCGCCGGCCAAACGGTAACCAGTCCGGGCGAACGCCTGACCGTCATCTATGGTAGCCAGACCGGCAACGCCAAGCGCTGCGCCGAACGGCTCGCGGCCGCGGCCGAGGCCGCAGGCGTGCCGGTACGCTTGCTGCGGGCCGATGCCTATCCCACCCGCGAACTGGCTGAGGAACGTTGGCTGTACGTGGTCATCAGCACGCAGGGCGAAGGCGATCCGCCGGATGATGCGATCGGTTTCATCGAATTTCTCAATGGCCGCCGTGCGCCGAAACTGGCGCAATTGCGATTCTCCGTCCTAGGTCTGGGCGATTCCAGTTACGCCGATTTCTGCGGCATCGGACGCAAGCTCGACCTGCGCCTGGCCGAGCTGGGCGGTCAACGCGTCGTAGCGCTGGCGCAAGCCGATGTCGATTTTGACACCATTGCCCTGCCCTGGCACACGCAGGTGCTGGAACAGGCACGCACCCAGATTCAGGCGGCGCCCACGGCCTCCAGCAATGTGACGCCCTTGCGTCATGCCGTGGCCCAGTCGCTGCCGCAATGGACCCAGACCAATCCCTTCGTGGCCGAAGTTCTGGCCAATCAAGGCCTCACCGGGCGTGAGTTCAAGGGCACGGGCTTTCGCACGTACGGCGACAACGACAAGGACGTGCGTCATATCGAATTATCGTTGGAAGGCTCGGGCCTCAGCTACGAGCCGGGCGATTCCCTCGGCATCCGGCATCGCAATCCGCAGGCGCTGGTCGAGGCGGTACTGGAAGCTACCGGACTGGATTCCAACGCCACGGTCGAACTCGATGGCACAACCATGACGCTGGGGCCGTGCCTCGAAGAGCGGCGCGAGTTGAGCCGGCTGTCGCGCCCCTTCCTGATGGGCTTGGCCGAACACGCCCACGCCGATGACTTGAAGACCATCCTGGAACCCGGCAACACCCAGTTTGCCGACTTGGTGAGCACGCATCAGTTGATCGACGTGCTGCGCCGCTGGCCGATTCGTTGGGAGGCACAGGCACTGGTCAACGCCTTGCGTGCGCCCACCCAGCGCCTGTACTCGATCGCTTCCAGTCGCAAGCGCGTGGGTGATGAAGCCCATCTGACGCTGGATGTACTGCGCTATCAGGCCCACGGCCACGCCCATCTGGGCGCTGCCAGCGGCTATCTCGCTGCGCTCGACGAAGGTGGCCAGGTTCCGGTGTACATCGAAGCCAACGAGCGCTTCCGCGTGCCGGTCGATGCCAGTCGCGACATCATCATGGTCGGCCCCGGCACCGGCATCGCGCCCTTCCGTGGCTTTGTGCAGGAACGTGCCGAGACGGGCGCCAGCGGCCGCAACTGGCTGTTCTTCGGTGCCCGGTATTTCAACACCGGATTTCTCTATCAGACCGAGTGGCAGGATGCGCTCGCCAAGGGTGAACTGCAGCGTCTGGATCTGGCCTTCTCGCGCGATCAGGCCGAGAAGATCTATGTGCAACAACGTCTGCGCGAACAGGGCCGCGATCTCTACGACTGGCTCCAGAACGGCGCACATTTCTATGTGTGTGGTGCGATCGGCATGGGCAAGGACGTCCATGCCGCTCTTGTCGACCTCATCACCACCCACAACGGCGGCGATGCCGATGCCGCCACCGAATACCTGAGCCAACTGCAGCGCGAAGGCCGTTATGCCCGCGATGTGTATTGAGGGCGGGGATTGGGGATTCGGGATTGGGGATTTGAAAGAACCTCCGCAGGTAGCGCCGCGCAGGTCGGCTCGAACGCTGAAGGCGTGGAATCGACCGAGGCTTTGGAAAGAACAATCGGAAAACCATTGATATGAGTCACCCTTCCGTAGAAAAAATCAAACTCGAAAGCCGGCGCCTGCGTGGCACCTTGCTCGAAGGCCTGCAGGACGCCACCACCGGCTCGCTGAGTTTCGAAGACCAGCGCACCATCAAGTTCCACGGCAGCTACCAGCAGGACGACCGCGACCTGCGTGACGAGCGTCGTCGCCAGAAGTTGGAACCCGCGCACCAGTTCATGATCCGCATCCGCGCGCCGGGCGGCGTGTTCACGCCGCAGCAGTGGCTGGGTCTGGATGCCGTTGCCACCACCTACGCCAACCATTCGCTGCGTGTGACCACGCGCCAGACCTTCCAGATCCACGGCGTCATCAAACGCGATTTGAAGGCCACGATGCAGGCCATCAATGCCGCCATGCTCGACACCATCTCGGCTTGCGGCGACGTGAACCGCAATGTGCTCGGCGCCTCCAATCCACAGCAGTCGGCCTTGCACGCGCAAGTGCACGACTGGGCGCAACGCCTGTCGGCACATTTCAAGCCGGCGACGCGGGCCTACTACGAAGTGTGGCTGGACGAAGAAAATGTCGCCGAAAGTGGCGTCGAGAACGAACCGATCTATGGTGAAGCCTACCTGCCGCGCAAGTTCAAGATCGCCGTGGCGGTGCCGCCCTACAACGACGTGGACGTGTTCGCCAACGACCTCGGCTTGATCGCCATCGTCGATGCGGCCGGTGAACTGGCCGGTTTCAACGTGGCCATCGGCGGCAGCATGGGTTCGAGCCACGGCATCCCCAGCCATTACCCGCGCGTCGGCAACGTCATCGGGTTCGTCACCCCGGATCAGGTGTTTGCCATCGCCGAAGCCGCCGTCACGGTGCAGCGCGATCTCGGCGACCGCGAGGATCGCAAGCACGCGCGCTTCAAGTACACCATCGATGGCCACGGCAGCGAAAAAATCGTGGCGATGATGCAGGAACGTGCTGGATTCACTCTGGCTCCCGCACGCCCGTACCACTTCGAACACAACGGCGATCGCTTCGGTTGGGTGGAAGGTGAAGACGGCCTCTGGCACCTCACCCTGTCACTGCCATCCGGTCGCATTGCCGACACGCCTGGCCGTCCCTTGCTGACCGGGCTGCGCGAGATCGCCAAGGTGCACCGTGGCCAGTTCCGCATGACCTGCAACCAGAACGTCATCATCGCAGGCGTTCCGGCCAGCGAACGCGCCCGCATCGAAGCCTTGGTGGCCGAACACGCACTCGATGCCGAAAACAGAGCACCGACCGCCATCGCCCGCAGTGCGGTGTCCTGCGTGGCCCTGCCCACCTGCGCCTTGGCCATGGCCGAATCGGAGCGTTATCTGCCGGGGTTCCTCAAGGTGCTGGAACCGATCCTCGACAAATACGGCCTGCGCGAGACGCCTTTCCTGTTCCGCATGTCCGGCTGCCCCAACGGCTGCTCGCGCCCCTATCTGGCCGAAATCGCCTTGGTCGGGCGTGCGCCGGGACGTTACGCCCTGCTGCTCGGTGGCGATCACCGCGGCATGCGCATGAACACCTTGTACCGCGACAACGTCAACGAAGCCCAGATCCTCGAAGCACTCGATCCCCTGCTGGGCCGCTACGCCAGCGAGCGCGAAAGCGACGAGCGTTTCGGTGATTTCCTGCATCGGGTTGGCGTGGTGCAACTGCCGAGCTATCCCACCCACACCCACGTCGAAGCGGCCGAAGGCACGGCCGTTCGCAACGCCTGATCCTGCCTTTTATTCCTGGAGTTCCTGCATGAGCGCAGCCATCGACCTTCTCCGCTCGCACGCCGTCATCGAAACCGACTTCGCCGAACAGGCCCGTAGGCTGGAGGCCATGGACGCCGATGCGCGCGTGCAATGGGCCTTGCAGAACCTGCCCGGCAACCCAGTGTTGTCATCGAGCTTCGGGGCGCAATCGGCGGTGGCCCTGCATCTTCTGACGCGACACCATCCAACCATTCCCGTGGTCCTGATCGACACCGGCTACCTGTTCCCGGAAACCTATCGCTTCGTCGATGAGCTGAGCGAGCGATTGCACCTCAACCTCAAGGTCTATCGCCCCGCCTTCGGCCGCGCCTGGATGGAAGCGCGCCACGGCTATCTGTGGGAACAGGGCCTACCCGGCATCGAACGTTACAACGCCCTGCACAAGGTCGAACCCATGCAGCGTGCACTGAAGGAACTGGATGCCGGCCTCTGGTTCACTGGCTTGCGCCGCAGCCAGTCCAGCAGCCGCACCGACACCGACATCCTGCAGCGTCGCAACGAGCGCTGGAAAATCAACCCGATCGCCGACTGGTCCGATCGCGATGTATGGCATTACCTCAAGCGCCACAACCTGCCCCATCACCCCTTGTGGGAGCAAGGCTATGTCTCGATTGGCGATGTCCACACCACCCGCCGCTGGGAGCCGGGCATGCGCGAGGAAGACACACGCTTTTTCGGACTCAAGCGCGAGTGCGGCCTGCATGAAAAGGTTTGAATCATGAGTGCCGATGCACCCTTGTTTGCCCTGTTCGCGGACTTGCGCGAGCGTGCCGTGCTGGTGGTCGGCGCAGGTTCGGTCGCGCGTCGCAAGGTTCAGGCC
>DASSYF010000033.1:0-83228 GCA_035703435.1 Chiayiivirga sp. | reverse complement strand
GCAGCAGCGCCAGTGCAGCGACAGACACCAGCACACGTATCCGAGACGATCGGATAAGCGGTACACTGCCGACTGCCAGCCATCCCCCCAATAACAGCTCCCAAGCCCGAAATGGCGACAGGAAGAAAGTGGCGGCAGGTCGCGAAGACTGCATCCCTACACAAAGTGCAAAAGACAGGACAGCGCCCGCAATCAACACCGGCCTCATCTGGCCCTTTGCAAAGCGCTGCAGCAGGATCAGTAGGATCGGAAGCCCGATGTAAAACTGTTCTTCCACTGCCAACGACCACGTATGCAGCAACGGGTTGTATTCCGCACTGGTATCAAAATAGCCGCTTTGTCGCCAGAACAATACATTGGAGCCAAATACCAGTGTTGCCAGAGCTGCATTTCCCAATCGCAACAGATCGCTTGGCAGCAACAGCCAGCACCCAACAGCAAGGGTCGCTGCCAAAACCATGAACAGTGCGGGAAAGATACGCCGAATGCGCCGCTCGTAGAAAGCGGCAAAAGTGAATCTGCCTTCGCCGATTTCCTTGTGGATGATGCCGGTGATCAGGTAACCGGAGATCACGAAGAAGATATCGACACCGACAAAACCACCATGGATCGGGCCGATGCCATAGTGGTAAAGCACCACCGCCAGGACGGCGATGGCGCGCAGTCCATCGATATCGGATCGATATGCGAGCGTACTCATGGAGTGACCAGTTTCATCATCGGCGTGTCCTGTTGGCCCGACAGGCTACAGACGACAGAAACCGCGTCAGCAACGACATCGTGACAAGTGACAACGCCCGTGCCATGGCATTGTCAAGGCTCAGCCAGGAAACTGCGGAAGCGAGCTTGCGGGTGGACATTCAGCAAATCACGTCCGTACGAACACGTACTCGTCGCAGCCCGAGCCGAGTAGCCCCGGAAGGAAGCGGCCCGGTGTTTTCACGAACTCGCGACTGAGACGAAACCCCTGCTCGCCAAAGAAAGCGCGACACTCCTCCGGGCTGATCGACTCGTAAGGATAACCGCCCATCCAGTCGTGCACGTCGTTGTAAAAGTCCATTCCTCGCGATTTCCCATAATTGCTAATGCGTTCGTCGAACTGTTGCTTGGACTCTCTTCGAAACAGGCGACCAAGCCATACGTGCACACGCATGGCTCGCTTCTGGGCATTGGGCGTGGCTTGCGAATACCAGCGTTTGATACGTCGCCACATGCCGCAAAACGGCGTTTTCCTGTACAACGCCACCATGAACGTGCCCCCACCCCCGACCAAGGACGCAGCTACGGCCAAAGCGCGGTACATGTCACCGGTGTGATGCAATACACCCCACGAATAAACCACATCGAAGCCGCCGTGGGTTTCGGGGCTCATGTCGAAAACGCTGACGACTTCGAAGCGGGCATCGCCATCGGGCGCAAACTTCGCCAACGTGCCCCGCGAAGCGGCTACGGAATCGGCGTCGATGTCCACCCCCACGACGCGCACCGCGCCCATGCGGACTGCTGCCAGCGCGTGAAGACCGGAGCCGCATCCAATATCGAGGAACGATAGCCCGTCGAAACGTTCGCGACCTGCGAGGCGTTGCAAGTCGGCGACAGCCTGATTGATCCTCGCTTCGTCGATCTTCTGTGCGTAGTCGAGCCAGTTCTTGCCGAACGCGAAATGCGAGTCGGCGGAAAGCAGGTCACTTGTGGTCATGTTGGAGATCCTTGGTTTTCAACTACTTCCATGATGGAACGCACTTCGATCGACGTGATCTGGAAGGCACGGTAAAGCATGGCGAGCACAGGCTGATGTTGAGGCCCCTGGTGGCGTTGGGCAGGGAGTTGTCAACGCGTAAACGACTTCGCAGATTAGTGGGTGGTGGCGCGTTAGTGATGGAATTGGGGCGTGGGCAGGGGCCGGTGCTGCGGGAAACGCCTCGGATCGTCTCGCCACGCACTACCGAGGGCAGCACAGTCTGACCCCCGATGGCGAGGTGATTCATGAAGCGTGCCCCTGGCTGACTTTGGAGGCCGCGCCGCCCCGCGACCACCAGCGCCATGCGTCCGCACACATTTGTGGCAGATCCCGCTGCGCCGCCCATCCCAGCATGGCATTGGCACGGGCTGGATCGGCCCAGACTTCGGCGACATCGCCGGGGCGGCGGGCGACGATTTCATGCGGGATGGGTTGTCCGGTGGCCTGCTCGAAGGCGTGCACCAGTTCCAGCACGCTGCACGGTTTGCCGGTGCCGAGGTTGAAGGCTTCGCAGCCGGCGTGGGTGGCGGCGTAGCCCAGCGCACGCACGTGGGCATCGGCGAGGTCGACCACGTGCAGGTAGTCGCGCACGCCGGTACCGTCCGGCGTGGGGTAGTCGTTGCCGAACACGCGCAAATGGGAGCGTTGGCCGCTGGCGACCTGGACGATGTAGGGCATCAGGTTGTTGGGTTCGCCTGCTGGGTCTTCGCCGATCAGGCCGCTGGGATGCGCACCGACGGGGTTGAAATAGCGTAGCAGCACGGCGCTGGCCTGTGGCTTGGCCGCGCACCAGTCGCCGATGAGTTGTTCCATCACCAGTTTGGTGCGGCCATAGGGGTTGGTGACACTCAGCGGCGCGTCTTCGGTGACCGGCACGTGGTCGGGCTGGCCATAGACGGTGGCGGATGAGGAGAACACGAGTTGATGCACGCCGGCTGCGTCCATCGCCTGCATCAGCGCGATGGTGCCGCCGATGTTGTTGTCGAAGTAGTCCAATGGCTTTTCGCAGCTTTCGCCGACGGCCTTGATCGCGGCGAAGTGAATCACCGCGCCGATGCCGCGCTCGAAGGCGCTTGCAAGATCGTCGCGGTTGCGGATGTCACCCTGGATGAAGCGCAGGGGACGCTTGGCCAGGTGCTGTACGCGGTGCAGCACGTCAGCGCGGCTGTTGCAGAGGTTGTCGATGACGGTGACATCGTGCCCGGCTTCCAGCAAGGCCACGCAGGTGTGGCTGCCGATGTAGCCGGCGCCGCCGGTGACGAGGATGTGCTTGCTCATTCCGATTGTCCTGCGGTTAGGGCAATCTGGTTATGGGCGGCGCATTGCGAGCGTCGCAATGGCGGTATGGACGGGGTGAGAGGGGTCATGGAGAATGCGTTGCCGTTATTGCGAAATGCCGTCGTCGCGAGATCCTTTTTCCGTTCCGGAAATGCCCACGGGCCATGAACCTGGCCCCCAGCCGTCATGGCGAGGCCCGAAGGGCCGTGGCACTGCGTAGGCATGGATGCCGGAGCGAATATTCGTGTAGCGAATGGCCCGAAGGGCAGACTGCAGGAGGCAGTCTGTGATCCAGAAGTTCGGAGCCAAAACGCTGGATCGCTTCGCTTCGCTCGCGATGACGAATCAACAACGTATCGCATGGTTCATGGAGATCGCGGCGAAGCGATCCAGTGGTATCGCGCAAAAACGGGCGCACGTCGGCCCGGGTCTGATCGATGTCCAGGGTATCGATGCGCGGTAGGCCTTGCCTTCGCTCACGCAGGCAAGGCCTGTGGCACATCGGTCAAAGGGAAGTCATCGCCCTTGAACAACAACGGTTCGCCGCGTGAAACCGCCAGCGCATAGGCGAAACAGTCGCCGAAATTCAGGCCTGCCGGATGCCTGCCCTTGCCATAGCGCTGGAACGCAGACCGGGCAATCTTCGCTTGCGCCACCTCCACCGCCACAATCTCGCAGCCTGCGCGGTCGATCAGTCGCTCCAGGTCATGCACACCTGCCGCCCCATGCCGCACTTCCATGACTATGGACGCCTCCACATACGACGCCGCAGACAACAGGCACACATCAGCCTGTTCGATGGCCGCAATGAAAGCCCGCTGTTCCGGCTCGCCACCCAGGATGGCGATCAATGCCGAGGTATCAAGCACCATCAGCCCGGCAACCCCGTGTCGTCATAGCCCAGGATCGCATCAACAGCGCGCGGGTCCAGCACCGGCAAGGCCGCACAGTGCTGGGCGATGGCCAGCAACTCATCGCCCAATTGCGGCCTGCCGCGCGCCCGGCGAACGCGCACCAAACGCTCCTGCAGCGCAGCAATGACGGCTTGAGTCTTGGTTTCGCCCGTCATCCTGGCCACCTCTGCCGCCAGTTGGTCGGCTTCCGCATTCCGAATGTTCAATGCCATGGGAATCTACACGTCTTCACGGTTGTGTAGATGCTAACACGCGCGATGTAGCCAAGCGCCCGCCGCATTCACCACGTGTTGCATCTGCGCGGCCAGCGTGTTGTGGATTGCCACGGCCCTGCGAGCCTCTCCATGAACCCATGCGATATGTTGTTGATTCGTCATCGCGAGCGTAGCGAAGCGATCCAGCGATTTGGCTCCGAATTTCTGGATGGCCACGGCCCTTCGGGCCTCGCCATGACAGCTGGGGGGCAGGTTCATGGTCCGTGGGCATTTCCGGAACGAAAAAGGGATCTCGCAATGACGGTGAGGGGTCATGGTGAGTTGCCCTTCCTCTTCATTGCGGCCTTGCCGTCGTCGAGATCGTTTCCTTTCGTCATCGCGAGCGTAGCGAAGCAATCCAGTGGTCAGGTGATCTGCTCGTAGAGGTCCAGCCATTGCGGATTCCTGGCCTCAATCAGTGCAATTTTGCGAGCGCGGCTGCCGGACTTGATCTGCTTTTCACGCAAGATGGCGCTTTCCATGATTTCGTGCTGCTCGTGCCAGACAAGGTGCTGGACGCCGTACTTACTGGTGAACCCGGGAGTGGCGCAGGTTTTGTGCTGCCAGACCCGCTTGACGAGATCACTGGTGACGCCGACATACAAGGTACCGTTGGGTGCGCTGGCCATGATGTAGACGCAGGGTTGCTTCATGTGCGCAGCAGCCGGCCCTGCGGGCCATGGATTGCCACGGCCCTTCGGGCCTCGCAATGACGGTGAGGGTGAATGGCCATGACCATGACCCGTCGGGCCTCGCAATGACGGTGAGGGTGAATGGCCATGACCATGGCCCTTCGGGCCTCGCAATGACGGTCAGGGTGAATGGCCATGACCATGACCCGTCGGGCCGCTCCATGAACCCATGCGATAAGTTGTTGATTCGTCATGTCGACCCTTCCTTTCGTCATTGCGACCTTGTCGTCATCGCGAGCGTTTCCTTTCGTCATCGCGAGCGTTTCCTTTCGTCATCGCGAGCGCAGCGAAGCGATCCAGCTCTTGTTCGGGTTTGTGCTGTGGATTACAGACTGCCTCCTGCAGGCTGTCCTTCGGGCCATTCGTTGCGCGAATGTTCGCTCTGGCATCCATGCCTGCGCAGTGCTACGGACTTCGGGTTTCGCAATGGCGGTTGTGGCTGTCATCGCTGCACCAGCGACCTTCCACGTCCAATGGCGTAATAGGCCAGCCCGGCTTCTTCCACTTCATCGGGCTGATACAGGTTACGACCGTCGAAGATCACGTGATCGCGCAGGGTGGTCTTGAGTGTCGCGAAGTTGGGGCTGCGAAATTGCTTCCACTCGGTGATGACCACCAGTGCATCGGCGCCATTCAGTGCGCTTTGCGCGCTGTCACAGAGGACCAAATCATTGCGTTCGCCGTAGATGCGCCGGGTTTCATCCATGGCTTCGGGGTCAAATGCGCGGACGGTAGCGCCGGAGTGCCAGAGTTGGGCCAGCAAGGTTCGACTGGCGGCTTCGCGCATGTCGTCGGTATTGGGTTTGAAGGCCAGGCCCCACAGCGCGATGACCTTGCCGCGCAGGGCTTGGGCGTTGCCGTAGTGGCGCAGCATCAATTCGAACAAGTGGCCTTTCTGCTTGGCGTTGACGGCTTCGACGGCGTCCAGCAGCAGCGGCGCAATGCCGTGGGTGTGGGCGGTGTGGGCGAGCGCCTTCACGTCTTTTG
Organism: Chiayiivirga sp.; assembly: GCA_035703435.1. Taxonomy (GTDB): domain Bacteria; phylum Pseudomonadota; class Gammaproteobacteria; order Xanthomonadales; family Xanthomonadaceae; genus Denitratimonas. The sequence continues at coordinate 77,362 of DASSYF010000033.1, read as the reverse complement.
GAAAACAGGAGCCGCCGTAACCGGCTCCGGGGTAGATGAAGTGCCAGCCGATGCGCGGGTCCGAACCGATGCCCTTGCGCACCATTTCCACGTCGGCACCGACCTGTTCGGCGATGTTGGCAATCTCGTTCATGAAACTGATCTTGGTGGCCAGCATGGCATTGGCGGCGTACTTGGTCAGTTCGGCCGAGCGGGTATCCATGGCCACGATGCGATCGTGGTTGCGGTTGAAGGGGGCGTACATGCGGCTCAGGGTTTCGATGGCGTCTGGGTTGCTTGAGCCAAGAATGATTCGATCCGGGCGCATGCAGTCTTCGACGGCGGCGCCTTCCTTGAGAAATTCCGGGTTGGAGACGACGTCGAAGGGGATGTCGATGTTGCGTGCGACCAGTTCCTCGGTGATGGCTGCACGGACTTTGTCGGCGGTGCCCACGGGTACGGTGGATTTGTTGACGATCACGGCAGCGCGGTTGATCGACTGGCCGATGCTGCGGGCCACGGCCAGTACGTATTTGAGGTCGGCGCTGCCGTCTTCGTCGGGTGGTGTGCCCACGGCGATAAAGATCACCTCGCCGTGGGCGATGGCGTTGGCGGCATCGGTGGTGAAACGCAGGCGGCCTTCGGCGTGGTTGGCTTTCACCATGGGTTCCAGACCGGGTTCGTAGATCGGCACGATGCCTTGGTTGAGGCCGTCGATCTTGGCGGCATCAACATCCACGCAGCAGACGTTGTGGCCGACTTCCGCCAGACAGGTGCCGGTGACGAGGCCGACGTAGCCGGTGCCGAAGATGGTGAGTTTCATGGGTTGGTTGTTCTTTGGTATGAAGCGAAAGCGTCGGGTTGAAACCCGACCGACGAAAGCGGAATGTCGGGTTGAAACCTACGTACTGGAAGCTGACTAGCCTCATCACTCAGCCAACGCTGCTGCTCTATCCCTTCTCCCGCCGGGAGAAGGCGCCCGAAGGGCGGATGAGGGGCCTTTATCTTGCTTTGTCGGCAACGATTCCCTCACCCCAACCCCTCTCCCTGAGGGCGAGGGGCTATACAGCGGCTGAGGAATGGGGCCAGTCAGGTACTGGAATGTCGGGTTGAAATGCGACCTACGTGGGTGTGGTGCTGGGTTGAAGTTGGCTCGGGGTATGGGCTTTTCGTAGGTCGGGATTCATCCCGACGGTTGCATGTTGTGGCGGGTTGTCGGAATTCATCCTGACGCTTCAGGCACGCTACCGCCCTTCGGTTGCAGGGCGCACCGTTCGCCCGATTTCCGAATTGGGGTGGCTGCCTGTCAGGCCAGGCAGGCCGCCGGTTGCAAGGAGTCGGTGGCCACACAGACCTTGTGTTCACCGCCCAGCCATTGCATCAAGACCCAAGCCCGCATGCGCCCTTGGCCTTGGGTGTATATCGCGCTCATCCCGGCCATGGGGCCTTGCACGATGGACACCGCATCGCCCGGTTTGTAGGTAGGTTCGGGTGGCACGATCACGCCTTCAACGCCGCCATCGCGTTTGAGGCGCGCCACGATGGCGTCACCCACGCGCGCCGGTATGCCGCCAAAACGCACCAGGTCCACCACGCCGAGGGTGGAGCGCACGGTGGCAAGGCTCTGCTGGGCGGCGTCGACGTGCAGGAACAGGTAACCGGGAAACAAAGGTTCGATCGCAGTGCGCCGCTGCGGCACGTTGGTGCGACGGAGTCGGCGCTGGATACGCGGCAGGAAGCACTCGAAGGCCTGACGCTGCAGATTCAGCAAGGCGTGTTCTTCCGCGCGGACCTTGGTCTGTACGCAATACCAATGTGCCGATCCCACGCAATCGCTCATCGGCCACGCTCCGCATTCAGGGCGTGGTCCGACAGGTCCACCTCGCGCTGCAGGACGGTGATTTCTTGTTGCAGATGATCGTATTCGCGCAACTTGCGGCCCAGAAAGGCGCGGGTGAGCGTTGCCTTGGCCTCGATCCCGCTGGGTGTGAGCAGGTAGGCATAGCCGAGCTTGTCGGGGTTGCGGCTGAAATTGCCGGCCTTGATCCAGCCTTTTTCGATCAGGGCGCGCAATGCATAGTTGAGTTTGCCCAACGAAACGCCGGTGGCGCGGGCCAAGTCGCGCTGGTTGGTGCTCGGGGCCTCGTTCAGTTCACGCAGAATGGCGATGGTGAGGTCTTCCGAGGCCTTGAGCATGAAAAGTCAGTGTTCATTCATTGAACAAGGGCCCAGCATAAGCGGGCCTGCGTCACAAAGCAATGCCATTTGAAGGGCGCGGCGGCTCAGGAATGTCTGAACAAGCCCGCCATGCCCGCGCAGGCGGGCATCCAGCGACTTCAGGTCATCGTAATCAATGGCGCTGGACTCCCACCTTCGCGGGAGTGACGAGCAAATGTCGACGTGTTCCGAAACTTCCTCAGGCCCGGTAGTAATCGCGGTACCAGGCCACGAACGCCGCCACGCCGTCTTCCACCGAGACCACCGGGCGGTAACCGACCTGGCCGATGAGTTCGGAAACATCGGCCTCGGTGTCCGGGACATCACCGGCCTGTAGCGGCAACATTTCCATCACCGCCTTGCGCCCCAGACACTGTTCCAGCACCTCGATGTAGCGCAGTAGTTCCACCGGGCGCTCGTTGCCGATGTTGTAGATGCGATAGGGCGCCACGCCGCTGCTGGCGGGATCAGGCTGCATGGCCTGCCACGCGGTGTTCGGGCCGGGCACGGTATCGAGGCTGCGGATCACGCCTTCGACGATGTCGTCGACATAGGTGAAGCTGCGCCGGTGGTGGCCGTGGTTGAACACCTTGATGGGTTCGCCGGCGAGAATGGCGCGGGTAAACAGGAACAGGGCCATGTCCGGTCGGCCCCAGGGGCCGTAGACGGTGAAAAAGCGCAGGCCAGTGCAGGCGATGCCATACAGATGCGCGTAACTGTGCGCCATCATTTCGTTGGCTTTCTTGCTGGCGGCGTACAGGGTCAGTGGGTGTTCGGTGGGCTGATGCTCGGAGAAGGGCATGGCGCGGTTGGCGCCATAGACTGAACTGGTCGAGGCAAATACCAGGTGCTCCACGCCATGGTGACGACAGCCTTCGAGAATGTGCAGAAAGCCGGTGACATTGCTGCTGACGTACACGTGTGGATTCTCGGCGGCGTAGCGGACGCCGGCTTGTGCGGCGAGATTCACCACCCGCTGGGGTTGATGCGCCGCAAAGGCGGCCTCGATCGCCGCACGATCGGCCAGATCCGCCGTGACATGGGTGTAGCTCGGATTCGCGGTCAGGCGCGCAAGCCGCGCCTTCTTCAATTCAACGTCGTAGTAGTCGTTGAGATTGTCGATGCCGATGACCTCATCACCGCGCGCCAGCAAGCGCTGGGCGAGATGCGAGCCAATGAAGCCTGCCGTTCCGGTGACGAGGATTTTCATGATTCAGAGCCTGCCATCGGCCATGGCACGCGGCAAGAGGCCTTTCACGTCGAAGATCGCGCAGTTGGCTTTGCCCAGAGCGCGGATGCCCTCGGCGCCAAGTTCAAGAAACTGCTGATGGCCTACCGCCACGACGATGGCGTCGTATTGGCCGGCTTCGGGCTTCTCAAGCGGGCGGATGCCGTATTCATGCTGGGCTTGGGCCGCATCCACCCAAGGGTCGTGGACGTCGACTTGGGTGTTGTAAGCGGACAAGGCGTGAACGATGTCCATCACCCGCGTATTGCGTAGATCGGGGCAGTTTTCCTTGAAGGTGAACCCCAAGACCAGCACCCGTGCCCGCACCGGATTGATCGACTTGTGCAGCATCAGTTTGATCAGTCGATCGGCGACGTAGGCGCCCATGCCATCGTTGGTGCGTCGACCTGCCAGAATGACCTGCGGATGGTGACCGACTTCCTGCGCCTTGTGGGTGAGATAGTAGGGGTCCACGCCGATGCAGTGGCCACCCACCAAGCCGGGACGGAAGGGCAGGAAGTTCCACTTGGTGCCGGCCGCTTCCAGCACGTCCAGGGTATCGATGCCCAAACGATGAAACAGGATGGCCAGGTCATTGACCAGCGCGATATTGAGATCGCGCTGGGTGTTTTCGATCACCTTGGCCGCCTCGGCCACCTTGATGCAGGCTGCCTTGTGGGTACCGGCGTGGATGATCGAAGCGTAGAGCGCATCGATGAAGTCGGCCGCCTCGGGCGTGGAGCCGGACGTGACCTTGCGAATGGTCGTGAGGCGATGCTCGCGATCGCCGGGGTTGATGCGCTCGGGTGAATAGCCGACGTGGAAGCCCTCGTTGAATGTCAGGCCGGATTCGCGTTCCAGCACGGGCACGCAAACTTCTTCGGTACAACCTGGGTAAACGGTGGATTCGTAGATCACGGTGTCGCCGGGCTTGAGCACGGCGCCGATGGTTTGGCTGGCCTTGATCAACGGGCTCAGGTCAGGGCGTTTGGCCGTGTCGATCGGCGTTGGAACGGTAACGATGAAAACCGTGCAAGCACGCAGCTCATTCACGTCCGAACTGTAACGAAGGCGCGTTGCCTGAGCCAATTCGCCCGGGCTGGCTTCCAAGGTGTGATCGCGCCCGGCCCGAAGCTCGTCGACCCGCGCCCGGTGGATATCGAAGCCCAGCGTTTCGTAACGTTTGCCAAATTCCATTGCCAGCGGCAGGCCGACATAGCCCAGACCCACAATGCCGATGATGCTGTTGCCGATGTTATCCACGTACGTCTCCTGGTCTGTCTGATGCGAACTTGGGGAAGGCCTCACACGGTCTGCGGTTGATCGGCAGGACCGCGAGGGCAGAACGTTTCCCATGCGTTGAACGACGGCTCACCCTTTCAGTAGATCAAACGCACCGGATCCACGCCGTCGCGAGGATGAGATGCGTAGCGGACCTTCCCCAAGGCTTTGCCGCCGCCGAGTATATCGGCAGGCTTCGATGGCATGCGGACCCAAAGCGCTGGATCGTAGTTGTGCACGGCCTTGGCGAGATCGGTGCAGGGCAGGGCGTACCTTGCTTGCGCAAACGCGCGCGATCGTCGCGCACCTTTTTCAACCGGTCCCAAGTTTTGTAGCAATGGAGCTTGCTCCATTGCCTGCCGAGCAAGCTCGGCAGCTACGTCAGGGTCGGACAATCGCGCCATGTGTTCGGCGGAAGGAAACGTGTGTCGTGCGAAGGCGGCAATCGTGCCTGCTATGAGGTCGGCCTTGTGCCGCGCCATTGCCGATCCGCTGGACATAATGCACGCCGGCGTGGAACGAGTCAGTGCCGCCTGCAGTGGCGCGTCAGGATGGGACGCGTTGTCGAGCGTTGGATTTGCGCGAGCTTGCCTTGGCGGCACTCGCCACGGCAATGCCGGCGAGCAAGCCGAAGCTGGTCATCAAGGTCTGGGTGCGAAGTGGATAGTCGACCGTCGAATGGATGACGGGAACCAACAAGGTGATCAGTGCGGTCATGCCGACATGGCGCAGGCCTGAATCTTTGGGGAGCCGGCGAAGGCGCAGCGCGGTGATGAGCAATGCAGCCAGCACCGACACGATGGCCATCAGTGCCAGTACGCCGCCTTCGAACCACCATTGCGCATAGTCATTGTGTGCGGCATTGATGTAGCCAGTCTGCATCAAGCTGCCCTCGGTGGCCTGCTCGAACATGGGTACGAAACTGCCGATGCCATTGCCCCAGGGCATGCTGGCTCGGGCCAGTTCCGCCGTAACGCGTACCATTTCCGTGCGAGAACCTTCCGTGGCCTCGGCGTCGTAGTGCATCCAACTCACGGCGCCGTAGCCAGCAAGGATCACGGCCGCAACGGCGACAGCGACCATCAGCCAACGCGCAGCCGGACGCTCACGCAGAACCTGTGCCGATGCCGCAGGACTCGCCAGATACGTCAGGCCGATGGCCAGAATGCCGATGACAACGCCGGCGCGTGAATCCAGCAAGGGCAAGATCGCAAAGACAATGATGGCGACGATGGCACAGGCGATGGCCAGCTTCGGCGAAGACCGGTCGTATCGCCATGCGTCGAAGGCCTTGCTTGCGGTCAGCACCAGCAGCATGGCCAGAGCACAGGCTTGATGGTTCTGATTGGCAAAGACGCCGCCCAGCGCTGGCGCCCATTGGGGAAAGGGATTGAAAATGCTGTCCTGCGGAACTGCCAGTTGCACGAAGGCCAGTAGCAGGCTGAACAGGATCAAGGCCACCAGAAGCCACAGCAAACGTTTCCAAGCCTCCCGCCCAAGCGCCAAGACAGACGCGAACATGGCAAGGGCAGGCAGCAAGGCCAGCAACTCGCGTTCGGTGGCGGCGGGCGCCAGGCTCCAGCGCCAATCGACCGATGTGACTCCCGCAGCGTGCAAGTCCTCGGCGAGTGCCAGACGCAGGACGGATGATCGCCACAGTGCTTCCGGCAGCGGAAGCAGTTGCAGCAGTGGGATGGCAAGGATCAGGCCCGCGACGGCCATCGGCCACTTGGCCATCGCAAGGGGTTTGATCAGTGGTGGCGACATGACGAGCCACGCGAGCGTGAGCACGGCGAGTACCTCGGCCAGCATCTGGCCCCAGCCGGATTCCTGCGAACTTCCGCCCGTGATGAAGGCGGTCACCAGCAGCAATGCTGCCAGCCAGAACAGGCCGCGTTGCCGTGATTCATCCTCGATGGGCCAAGTTGCAGGCATCGATCACCCGTGGTTGCGTTGCATTGGTGACGTCAATGGTAGCCAATCGTGGCGCGTGGATCCTGTCGGAAAACCCGATTAGCCCCATCCCTCAGCCGGTTCCACGCCCTTCGTCATCGAAAACTCCACAAAACAAGCAGGCTTTCGTAGAGCGCAGCTTGCTGCGCTGGGTGAGCCGTAAAGCCGAGGCAGTGCAGCAAGCTGCGTTCTACAAAAAACGCCGGTTCTGCCGCATTTCACGGTTCAAACGGTCACGGTTTGACTGAGCCATGGGGCGAATCAGGTCGGAAAATGATCGTATGTGCTGGGGCATCCGATAATGCATCGCGATCGCAGACATGATGACTGACGCAATGAAAACGCCACCCGCAACCGCGAAGGTCAGGGGTGGCGCCAGTGTTGATTGTTGAGTTTCAGTGCGAGGTGCGTGGCTCAGCGACTGACGGGAGGTGTCTCATCATCATTGTTGCGATCCACGAGATAGGCCGCCAGAACCACTCCCGCAACGCCTGCTGCAGCCGTTAAACCAGGCGACATCCCCTCAGATGACGACACCAGTGCGGGGGTGCATGTCGCGTCGAGTTCGTAGACACCCGGCTTGTCGTAGGTTTCGCGGCAGCCATCGTCGTATACGACCGTGGCCGAACTGTCCTCGGAAACCATGAGTCGCTGATTGTCGAACAGGGGGTCGTTGGTCACGGCGCTGACGAAGGCCGCATTGTCACGGCTCGTCATGATCACGCCGCTGTCGACCTGAAGCTTGGCTATTTCGGATTCTTGCTGCGCGATGGCGGGCAGGCTGAACAGGCCCAAGACACCCAGCAGGCTGACAACTTTTCCAAATTGCTTCATGACGCACGTCTCCGCATGGACCATACGCGCGCAATGATACGGCGATTCTTCGCTACGTGCAAATTGCAAAAAGTCAAGTGCGGCGGGTGCTTGCGCCCTGTGTATTCCGAGACGCGACCGGAATCGCCACCGTGTGCTTCAGCCCGCGCCACTGTCCTGCGGCTGTGGCGCGATCTGCAATTCGTCGAAGCGGATCGTGCCAGTCACCACTTTGGCAGCACCGCCCGCACCGGGATTGGTCAGGCTCAGGATCTGAGCGGGGCAGGCATCGCTCGGAATCGTGAAATCCGTGGTCACCCGCTTCCAATCGAGATCGCCGTTCAATCGGGCGGTGCTGACGATTTTTTGACCTGTGCCGGCACACCGCAGGTCCCATTGCAGGCCTTGGTTGCTGCGCAGTGCTTGCACTTGGGTGCGAAAACTGAACCGGTAGCTGCCGGGTGCCAACAGGAGCGTCTGGGAGAGCCCCACGTTGTCAACGCGCCTGCCTCGGAAGACAAGCTCGACCACGGTGTCTGCACCATCCGCCACCTGTTCGATCTGGACGCCGACCTGAGGATGCGAACGCCAGTCAAACCCGATGCTGCTGATCGGTTTTTCGAAATCGCCGTTATAGAGCGCGGGAATGGACTCGACTCCGGCGCGATGCAGCCGACTCACCCAGCGGCTGTAGGCTGCGCCCCATTGTCGATCCTTCATCAAACGGTCGTACCAACGCCCGGCCTCGGTGGTGGTGAGGCCGGATGTCGTGGCTGAGACGGTTTCGAATATCCGAACGACCGTTTCGATATCGGCACGCGCGAGGAGTTCGCTGAAAAGCGCGTCGCGCCAGATGGGCATGTCTGCGACGAACTGTCCGAGTTGTTGGGCAAAGTTCGGATCCTGAGCAGCCTTGCCACTCAGCAGGCTCAGCAGGGTGGGCCTGAGGCTGGGCGAGATTCGATACAGGACATCGATGTTGCGCAAGGCTGCCGGAAAATTGCCTTGCTGCATCTGATCATCGATCAGCCACGCTCGCGCAAGGGTGTCGCGTGGGGCGCGACGGGTTGCGATCGAGAACAGCGCCCGCGCGGACGCGAGGTCGCCGGTCGCGGCCATGGCGCGCGCGATGAGTCCAAAAGCCTCGGCCTGAAGCGGCGATGCCGCCAGAACTTCGCGTGCCGTCTCGGCGGCCTTCAGGGGCGCTGCAGGCAACTGGCTTTCGGCTAGAGCAAGTCGTGCTTGCGGGTTGTGATGATCCCATTGGAGGGCACGCTGTGGGTCTTCGCGGGCCAACGCATCGGATACCCGCGTGGCAACCACACGCCATAGCACAAAGACGGAAAGCGCAAGAAACAGGGAGCGCAGCAGGAATGGCACGTGGCTCATCCTTTGGGTTCAACGATGATTTGGGTGATCAGCCACTGTTCGTCTTGCCAGGTCATGCGTACGCCAAAGTGCCCACGTTCGACGTGCTGGCGTGCGTGGTCGATGCGGTAAGCGGCATCCAGGGCGACTTCATCGGAATCCATGCGCCACATCGGGGTGTCGATGGTGAAGTTGGGGATGGCCGACACGCCATTGCGTTGGCGCAAGGCCGCGCGTTGCATGAAGGCATTGAACGGCGGTTCGGCGTCAAATGCCACGCGCGTATCGGCCGCATCTTGCCGGAAGTAGGTCAGCAGCTCCTGCACGCGCAGGCGTGCGAGTGAGACACGCGCTACCAAGGCCGCATCGCTGACTTGAGATCCTGTCGCTGCACGTACAGAAGCGGGTTCGCTGGCCGCCGTATCCACAGGGTCGGATGGACTGATGTCCGGTGACGCACGGGTGGGCTGGAGCGGTGCACCGGCGAGGCGATCGAGTGCAGCATCATCGATGGCCGGCGCTGCGCGTTCCATGACGGGCTCGACTGTGGTGATGGCGCTTGCTGCTGGATCGGCGACGGCTGGCGGTGATGGCGGTGCGGGGCTGGCCGAATGAGGAGCAGGGTGCTCGATCCGCGTGGCTAGCTTGGGTGCGTGAGGTGGGGGCGTCGGCACGGTTCGCGCCCGAGCCGCGATCGCGCGAGCGGCTTGCGAGGCCGCTGGCTTGACGGCGGGCGCAGGAACCGAGCGGGCGACCGGCGCACGTGAATGGTTGACCGAGCCAGCAGGTGATCGGGATGGGACCACGGTACGGTTGGTCAATTCAGCTTCGGAGTGGGGGCTGCGATCCTGCGTGACGACCACGGGCGTCTTGCGCGCTGTGCGCTTCTCCTTGTCGGCCGGTACCGGCACGCTTTCGAGCAGGGTCGATGCCAATGGCACGGGCGCGACGATTCGGTTGTTGGCTATGGCGGTGGAGGAGGGCAAGGATTCCGTCTGGTTAGACGTCTCCGTGCTCGCGACAGGGGACTCGCCCGGATCAGAGCGCGATGTGGGTGTGTACTCGGGCCGCACCGCAGCAAGGTAGAGCAATACCAGGAAGCCGCTGAGTACCAACCCGAAAACGCCGCGTTTCAACCAGTATCCAGGCCGTTCGGAGGCGGCCAGCGGAATGGTGGTCCACGGTGCTGGCGCAAGGCTGTGGCCGGTCGGAGCTGGGTCGTTCCCGGCGGCAGCTGACAGCGTCCGCTCGGTGTCATAACGCTGGCGTGCTTCCTGCGTGCGTAACTGCTGCCAGGCCCAGTTCAGTCGGCCCGCAAAGATTGATTCCGGGCTCCCGCTGTTGTGGTCGGGATGGAGCCAGCGTTGCAGCCAGTAGTGATGCTTGCGAAGTTGTTCATGGCTGGTGTCGGGTGTGGCGCCCAGGACGAGGTAGGCATCCAGCCCGGGGTCGAGCAATAGTTGCTGCAGGTAAAAACGCGCCGCTTCAACCACGGTGTCGGCAGGCAGCTCGACATCGACGGCGGCTTCGTCGAGCAGCGGTTGGTTCTCAGCGGCCAGGCGCATGAGCACTTCGACATCATCCGGCAAGGGACTTGCGCGCAGGCCGAAACGAAGCTCGGGCGTTCGGTGTAACGCCAGCGCCGCCGACAAGGCCGCACTGGATTGCAGGATCGAATTGTTCTGCTCGGCGCTACTTGTTGTGGCCGAGCAGCGGACTTGCTCCGTAACCATAGTAGCCGCCATAGCTGTAACCGCTGACGCGCATGTCGTGCTGGGTCAGTACGCCACCGATCAAACGGGCCCGCGCCGCATGCAGGCGCTTCACGGCCAGTTGCGAGGCTTTGATGCGCGAGGACCCGGATTGAACGATGAACAAGGTGCCGGCCACGGCATTGGCCAGGATGGGCGCATCGGCGATGCCGAGTACCGGGGCGCTGTCGATGACGACTTGGTCATAGGTGTTCATCGCGATGGTCAGGAGTGACACCAATTTGGAACTGGCCAATAGCTCGGTTGGGCTGGGAGGCAGGGGGCCAGACAACATCATGTCGAACTCGTTGCCGGGTGAGCGCACGATCGCCTGCGAGATGGTGGCCGCACCGCTCAACAAACTGCTGAGCCCGACGTCGGAGCTCACACCGACCAGGCGCCCCAGACACGGCCGGCGCAAGTCGGCCTCGATCAGGAGCACACGCTTGCCCAGTTGCGCGAAGTTGAGCGCGATGGTGTAGGCCGTTGTGGACTTGCCTTCGCCCGGCGATGCACTGGTGACGAGCAGGGATCGGGGCGTTCCGTTGGCGGTGGAGAACTGCAGTGCCGTGCGCACCGAACGATAGCTTTCCGAGAACATCGATCGCGGGTCGCGAAGGGCCTGAGTCGGTGTTTGCTGCTGGAGTCGGGGAACGACGCCCAAGACGCCGATACCCAGATGCGTTTCCAGGTCCTCGGGCGTCTTGAGGGTGTCATCGAGGAATTCGAGCAGGAGGGCCAGACCGACGCCAAGAAACAGGCCCAACAACAGGCCCAGAGCGAGGTTTCGTCGCAGGCTCGGGGAAAAACGGATGATCGGTACTTGTGCGTGATCGATGATGGAGATATTGCTCGGGCGTGCTCCGCCCAGCGTATCGAACTGCTTGTAACGCTGAAGCATCGCGTTGTAGAGCTCGCGGTTGGTGTCCACATCGCGCTTGAGCATGTTGTACTGAATGCTCTTGCGGTCGGTGATAAGCACGGAATCGCGCAGTTCATCCAGTTTCTGGTTGAGCATGGTCTCTTGCGCGACGGCCGTATCGAACTGCGCTTTCATCGAGGCGCGAATATTGTTTGCGGCACTGTCGACTTGGCGCTGGATGGTGTCGATCTGACTCTGCAGCGCGACCATTTCCGGAAATCCGGGCTTGAAGGTGCGCAATTTCTCTTGGTATTCGCTTTGGAGTTTGACCAAGGACTTTTGCAGGTCAAGAAGGACGGAATCCTTGAGGACGTCCTGCGGCAACGCCATGTTCGATGCATCTTTGACCGAGTCCCAGCGCGCCTCGGCTATGATGCGTTGGGACTGGGCGTGCGCCAATTGGGTATTGAGGTCGGTCAGGTTCTGGCTGGCCAAGGAGGTGCCCGATGCGCCCGGGACCAGGCTGGTCTCCTGCGCGTACTTCACCAGCGCAGCTTCCGAGTCTTCGAGGCGTACGCGGAGTTGTTCCAGTTGGTCTTGCAGAAATTTGCTCGCGTAGGACGACGCACCGAGCTGACGATCCATGCTGGCCGCTATGAAGCCCTCGGCCACGGCATTGGCCACCTTGGCCGAGAAGTCCGGCACGGTGCTGGTGTAATGCACCTGCACGAGATGGGTATTGCGTTTTTGCTCGATCGTGAGGCCAAGCGACACAAGGCCGACAGCGGCTTCGAGGCTGGCCGAGGTCTCATCCTCTTCTGCTGCATTCGAGGGTGCAGCAACGGCGGGCGTTGGCTCAAACACGGACTCCCGTCCCACGGTCGGTAGGGGTGGCGCCTGTTCGACCGGCGCTACCAAGGCGCGCAGACGTTGCATCCAGGAGGGTGGCTTCAGGCGCAGCAGAATGTCGCTGCCGGGCAGGCGCAGGTCTTCGGCCACGCGCTGGGCCAGACTCCGGCTTTTGAGAAGTTCGATCTGGGTTTCGGCGAAATCGGGATCCCACGGCACGCGCCCGACGATGCCTTGTCCCTGCATGATGTCCATGCCCTGCGGGGTGATCTCGAGACTGGCCGTGGCGCGATACGTGGATGGCGTGAGCAAGGTGTAAATCAAGACCAGCGACAGAACCGACACCAGAATCCCGAGAATCAGCCAGCGACGTTTGACCAGCAGGCGCCAGTAGGCCAGCAGGTCGATCTCGTCGTCATCAGGACGATCTTCGCGCGCGAGCAAGGCTGTTGTGAGCTCGGTACGCTGTTGCTGTGCGATCAGGGCACGGTGTGCGGCACCTGAGCCTGGAATGGGTAGATGCTCTGCACCGTGGCCTGGTCCTGTTGGGTGATCGTCTTGCATATCGAAGCGGTCGCTCTACAGAATCAAATAGAAAAAGCCCAAGGCGGGCGCGGATTTGACGAACTTGTCCCAGAGGTTCTTGGAACCTGATTGCGACACGTTGATGATGTCGCCGGTGTAGATTTGGGGATCGGCCGTCTGGCCGGTGGTGATTTTCTCCATATCGAACACCGCGCCCATGCGCTTGCCTTCCACGGTGCGAAAAATCACGACGCGATCGAGTTGGGCCATCTCGGCGGTTCCACCTGCCAAGGCCAAGGCCTGCAGCAAGCTGGTCTTGCCGGTGAGTGGGTAGATTCCGGGCTTGTTGACCGAGCCGTTGACCGTGACCTGCTGGCTGACGAATTCTTTGACGAAGATGCTGACCTGCGGGTCCTGCATGTAGCCATCGGCTAGCTTGTTGGTGATGATGTTCTGCAGATCCGGAATGGTGTGGCCGGAGGCCTGCATCGAGCCGATCAGAGGCAATGAAATCTCCCCGTTGGTGTTGACCCGCACGGTCCGGCTCAGGTCGGGAACGCCGAATACGGAGATTTCCAGCACATCCTGCGCGCCGACACGGTAGGTGTAGGTGGCCGACTCGGCATTGGTGTCGTCGGCGCTCGGTGGGGGCAGGCCTTCACTGCCCAAGGCCATGGGCTTGTTGTTGGTGGTGGCACATGCACTCAGCAATACCGCCAGCAACGATCCGAGTAGCCATTTCCAATGGGTTTGAGTCATGGTCAGCGTCCTGCCTCAACGGCTCAGTTTGAAGGGATTATTCCACAGCCAGCGCCGAGGTGCCTTGGAAGGGCCAGTCTCCGCCAACGGAGGCGGGAGCTCGGAAGGTGGTCGGTCGGCAATGATGCCCGCAGGTCGGGTCACGACCATATGGGTGGCTTCCTCGTCACCCACGCGTCGCGCCGCAGCCTCGCGCCCTTCGCTCAAAAGTGGCGGTCGCCGGGTGGTGTCGTGGGCGTCGGTGGCGATGATGTGAACCAAGCCCTCGTCCAGCATGCGTTCGGAAATGTGGCGCGGGGTTTTGCCGAAACGCCCGACGATGCTGCCCGAGGTCAACTGCATCCAGGCACCACCCTGCACCAAGCGCGCCAGCATCGGGTAGTGATCGGGAATCCAGCTCAGGCGCTCGGGGTGGGTAATGACGGGTACGAATCCTGCCAACTTGAGCGCAAAGACTGATTCTTCGAAACGTGGCGGAAGGACGTGGTGCGGTGGCTCCAGCAGCAGATAACGCGAGCGGGCCAAGGTCGGGATTCGGCCTGAAACGATGCCATTGCCCAGATTCGGAACAAGGTGCACATCGGCGCCTTCGTGCAAACGGAGTGGCATCTGGCGTTGATCGAGTTCAGCTTGAAGCCGGACGATGCCTTCGCGGATTCCGTCAGCGGTGTTTTCGTAGAGTCCTGGATAAATATGCGGCGTGCAGGCCAAGGATTGAGTGCCGTCAGCGATGGCCATTTGCGCCATCGCCAGCGAGGCGTCGAGATTGTCGGCGCCATCGTCAATTCCAGGCAGCAGGTGGCAATGCAGATCAATCACGTCGTGTTCTTTGGCTTGGAATGAACTGCTCTGGTGGAGTTGGATGACGGTGGCAAAGGTGTGCTCACCACCTGAAACATGGCATGAGGGTGTGAGCGCTTCAGCGCATGATTGCAGAACGTGATGCCCTTCACAATGCGCGCTACGCCGCGCTGCCCAGCACGTCGCGTGTCGGGGGCGCGGCAGCACAGAGGTCGAGCCGAAACGCCATAACGCCTTGATTGGGCAAGGTAAATGACAACATTCCCATCCCAATGACGCGGATTGGGCGGACGTCTCCGGAGCACTGAACGCAGGAGCAAGCGGCGGATCACCCCCGCGAATGTGGGGTGGGGAATTTCCGTGACCAAGTTGACAGTTGAGTGTCGTGCGGGAATCATCAAGGCGGGTTTGGCGTTGCCATCTGTGATAGGGGGCGCCGGAATTGGCGTAAGGTGGCGCTGAATGACGAGATGCACGGGGGATGCATGCAACACCTGATTTGGGGATTGGCGTCGTTTGCCTTGGCGGCTGGACTGATATTTTTGACATCGCCCTTGGCGCATCGCCTGGGTCTGGTTGATGCGCCCAAGGGTCGAAAGGATCACGCCAATATCACGCCGGTGAGCGGAGGCTTGGCGATGCTGTTTGCCATCCTGCTGTGTGGGTTCTTGGCGAGTGCCGACCCAGGGCAGGGCGCAATGGGATTTGTGCTTGCCGCGTCCCTTTTGGTCGTGACCGGGGTGCTGGACGATCGCTTTGACTTGCCCTGGTGGTTTCGCATGGGCGTGCAGGTACTGGCGGCCTTGCTGTTGGTATACGTGGATGGGGCCCGCATCGACCGATTGGGCTCGATGTTCGGTTTCGAGATCGCGAGCCTGGGCGCGTGGTCGGTACCCTTTACCGTATTCGCAACGGTGGGCGCCATCAATGCCGTCAACATGGTGGACGGCATGGACGGCTTGGCCGGCTCGCTGGTTCTGACGTGCTTGGTGGTCGTGCTGCTCGAAGCCGTCGATGTCGGCTACGCCAGTCTGACAAGCCAACTGCCGGTGCTGATCGGTGCGGTGGCCGGGTTCCTGTTGTTGAACATGCGCTGGCCCGGACGCAAGCACGCGGGCGTTTTCATGGGCAATTCCGGCAGCGCCATGCTGGGACTGGTCGTGGCTTACCTCATCATTCGCCTGACCCAGCATCCACTGCAACGCGTCGATCCGGTCATGGCGTTGTGGGTGCTGCCGGTGCCATTGATCGACTGCCTGGTGCTGATGCTTCGGCGCTTGCGGCAAGGGCGTTCGCCGTTTTCAGCCGACCACAATCATTTTCATTATTTGATGCGTGAGGCGGGATTTGGTCCGTTCTGCGTGGCACTCACCTTGAGCGGCGTGAGCGTGCTTTGTTGGTTGTTGGCGCACCTGGCGCTGACGAACGGTGTGGCACCGGTGTTCGTGTTTGCAGCCTTTGTCGGTGTGTGTCTGTGCTGGTATTGGCTGACTGCCTCACGTATTCGCGCCGTGCAATTTCTCCGCACGTTCAGGCGGCTATTGAGGCAGGCGGAATCGAATCTGGATGGCCGAGCCTCCGACAACACCCTCAACTATTGATCAGTTCCTTCAATTGCCCGCATCTGGCGTAGCTGCCGAGCTTGCTCGGCAGACAATGGAGCAAGCTCCATTGCTACAAGATCAGGGCCGATTCGATGTTTCGATCACGGCGTGTTGTCCTCGCGTGCAAGCGACGGTTCCAGCGTGATCAAACGGCCGTTTTCAAGACGCACGACGCGATCGGCGATGGCCAAGCTGGCGCGACGGTGCGTGATCAGGATCAGACTGCGGCGCCCGGCCGCCGCGCGGCAGTGGGCGATGAAGGCCGCTTCGGCTTCGGCATCGAACATTGCCGTGGCTTCATCCAGAATCAACACCGATGGATCCTTGAGCAGGGCTCGCGCCAGTGCGATGCGTTGCCGCTGGCCACCGGACAGCTGTACCCCACGATCACCGATGCGGGTGTCGTAGCCATCAGGCAAGTCCTCGATGAATGCATCGACCTGGGCGCTGACTGCGGCAGCAATGACGTGCTCGCGCGTGGCCTCCGGGCGGCCGAAGGCGATATTCTCCGCAACCGTGCCGTCGAACAGAAGCACGTTCTGCGATACCAGACCGATATGGCCGCGCAGGGTGCGAAGACTGAACTCGCACGCATTGCGTCCATCCAGCCGGATGAGTCCGGAATCAGGCTCAAGAAAGCGCATCAGCAAATGCGCCAGCGTGCTTTTGCCCGAGCCATTCACCCCGGTAATGGCGATCGCTTCGCCTGCGCAAATGTTCAGGTTGATCCGATCAAGGATGGGCGTGCGGCCCGGATGGGCAAAGCTCACTTGGTCGAACGTGATGTCACCGCGAATTGCAGCAGGCTCGTACGCGCCGCCACGGGGTTCAGGCTGTTGCGCGAACAGGGTCAGCAAACGCTGGGCGCCGCCATGCGCGGTATGTGCGCTGCCATACAGGCTGGCGAGTGAACTGATGGGCTGAATCAGCATCAGGCCATACAGCAAAAGGCTCACCAGATCTTCCAGGCGCAGGGCACCGGTTTGAACTTCGCGATGGGCAAACCACAGCAGCCCGAGCACGGCAGCCGCCGATACCAAACGCACCAATGGCGCAATTGCGGCCACATGGCGTGCCAGTTTCAGTTGAATGTTGCGCAGGGTGTGCGCTTGCTGCGCGAAACTTCGGGAGTCTTCGGCTTCACGCGTGAAGGCCTTCACCACTGGCAGCATGGACAGGCTTTGTTCGGCCAGTGCGTATTTGTCGGCATAGGCTTGGATTCCCAGTTGACCGAGCGGTCGCAGTTGTCGGCCCGCCAGACGCATCGCCACAACCATGGCCGGCAGCAACAGCGCGGTCGCCAGCGCAAACCAGGGCGCGATGACGAACATCATGATCAGGGCACCGGCACAGGTGAGCAGCAGCGGCAGCAAGGGTGCCAACGAGCCGGTGACGAAGCGCCCCAGGACTTCCACGTCGCGCGTGAGCATGGACAGGGTATCGCCCTGTTTGCGCGCGTGATGCCAGGTCAAGGGCAGCGACTGGATGTGGTCAAAGGTCCGGGTGCTCAGGTCGGCCACCAGTTCCTGTCCCACCGTGGCGAGGCGCACCGTGACGGCGTAACCAAGCACGGCTTGCATGGCGATCAGGAGGAACCAACCCAGCAATAGATTCATGACCGGGGCGTGTTGCAGAACAGCGGACGTGAACTGCCCGGCCAACCACGGATTGGCGAGGGTGGCCAGGCTTTGCAGCAGCATCAAGATCAAGGTCCAGACCAAGCTCCAGCCGTAGGGCCGCAGCAACTCGACCAGAAGGCGATAGTCACTTGAGGATCGGGCGTGCGCAGGCTTCGGATCGGGTGAAGGCATGGATTCCGACATCACGATTTGCGGGTTTTGGATCTGGAAAGCGAACTGTAGCGGGAGGAGCCGGACGAAGCATTGGGCTGCCGTGGTGATCGAGCCGGCCCTTGTTTTGTGGCAATGGAGCTTGCTCCATTGTCTGCCGAGCAAGCTCGGCAGCTACGTCAGGTTTGGACAGTTTGAGGGCTGGATCAATCGGGCTCGATCGGCCATTGTAGGCGCGTGAAAGTCGCTGCGCCTTCGGCGGTTTCGTCGAACAGAAACCCATCGCACTCGACCCAGGCATGACCTTCAAGCTTCGTGTCACCCGGGCGAACACCCAGATGCCAGTGCGGATTGAGACCCTTGGCGCGCATCCACCACCAGAGCGTAAGGCTTCGCGCCAGGCACCGCGTGTCCGGGAGGCGTCGAGCAATGCGGGACAGGGCGGTCACGCGGTGCTGCCATGGGTCGGGATCCGACAAAACGGCAGTGCCCGCGGGTGCTCGGCGCGCAAGCCAGCGCTGTGTGGCAGCCACACCGAGGATCGCCATGCCGACACGTACCGCGAACAAACGCCAGCCAGCGGCGAGCAAGGCACGCCACTCCTGACCGCTCAATCGTCGCCAATGTATGGACATGTCCTGATTCTCGGTGTCGGGTCGCGTGGGTCTGCGGGTCGTTATACTTTCACCGGAAGTGTCCAGACCCGCGTGATCCCGAGCATGACTATACTTTCAGAGGCCTTGCAACGCGCCGATTGTTCCATTACGCACTTGCCCGACGGCTCGGCGGTGCTGGTCGATTTTCGCAATGAGGCGTTGTTGACCCTGAACGACTCGGCGTCCTTCATGCTGGCTTGCCTGCGCGAAGGCCTTGATGAAGCGCAGGTCGCGCGTAGGGTGACCGCGCATTTTGTCGTGGACGAGGTCACCGCGCAGGCGGACGTTCACAACTTCGCACGTGTGCTTGGAACGGCACTCGGGATCGCATCCTGACGCGCTTACGCGACGCGTGATCCGTCGGGCGGCTTCAATCCGGATCGTAATCGAGATTGGCAGCCAGCCAGTGCTCGGCTTCCTGCAGGCTCCAGCCTTTGCGTTTGGCGTAGTCGGTGACTTGATCCTTGGTGATCTTGCCGACCGCGAAGTAACGGCTTTCGGGATGGCTCAGATACCAGCCTGATACGGCGGCGGCGGGATACATGGCACAGCCTTCGGTCAGTACCACGCCGGCATTTTCGGTGGCGTCGAGCAACCGGAACAGGGTGCGCTTCTCGGTGTGTTCTGGACAGGCCGGGTAGCCGGGCGCCGGTCGGATGCCACGGTACTGCTCTGCGATCAGGGCTTCGTTGTCGAGGGTCTCGTCGGCCGCGTAGCCCCAGAGTTCGGTGCGTACCTTGCGGTGCATGTATTCGGCCAAGCCTTCGGCAAAGCGATCCGCCAGGGCCTTGAGGATGATGGACGAGTAATCGTCATTGTCCTGACGGAACCGCTCCAGATGTTCTTCGATGCCGATGCCGGCGGTGACGGCAAAGCCACCGATCCAGTCTTCGACACCGGACTCCTTGGGTGCGATGAAGTCGCTCAGGCACAGATTGGGCCGTTCAACGGGTTTGTCGGCCTGCTGACGCAGGTGGTGAAGAATCACGAGCCGGGATTCTGGATTCGAGTTTCGGGACTCAGTGGCTGCATGACCCGCATCGCCCTTGGATCCTTCCAGCTCCGAATCCCCAATCCCCAATCCCCAATCCCCTTGCGCCGGCAGGCGCAACTCCAGATCATCACCGACGCGCGACACCGGCCAGAAACCCACCACGGCATTGGCCGTGAGCCATTTTTCTTCGATCACGCGCGCAAGGATCGCCTGCGCGTCGTTGAACACCTCGCGCGCCTGTGCGCCGACGATTTCGTCGTCGAGGATGGCGGGGTAATGACCGGCCAATTCCCAGGCCTGGAAGAACGGCGTCCAATCGATGACCGGCAGGATTTCGCTCAGCGGGATGTCGCGGAAAACGTGGATGCCGGGCTGCTTGGGAACCGGTGGCACATAGTTGGTGAAAGCCGGATTGAAGCCGTTGTCGCGCGCCTTTTGCAGGCTCACCAACTTCTTGTTGTGGCCGCGATTGCGATGCCGCTCGCGCACCTTTTCGTAGTCCTCGTGCACGCCGTGCAGAAAGCCGCGGATCAAGTCCTTGCTGACCAAGGATTGCGCGACGCCCACGGCACGCGAGGCGTCCTTCACCCAGACGCTCTTGCCGGGATAGTTCGGTTCGATCTTGAGCGCGGTATGGGCACGCGAGGTGGTGGCGCCGCCGATCAAGAGCGGAATCTTGAAGTCGCGCCGACGCATTTCCTTGGCGACGTGCGCCATTTCTTCCAGCGAGGGTGTAATCAGTCCGGAAACCCCGATCATGTCGGCGTTTTCGGCAATGGCGGCATCGAGGATTTTCTGCGCCGGCACCATCACGCCGAGATCCACCACGTCGAAGTTGTTGCAGGCCAGCACCACGCCGACGATGTTCTTGCCGATATCGTGCACATCGCCCTTGACCGTCGCCATCACGATCTTGCCGTTGGATTTTCCGACGTCGCCGCCGAGGCGCTTTTCTTCTTCCATGAAGGGCAGCAGGTAGGCCACGGCCTTCTTCATCACGCGGGCCGATTTCACGACCTGGGGCAGGAACATCTTGCCGGCACCGAAGAGGTCGCCGACCACGTTCATGCCATCCATCAAGGGGCCTTCGATCACATCGAGCGTGCGCGTGACGCCTTGGCGGACAAGCTCGGTGTCTTCGACCACGAACTGGTCGATGCCGTGCACCAGCGCATGTTCCAGCCGCTTGGCCACGGGCAGTTCGCGCCATGCCAAGGTCGCGGCGCTGTCGTCATCCTTCGAACTTTTCTTGTAGTTGCCGGCGATCTCCATCAATCGCTCGGTGGCATCGGGTCGGCGGTTGAGCACCACATCTTCCACCCGCTCGCGCAGCACCGGGTCGAGGTCGTCGTAGATCGCCAGCTGCCCGGCATTGACGATGCCCATGTCCATGCCGGCGCGGATGGCGTGGTAGAGGAAGACGCAGTGGATGGCTTCGCGCACCGGGTCGTTGCCACGGAACGAGAACGAGACGTTGCTGACGCCGCCGGAAATATGCGAGTGCGGGAAGCGCGCTTTCAGGATCCGGGTGGCTTCGATGAAGTTGACGGCATTGTCGGCGTGCTCGTCGATGCCGGTGCCGATGGGGAAGATGTTGGAGTCGAAGAAGATGTCTTCCGGCGGGAAGCCCACGACTTCGGTCAGCAGTTTGAAACTGCGCTCGCAGATCTCGATGCGGCGTTCGACACTGTCGGCCTGACCCTTTTCATCGAAGGCCATGACCACCGTGGCCGCGCCGTAGCGCAGGATGGTGCGGGCGTGGTGCAGAAACTCTTCTTCGCCTTCCTTGAGCGAGATCGAATTGACCACGCCCTTGCCCTGCAGGCACTTGAGCCCGGCCTCGATCACGCTCCACTTGGAGGAATCGACCATCACCGGGATCTTGGCGATGTCGGGTTCGGCCGCGATCAGATTGAGGAATTTCACCATCGCCGCTTCGGCGTCGAGCAGGCCTTCGTCCATGTTCACATCGAGGATCTGGGCACCGTTTGCGACCTGCTGGCGCGCGACGTCCACCGCTTCGTCGTAGCGGTCTTCCTTGATGAGTTTCTTGAACTTGGCCGAGCCGGTGACATTGGTGCGTTCACCGACATTGACGAACAGGATTTCCGGCGTGAGCACCAGGGGTTCGAGGCCAGACAGGCGGGTGTAGCGGGGCAGGCTGCGCATGGTCAGGCCACCGCCGATTCGATGGCGGGCGCCGTGCGTGGCGGCACGCCCAGAACCGCAGCGCGAATGGCCGCGATATGGTCGGGCGAGGTGCCACAGCAACCGCCGACGGCGTTGAGGAGGCCATCGCGGGCAAATTCGCCGAGCACCTCGGCCATGTCCTCGGGACTTTCGTCGTAACCGCCCAGTGCGTTGGGCAGGCCCGCGTTGGGATGGGTGCTGAGGTAACAAGTCGCGACCTGGGACAAGGCTTCCACATGCTCGCGAAGGTCGGCCGCACCCAAGGCGCAATTGAGGCCGATGGCCATGGGTTGTGCGTGCGCCACCGAATACCAGAACGCCTCGGCCGTCTGGCCCGACAGCGTGCGGCCGGAACGGTCGGTGATCGTGCCCGAGATCATCAAGGGCAGGCGTGCGCCGATCTCGTCGAACACCATGGCGATGGCTGCCAAGGCGGCCTTGGCATTGAGGGTGTCGAAGATCGTTTCCACCATCAGGATGTCGGCGCCACCTTCGATCAGGCCGTGGGCCGCTTCGGTGTAGGCGGTGGCCAATTGGTCGAACGTGACGTTGCGGAAGCCGGGATTGTTCACGTCGGGCGACAGCGAGGCGGTACGGCTGGTCGGCCCGAGCACGCCGATGACGAAACGCGGCTGATCGGGCGTGCGCGCTTCCTCGGCATCACAGGCAGCACGTGCCAGCTTCGCGCCCTCGCGGTTCAATTCACGCGCCAGATGTTCGAGGGCGTAGTCGGCCTGACTCAGGGTGGTGGAGTTGAACGTATTGGTCTCCACGCAATCGGCACCGGCCGTCAGGTAGGCCGCGTGGATGGCGCTGATGATGTCCGGGCGGGTGAGCGAGAGCAGGTCGTTGTTGCCCTTGAGATCGCGCTGGCAACCTGCGGCATCGGCCTGTTCGCCTCGATGTGGATGCGGGTGTTGACGGTCGCAGCCGTGCAGGAAACGTTGCCCGCGATAATCGGCTTCCTCAAGGCCATAGCCCTGAATCATGGTACCCATGGCGCCGTCGATGATGAGGATGCGATCGCGCAACAGAGCTTCAAGCGCGGCCACGCGCGCGGGATTCAACCAAGGCAAGGATTTCATGGGCGTTGGGCCAGCAGGGCAATGACTTCGTAATGCGGTGGGCGCTTTTCGCGGGTGCTGATGGCGCAACTGATGGTGTTCAAACCAGCCTTGTGCGCCAATTTGCTCAAGGTGGCCGCGCTGAAACCCAGATTCGCATGACCATAGGTTTCAAGTGCCTCACGGTGATCGTGACGGTTGAGCGTGGTGGCCAACAGCGTGCCTCCGGGTCGCAACACGCGGGTGGCCTCGGCCAGTGCTGCGGCTGGATCGGCGGCGTAGGTGAGGGTGTGCATCATCAGGACGCGATCGAAACTGGCATCGGGGAAGGCGAGGGTGTGCATGTCGCCTTGCATGACTTCGACATTGGGGAAACGCGCCAGGCGTTCGCGCGCCACCGCCACCGCCCGTGCGTTGACATCGACGCAGACGTAACGATTCGCTCGCGCCGCCAGCAATTCGGCGAGGACGCCGGTGCCCGCGCCGACATCCAGCACCGCGCCCGGCTCCACCAGTTGCAGAGCGGCGCGGGCCAAGGCTTCCCAGGTGCGTCCGGGCGAGTAGTGACGTTCCATGTCGCCGGCCACGGTGTCAGCGAGGTTCTGTTCGCTCGCGCGTGCGGCCAAGACCTCCGGCAGACGCTGCGCATCCTCGGTCAACAAGGGATCGTTGGCGCCTTCCGAGAGTGCCTTCCACAGCGCGCGCTGGGCCTTGTCCATCTCATCGCCGGCAAATCGGTAGTAAGCCGAGACGCCGGCGCGACGATCGCGGACCAAGCCGGATTCCTTGAGCTTGGCCAAGTGCGTGGATACGCGGGGTTGGGCCAGATGGGTGATCGCGGCGAGCTCGGCGACCGACAGCTCCTCACGCTCCAACAAGGCCAGCAAACGCACGCGGGTGACATCGGACAGCACCCTCAGGCACGCCGACCAAGCCTCCAGATCCACAAAACATCCTTGTATCGCGATTCAAAGATGAAATCGTAGTGGTGCGATCCCGTGCCGGTCAAGGATGCGTGTGACCGTGCGCGCGACCACCAAGGCCGCGCGCACGTCAATCAACCCACGCTCATGGTTTGGGTGAAACCACCGTGATGCGAGTTTGTGGTGCACTGCCCACGCCGTTGATCTGCGGTCGATACATGTCTTCGGCGCTGGGTGGCGGCACGACGAAGGTGCCGGGCGAGACGGCGCGCACGAGGTAGAACAGGCGTGCCGTCTGACCGCCCCAGAGCTTGAGCGCGGCGACGTAGCGATCGTCGCGGTATTCCTCGTAGCGCAACTCCACGCCGTAATTGCGTTCGGATAGCTGCACCCCATCGAGCATCAGCTCGCCGAAGGCCTCGTTGCCGCCCAGGGCGAGGTTTTCGATTTCGATGCCGCCAGGCAAGAGATCCACGACCAAGGCATCCCGCACATCCTCGTCGGCCTCCACGGTGATCATGGCGATCAAGCTGTCGCCCTCGGTCAGGGTGTCGCCGGTGAAGAGGGTGCCGTCGGTGCGGTACCAGGCGCGACGCACACGCAGGCCGTTCTCGCTGGGCTTGGGCGCGGTAGTGGTGTAGCCCACGATGTCACGCGAGAGCCAGAAGGGGCCCGCGCCTTCGAGCGCGAGTGAAACGCCTTGCTTCAAATCCGACAGCCCGACCTCGCGCGATACCAAGGAGCGACCACTGAGTGCGTGCGGTTTGCCGTCGATCAGGAATTGCCCCTGCAGGCCGTTCGGATTGTCCGACAGCAGCATGCGTCCCAGACGGAATAGCGCCAAACGCTCCTGTGTGCTGTACCAGTAACGACTGAGCTCGGGTCGACGCAACTCGCGGGCCAGCTTCATCACGCGTGCGCCGGTGGCAGGCGTGGCCAGTCCATTTTCGTAGAGCAGCGCCAACAACAGGGCTTCGTCGCGGTAAGGCGAGCCGTAATCGCCTAGGTAGTTCGGTCGCTCGCTGTCCTTGGCCAGGGCGGCCGCGATGGCCTCACCGGCGCGTTTTTCGTCACCGGCCAGCTTCAGCGCGATGCCCAGTTGCAGCAAGGGCAGGGCAGTGAGCGAGTTGCCACGCTGGTTGTCCCACAGTGCGCGCAGGCTGCCCAGGGGCGCGCGATTGACGCGCGCCAGCACATAACCGGCGTAGGCATTGGCGGCAAAGCGCAGGTGCTGGGAGTGGTCGTAGCTGTAATAGCCATTGCCACCGGTCAGCACGTTCTCGTTGAGGCGCTTCAGGGCGTTTTCCAGGACCGTTTCGGGGATGCTCAGGCCGTTGTTCTTGGCGGTGATGAGGATGTCGGCCACGTAGGCCGTCATCTGCGGATCAGTCCAACCTTCACCCGGCCAGAAGCTGAATTCGCCCGACTCGGTTTGCATCGCCGCGACGCGGGCGAAACCCACGTCCAGCATGCGCTGACGTTTGGCCTCGTCCAGGGGTTCCAGTCCGTACTTGCGCGAGGTGGCTTCATCCAGATTCACCAGTGGCCAGAGGCGACTCGTGGTTTGTTCGATGCAGCCGTAGGGGTAGCCGATCAGGCCGTCGATGGCGGCCGAAAATGGCAAGGGTGGCACGGAAGCGATGCTCAATTGCGCGACCGCGGTTTCCGGCAACAGGCCGTCGAAGATGCTGCTGTTGAAATTCAGGGTACGCGCACTGTCGATCTGTTCGGCCTGACTGCGCCGCACGGCAGGCCAAGCGGGGCGCACCGTGATTTCAAATTCGCGGGTGAGCGTGGCCTCGTCGGACACGGCGCTCACACTGAAATGCCCCACGCCATGCCCATTGCCCGCCGACAACGGGAAGCTGAGTGTGCTGCGGGCGTTGTCGGCCAGGGTGACGTTGCGTGTGCCATTGTCGATCGAGATCGGGGACTTGGCCTGGGTGCTGATCCGATAGGTGGCGCTCTTGCCGCTGAGGTTGTGCAGATCGACCGTGAGCTGAGCGCGATCACCCGGCGCCATCACACGCGGCGTGCTCACTTCCAGCACCAGTGGCGCGCGCACGAGGGTTTCGCGGCTGGCCTTGGCATAGGTTTCATTCGAATACGCCAGCGCGGATACCCGCAGGGTGCCATTGAATTGCGGTGCAGTGAATTGCAGCGTGGCCTTGCCTTGGGCATCAAATTGCACCGGCGCGTGATGCAGCGCCACGGTCTGCACCTTGGCGGTGGGACGACGGGCCTGCGGCAGCGCCGCCAGGGCCGCATCACCGCCGTAGCGCAGGCGGGCTTGCTCACCCGCCAGCGGCTCGATCACGCGACTGTAGAGGTCGTAGGCCTCCACGCCTAGGCCACGCTGGGCGAGGAAATAATCGGCAGCATCAGGCACGGGGTAGCCCGAGAGGTTGATGATGCCAAGGTCCACCGCCTCGACCACGGCCCAGGCCTCCTTGCCGGCCAGTTCCGGCGCGGACAGTGCAAGCTCGATGGGCTGGCCTGGGCGCGTCAGTTCCGGTCCGCTCAGTTCCAGCGTGGTCGTGCGTTGCGTGGAGGCCAGGGGAAAGTGCGCCACGCCGATGGCGCGGTTGGGGCCGACAAGATTGCCCATGTCTGCCGGACGGAACACCAAGGCGGTGACATAGACATCGTGGCGCATGAAATCGGCCGAAACCGGAATCTTCACCGTGGTGTTGCCGCGCAGTTCGATCGGTGCGCGATACAGCACATGATCCGATTCCACCAAGATCAGGCCGGTGCCGTCGTAAGGTGCGGTGAGGGTGACGCTGGCGGTGTCGCCGGCGCGATAGCCATCGGCATCGAAGGCCACCTTGACCTTGTCCGGCCGCGCATCCAGACCCTGATTGTCGTCGTCCCAACTCCAGCCGGCCGTGAACGGGTAACGCATCGTCAGACCGGTCTTGGGGTCGCTCACTTCGAGCCGATATTCACCCCATTCCACCCGCGCCGAGAACTGCGCAGGCGTGGTGCCATCGAAGCTCAGCTTCGATTCGGCTTCAGTCTGGAAGCGACGGGTGTATTCGGTGGTCCAACCGCTGCCATCCACCCAGTTCCAGTGGTAATCGCGCAGTTCCCGTACCAGTTTGACGTTCAGCTCAGGGGCCGCCACGTACTCGCCCTTGGCATTGGCTTTCACCACTTCAAAGCGCGCGTCGGCACGCACACCAGGGCCGTCTTCAGGGTCGAACAAGGGGCGCACGGCGACCAGCGCATCGGCGGGCCAGACCGTGCGCACGATCGAGCGGCGAATGGCGCGTCCACCGGATTCGAACACGCTGCCGCTGACGATCACGTCGAACGGTGCCTTGGGTGCCGTCGCACCCGGCAGGACGGCGATGTCCTCGACGAGCTTGCCATCCTCACCGAGCGTGGTGTCGACGGCATCGGTCGGCTCTTTCGGCAGATCAATCGTGGGATCGCCAAAGAACCAGCCCTTGAGGCTGTCCACCGGATGCAGTGCGGCGCGATAAAGCACCTGCGCGGTGAATCGATTGCCGGCGGCCGGCGCACCGTAGAGGAATGCCGCATCCACGTTCAAGGGCAGGGCGGCGCCGATGGCCAGCGGGGTCTCGGGTGAGCCGAGCACGAGTTTGAGACGCTCCGGCAAGAATTCCTCGATGCGGAACGCAAAGCGTCCCAGCGGCTCATTTGCGCCCGGATCGAGCCGATATTCCAGCGACCAACGCCCCGTCGGCACGTCCTCGGTCAGGGTGCGCTGGTAGCTGTAGTAGCCCAACGCATCCGACTCCAGCGGCAAGGTCGAAATGGCGCGTCCGTCCGGCTGGCGCAGGGTGGCGTAGAGCGTGTGCGGCTTGGGCAACACCCGACCATCGTAATCACGCAGCAGGGCCGAAACCTGCAGTACTTCACCGGGCCGAAACAAGTCCCGTCCCGACCAGGCATAGACGTCCTGCGCCGACTGCATTCGGCCACTCACGGGAAACTCGGACAGATCCAGCGCCGGCTGATTGAAGGCCACCAGGGCCACCTCGGTGCCTTGGCGCGCAATCAGAACCTGCGAATTCTTGGGCAGCACCGACACCTCGGCATTGCCATCCGAATCACTGGTGGCGGTTGCGAGGATCTCGCCCTTGGCGCCTTGCAACTGCAGCTCCACGCCATTGCGAGGCTGGCCCGTGGCGAGCGAGGCGGCGTGCACGAACAGACCGTTCTTTTCCACCCGCGCATGCAGGCCGAGGTCGGTGACGTAGAAGTGTGTGGTTTCATAGCCATCGGTGAAGCTGCCAACGCGGCGAATCAGGGCGAAGTACACGCCCGGCTCGCGCAATTCGCTGATCGACTGCACCGGCAGGAAGCTCACCTGCCGCTGGTTCGCTGGCGCGTTCAGCGCGTAGCGGTTGGCATAGACCGAATCCGCCAATCGGTTGATCTGTTCGAGTTCCCAATTTCCACGGTTGCCCGCGCCGGCGTAACGTTCCAGGAACTCCGCCAAGGACTTTTCCTTGACCCGGAAAAACTCGACATCCACTTCGCGTGTGTTGACCGCCACCACCGGCAAACCCTGAGTTCCACGCGCCGGCAGGACGCTGCCACGGCTGGCAAAGCCCACCACGGGTGACAGATTGCCCGAGTACACCTCGCGCTCGGCCAGATCACCCAGCGAACGCCCGTCCGTGGCCGAAAGTCCGGGTTTGATGCTGACGCGGTAGTTGTTGTCGCCCTGCACATAGGGGAAGCGCAGGATGCTGGAATCCTCGTTATCGAGCACCCAGCTTCCCGAAACATCACCGCCATTGGCGTCGCGCACCAACAGCAACGCATTGAAGTCCTGCTCCGATACCAGCGGCTGGGAGAAATGCAGGCGCAGTGCAGGGCGGCCGCTGTATTCCTCGCCACCGGCTTCGAGCAGGGTAAAGGCTGTGCTGTCCTGCGGGGCCGTTTGCACAGGTTCCGCTTTCTCCGGCGCTTGCGGTGCTTGCGGGCCGCAGGCCACCAAGGCCGTCAAACTCGCGAGCAACGTCGCCAACACGAAGCCATGCAACAACTTCGACACGCCTGAGCACTTGATCATGACCCACACCTCGACCGACATTTGTTTCAAAGTGTAAGGCCAGTCAGGCAAAACTGAATGACCGATTTCGGCACATTTGATGGCAAATTCCTGACGAGACTGGATTTGGCATTGCGCTGGCGTTCGGGCCCGGGCAAGTCGATCAAGACGACACCTGTGGAAAGCGCGGGACCCGCACGCAGGATGCACAAGCATTGACAGCAAACCACGAGTCGATAGAATTGCCGGCTCGCTGTGCTTCCGGCCTGGTGGCAGAGTGGTCATGCAGCGGACTGCAAATCCGCGTACGCCGGTTCGATTCCGACCCAGGCCTCCAGTCACCTGTTCGCGTGAGCGACACCCAAGGTGTCACCGCGCCGTGCCGTCCAGACCCAACTGGTCGGCCACACAGGCGACTGCTAGACTTCGCAGCGCCGTGGGGCCATAGCTCAGCTGGGAGAGCGCGTCGTTCGCAATGACGAGGTCGGGAGTTCGATCCTCCCTGGCTCCACCATTTTACCGTTTGCAGCCGTTCGCAGGCGTTCATCAAAGGCTTGATTCCGAAGGGAAATCCCGAAGAATCAGGCCTTTTTTGTTTGTGGCTGTTCGCTGGCGTGCGTTGCAATGCGGGGGTATCTGGGGGTATCAATGGGGGTATCGGCCAACTTGGCCCGACTGGATACCCCCAAATGCCCCTCTCCGATGTCGTCATCCGCAAGGCCAAGCCAACGGGCAAGGCGCAGCGCCTGTTCGACGGCGGCGGCCTGTATCTGGAAATCACCCCGGCAGGCTCCAAGCTGTGGCGACAGAAGTACCGCTTCGCCGGCAAGGAGAAATTGCTGGCGCATGGCCCCTACCCCGAGGTGGCGCTGGCCGAGGCTCGCGCGCGACGAGAAGCCGCACGCCGCCTGCTGGCCAACGGCATCGACCCCGGCGAGCACAAGAAGGCCGAGAAGGTCGCCAGCGACGAACGCGCAGCCAACAGCTTCGAGGCGGTCGCCCGCGAATGGCACGGCAAGTTCTCCACCGGCTGGGCGAAGTCGCACGCCGACAAGATCATGGGCCGTCTGGAGAACGACCTGTTCCCATGGATCGGCAGCCGTCCGGTGGCCGAGATCAAGGCACCCGATCTGCTGCGCTGCCTGCGACGCATCGAGAACCGTGGGGCACTGGAGACCGCGCATCGCGTCCTGCAAAACTCGGGGCAAGTCATGCGCTACGCCATCGCCACCGGACGCGCCGACCGCGATCCATCTGCCGACCTGCGCGGTGCGCTCGCTCCGTGGAAGCCCCAGCACTACCCCGCCCCGACCGATCCGGCAGCCGTGGGCGAACTGCTACGCGCCATCGAGGGCTACTCCGGCGGCAACGTGGTGAAGGCCATGCTCCGGCTGGCCCCGCTGGTATTCGTCCGTCCCGGCGAGCTGCGACAAGCCGAGTGGAATGAAATCGACTTGGATGCCGCCGAATGGAACATCCCCGCACACAAAATGAAAATGCGCGAGCCGCATCTGGTGCCGCTGTCGAGGCAAGCGGTCGAAATCCTGACCGATCTGCATCCACTGACTGGCAACCGCGACCACGTCTTCCCCGGCGGCCACAGCCCGCGCAAGCCTATGAGCGAGAACGCGCTGAACGCCGCGCTGCGGCGCATGGGCTTCGCGAAGGACGAGATGACCGGCCACGGCTTCCGCGCCATCGCACGCACGCTGCTGGACGAAGTGCTGGGCTTTCGGCCTGACTACATCGAGCAACAACTTGCCCATGCCGTCCGCGATCCGAACGGACGCGCCTACAACCGCACCGCGCATCTGGACAAGCGCCGGGCCATGATGCAGAAATGGGCGGACTATCTGGACGCATTGAAGGCCGACACCGGAGGCAAGGTGCTGGCGTTCCGCAAGGCAGGGGGGGGCCGCTGACATGACCGCCAAGCGGACAAGTAAGGACGCGCTTTTGGGTCGGATTGGGGCAGAGGTGAGGCGCGCGCGAGAACGCCTGGAGGCCAGCCGGGGCGCAACGGAGAAATTGCTTCCGGAGGTAAGTCCAGCGGTTCGTCGTGAAGCTGAGAAAATCGCAGGAACGATAATCATGGAGTGGCGCGACAGAGCCTTCAAGGCTTACTTCGCGCTGGCGGATGACGGTGACAAGGACGCGCCACGGGTTGTGAACCAAGACTTGGCGAGTGCCGCCAGGGAGAACAATTTCACCCCATCCATGCTGGAATGGCTCGCGGCACTTTTCGAAGGATTAGCAGATGACAAAGCACCTGAAATTGCCGTCTTTAAGCATCCAGCCAGAGGTGGAAGGCCAAGCCGCGAACTGCGGGATTCCTCCATCCGGTGGTTCGTGAGAACGATGGTGCATCGAGCTGCTGAGCAAGGCTCAGAGCCAAACATGCCGGCCATCTACGACGTACAAGCCACGCTCCACGGCCTCTCAAGGAAGACCATCAAGAACATCTGCGCGAACGATCCCGAAAACGATGGGATTTTTCCGGGACGTTTGGATGATTAATTTTCTGTCCGCAACGCCACATGCGGACGCGGACGAATGAAGTGCCGTGCCACGCCGTGAGGCGTTGCGTCCCTCAAGATGGAGAAACGACATGCGAGACACCACCACCGCGCCGCTGGCGCATCCCGTCCCTGCTGCCTGTGCGCGGCTTGGAATCAGCCGGACGACTCTTTATCAGCTTCTTGGCAATGGCGAACTTCGCGCCATCAAGGTCGGCTGCAAAACGCTTATCCCGGAATCCGAGCTTCGCCGGTTTGTCGAATCACGTTTGGAGGTGGCGGCATGAGCATCATCACCCTGTCCGCCCTCAAGGCATATCTGCGCGAACTGACCACCGATCTTGATCCGACCCTGACAGTGGCGCTTGAATCTGCCAGCGCGGAAGTCCGGCACTTCCTGGGATTCGACCCCGAAACCGAGTTCGGCAGCAGTGACATCCCCAGCGACCTCGCGATGGCGGCGATGCTGCTGGCACAGGTTCACGCCGATGCAGGCGATCCGGTGCAGAACGAGGCTCGGCGCGTTGCGGCGCAACGGCTGCTACTGCCGTATCGCATCAATACCGGGATCGGAGGCGCTTGATGCAGACCCCAGAAATGCGAAACCCCGGCTGGCGGGCCGGGGCATCGGGAATTGCTGGTAGGCAGGCTTCCGAAGGCAATGATACCGCGATTCACCGATTGCGCGGGCTGTTGCCGTGCATCGCGTTGGAAGCCCGTATCACCCTGGACGTGGCGCGCGACATCTACGCCACGGGTGGCTGCGATGTTGAAGACGGCAAGCGCCTGGCAACGGCCTACGAACGATTGAAACGCATCGCCGAGGTCGTCGCAGATGCCGAGCTGGAGGCTCGCCGATGAGCGCGCGCACCTTGGAGGATCTTGCTCGCGAAGATGCCGGACGAAAAACTGGTGCAAGTGGTGCACCCCCAGTAAATGCACCAGCGCACCAGTTATCAAAGCCGGTCGTCGTCACTTCTGCGGGGCTGCTGGCAGCTAGGTTTCCACCACGCGAACAACTGCTTTCACCGTGGCTGCTGTCGCAGTCCTTATCCATGATCTATGCCCCTCGTGGCGTGGGAAAAACTCACGCCTCGCTTGGCATTGCTCACGCACTTGGGACTGGTGGCAACTTTCTGGGATGGAAGGCCCGGCAGCAGGTAGGCGTGCTGTACGTTGACGGCGAGATGCCGGGGGCTGACCTACGTGGGCGATGGGAGCGCATCGTTTCCAGCAGCGGCACAGGCCCGGTCGGTGAGGCGATCCGATTCATGACGCCGGATTTACAGCACAACGGGATCATGCCGAATCTATTTACCCTAGAAGGACAAGACGGCATCACGGCAGCAGCCGAGTCATCCCAAGTCATCATCATCGATAACCTTTCGGCCCTTGTTCGAGGTGGAAAGGAAAACGAAGGTGAATCTTGGCAGCCGGTGGCACAGTGGGCCTTGGCGATGCGAGCCAGCGGTCGCAGCGTTGTGTTCATCCACCATGCGGGCAAAACCGGACAGCAACGCGGCACCAGCAAGCGGGAAGACTTGCTGGATACCGTGATTGCACTGCGACGACCTGCTGACTACGAGCCAGACCAAGGCGCACGCTTTGAGGTGCATTTCGAGAAGGCACGCGCACTCTATGGCGAGGACGTGACGCCGATTGAAGCCAGCTTGATAAACCTGCCAAACGGCAAACAGGAGTGGTCAGTTAGGCAGGTGTCAGACGCGAGCGATGACCAGATAATAGAGCTTGCGGAGCTGGGACTGAGTTCGCGTGACATTGGTGGGGAGCTAGGCGTCAACCATTCCACTATTGTTCGTAGCTTGAAGCGTTTGCAGGGTGAAGGGCGATACACCCCGAAGGCACGAAACAAAGGGGGCAGACCCAAGCTAGTCGTTGTGAGTAACGGGCCTTGTCCAAGGTGCGCTGGCGAAGGCTGTGGACACTGCGAGAAGCGTTAGAAATTAACTGGTGCAACTGGTGCGTCCCTTGTAGATGCACCACTTGCACCAGTTTTTTTTGCGCAATACAGGCATAGAGATGGGCGTCATTCTGTTCGCACCCGTCCGCCGCTGTGCAGCGTTTTGTGATGGGTCAATCGTGCTGTAAATGACACTCCGGGATTCCCACAACACCCGGAGAACACATGCAACTTTCGACAATCCGCGAAGCCCGCGCCGCCAAGGTTGGCGAGGCCCGCTCACTACTTGAGGCCGCCGAACGCGAGGGCCGCCAACTGACCGCCGACGAGGCCAAGACCTTCGACGGCATCAAGTCCGCTATCACCGATCTGGAAGGCCAGGAATCGCGCGCGCTGTTCCTCGCTGAAGCCGAACGCCGTGCCGCTGGCACCGTGGTCGCCGGCAGTGGCGACGGGAACTTCGAGCAACTCGAGCGGCGCGTCTCGCTGCTGAAGGTATTGCAGGCCGGCATGGAAGGCCGCGCGCTGGATGGTGCCGAAGCCGAGTACAACCGCGAACTGGAACGCCGCAACGGACGGAAGGCAAAGGGTTTCTACCTGCCGATGCGTGCGCTGGAAAACCGCATCAACACCACGGGCAGCGCTGCCGATCTGGTCGGCACCGACCATCGTGGCGACCAGTACATCGAACCGCTGCGCAATGCCCTGCTGGCCCGCAAGCTGGGTGTCCGTGTGCTGTCTGGCCTGCGCGGTGATGTCTCGATCCCGAAGGCAGGCACCAGCACCGTAAGCGGCTGGGTTGCCGAGAACACGGCGCTGACCCCGAGCGACATGACGTTTGGATCGGTCGGCCTGACGCCGAAGCACGTCGGCGCGCTGTCGGAGATGAGCCGCCAGCTGATCCAGCAGTCAGATCCGAGCATCGAGGCGCTGCTTCGTGACGATCTGGCCTTCGGCATCGCTCAGGCCATCGACGGCGCACTGATCCACGGTGGCGGTGCGAACGAGCCGGCTGGCGTGATTTCCACGCTGGGCACCCCCAACGGCACGTTGGCCGGCCCGACCTGGGCGCAGGTGTTGAAGATCGTGGAGCAGGTCGAGGAAGCCAATGCACTGAGTCCTTCGCATGCCTGGCTGACGAACGCATCGGGCAAGGCCAAGCTGGCCGCGACCTTGAAGGTTTCCGGCGATGCCGGCGCGGGCTTCCTGTACGAGGGCGGGCAGCTTGCAGACCGTCCGGTGCATGTCACCGAACAACTTGCTGGTGTCACCAGCTCCAGCGACAACACGACCGCCGCCATCTTTGGCGACTGGTCGCAAGTGTTGCTCGGTATCTGGAGCGAGCTTGACATACTCGTGAACCCGTTTGCCGAAGGTGCCTACTCGAAGGGCAACGTGCTGATCCGCGCGATGGCAACCTGCGACATCGCCATTCGCCACCCTGAAGCGTTCGTCTTCGCCGACGACATCCCGGTGCTGTAAAACGAGGCCAGCATGAACATCGAACGCCGCTTCGCGCCGAGTTCGACCATTGAGGGGCGGCAGCTTGTCGGGCTTGCTGCCCCCTTCGGTTCTGAGACCCGCATCGCCGACTTCCGCGAAGTCATTGCAGCGGGCGCATTCGCGCGCACGCTGACCGAGAACCGCGACATCCTCGCGCTGGTCGATCACGACACCAGCCGCGTATTGGGGCGCACCAAGTCCGGCACGCTGGAACTGCGCGAGACCGCCGAAGGGCTGGCCTACCGCGTGACCTTGCCCGAAACCACCACCGGCAACGATCTGCGCACGCTGGCGCAACGTGGCGACCTTGGTGGCGTCTCCTTCGGCTTCCGGGCGATCCGTGATTCCTGGGCGGGAGACCTGCGCACCCTGCACGAGGTTGAGCTTCACGAAATCAGCATCGTGCAGGCGCATCCGGCCTACGGCGACACCACCGTTTCACTGCGCAGCAGGCAGCCGGGCGACCAGCTTGCCGTGATGCGCTATTGGCTGGAGACCTGCCGATGAAGTTCTGGCCGTTCAATCGCAAGAGCGAGACGCGAGCCGCACCTGATCCATCGTGGTCGGCGCTGGTCAACGGCGGCGCGCTGAGTGCATCCGGCGCGTTCGTGGACACCAAGGCAGCCGAATCAATCAGTGCCGTGTTCGCGTGCGTGCAGGCGCTTTCCGAGTCCACGGCCACGCTGCCGTTGCATGTCTTCGAGCGGCTGGGCA
The DNA here is from genome assembly GCA_035703435.1 of Chiayiivirga sp. GTDB lineage: Bacteria > Pseudomonadota > Gammaproteobacteria > Xanthomonadales > Xanthomonadaceae > Denitratimonas. Next base: position 42,072 of record DASSYF010000033.1, on the reverse strand, counting down.
ATGGCGACCGCACCCGCGCCGACGACACGCCGCTGGCGCGCGTCCTGCGCGAGCCGAACCCGCACCAGTCCGGCGTCGCGTTCCGCGAGAGCATGACGGCATCGGTGCTGCTTCACGGCAACGCCTATGCACGCATCGAGCACAACGCCACGGGCGAACTGATCGGCCTGCATCCCATCGAGGCGCGCAGCGTCACCGTCCTGCGGCTGCCATCCGGGCGCTACGTCTACGAGTACCCCGACGAAGCCGGGCGCGTGCAACGGCTACTGGAGGAAGAATGCTTCCACCTCGCTGACCGCACCGATCCAGGCAACATCATCGGCAAGAGCCGCATCGCTATCGCACGGGACACGCTCGGGCTGGGGCTGGCATTGCGTGACCATGGATCGGCCACGTTCCGCAACGGCGCGCGCCTGAGCGGTGTTCTACAGACCCCGCATGTGATGACGGACGAGGCCATCGGCAGGCTGCGGGAAAGCTGGCAGGCGCAGTTCAGCGGCACCGCCAACACCGGCAATACCGCGATTCTGGAAAACGGCCTGCAATACACGCAACTGGCCATGTCACTGGAGGATGCGCAGTGGATTGCCGCGCAGCAGTTCACCACGGAAGAGATCGCCCGCATCTACCGCGTGCCGCCCACGATGATCGGCGACCTGCGATTCGGCAGCTATCAAAACACGGCGGAGCTGGGCAGCCAGTTCGTGCGCTACTCGCTGGCGCGCTGGATCGGATTGTGGGAAGCGGAAATCAGCCGGCAGCTACTCGGCCCGCTCGCCCGCCGTCGCTACCACGCTGAACACTCCGTTGAAGGGCTGCTGCGGGGCAACCCGGAAGCCCGTGCCGACTTCTACGACAAGGCCATCACGTCGGGCTGGATGACGGTGGATGAAGTGCGCCGGCTGGAGAACCTGCCTGCACGAGGAGAACGAGATGCCGTGGAAACCGCCAGTGCATGACCCGCGCAAGGGCTTGCTCTCCTGCCGCGTCCACAAGCCCAAGCCAAGCCGCCAGAAGACCCGCTTCCTGCACACAGGCTCGAAGCAATGGCGCGACATCCGGCACGCGCAACTCGATCTGTACCCGTTGTGCGAGATGTGCAGCGATCCCGCCACCGAGGTTGACCATCGACACGGCAACACCAAGGCAAACCGGATCCACGTTGACCTGGCCAGCCTGTGCAAGCCCTGCCATAGCCGCAAGACCGCCACGGAGATGACGGGCAGGAAGATCGGCTCGGTCGGATGCGATGCGTCCGGTATCCCACTCGACCCCGCATCACCTTGGAAAAAAATCGCTGAGAGCTGATCCACGTGGCACGCGGCCCCTACCTCTTTTCCATCGCAATGGACGAAACCCGAATGAGCACGAAGCGACAGACCCGGAGCGATTCCACCACGGCAGCCGTGCAGGCTGCACAGAACGCCGCACAAGGCCCGCTGGAGCCGCCTGACCACATCACCCTGCCGGATGACGCGCTGCCGTTCTGGCGTGCACTGATGCGCAACAGGCCGCGCCACAAGTGGAACGATGCCGACCTTGGCAATGCCGCCATTCTCGCCATCACCCAGATGCAGGCTCATGCCTTGATCGCAGACGTGGAACAAGCCGTTCTGGTGGACAAGCTGACCCGTCGCATCATGAGCCTGTCGCGCTTGCTGCACGTTCACCCGGAAGCCGTGGCAGGCCGGGCGAAGGATCAAGGCAACGCACTGGCCACGGAGCGCAAGGCCGAAGGCAATGTGCATCCCCTGATCCGCCGTGCCTGACATGAGCCGCGCCGCTGCCGTCATCGAGTTCATCGAAACCCTGTGCCTTGTGCCGGAAGGTGCAGGTGTAGGGCAGCCGATGGTGCTGGCCGAGTTCCAGCGGCAGTTCATCCGCGACGTGTACGACAACCCACACGGCACGCGCCGGGCATTCCTATCGCTGGCTCGCAAGAATGGCAAGACTGGCTTGATCGCCGCGCTGCTGCTGGCGCACCTGGTCGGCCCGGAGGCGGTGCGCAACTCGCAAATCGTCTCGGGCGCGATGAGCCGGGATCAAGCCGCGCTGGTGTTCGGGCTGGCATCCAAGATGGTGGGGCTATCCCCGGTGCTGTCCGAAGTAGTCCGCATCGTGCCAAGCGGGAAGCGGCTGATCGGCCTGCCCCTGAACGTGGAGTTCCGGGCGCTGGCTGCCGATGGCAAAACCGCACATGGCCTGTCCCCGGTGCTGGCGATTCTGGATGAAGTCGGCCAGGTACGCGGGCCACAGTCTGACTTCGTGGATGCGATCACCACCAGCCAGGGCGCACACGCCGAACCGCTGCTGTTGGTCATTTCCACACAGGCTGCCAGCGATGCCGATCTGCTTTCTGTGTGGCTGGACGATGCAAGGGTTAGCGCTGATCCGCGCATCGTCTGCCACCTTTATGCCGCGCCTGACGATGCCGATCTGCTGGATCGTTCCGCATGGAAGGCTGCCAATCCCGCGCTGGGGCTGTTCCGATCCGAAGACGACCTGCGCGAGCAGATGAAGCAGGCGCAGCGCATGCCGAGCATGGAGAACACCGCGCGCAATCTGCTGCTGAACCAGCGCGTGAGTACCGAAGCGCCGTTCGTCTCGCCGGACGTGTGGAAGTCCTGTGCTGCCGATCCCCTTCCATTCGACGGGCCGGTGTTCGGTGGCCTTGATCTATCCGCACGCAACGACCTCACCGCGCTGGTGCTGGTCGGCAAGGTGGATGGTGTGTGGCAGGTACAGCCGCACTTCTGGACGCCGCAGAAGGGCTTGCATGACCGCGCACGACGCGACCGGGCACCCTATGACGTGTGGCACCAGCAAGGGCTTCTACGCACCACGCCGGGCGCATCCGTGGACTACGAGGCGGTAGCGCGCGACGTGGCCGAGATTCTGGACGGGCTGGACGTGCAGGCCATCGCCTTCGATCGGTGGAGGATGGATGTCATGCAACGCGAGATGGAGCGCCTTGGCCTTGCCTTGCCGCTGGTGCCGTTCGGGCAGGGCTTCAAGGACATGTCCCCGGCGCTGGACACGCTGGAAGCCGAACTGCTGAACGCGCGCATCGCTCACGGGATGCACCCGGTGCTGACCATGTGCGCCGCCAACGCCACCACCACGAAAGACCCGGCGGGCAACCGCAAGCTGGACAAGAGCCGCGCCACGGGCCGCATAGACGGCATGCAGGCGCTGGCAATGGCGATGGGCGTAGCGCAGACCGCCGCCGCGCCTGCTGTCGATCCCTACAAGACCCGAGGGCTGATCCTGATATGACCTACACCGCGCAGGAACTGAACCGGAAGATCACCTTCCAGGCCAAGACCTACATCCAGAACCCGAACACCGGGGCCATGACGGAAGTCTGGGCCGATCACGTCTCCGTGTTCGCCAAGGTGGAGCCGCTGGTGGGGCGCGAGTTCTTCGCAGCCGCTGCCGTGCAGGCCGAATCCACGGTGAAGTTCACGATCCGATTCCGGGGCGACCTGACGCCAATCATGCGCATCGTGTTCGACGGCGAGCACTACAACATCACCAGCATCCAGAACATCCGCTCGGCCAACCGGGAAATGCTGATCTACGCGAAGGCCGGGCCGACGCAAGGGTAACGCGCGGGGGAGGCAGTAGCGGGCCGCGCAAGGAAATTCCCCGCCTGCCGCCGACCAGCCGGAGGTGTCGGCTTCATTGGAACAACACCGGCAGCATGGGCGATGGCCTTCCGCGTTGCGGCAGCTTACGGGGCTGACTCCCCATCGTGACCGTGCACCCGGCCCCTGTTGCGCGTGACGCCAGCAGGGGCTTTTTCTTGCTGACGCGTCACGCGCGCGTGGAGCAGACTCCAACCGGCTGGATTTTCAGCCACTCGATCTGTCGGCTTCGTTCGCTTCCGTTCGCCATCATTCCGCGCATCTGGGGGTATTTGCGGGGGTATCTTCCGATCTGATCTTGCGGAATCCTGCGCAAATCAACCCATTACCGCCATCGTTCTGGCGTCCCTGGCCCACCACACACAAGGGCCCGGAATTTCTCCGGGCCCTTTTTCTTGCCTGAGATTTCAGCACCACCCGTTCAGGCTCTTTGGATGCCCGGATCAATGGCCTCGAAACGGCTCGGCCGGCAGTCATTGCCAGCGCGATCACCGACGCCTTCCAGCAAGTTCGCAAGGTGCTGGCGCTGAGCTATTGTTCCGGTCCCCACATTGTTTGAACCTGGCGTAGCTGCCGAGCTTGCTCGGGAGGCCATGGACCAAGCTCCATGGCTACAAAACAAGGGCCGGTTCGATAGTGCACCGAGCACCGTGACGTCAGACGCGCCGCGCATGTTGCTGGTCACCGACAAGCGGGTTGGTGAAGGCTTCGACCATCCGCTCAGCCTGTCGCCTCGAACGCCGGGTGGTAGCTGACGTGGCCACGTGCCGTCGTGGTGCTGAGGTGCAGCGCCTGGAAGTACTCGGGCGGCACGCCCGGGAGGACCAAATCAGGCGTGGCGCGAAAGCCAAAGCGGCTGTAGTAGCCCGGATCACCCAGCAGCACGCATCCGTGCGCACCCTGCTGGCGCAGTGCCACCCGTGCCGCCTGCATCAGCGCGGAACCGACGCCGTGGCCCTGGTGTGCGGGAAGTACTGATATCGGGCCCAAGCCGAACCAGCGGGCGCTGCCGTCGCTGATGCGCACCGGTGACAATGCGACGTGACCGACCAGCACGCCATCAAACTCAGCCACGAGGGAAATCGTCAGCACGCCAGCGCGTCGCAATGCATTGACGATGTAGTGCTCGGTATGGCTGGTGTGTGGCGCGTTCAGAAACGCCGCAACCGTGACGGCTTCGATGGAGGGGACATCCGAAGGTACTTCCTCCCGCACGATCGGCTGCATGAGCACTCCTTGGGACTTGGCGGCGTGATGGGAGCGTACTCGTTTGCGATGGCTTGCGTGTTCCACCGGCCGCGTGCGGTCGCCATCGAGCGACACACTGTTTGCATCGACGACGCGTTTCCACTGACGACGCGTGTCGCGCATGCGTGGCAGTGAGTGCTGGTGCAGAATGTGCCGAATCACCCCACGCCGCTCATGGCGTGGCTGCCGTTCTTTCCGGGCTTGAGGGCGCTGACGTGAGCAGTGGAGCAAATCGAGGGTTGTTCTGGCTCAAGCGAAGCGTTCGATCAACCCTGATCCTGGGCGTGTCCGTGCTGGTAGTTTCCTGGGTGCTGTCGGGCGGCAGTCGTGACGAGGCGGTTCAAAGCGCCTTGCTGGCGGCGTCGATGGGCGCGGCATTTGGTTCCATCGAATACCGCTACCGGTTCAATATCGCGGCAATTTCGTTCGCGGCCTTGTGGCCGCTTCTGGTTTCCATGGCTTGGTGCCTTCCCTTCCTGTGGGCGGCGCTGCGCTTTCCCTTTCCGCCGAAATCCGTGTCGGAGATGGGTTTGATGGTGTTCTTGGCGGCTTTGTTGTGCGTGGTATGCCTGATTCCGCTGCGCTGGATGCACGGCCAATGGATGCGCGATGACGGGCCGTGACGCGTCCGGCATCGACGTTGACGTCCAGGCGTCAAACGTGCTGCTTATGGCGTCGAGGTCGTCGCGTCTGCGCGCTGATAGGTGACGAAGAAGCCCTGCAAGTCGCCGTTCTCGTTGTAGGTGGAGACATCCAGCACGCGATAGCCGTGGCGGGCGAATGCGGTGTGGCTGCGGGTGAGTGCCTTGGCCGCGCGGTCCTTGCGCATGCCCAAGGTGGCATCGATGAAGACCGTGGCCGCGCTCAGGCCTTCGCTGGCCGCAGCATCGGCTTGTTTAACCGGATCCGCGGCCTGGACGGGCAGGCACGCGATGAGCAGCAAGGTCAGGAGCAGGGCGCGGAGCGTGTGCATGCGAATCTTCCGTGTGCAGGTGGGTGGGCGTGGGACCATCAGACTTCGAGCGTGGCAAGATCGCCCTTGGTTTCCAGCCAGGTCTTGCGATCGGAGGCGCGCTTCTTGGACAGCAGCATGTCCATCAGGGCCGAGGTTTCCTCTCCATTTTCGACCGTCAGTTGCACCAGACGTCGGGTGTCGGGATCGATCGTGGATTCGCGCAACTGCGCGGGGTTCATTTCACCCAGGCCCTTGAAGCGGGTGACGCTGATTGCGCCCTTGATCTTTTCGCGTTCGATCCGCTCCAGGAGGATGCGACGCTCCTCGTCATCGAGCGCATAGAACACCTGTTTGCCCACGTCCACGCGGAACAATGGCGGCATCGCCACGAACACATGGCCTTCGCGCACGAGCGCGGGGAAATGCTTGAGGAACAGGGCCGAGAGCAGGGTGGCAATGTGCAGTCCGTCGGAGTCGGCATCGGCGAGGATCACGACCTTGCCGTAGCGCAGGCCGTCGAGTTTGTCCGAACCCGGATCGCAACCGATGGCCACGGCCAGATCGTGCACTTCCTGCGAGGCCAGTACACCGCTACTGGCCACTTCCCAGGTGTTGAGGATCTTGCCGCGCAAGGGCAAGATGGCTTGGAAATCCTTGTCGCGGGCCTGACGCGCGCTGCCGCCGGCGGAGTCGCCTTCGACCAGAAACAATTCGGTGCGTGAGAGATCCTGCGAGGCGCAATCGGCCAGCTTTCCGGGCAGGGCGGGGCCTTGCACCACTTTCTTGCGGACGACTTGTTTGTCGGTCTTGAGGCGCGCGGCGGCGCGTTCGATGGCCAGTTGCGCGATCTTCTCGCCCAGTTCCACGTTCTGATTGAGCCAGAGCGAGAAGGCATCGTGCGCGATCGATTCAATGAAGCCGGCCGCATGGCGCGAAGACAGGCGCTCTTTCGTCTGGCCGGAGAACTGCGGATCGGCGAGCTTGGCCGACAGCACGAAGCTGACGCGATCCCAGACATCTTCGGGTGCCAGTTTCACCCCGCGTGGCAGGAGGCTGCGGAAATCGCAGAACTCGCGCAGCGCATCGGTGAGGCCCGAGCGCAGGCCGTTGACGTGGGTGCCGCCCTGAATGGTGGGAATCAGGTTGACGTAGCTTTCCTGCACCAGATCGATGCTGCCCGATTCGGGCGCTGGCACCCAACACACGGCAAACTCGCAGGCTTCCTTGTCGCGGCTTTGCGCGGCCAAGAACAAGTCGGCAGGCAAGGGGCCACAATCGGCCAGAAGCCCGCGCAGGTAGTCGCGAAGACCGTTCTCGTAAAACCATTCGTTGCGCTCGCCGCTGGCTTCGTCCACCAGACTCACGCGCAGGCCCGGGCACAGCACCGCCTTGGCGCGCAAGACATGGCGCAACTGGCGCAGGTTGAACTTGGCGCTGTCGAAATACGTGGGATCAGGCCAGAAGCGCAGGCGCGTGCCGGTGTTGCGGCGACCGACGGTACCGACCTGGGTCAGGGTGGAATCGGGCAGGCCATCGCGGAAGGCCATGTGATGCTCGATGCCATCGCGCCGGATCCAGACGTCGAGGCGCTGCGAGAGTGCGTTGACCACCGACACGCCCACGCCGTGCAGGCCGCCGGAAAAGGTGTAGTTCTTGCCGCTGAACTTGCCGCCGGCGTGCAGTCGCGTAAGGATCAACTCGACACCCGGAACGCCCTCGTCAGGGTGGATGTCCACCGGCATGCCACGACCGTCGTCGGTCACCTCGCAACTGCCATCGGCATAGAGTGTGATGGCGATGGACTTGGCGTGGCCGGCGATGGCCTCGTCGACCGAGTTGTCCACCACTTCCTGCGCCAGATGGTTGGGGCGCGAGGTGTCGGTGTACATGCCCGGCCGGCGTTTGACCGGATCAAGGCCGGAGAGAACTTCGATGTCGGCGGCGTCGTAGCGGGTATTCATGGAGCGCGAATCAGACTTCTTTCAGGTGGGGTGTCACGGCCAAGGGGCGACGGTGCCCCGATCTGCATCCGGGGCGTGAGTTTGTTGTGCTGGGCAAAACCGTGCGCGATCAGCGAATGCGCTTGACGCGTGTGGACGCGTTGTAGCCTTCGACCTTCAACAGCCAGCTTCCCATGAAGGCAGGGTTGATGTAGACGGTCGGACTGGCCATGCGGGCACCAGTCCATTTGTCCGAGCCGACCTGCTGCCAGACCTGACCGTTCTCCAGGTGGAAGATGGTCTTGCCGGTCCAGCCTTTGAAATCGCCCATCAACTGACTGACGATCTCACGACGATCGCCCGTGTCCATCGGTGCGCTGGCGTCACTGACCGGGGTGGCAGCGGGCAGGGTGGAGCAGGCCAGATGCTGCGAACCGACGTGGCCCTGCAGCCAGTCGTTGAGCGTCGCCAATTCCTCGGCGCTGAGCTTTTCAAGGCCCGCCTGTTTGAACTGGGCGGCGGTCATGCGCTCTTCCAGCGTGGAAAAGGACTGTGCGCTGGCCATCGACGTGAAGGCCAACAGGAGCGAGGTGACGAACAGGGAAGCAAATGGCTTGCGCATGGCGGGATCACGGGATGGGGCACTGCCGGTCAGTCTAATTGCCACCGGCGCTGACGCATAGGCTCGAGCGCCAACCACCGCCGAGTCGACGTGTCGTTCGCAATGCACCGACGGGCAGGGTGTATGAATCGCGCCTATCCAATGGCAGGTGAATAGGCCATTTGGCATGCCTGCCAGAAGCTTGGTCCACCTAGCATCCGCCAAGGGTTCGTTCGATGGAGATGCAACGATGCTTGGATCGAAGGCTTGGATGCTCGCGGTGGCGCTGTTCGCCGTATCACTGCTGGCTCGGGCTGATGAGCCTGCGCCGAGTGATGCGCCGCCGCGCGAGGAGGCAACCGTACTGGAGACCCTGGTGGTGACCGGCGTGATGCCAGGTCCCGGCCTGTGGAAGGTGCATCACGAAGGCCACACGATGTGGATACTGGGCTACGTTCAACCCGTGGCCAAGCGTTTGCAGTGGGAATCGGCCAAGGTCGAGGCCGTGGTGCTTGACTCGCAGGCGATCCTGTATCCGCCGTACATGAAGATCGAAACGGGCATGGGCATGTTCCGCAGCCTGCTGTTTCTGCCGCGACTGATCGGCGTGCGCAAGAACCCGGATGGCCGCAAGTTGGTGGATCAGGTGAGCGCCGAAGACTACGCGCGCTGGCTGGTGCTGAAGAAAAAGTTCCTCGGGCGCGATCGCGGGGTGGAAAAACAGCGACCGCTGTTTGCCGCCGAGGCTTTGTACAAGGAGGCTCTGGACGACAGTGGACTGGAGCTGCGCGGTCTGATTTCACCCTTGGTGGACAAGCTCGCCAAGAAGCACAAGATTCCGGTCGAACGCCCGCATTTCGAGGTCGTCATCGAAGATCCCAAAGCGGCGTTGGCGGAGTTTCGCAAGGCCGAGATCGACGATGCCGCGTGTTTTCGCAAGACCCTCGACAATCTCGAAAGCGATCTGGAAACCATCCGCCAGCGCGCCAATGCCTGGGCCACGGGCGACATGATCACCTTGCGCCAAGTCACCTATGAGAACCGCAGTTCGGCGTGCTTTTCCGCCTTTCTGGAATCGGACATCGCCAAGCACCAAGGCATCACCGACCTGAAACCGCGTCTGGAAAAACTCTGGCTGGATGCGGCCGAAAAAATGCTCGCCGAGCACGCGCACAGTTTTGCGGTGTTGCCGATGGAGCAATTGGTTTCCGAGGATGGCTATCTCGCCAAGCTCAAGGCGCGTGGTTACGAGGTCGAGGAGCCCTGAGCCGTACGCAGACCCAGCGATTTCTGCGCGCACACCACGGCGCGCGCGTGGCCGAACAAGGGCGACTTGGGTTGACGGATCTCGGCGCTGGCAAAGCCCGCTGCGCGCAGGCGATCCACGATGTCCGTGCCGTAGTTGCGAAAACAGAACACCTGTGCGCCACGGTAGCGGTCGGCGTGGTATTCCGGTGGCAATAGATTGCGGCGCACACCGTTCTCCAGCGCGGTGCGCTCGACCGTGGCCTTGGCGAGGTCCAATGGCACGGTGAAGACGAACCAGCCGCCCGGGCGCAGCACCCGATGGATTTCGCGAAAGCCGGCGGCATCGTCTTCGACGTGTTCGAACACTTCCGTCGATGTGCACAGCCCGAAACTGGCATCGGCGTGGGTGAGGGCTTGCACGTCTTCGCAGCGGACTCCGTCGAGCCACTGTCCGGCCTCGATGCCGGGGAAAAACTCGCTCAACAGCACCGAGCGGCAGCGCCGCCGCAGGTACTTGACCAGCGGGCCCTGCGCCGAGAGTTCGTAGGCGCTGACCTGGGCCAGGTTCAAGGGCAGTTGCTGCAGGACATCCACCAGCGATTGGGTCACGGCGCTGGCGCCGCAACGCGGGCAGCGCACGCCCATTTCTTCGTCGCGCAGGCGCACTTGCCATGCAAAGCGACATAGCGGGCAGGCCTCATGGCGCAGGCGCAGTTGGTGTGGGCGCAGCATGCCGACGGCGCGTTGCAGGCGATCCAGGGTCATCATGTGTGCGCGATCTCGATAGGGCAGGCCACGCTGAAAGGGAGCAGCCTGCCGGTGAGCTTATTTGCCCAGTGCATCCCATCCGGGACGCGGTGCAAAACGAGGACCGTGGCGCCCGGCCAACTGCTCCAGACGTTGTTTGAGCTTGGCCGTGCCTTCACACTTGAGGTACTGGATCGGGCCGCCGCGGAAGGGCGCAAAGCCGGTGCCGAAGATCACCCCGGCATCGAGCAAGTCGGCATCGGCCACCACGCCATCGTGCAGGCAGGCCACAGCCTCATTCAACAGGCGCAGGATCAAGCGATCACCGAGGTCGTCGGGCGCTTGGTAGTCTTTGGGAAGCTCCGGCTTCACCGCCTTGCCATCCTGCCATTCGTACAAGCCGCGACCATCCTTCTTGCCACGGGCATTGGGCTCGAAGGCGAAGTCCGGTTCGGGCTGGCCGTGGAACTTGGCCATGATCTTGCCGACGCTGGCAGCCACGTCCAAGCCGACGGTATCGACCAGTTCGATCGGCCCCATCGGCATGCCGAAATCGAGTGCGGCCTTGTCGATGGCGCGGCCGGGAATGCCTTCGCGGAAGGCAAGCAAGGCCTCTTCCATGTAGGGCGCAAGGATGCGGTTGACGAGAAATCCCGGCGTGCCGGCGACCGGCACCGGGAACTTGTCGAGTGCGCGACAGAACGCCGCCAGACGTTGTTCGGTCTCGGCCGCCATCTGGTCGTGTTGCACGACTTCCACCAGTGGCATCAGCGCCACCGGATTGAAGTAATGCAGCCCGGCGAAATGATCGGCGTGTGCCAGGTCCACGCGCAGATCGTTCAAGGCCAGCGAACTGGTATTGGAAACCAGCAAGGCTTCCGGCTTGAGGTTGCGCGCGACCTCGGCGTACAGGGAGCGCTTGGCATCGAGATTTTCGAAAATGGCTTCGATCACCAGATCGGCCTTGGCGACGCCGTCACCGGCGACATCGGCCACCAGGCGGCTGCGTGCGCCGGCGCGCTGGGCTTCATCCTTGAACTTCTTGTCGAACAGCGCACGTGCTCGATCCAGCGCCGGCTGGATGTACTTCATTTCCCGATCCTGCAAGGTGACGCTGAAGCCGCGCAAGGCGCACCAGGCGGCAATGTCGCCGCCCATCACCCCGGCGCCGACGACGTGGACGTGCTGGATGCCGTGATCCTTGCCGCCGAGGCCCTTGAGTCGTTCCATCAGGAAGAAGACCCGGATCAGGTTGCGTGCCGTGCTGCCGCCGGCAAGCTTGACCACGGCGCGGGCTTCGTTCTTGAGCTGGGCGTCGATCGAGCCGCCATTGCGGCGCCAGGTGTCGATCAAGGCATAGGGCGCGGGGTAATGGGCCTTCTTGGCTTTGCGTGCGACCTGCTTTTTCAGCATCGGAGCCAATACCTGCCGGACTGGCCACCAGTTCGTGGCCCAGGCCAGGGCGCGCTGCTTGAGCGGTCGGCGCGCACCCTTCTGCGCGATGCCGATGGCGGCTTCCAGCAGCTTTGCCGGTTCGACCACCTTGTCGACCAATCCGATGGCGCGGGCATTGGATGCGCGCAGGGCGCGTCCGGTGAGCATCATGTCCATCGCCGCCGGCGTGCCGACGAGCTTGGGCAAGCGCACCGAGCCACCCCAGCCGGGGAAGATGCCGAGCTTCACCTCGGGCAAGCCGATGCGGGTGGAATCATCGTTGGAGGCCACGCGATAGCGGCAAGCGAGCGACATTTCGGTGCCGCCGCCCATGCAGTGGCCGTGGATCGCGGCCACGGTGACGCAGGGCAGGCGATGCAGGCGCTGGAACACCTTCTGGCCACGGCGGATGGCATCCATCACCGTGCCCTTGACGTCGTAGTCCTGAAACTCCTTGAGATCGGCACCGGCGATGAAGCCGGCGGACTTGCCGGACTGGATCACGACCGCCTTGGGCTTTTCGATCTCGATGCGCTCCAGGATGGTATCCAGCTCCTCCAGCACCGATTGGTTGAGTGCATTGACCGGCGCATCGGCGCGGTCCAGAGTCAGAACCAGCACAGCCTCGGGGTGAAGCTCGCTGCGCCAGTGGCGAAAACGCAGGCCATCAAACATGGAAGTCTCCAGAGCGGCGCGCGGCGGCCGCGGCAAAGTGGCTATGATCCCGGCTTGGACCACGCCCGGTCAATTCGGCACAGTATGGTGCCAGCGTGGCGTGAAGCATACGGTCGCAGACTGCGGAACTTTCTGCATCGCCCGTGAGTCAATGCAGCTCGGAAACGAGCCGCCCGGTGGAGGCAGGCCCGAATGGGTGAGAACGACGTGGACCAGGCACTGATCAAACGCGTACAGGATGGCGACAAGCGCGCCTTCGACCTGTTGGTGCTCAAGTATCAACACAAAGTGGTAGGCATCATCTCGCGCTACGTGCACGACTGGGCCGAATCCCAGGACGTGGCGCAGGAAACCTTCATCCGCGCCTACCGCGCCATTCCCAATTTTCGCGGCGACAGCCAGTTCTACACCTGGCTCTACAAGATTGCGACCAATACCGCCAAGAATCATCTGGTGGCCATGGGCCGTCGTCCGCCGACCGAGGATATCGACGCGCAGGATGCGGTGCAGTTCGAAAGCGGCGTGCGACTGCGTGAATCGGGCACACCCGAAAATGAAGCCATGCGCCAGGAAATTGAACAAACCGTGGCGCGCACGGTCCAAGCCTTGCCTGACGATCTGCGCATGGCCATCACCCTGCGCGAAGTCGAAGGATTGAGTTACGAAGAAATCGCGGCCGCGATGGATTGCCCGATCGGCACCGTGCGTTCGCGCATCTTCCGGGCGCGCGATGCCATCGACCAGCAATTGCGCCCGTTGATGGAAGACGCTACCGGCAGAAAGGATCGAAGCGAGAGAGCATCGTGATGAATCAGGAAATTCGTGAACAATTGTCCGCGCTGATCGACAACGAACTCGATCGGGATCGCGCGCGCTTCTTGCTCAAGCGGGCCGAGCATGATGGCGAACTGGTGGCGCTGTGGCAGCGTTGGCACTTGACCGGTGAGGTCATGCGCGGCACGGCCTTGCCCTTGGGTCGGGATTTTCTTCAGGGCATTCATGCACGGCTTGAAATGGATGGTTCGGTGCGAGTGGTAAAGCCGGGTCATTCGCGGGCGTGGCGTTGGGGCGGCGGTTTCGCGGTCGCCGCATCGGTGGCGCTCAGCGCGTTGTTGCTGGTGCGCCCGCAGGCACCGGGAGTCAATCCTGTCGAGGAAGCGGCGGTTGCCATCGCCACGTCCAGTGTGCCGGCCGATGCACCCGCTTCGGTGGTGATGCCATCACCGTATCGCGTGCAGGATCTGCGTCCACCGTATCGTTTGGATGCGCAAGTGGTGGCGGCCAGCGAGCCGGGGCGTTATGGCACTCAGGCGCGTTTCGATCCGGACTTCGAAGCGTACTGGCTGCGCCATCAACAGGCCGTCAACGGACGGACCGAGGCGGTCTCGATGCCTTGGATGTCGCCGTTGCATCCGGATGTGGTCAAGGCGGCTGGCAGGCATTGACAGCACGCGCGGCGGCGCAGTGCTCGCCACCGAGTACCTCACAGGCGAAGTTTTTCAGGCCGGGTGTTTCCCGTCATCGGCCTGATGGCACGGGCTTTTCGTAATGAAACGTTGGAGGTTTTCATGAATCGCATGACTCGCATGATGCTCACGATGGCGTGGCTGTCGTTCCTGGTGGTGGGTTCGGCGCGGGCACAATTGCCCGACTTTACCGGCCTGGTCAGCAAGACCGCGCCCGGCGTGGTGAGCGTGATGGCGACCCGCACCGCTGATGCGCAGATCGCAGACTCGTCCGACCTGAGTGATCAGGACGCGCAGATGCAGGAATTCCTGCGGCGCTTCTTCGGTCAGCAGGGTGTGCCCGGCCAGCAAGGCCAGCGGCCAATGCCGCAGGATCGCACCTCGCTCGGCAGTGGCTTCATCATCTCGTCCGACGGCTACATTCTGACCAATCACCACGTCATCGACGGTGCGGACGACATCCATGTGCAACTGTCCGATCGTCGCGAGTTGTCGGCCAAACTCATCGGCAGCGATGCGCCCACCGATGTCGCCTTGCTCAAGGTCGATGCGTCCGATCTGCCGGCGCTGCAATTGGGTACGTCCAGTGCGCTCAAGCCCGGGCAATGGGTGGTGGCGATCGGCTCGCCCTTCGGTTTCGACCATTCGGTGACCGCCGGCATCGTCAGCGCGGTGGGGCGCAGCTCGCAGATCGCGGGGCAGCAGTACGTGCCCTTCATCCAAACCGATGTCGCGGTCAATCGTGGCAACTCGGGTGGGCCTTTGCTCGACATCGAAGGCAAGGTCGTGGGCATCAATTCGCAGATTCTGTCCAACACCGGCGGCTTCATGGGCGTGTCGTTCGCCATTCCGATCGAAACCGCGATGCGCTCGGTCGACCAGCTCAAGAAGCAGGGCTATGTCTCGCGCGGCATGCTGGGCGTGCGGATTCAGGACGTGAGCCGCGAGGTCGCCCAAAGCCTGGGCTTGCCAAGCTCCAGCGGTGCGCTGGTGTTCCAGGTCGAGCCGGGCAGTGCGGCCGAGAAGGCCGGCATCCAGGTCCAGGACGTGATCTTGGCCTTCAATGGACAGGATGTAGCCGATTCTTCGCAGCTGCCGCCACTGGTTGGCGCGAGCGATCCCGGCAGCAAGGTGGCCCTGCGCATCTATCGTGATGGCAAGGAGCGCACCGTGAACGTGACCGTGGGTGCCGCACCGCGCAGCGATGCCGATGGCAGCAGCACGGCGCAGGCCAATGACGATGCGGCCAATCCCTTGGGTTTTGCGGTGGATGACCTCAGTGCCGATCAGCGCAAGGCCTTGGACCTGCACGCCGATGAAGGCGTGGTGGTCACGCGCATCACCGGCAAGGCGGCGCGCCAATTGCGTTCCGGCGATGTCATCCTGATGGTGGGCAAGACCCGTATCGGAAGTGCTGCCGCGTTCAACAAAGCCGCCGCGGCTGCCAAGCCGGGTGAGCCGGTGATGTTGCTGGTGCGACGCGGCGACACGACGCAATTCTTGACCGTGACGCCGGCCAAGCGTTGATTCTGTGTGGTGGCGACGCAGGGTCGCCATGGCTTGTGATTTTCCGGGCACGTCCATGGATGGATGTGCCTGGAATCGGCGCTGACGACTTGGGTGTCGGTCATGCGACCGCCGCTGTGGGATGATCGTTGCCATGAGTCGACCACTCCGCCGCGATTATCAGTTTGAACTTGAGCCTTTGGTCGATGCGATCATGGCCCACCACAGCGGCCCGCTGCATGTCGCAGCGCCGCTGGGGCTTGGCAAGCCGCATCGACTGCTCAATGCCATTTACCGGCGTGCCAAGGCCGATCCGTCAAGACCCTTGGCGATCTACACCGCCTTGTCACTGGCGCCGCCTGCCGCCGGACATGGCCTGCAAGCGCGCTTCCTTCAGCCCTTTCTCGATCGTCATTTCGGCCGCGACTTCGAAGCGCTCGATTACGTGCGCGACTTGCACCGCAAGGCCCTGCCGGCGAACGTGCACATTGAGGAGTTCTACCTGCAATCGGGCGCCTATCTGGATTGCGCCGAGGTGCAGCAGGCCTACGCCAGCATCAACTACACCCACGTTGCCCGCGCCGTGGCCAAGCGCGACATCAACCTGCTGGTACAGAAGGTGGCGCGTTCGCCGGACGGGCGGCGCCTGTCGCTCAGTTGCAATCCGGATCTGAGCTTGGACCTGCTCGACGAGATTGCGCGACTGGGGAAATCGCGCCCATGTCTGGTGGCTGAAGTTGACCGGCAACTTCCGTTCCTCGAAGGCAGTTGCGCGGTGGATATCGAATTTTTCGACTTCGTGTGCAGCTTGCCGTCCGACGCGCCGCCCCTGTTCGCCTTGCCGCGTGCGCCGGTGTCGGATGCCGATCACGCCATCGGTCTGTACGCCAGCGCCCTGGTCAAGGATGGCGGAACCTTGCAGATCGGCATTGGCGCGCTGGCCGATGCCCTGGCACACGCCTTGATCCTGCGGCATACCCGCAATCATGAATATCGCGCGTTGCTCGATCAGCTCGAACCCGGCTACGCCGACTCATCTCTGGTGCGTGAATTTGGCGGCGTGGAGCCATTTTCAAAGGGACTGTATGGCGCCAGCGAGATGGTCAACGATGCCTTCCGGAAGCTGCGCGAAGCCGGCATTCTCACCCGCAGTATCGTGGATGACCTGGACGCCATGCGCCGCATCAATGTCGGGCACGCCACGTCCGCCGACACCGAGATGCTGACGCGTGAAGGCCGCTGGCTCGATGGTGCCTTTTACCTGGGCTCGGTGGATCTGTATGCCTGGTTGCGCGCCTTGCCACCGGAGGAAGCGCGCGGCATCGGCATGACCCGTGTTTCGCATATCAATTCGCTGTATGGCGGCAACGAGGGGTTGGAGCGGGAGCAGCGCCGCGATGCGCGTTTCTTCAACACCTGCATGTTGATGACGGCGCTGGGCGCGGCGGCTTCGGAAACCCTGGAAGACGGACGCGTGGTGTCGGGGGTCGGTGGGCAATACAACTTCGTGGCGATGGCGCATGCGCTGAACGACTCGCGCTCGATCCTGATGTTTCGCGCGACACATGGCGTTCAGATGGCGAGCAGCAACGTGCGTTGGAATTACGGGAACCTGACGATTCCGCGCCACCTACGAGATATCGCGATCACCGAATATGGTGTGGCGGACTTACGCGATTGCAATGACCGCGACTGCATCCAGGCCATGTTGCGACTGACCGAGCAGCGATTTCAATCCGAGTTGATCACCCGCGCCAAGGTGGTTGGCAAGTTGCCCGCAGACTTCGTCATAGATCCCGATCGAACACCGAACACGGCCGCCGCCTTGTCGGGGCGTTTGCGCGCCGCGCGTGTGAGCGGTGTGTTGCCTGATTACCCACTGGGCAGCGATTTTTCCGACGTGGAGCAGCGCCTGCTGCGGGCGCTGGCATGGTTGAAGTCCCATGGCACGGGTTGGTCCAGCCGAATACGGTTGCTGGCTGCCGCCCTGTTCCAGACGCTCGATGCGGACGAACCGGCGATGGAGCGCATGGGACTCGACGCGCCATCGGGCCTGAACGAGCGACTACAGCAGCGGCTCATGCGCTTGGCCTTGATGCGAACTCGGCAAGGTCGCGACATGGCATAATTTGCGGTTTACGGTGCGGAACCATCCGCCCTGACACGGGTTATCCATGCAGCACATCCGCAATTTTTCCATCATCGCCCACGTCGATCACGGCAAATCGACCTTGGCCGATCGCATCATCCAGTTGTGCGAAGGCCTGAGCGCGCGCGAGATGGAAGCCCAGGTGCTCGACTCCAATCCGATCGAGCGCGAGCGCGGCATCACCATCAAGGCCAAGTCGGTGTCCTTGCCCTATACCGCCGATGACGGCACGGTGTATCAGCTCAATTTCATCGACACGCCCGGGCACGTGGACTTTTCCTACGAAGTCAGCCGCTCGCTGGCCGCGTGCGAGGGCGCGCTGCTGGTGGTCGATGCGGCACAGGGCGTGGAAGCGCAATCGGTGGCCAATTGCTACACCGCAGTGGAAATGGGTCTGGAAGTCATTCCAGTCCTCAACAAGATCGACCTGCCGACCGCCGAGCCGGCGCGTGTGCGCGAGGAAATCGAGGCCGTGATCGGCATCGATGCCAGCGATGCGATCGAAGTCAGCGCCAAGACCGGCCTCAATGTGCGTGCGGTGCTGGAAGCCATCGTGGCGCGTATTCCCGCACCCAAGCCGCGCGATACCGATCGCTTGCAGGCCTTGATCGTCGATTCCTGGTTCGATAACTACCTGGGCGTCGTGTCGCTGGTTCGGGTGATGCAAGGGGAGATCAAGCCCGGTGACAAGCTCGTGGTGATGAGCACCGGCCGCGTGCATCAGGTGGATCAGGTGGGCGTGTTCACCCCCAAGCGCAAGGTCAATCCGCGCCTCGGGGCCGGCGAAGTGGGTTGGATGACGGCCAGCATCAAGGACGTGCATGGCGCGCCGGTCGGCGACACGCTGACCTCGGCCGCAGCCCCCGCGCCCGCGCCGCTGCCGGGTTTTCAGGAAATGCAGCCGCGTGTGTTCGCCGGCTTGTTTCCGGTGGATGCCGACGACTATCCGGATCTGCGCGAAGCGCTGGAAAAACTGCGTCTCAACGATGCCGCTCTACGCTTCGAGCCGGAAAGCTCCGAAGCCATGGGGTTTGGCTTCCGCTGCGGATTTCTCGGCATGTTGCACATGGAAATCGTGCAGGAGCGGCTGGAGCGCGAGTACGACCTCAACCTGATCACGACCGCGCCGACCGTGATCTACGAGCTGCTCGACGTGGAAGGTGTCGTGTCCGAACTGGACAACCCGGCGCGCCTGCCGCCTACCACCAAGATCGCCGAGATCCGCGAGCCGATCATCGTGGCCAATATCCTCACGCCGCCCGATTACGTCGGCAACGTCATCAAGTTGTGCGAGGAAAAGCGCGGCGTGCAAACCGGCATCCACTACATGGGCAGCCAGGTGCAGGTGAGCTACGAGTTGCCGATGGCCGAGGTCGTGCTGGACTTCTTCGACAAGCTCAAGTCCGTCAGTCGCGGCTATGCCTCGTTGGACTACCACTTCGTGCGTTTCGAGGCCGGCCCGTTCGTGCGTCTTGACGTGTTGATCAATGGCGATCGCGTCGACGCGCTCTCCATCATCTGCCATCGCAGCCATGCTGACCGGCGTGGACGCGAAATCTGCGAAAAGATGAAGGAACTCATCCCACGTCAAATGTTCGATGTAGCGATCCAGGCGGCCGTGGGTGCGCAGATCATTGCTCGCTCCACGGTCAAGGCGCTGCGCAAGAACGTCTTGGCCAAGTGCTATGGCGGTGACGCCACGCGCAAGAAGAAGCTCTTGGAGAAGCAGAAGGAAGGCAAGAAGCGGATGAAGTCGGTCGGTCGTGTCGACATTCCGCAGGAAGCCTTCCTGGCCGTGTTGCAGGCCGACTCAAAGTAATCTCGCTGAACGAAAGGACCTCACGTGCACTTCAACTACGCGGCAATTCTGGTACTGGTGACAGCGCTGTCGGGCGCCATCTGGCTGGTCGATCATCTCGCGTTCGGGCGCAAGCGCAAGGCGGAGGGCCGCAAGGAACCGATCCTGGTCGAGTACGCGCGTTCGTTCTTCCCGGTATTGCTGTTCGTGCTGGTGCTGCGGTCCTTCATCGCCGAGCCCTTTCGCATCCCATCCAACTCGATGATGCCAACCTTGCTGACCGGTGATTTCATCCTCGTCAACAAGTTTGCCTATGGCATCCGCTTGCCGGCGATCGATACCAAGATCATTCCGATCGGCGAGCCCGAGCGGGGTGACGTGGTGGTCTTCCGCTATCCGAAAGACACGACGCAGGACTACATCAAGCGCGTCGTTGGCCTTCCCGGCGACGTGGTGGAATACCGCAACAAGGTGTTGAAGGTGAATGGCAAGGTCGTGGCCAATGTCCAGCAGAGCACCTATGTCGGGCTGGGATCAGGGCGTGAGATGACCGGTGCCGAGTTGCGCACCGAACAACTCGGCGAGGTCGAACACGACATCCTGATCGACCCGCGCATCCAGCGTGGCCCGCTGGGTGAAGGCCGCTGGGTCGTGCCGGAAGGGCATTATTTCGCCATGGGTGACAACCGCGACAACAGCGAGGACAGCCGCTATTGGGGCTTCGTGCCCGAGAAAAACCTGGTCGGGCCGGCGTTCTTGATCTGGATGAACTGGGATGGCAAGAACGGCGGAATCGATTTTTCCCGGATCGGAACCGTCATACACTAGGTGCACGACGCGCGTCCGCGTTGGATCCAACCGATTGTCTCAACGTTGCGGGGGTTTTCATGAAGCGTATTTCGTCACAGTCCGGCTTGACCTTGACCAGTTTCATCATCGTGATGTTTGTCGTGGGGTTCTTTCTCTATATCGGCATGAAGATTCTGCCGACCTATAATGAGTACCACTCGGTTGTGAGCGACATGGAGGGCTTGGCGGCCGAGGCCGGTGCAGACAAGATGTCACCGGAGCAGATTCGTGAGCGTCTGTTCAAACGTTTCAACCTGAGCTACGTGACCAGTGTCAAGCCTGAGAACGTCAAGATCGTCAAACAGGACGGTTATCAGTTGACCGTGGCCTACGAAGTGCGTGAGAACCTGATGTACAACCTCGACTTCGTGGCCGTGTTCAACAAGACCGTGACCGTGGGTGGTTCCGGCGGTGGCTGAGGCCCTCGGCCATGTGTTTGCGGATCCAAGGCTCCACCGCCGCGCGCTGACCCATCGCAGTGCGGCGGTCGAGCACAATGAGCGTCTGGAGTTTCTCGGCGATGGTCTGCTGAACATGATCGTGGCCGAGGCCCTGTACCAGCGCTTTCCCTTGGCGGATGAAGGCTGGCTCAGTCGGGCCCGGGCACAACTGGTGTGCGAAGCCGCTTTGGCACGCATCGCACGCGACAAGCGATTGGGTGCGCAATTGCATCTGGGCGCGGGCGAGCTGAAAGTCGGTGGCGACCAGCGCGACTCGATCCTGGCCGATGCATTGGAAGCCATGATTGGGGCCATTTATCTGGATGCGGGTTTCGAAGCGTGTCGCGGTGCCGTATTGGATTCAGTTGGCCCAAGCCTGGCCCGGTTGGCCGATGCCGGGATCCAGAAAGACGCCAAGACCCGTTTGCAGGAGTGGCTGCAAGCTCGGGGATTTTCCCTGCCTGAGTATGTTCTGATCGAGTCGCTCGGAGACGATCACGACAAGACCTTCATCGTCGAGTGCCGTATAACCGAGCCAGCCTTGCAGGCGCGTGGCGTGGGTCATTCGCGCCGACAGGCCGAGCAGCATGCCGCGCAGACCGTGTTCGAGCAGCTTGCGCCTTAATTTTCCAAGGACGGATTCGCATGAGTGAAAGCAATTACCACGCCGGCATGGTCGCCATCATCGGCCGGCCCAATGTCGGCAAATCCAGCCTGATCAATGCCATGGTGGGCTACAAGGTCAGCATCGTCTCCTCCAAGGCGCAGACCACCCGTCACCGAATTCTCGGCATCGACACGCGCGACGAGGGCCAGATCGTGTTCGTCGACACGCCGGGTCTGCACGATGGCGGCAAACGCGCCATCAATCGCTACATGAACCGTGCCGCGCGGGGGGCCCTGACCGATGTCGCGGTCGGGGCTCTGGTGATCGAAGCCGGTCGCTGGGACGAGGATGACGAGGCCGCCTTCAAGGTGTTGGCCGAAACCGGCTTGCCGCGTGTGCTGGTGATCAACAAGGTCGACAAACTGCGCGACAAGGCTGCCTTGTTGCCGTTCATTGCCAAAGTCTGTGAAGGGCGCGACTTCCGGGAAGTGTTTCCGGCTTCGGCCACGCGCAATACTGGCCTTGAAGACCTTCGGCGCGGCCTGCTGCGGCTTTTGCCAGAATCGGAAGCCTTGTTCGGCGAGGATGACATCACCGATCGCAGTGAACGTTTCCTCGTGACCGAGCTCATCCGTGAACAACTCCTGCGTCAGCTCGGCGCGGAACTGCCGTATGCCACCACCGTCGTGATCGACAACTGGGTCGAAGAAGGCCGCCTGCTGCGTATTGCCGCCACCATCTATGTCGAGCGCGATGGTCAGAAGGCGATCGTGATCGGTGCCGGCGGGACGCGGATGCGTGCGATCGGGCAGGGCGCACGGCTTGCCATCGAGGCGCAATTCGAACGCAAGGTGTTTCTGGAGTTGTGGTGCAAGGTGCGCAAGGCTTGGTCCGACGATGATGCGGCGCTGCGCGGTCTGGGTTACGTGGAATGAGGTATCTACCGTCAGATCGCGTCACGTGCGCGTGATCGGGCCGGTGGCGGTCGGCGACAATCGAGTGCTGCATGGAACGCATCCAATCCCAGCCTGGCTACGTGTTGCACGCTCGCGCTTATCGCGAGACCAGCCTGCTGCTTGAGGTGTTCAGCCGCGACCATGGCCGAATCGGCCTCGTGGCTCGTGGCGCACGAGGTGCTCGCGCGCAGGCCCAACGTGCCCTGTTGCAACCGCTGCAACCCTTGCTGCTGTCCTGGAGCGGTCGTGGCAGCCTGATGAACCTGACTGCAGCCGAGGCGGCCGGTGCTGCGCTCCCGATGCAGGGCGAGGCGCTGCTGTCGGCCTTCTACATCAATGAGCTGTTGCTGCGCCTGCTGCCACGTGATGAGTCGCATCAGGAACTGTTCTGGCGCTACGCCGCGTGTCTTGGGCTCGTGAGCACGCCGCAGGCGTCCTTGAGTTGGGAATTGCGGCGCTTCGAGCGCGACGTGTTGATCGCCGTGGGCTATGGTCTCGGCTTGGAGCAGGAACCCAGCAATGGCGAGCCCATCGATGCCGATGCGCGTTACCTGCTTGATCCCGAGCATGGGCCCAGAAGGATACGTTTCGCGGGTGTGCGCGACTCCGGTGAACCCGAGGGCGTTTCCGGCCTCGCCTTGCAGGGTCTGCGTGACGATGTGATGCCGCCAGCGCAGGATCTTGGCGAGCTTCGGCGTTGCATGCGTGGGGTGTTGCGGCATCATTTGGGTGGACGTGATCTACATTCCTGGCAGGTGCTCGGGGAGATCAAGGAAGCCTTGCGAGCGGACGCGCGCGGCCCCGATCCGCGCGATCAATCCGCGTCGTAATTCACCGCAACGATGACGAAGCGTTGCTTGCCGGTGGGAAGTTCGCTATCGAATTCGTCACCCTCGCGTTTGCCCAGCACGGCGCGCGCCAAGGGCGAGTCGATGCTGATCCAACCGCGTTCGGCGTGGGTTTCATCCGGGCCGACCAGGCGATAACGGGCGTCACTTCCGGTGTCGATGTTCTCGATCTCGACCCAGGCACCAAAGCGCACGGCACTGGCGTCTGAGGGCACGCCTTCGACCACCTTCAGCACTTCCAGTCGCTTGCTGAGATAGCGCACACGGCGATCGATCTCGCCCAACTGCTTTTTTCGGTAGGTGTATTCGGCATTCTCCGAACGATCGCCTTCGGCAGCGGCGTCGGCCAAGGCTTTGACGACCTCGGGTCGCACCGTGGTCCAGAGCGCGTCGAGCTCGTTCCGAAGGTTTTCGAAACCGGCGCGCGTGATCAGTGCGGTCGATGCCGCCGCCGGGGGGCGCCAACGGCTCATCAGCTATCCCCGTGCGGCTCGAAGGCGCGCACATCCAGTGTGCACTGGCCGTCGCGAAGGCGTGCGCGCACGGATTGACCGGCATGCAGCGCTTCGACGCTGCGGATCACGTTTCCCTGCGCATCCAGGAGCAGAGCGTAGCCGCGATCGAGCGTGGCCAGAGGGCTGACCGCATGCAGCGCCCGCGCTAGAAGTTCGGTGCGCGCTCGGGTTCTGGTCAGGCGATGATCCAGCGCGAGCTGGAGGCGGGTCAGGGCACTGCCATTGCGCGTTCGCATCGCAGGCAACAGTCGCCACGGCGCCTGCGCCTGCAAGCGCATTTGCACGGTTTTGACATGCGCCCGACGCGCCGAGGTGTGCTGCAGCCAGACGAGCTGGATTCGCTCGCGCAGCGTCGCCAGACGTTCACGACCGCGTTGCAGACGAACAGCGGGTCGCTGGGCGCTCAAGCGATGCTGCAACGGGTCCAGGCGGAGCCAGGCGCGCTCCTGCATGCGCTGCATGGCCCTATGCAACTGCTGGTGCAGGCGGGTGATCTGGCGACGAATGACATCACCATCCGGACTGAGCAGCTCCGCCGCAGCCGAGGGCGTGGCAGCACGCAGGTCGGCCACCAGATCGCAGATGCTGATGTCGACTTCGTGCCCGACCGCCGAAACCGCCGGCGTGGTACACGCGGCCATTGCGCGTGCCAGCATCTCGTCATTGAAGGCCGCCAGGTCTTCCAGTGAGCCGCCACCGCGGGTGATGAGGAGTACGTCATAGCGCCGGGATTGGTCGGCGCGAGCCAACATGCGGGCTATTTCACTGGCGGCTTGGGTGCCCTGGACCGGAACCGGCAACAGCTCGACTTCCAGCAGTGGGAAGCGACGACGCAGCACGGTGAGCACATCGTGAACCGCAGCACCGCTGGGAGAACTGAGCACGCCGATTCGCGCAATGTGGGCCGGAATCGGTCGCTTGCGCTCGGTGGCGAACAAGCCTTCTGCTTGGAGTTGGGCCTTGAGCGCCTCGAAGGCGCGCCGCAAGGCACCTTCGCCAGCCTCTTCCAGATGATCGACGATGAGTTGGTACTCGCCGCGTGGCTCGTACAGGCTCACCCGGCCACGCGCCAACACCGCCATGCCGTCGCTCGGGCGAAAGCTCAACCATTGGCTCTTGGGCTTGAACAGCGCGCAGCGGACCTGTGCCCGTGCATCCTTCAGCGCAAAGTACAGATGGCCCGAAGCCGGACGCGAGACACCGCCCAGCTCGCCTTCGACCCACACCGTGCCCAAGGCGCCCTCCAGTAGCTCGCGGCTCAAGGCATTGAGCTGGGCAGGCGCGAGAATCGCTTGTGATGGTGGGTGGTTGTTCATGAGATGGGCGCAGGCAAGCAGGGCATTGTCACATGCTTGCAGATGCGTTGATCGAGAGCCTCGCATGGCTGTGGGGTGGCAGCCTTGCTTGGTGGCCGCGGACTTGGTGGCCGCGGACTGGCGCGCTCCGCCATGCTTGGTTAAACTATGGTTAAACGTTTACTCGCCAACCATACGTTCGGGTATCGTTGAATAGGTGTTCAAGCAAGTCCGAGGGGACGACTCGTGTCAGCGCTGAGCCGCCAATCAGGTCGTCGTAACACGGGTGTCATCGCACACCCTGACCATAACGTCTGGCAATCAGGGAATAACCCATGAAAAAGCAGTTTCGTGTAACGCGCCTTGCAGGCGCACTCGCCGTTCTATTGTTCGCGGCGCCTGTCTATGCGCAGCAGACCTCTTCCAACCTTGCGGGCCGCGTGACCGATAGCGCCGGTGCACCCTTGGTTGGCGCCGAGGTGATGATTCTCCACACCCCTTCGGGCACGACGAGTCGTGCGGTTACGGATGCGCAGGGCCGATACAGCGCGCGTGGCTTGCGCGTGGGTGGCCCCTACACGGTTACCGTGACCCGTGATGGCTTTCAGGGCGAGGCTGCCGAGAACGTGTACCTCTCACTGGGCGAAACCTCGGCGTTGAATGTTGATCTGGATTCGGCAGCAACCGAGCTGGAGGCAATTGAAGTGACCGCCTCGGCCAGCACGGTCGTGTTCTCTTCAGACAACAAGGGTGTTGGCACCTCGGTGAGTGGTCGCGAGTTGCAGTTGATGCCGCAAGGCAGCCGTTCGGTTGATGACGTGGCCCGCCTGGACCCACGCATCACGGTGATCGATCAGGCGGGTGGCGCCATTTCGGTTGCGGGTATCAACAACCGCTACAACACGATCTCGGTCGACAGCCTGTCTCAGGGCGACCCATTCGGCCTGAACTCCAACGGCATGCCCTATACCGGCAGCCCGATTTCGATCGACACCATTGACGCCTACAACATTCAGGTGTCCGACTTTGACGTGGGCAGCGATACGGTGGGTGCCACGGTCAACGCGGTCACCAAGTCCGGTACCAATGACTTCCACGGGTCGCTCTACTACGTCTACAAGAACGCCAAGGACATGGTGGGCAGCCGCGATGGTCAGGACTACGACCTGTTCGGCACCGACAAGACCATGGGCCTGACGGTCGGCGGACCGATCCTCAAGGACCGACTGTTCTTCTTTGCATCCTATGAAGAGCAGGAGATCACCGATTTCGGTGGCGTTGCGGCTTCGGATGGCGTTGCCAATGGCTATGTCACCTCGGAAGACGTGACGCGTGCCATCGATATCGCCAACAGTCTGGGCATGCAGCCGGGTACCTATGGCTCCACCGGCGTCAATCTCGAAAACAAGCGTTATCTGGCCAAGTTGGACTGGAACATCAACGACTACCATCGTGCCAGCTTGACCTACCAGCAGACCGAAGAATTCCGCCCGTCGCCGTATGATGATCGCGCGGAGAACGTGATCCTCAGCAGCCACTGGTACAACATCGACAACAAGACCAAGAACACGGCCTTGCAGTTGTTCAGTGACTGGACTGACATCTTCTCCACCGAGATCAAGCTCAGCCAGCAGACCTTCGATCAGATCAACGGCAACCCGGTCAACCAGCCCGAAGTCGAGATCGAAACCGCGGATGGTGGCTCGATCTTCATCGGCGAGGACAACAATCGCCATGAGAACCAGATCAACACCGATCAGATTTCGGCCTCGGTTGCCGGCGTGTTCTACCTCGGTGATCACGTCATCAAGGGTGGTTTCGACTACCTGCGCAAGGACGTGTACAACCTGTATGGCCGCGACTTGCATGGATCCTACGTGTTCGAGAGTCTTGACGATTTCGCCGCGGGAAATTACGACGTCTACAACCTGCGTCGTCCTGCGGCTGGATACACCGAAGCCGACACCGCAGCGGCGCTGGTGTACTCGCAGATCAGCCCATTCCTTCAGGACACCTGGCAGGTCAATGACCAGCTTTCGTTGACCTATGGCGTGCGTGTCAACGTGCCAAAGGTCAAGGACGCACCCGTGCGTACCCCCGGTTTCGAGGACGCATTCGGTTTCCCGAATGACTACAAGTTGGGTTCGGACAACAAGGTCGTCTTGCCACGTTTGGCCTTCAATTACCAGTTCAACACGCCGCGTTACTCGCAGTTGCGTGGTGGCGTCGGCTTGTTCCAGAGCATCCCGCCGTTCGTCTGGCTGGCCAATCCCTACCAGAACAACGGCGTGACCTCGCTGTCGTACCGCTCCAACGACCCGGATTCGGCACCGTTCAGCCCCGATCCGTTCAATCAGAACATTCCGAGCAATGGGCAGCCAAGCTACCAGATCGATTCGATCGATCCTGACTTCAAGTTGCCGACGGTGTGGAAGGTCAGCCTCGGCTATGACGCCGAGCTGCCTTGGTGGGGCTTGATCGGTACGGTGGAGTTTCAATCCATCCGCGCCAAGGATGCGGTGTTCTACCAGGCGCTCAACATCGGTGATCCGGTGGGTACCCTGGCCGATGGCCGCTTCTATTACTGGTGCACGCTGGGCTCGACGTCCAACTCCAACAAATATTGCAACAGTAACCGGGATTACGATACCCGCTCGACCGTGTTGGGCAACACCGACAAGGGTGCTTCCAACTCGCTTACGCTCTCACTCAACAAGCCGATGTCCAACGGTTGGTATGGCAACGTCAGCTACACCTATACCAACGCCACGGAAGTGGGTTCGGATGGTAGCTCGCAGGCGTGGTCCAGCTACCAGTTCGTGTCGCGCGTCAATCCCAACCAGGAAATCGCAACGACGGCTGGACGTTTGGTTCGCAACTCACTCAAGGCTTCGTTGGGCTGGGAGCACGCGTTCTTCGGTGACTACAAGACCAGCATCACCGCGTACTACAACGGTCGTGATGGCCTGCCATACACCTGGACCATGAACGGTGATGTGAATGGCGACGGTATCTTCCAGGATCCGGCGTACATTCCTTTGGTCAACGATCCGAACGTCAGCTACGGCTCGGCTACGCCGGAGCAGATCGCAGCCTTCCAGAACTTCATCGAGAATGACTCGTACCTGAGCCAACATCGCGGCCAGATCGCCTCGCGCAACGATGCCCGCTATCCGTGGGTGAATCAGCTCGACCTCGGATTGCAACAGGAGCTCCCGGGTATTTTCAAGGAACACAAGACCGTCCTGCGACTGGACGTCTACAACTTCCTGAACATGCTCAACAAGAAGTGGGGCCATACCAAGGGCGAAACCTTCTCGGACAACACCCGTTATCTCGCCAACCTGGCGCGCAACGGCATGCGCCCCGATGGCACCTACGTGTATGACCTGGGTAGCAGCAGCAATCCGACGTGGGAAGATCTGTCGGATTACGACGCCGACAATCGCTTCCCGTCGCGCGTGGTTTCGCGTTGGTCTGTCCTGATGACCTTGCGTTACGAGTTCTGATCACACGAACGGCGACGTGATCAGCGTCATCAATCGGCCGGGGGAAACCCCGGCCGATTTTTTTGTTCGACGTTGTTGCGCAAGTCGCGGAAACGATGATCGGGCAAGAGTCGCTGCGACGCAGCTCTGGCGGGGCAGGGCCGGACTACAGCAGAAAAACTGCCACGACCCTTCGCCCTTCGCTCGCCAGCAGGTTGTAGGTGCGGGCCGCGGCGCGGCTGTCCATCGTCTCCAGGCCTACCCCGCGGGCCAGGAATCGGGCCATGACGGCGGCTGGAGCCAACACCTGCCGCACACCGGTGCCGACCAGGACGACGGCCGGATTCAGAGCCAGAACCGAGTCGATGATCGTGGCGTCGAAGTCTGAGAGCGTACGCGCCGGGAAGTGTTCGATGCAGCGATCGGGCGCCAGCAGAAAACTGGCGGTGAGGCTGCGATCAGCGACATGCACAGCGTCCTGCGCCACCGCACGGACCAGCAACATTCCTTCGTCGCGTTGTTCCATCAACTGCATGGCGGAAACTCAGCGCGGCAAGGGAATCTGCGAGGCCTCGGGGTTGCGACGGTAGAGGCAAGCAATATGACCGACGCGTTGCACGAGCTGCGAGCCTGACTGCTCGACCAGACTGGCAATGATGGCGTCGCGCGCTTCGCGATCGTCCGCTGCGATGCGTACTTTGACCAGTTCATGGTGATCCAGCGCCAGGTCCAGCTCGGCGACCACAGCCTCGGTGAGACCTTTGCCTCCCATCAGAATCACCGGCTTGAGAGGGTGCGCGAGGCCGCGCAGGTAACGCTTCTGGTTGGAGGTGAGCGGCGTGGACATGAACGATTGCATCGAAGCGAAGAGACGGCACAGGTTAACATGCTCACCTTGCCCTCGATTGAATGCCACCATGGCCCGCAGCAAGAGCAGCCAGCGCTGGTTGCGTGAACATTTCGCCGATCGCTTCGTCAAGAAGGCTCAGGCCGAGGGGCTGCGCTCGCGTGCGGCCTACAAGCTGGAAGAAATTCTGGCGCGCGACCGTTTGCTCAAGCCCGGCATGGTGGTCGTGGATCTGGGCGCAGCACCTGGCGGATGGTCGCAGTTGGTGCGGCGCGAGTTGGGCGATCGTGGACGGGTCATCGCGCTGGATATCCTCGACATGCCGAGTTTGGCAGGCGTGGAGTTCATTCTCGGCGATTTTCGCGAGACCGAGGTGCTGGCACGGCTGGAATCGGTGCTCGACGGTCAGACCGTGGACCTTGTGCTTTCCGACATGGCGCCCAATATGTCGGGTGTGGACGCGGTCGATCAACCGCGTTCGATGTATCTTGCGGAACTGGCACGTGATTTTGCCGAACACCACCTGCGGCCTGGTGGCAGCTTCTTGATCAAGCTGTTTCAGGGCACGGGATTTGATGA
This sequence comes from Chiayiivirga sp., assembly GCA_035703435.1. Lineage (GTDB taxonomy): Bacteria > Pseudomonadota > Gammaproteobacteria > Xanthomonadales > Xanthomonadaceae > Denitratimonas. The sequence goes on along the minus strand of DASSYF010000033.1, from coordinate 12,234 downwards.
TTACATTCGCGACTTGCGCATACGCTTCGGACAGGTGCGGGTACGCAAACCTGAAGCCTCACGCAGCCGCTCGTCGGAAGTGTATGCACTGGCGACCGACAAACGATGAGCCCGCAGGGTCGGGCAGGATGATGGAATGAACGATTTGGCCAAGAATCTGTTGATGTGGGTGGTCGTCGCCGTGGTGTTGATGGCGGTGTTCCAGAGCTTCACGCCGAAGATGGGGGCGGCCCAGGGGTTGTCGTACTCCGAATTTCTCGGGCAGGTTCGCAACGAGCGTGTGAGTGAGGTGACTTACTCGGAGAATGGGCGCGAGTTGACGGGTACCACCAAGGACGGCGGAAAGTTCGCGGTTGCACTGCCGCCGAACGACCCACGCTTGATCGATGACCTGGTTACCCGTGGCGTGAAGATCAACCAGACGCCAATCGCCACCGGTCCGTCGTTGACCTACATTTTGTTGAACCTGTTGCCGTACATCATCTTCATCGGCATCTTCATTTTCTTCATGCGGCAGTTGCAAAGCGGTGGCGGTGGCAAGGGCGCGATGAGTTTCGGCAAGTCCCGCGCCAAGATGCAGTCGGAGGATCAGGTGAAGGTCACTTTTGCCGATGTTGCCGGCTGTGATGAAGCCAAGGAAGAAGTGGGCGAGTTGGTCGAGTTCCTGCGCGATCCTTCGCGCTTCCAGAAGCTCGGCGGCAAGATTCCGCGCGGCATCCTCATGGTAGGTTCGCCCGGTACCGGCAAGACCCTGTTGGCACGGGCCATCGCGGGTGAAGCCAAGGTGCCGTTCTTCAGTATTTCCGGATCCGATTTCGTGGAGATGTTCGTCGGCGTCGGCGCCAGTCGCGTGCGCGACATGTTCGAGCAAGCCAAGAAGCATGCGCCGTGCATCATCTTCATCGACGAAATCGATGCCGTGGGTCGCCATCGTGGTGCCGGCCTTGGCGGTGGTCACGACGAGCGCGAGCAGACCTTGAACCAGTTGTTGGTGGAAATGGATGGCTTCGAGGGCGGTGAGGGCGTGATCGTGATTGCCGCCACCAACCGCCCCGACGTTCTCGATCCGGCCTTGCTGCGACCAGGGCGCTTCGATCGTCAGGTCGTCGTCTCCTTGCCGGACGTGAAGGGCCGCGAGCAGATCCTTCAGGTCCACATGCGCAAACTGCCTCTGGCCGATGATGTGGTTCCGATGACCATCGCGCGTGGCACGCCCGGGTTTTCCGGTGCGGATCTGGCCAACTTGTGTAACGAAGCGGCGCTGTTTGCTGCGCGCGAAAACGCCAAGACCGTGCGCATGGAGCACTTCGACCGCGCCCGCGACAAGATCCTGATGGGAACGGAACGCCGCTCGATGGCGATGAGCGAAGATGAGAAAAAGCTCACCGCGTACCACGAGGCGGGGCACGCCATCGTGGGGCGTCTGGTGCCCGAACATGATCCCGTCTACAAAGTGACCATCATTCCCCGTGGTCGGGCGCTGGGCGTGACCATGTACCTGCCAGAAGGCGACAAGTACAGCTACAACAAGGTCGCGATCGAGTCGCAACTGTGCTCGCTGTACGGCGGGCGTGTGGCCGAAGAGCTTATCTTCGGCGTGGACAAGGTCACCACCGGGGCCTCCAACGACATCGAGCGCGCCACCAAGATGGCGCGCAACATGGTGACCAAGTGGGGCTTGTCCGATGAGATGGGGCCGATCGCGTACGGCGAAGAGGAAGACGAAGTGTTCCTCGGGCGTTCGGTCACTCAGACCAAGAATGTCTCGGACGAAACCGCACGACGTATCGACGAAGTGGTGCGCAGCATCCTCGATCGGGCCTATGCCCGCACCACCGGGATATTGAGCGCCAACCTTGACCGCCTGCATGCGATGGCCGCGGCCCTGCTGCAGTACGAAACCATCGATGCCACCCAGATCGATGCCATCATGGCGGGACGTGAGCCTGGCGCGCCGGCAGATTGGTCCAAGACGGACAAGTCGCCACCTCGACGCAACGATTCCGGTCCGGCTGGAACCACGGTGGGCGGGCCAGCGCCGCAGGTGTGAGATGCCGGGAATCGGGAATCGGGATTCGGGAGTCGGGAATTTGATTAGCCCTGTTGCTCAGCGGCTTGCACTCCCTCTCCCTCGGGGAGAGGGCTGGGGTGAGGGAAACCTCGCGAACGAGCTGCCCTCATCCGCCCTTCGGGCACCTTCTCCCGATGGGAGAAGGGATATACAGCATTGCCGCACTGAGAGTCGGGGCGAATCAGGACCGGGAATCGGGAGAGTGGATGGGTTGTGGCACGATTGAGATTCTTCGCGTTCCGGTATGCATGATTCAGTCCGAGCGGTGATTCTGCCTTACTCTGTCCCCCAACCTTGATTCTTCATTCCTGGCCGCACCGATGTTCGATCTCACGCCCACACTCGATTGCGCCGGCCGAGCGCTGAAGATGGATCGACCGCGCATCTTCGGTATCGTCAACGTCACGCCTGATTCGTTCTCCGACGGTGGCTTGCACGCCAGCGTGGACGCGGCGGTGGCACACGGCTTGAAGCTGGTGGAGGAGGGCGCTGACGCGCTCGATATTGGTGGCGAGTCCACCCGTCCTGGCGCACAGGACGTTTCCGTCGAAGTCGAGTTGGCGCGGGTCTTGCCGGTGATCGAGCAACTCGCGCAGCGGACCACGGTCCCGATCAGCATTGACACCTCAAAACCCGAGGTCATGCGGGCGGCCGTAGCCGTTGGTGCCGGCATGATCAACGACGTTCATGCCCTGCGACGCGAGGGTGCGCTGGACGTGGCCGCCGAGCTGCGCGTGCCGGTGGTATTGATGCACATGCAGGGTGAGCCGCGTTCGATGCAGGAGGCTCCGCACTACGACGATGTGGTGGCCGAGGTGCGACGATTTCTTGCCGACCGCATCTTTGCCTGCGAATTGGCGGGCATTGCACGATCGCGGATCGTGGTGGACCCGGGCTTCGGCTTTGGAAAAAACCTTCAGCACAATCTCGGCCTGCTCGCCAGCCTCGGCGACTTTGCCGATCTTGGCGTGCCGCTGATGGCTGGGCTGTCGCGCAAGCGCATGATCGGAGAACTCACCGGGCGTGAACCCGGTGAACGACTCGCAGGTTCGATGGCGGCACACCTGTTGGCCGCCGAACGTGGCGCGATCCTGTTGCGCAGTCACGATGTCGCGGGACTGCGCGATGCGTTGAGCCTACTGCAGGCCGTGCAAGAGGCAAGCCCCAAACCGCGCCCCACGACATCGCCGGGTGCACCGCGCTGGCCGGACGAGGAATAGCCGCCGCATGAACCCGTTAGTGATCCGACCCTTGTTTTGTAGCGATGGAGCTTGCTCCATTGCCTGCCGAGCAAGCTCGGCAGCTACGTCAGGTTCGGATCACATGAGGGCTGGATCAATGGCATGGCGAATCCTGCCGCACGGGGGGCACCCATGAGCGATGATGAAATTGCGAGCGACGCGGCGCTCTTCAAGCAATCGGTAGCGTTGGGTGATCGCCTGCAGGCGCTGCACCAATCCCTGGTGACCGCCGAAAGCTGCACCGGTGGCTGGATCGCCAAGGTCGTGACCGATGTCCCCGGCTGTTCGGCGTGGTTCGAAGCCGGCATGGTGGCCTACAGTTACGAGGCCAAGCAGGCTTTGCTCGGCGTCCGCCCGGAAACCTTGATGCGCGTGGGTGCGGTCAGCGAAGAAACCGTGCTGGAGATGGTCTCGGGTGCCTTGATCCACTCCGGTGCCAGCCTGGCCGTGGCGGTGACCGGCATCGCCGGCCCGAGCGGGGGATTGCCCGGCAAGCCCATTGGCAGCGTCTGGATCGCGTGGAAGCGTCGCGGCGGCTATCCCAAGGCCACTCTGTATCATTTCAGTGGTGATCGTGATTCCGTGCGGCGTCAGACCGTGGCAACGGCTTTGAAGGGCTTGCAGGCCTTGCTGGACTGACGACCTTGGCCGGTCGGCATCAACGACGCAACCCCGCCGTCTGCACGCATGCCGTGCGTACGGATCACGATAATCGGAAAATCCCGCGCAAAAAAATCGGGTGGCGGACGAGCCGCACACCCGATTTTTGGAGCACTGCCTGAAAATCAGCTTCGGATACTGCGCAAGCCCACAATGCCCAGCAGGCCCAACAGGCCACCCAGCAGCGCCAAACTCCAAGGCGAGCCCGCAGGAATCAGGGTCGGCTCAACCGCTGCCACGGCGGCGAGCTCGAACGCCCCCATATCGACGGTACCGCCCACAACGCGCGAAAAGCCCGAGCCGCGTTGATCGAAGTTGACGCCGGGTGGAATCAGCGCATTGTTGCCGGCGTCGATCGCAGGGCTTCCAGCCTGCAGCGACAGGGTCTGGGTTGGCCCGCCGTTGTTGGCAAGCGATCCCAAGCCGGGTACGTCGTTGAAAACGTTGCCGTTGCCGGTGAAATCGCCCGACAAGGCGGTGCCCAGAAGACTTGCGGAAATCGCGAAGATGGCGCCGTTTGGCTCAGCTTGGCTCGCACGTTTGGCCACGTGCGTGGGCCGTTTCCCGCCTCCGTTGCTGGCTCGGGACAAATCCACGCCATCAGCCGCGGTATTGGCCGACAGGATCATGTTCTCCCAAATGCCGGAAGAATTCGTGGACAAGAAGACTCCACCTCCGGTGCCCGTCGCCGAGTTGCCGCTGATGGTGCTGTTGCGCAGATTGGCGACAGTCTCACTGACCACCCACACGCCGCCGCCGTCACTGTCTGCATCCATGACCGAATTGCCCGTGACCGTGCAGTTGGTCATGGTGAGGTCCGATTGCCAACTGTAGATGCCACCACCTTGGTTGCCAGTACTGTTGCCGCTGATGGTGCTGCCACTCAAACCGAATTCGTTGTAACCCCAGCCATAGATACCGCCGCCGCCATTGGTTGAAACGTTGTTGGACACGGTGCTGTCCGTCAAGGTGAGCTGGGTGTATTCACCGACGTAGATACCACCACCCGTGTCGCCGGCGCTGTTGCCGGTCACGGTGCTGGCGCTGAGCGTAAGGGATGCGTTTCTGTCAACGAAGATACCCCCGCCACTCCCGGCTGTCTGGCCCCCAGTAACGGTCAAATTGCTGGCCAAGAGGGTGACCCCATCAGCCACATTGAGGACGCGCGAGGTGTCGTTGGCGTCGAGGGTCTGGCCGCTGCCCACGATCTGGAGATTGGCACTGACCGCAAGTTCGGTGCCGGCCAAGGTAATGGTGGAGTTGGCCAGGCCACCTGCAAACTGAATGACATCATCACCCGAACCTGCGGCGCAGCTTCCCACCACGGCATCGGTGTTGGCCGCCTCGATCGCCTGACGCAAGGTGCAGGTGGAGCCGGAGCCGGCATCACCGCCGCTGGTGACCGTGATGGTGGCGGCATGGGCCGAACCCAGCCCCAAGGCCAGGGCAACGGCTGCCACGAGCGGGTGGTGCGAGGCAAAGCGACGAGCAGGCATACACGACTCCTGATGTGGTAGGTGGAGAAACGCATGCACGCTAACATGCCGATCCCGTCACACTCAAGAAAAAGCCGCGAAAAAGCCGCGTACATTTGACTTTGTGTGTTGTGTCTTGGCGCACGGCCGTGTTAACGACATCCCTGAGTTCAGAGCTGTGCGTGCTCCAGCATCTGGCGGGCGTGGGCGAGGGTGGTGGCGGTGATGTCGGCGCCGCCCAACATCCGCGCAAGTTCTTCGGTACGCGACTGGGCGTCCAATACCTCGATTCGACTACGGGTGACATCGTTTTCGTCGACCTTGCTCACACGCAGATGGTGATGGCCTTGCGCCGCGACTTGCGGCAGGTGGGTGACGCACAGCACTTGCCGCGCCACACCCAGCGCACGCAGTTTCACCCCGACCGCCTCGGCAACCGCGCCGCCGATGCCCGAGTCCACCTCGTCGAAGATCATGGTCGGGGTGTGATCCAGCCCCAGCGTGGCCACCTGGATGGCGAGGCTGATGCGCGATAGTTCGCCACCCGAGGCCACTTTCGCCAAAGGTCGCGGCGGCTGGCCGCGATTGGCGGCAACCAGAAACTGCACCCGTTCGGCGCCTTCCGGGTGCGGCTCGGTGTGGGTTCTTGGCTCCAACTGCGCCAGAAATTGCCCGCCGGCCATGCCCAGTTCTGCCATCAGGGCGCTGATGCCGTCGGCAAGGCGCTGGCAGGCGTGTGCGCGAGCCTCACTGACCGCGGCCGCGTGAGTACGCCAACGGCGTTCGGCCTCCGCACGGCGTTGGTGAAGGCTTGTCAGGCGCGCATCGGCGCCATCCAGGGCGTCGAACTCCTGCTGCAAACGCTGCTGGGTGGCGTGAAGTTCCTCCGGAGCCACGCGATGCTTTCGCGCTAGATCGTGCACCTGCGCAAGCTGCAGTTCGAGTGCATCCAGACGTGAGGGGTCGGTCTCGAAATCATCGCTGATGCGCTCCAACGCGCCGACGGCTTCGTGGATCTGGATTTGCGCGCTTTCCACCAAGGCGTCCACGTCACTCAGGCGTGGCTCGTGCTCGGACAGGCGCGCAAGATCGTGCCGGACGCGATGGAACAGGGCAGGCAAGCGGCCGGTTTCATCGCCTTGCAGGATGTCGGCGAGGGTGGCGCAGCCTTCGATCAAGGTGGAGGCGTGGCTATGACGGCGATGTTCGGCGATCAAGGCCTGCAATGCCGATGGCGGCAGAGCGTGGGCGTGGAGTTCTTCCAGTTGATGCGCCAGAAGCTGCCGCCGCTGGCCGCGATCACCGAGTCGTTCGATGGCCTCGATCTCGGCGTTGGCCTGTTGCCAGTCGTGACAGTCCGAACGCAGCGCCGCCATGGCTTCGGGTTGGCGCGCGAAGGCATCCAGCAGGTTCAATTGATGGCCGCGTTCGAGCAGGGCCTGGTGCTCGTGTTGACCATGGATCTCAACCAACAACGCGCCCAGCTCGGACACCTGTGCGAGTGTCACCGGGCGGCCATTGATATAGGCCCGCGAGCCACCATCGGCACGGATTACGCGGCGCAGTTGGCATTCATGGTCTTCGTCCAGTTCGGCGGCGGTGAGCCAGGCCTGTGCGGCGGGGTTGGACGCGAGCTCGAAGCGCGCCACCAGCTCAGCGCGATCGGCGCCATGGCGCACGACGCCGCTGTCGGCACGCGCCCCAACCAGCAGCATCAAGGCATCCACCAGCAAGGATTTGCCCGCGCCCGTTTCCCCCGATACCACGGTCAGGCCGCGATGGGGAGCGATCTCCACTTCATGGGCGATGGCAAAGTCTTTGACGTAGAGTGAAACGAGCATCGTGGCGTGGGTGAAGCGGACGACGGCGGGGCCGGTCACGCTACCATGCACTGCAGCGCGCGCCAATGCTTGCCAAGGCGCGCGTCCGCCCCCATCTAAGCGCGTGAACCCATTACGATTGCCATCGTGAACACCACGCTCGATGCCCGCGCCCGCCATTTGCTGCAAGTCCTGATCGCGCAATACATCCGCGACGGCCTGCCGGTGGGCTCGCGCACGCTGTCGCGCAATTCGGGCTTGGATATTTCCCCGGCCACCATCCGCAACGTCATGTCGGATCTGGAAGACATTGGCTTGGTCGCCACGCCGCACACCTCGGCAGGGCGTGTGCCGACGGCGCAGGGCTATCGCCTGTTTGTGGACAGCCTCCTGCAAATGGAGCCGCTGGGCGACGACCAGTTGGCCCGCATCGGCCGGCAGCTCTCCCCGCAGATGGGCACCCAGCGCCTGATTGGCAATGTCTCCGAGCTGCTTTCGGCAATGACCCAATTCGTGGGCTTGGTGACGGTGCCTCGGCGCGATCAATTTGCCTTGCGCCATATTGACTTCGTGGCCTTGGCTCCGGAGCGGGTGCTGGTGATCCTGGTGTTTGCCGACAACGAAGTACAGAACCGCATCATCCAGACCCGTCGTGCCTATTCACCGTCGGAACTGGAGCAGACGGCCAACTATCTCAATGCCCATTTCGCGGGATTGCCGCTGCCTATGATTCGTCAGCGGCTGATGGCGGAACTGCGTGAAGCCCAGAGCGAGATGGATCGCCTGCTTGCGGTGGCGGCCGATGTGACCGAAAGCGCCTTCGTTCCGATCGAGGAGGACGATGTGCTGGTGACGGGGCAGACCCAATTGATGGGTGTGCAGGATCTTTCCGATCTGGATCGCCTGCGCGAGTTGTTCGAGGCCTTCACCCGCAAGAAGGAGCTGCTGCAATTGCTGGAAGGCTGCGCGCACGCGCGTGGCGTGCGGCTGTTCATCGGCGAGGAAAGCGGGGTGGCTCCCTTGGACCAGTGCTCGCTTGTGACCGCGCCTTATGGCGTCGATGGGCGCGTGCTCGGCGTTCTCGGTGTCATCGGCCCGACCCGCATGGCCTATGAACGGGTGATTCCGATGGTCCAGGCCACGGCCCAGGTGCTGGGCGCCGCCTTGAAACGCGTCGATCAGACCTCATAAGCGTTGCATCGGCCCGGCCTGCCCGCAGGCAACGGCTGCGGCTCATTTCACCATTCTCATTACCACCTTGCCTGTGGAGCCCTTTCATGACCTCAGAATCAGACCTGCCCGATCACCAAGACGCTCAGCCGGACGAACTGGATCTGGCCATGCGCGTGGCCGAACTGGAGCAGGCCCTGTTGCAAGTGCGCGAAGAGCAACTGCGCGAGCGCGCCGAAATGGACAATCTGCGCAAACGCGTGATCCGCGAAGCCGAACAGAGCCGGCGCTTCGCCAATGAGAAGTTGCTGGCCGATCTCTTGCCGGTGTTCGACAGTCTGGAAGCCGGACTGGCGGCCGATGGCAGCAACGACAAGCTGCGCGAAGGCGTTGAGTTGACGCTGCGCCAACTCTCGCGGGTGGCCGAGTCCAATGGTCTGGTGGTTGTGGATCCTGCCGGTCAGGCCTTTGATCCCGAGCGCCATCAGGCCATGAGCATGGTGCCCGTGGCCGGTGTCGCGGCGGGATCGGTGGTGCAGGTCTATCAAAAGGGCTATGTGCTCAACGAGCGATTGCTGCGCCCGGCGCTGGTGGTCGTGGCCGGCGACTGAGGCCTTTCATCACGGTGCCCTTGAAGCCACCGCACTCAACCATACATACCAAAGCAACGCGGCCACTGGCCGGAATGACATTTCTGGAGGAAACACACATGGGCAAGATCATCGGTATCGACCTCGGCACCACCAACAGCTGCGTGGCGATCATGGAAGGCGGCAAGGGTCGCGTGATCGAGAACGCCGAAGGCGATCGCACCACTCCATCCATCGTGGCCTACACCAAGGACGCTGAAGTCCTTGTGGGCGCTTCCGCCAAGCGTCAGGCCGTGACCAACCCCAAGAACACCTTCTACGCGGTCAAGCGCCTGATCGGTCGCAAGTTCACCGATGCCGAGGTGCAGAAGGACATCGCGCACGTGCCGTACGGCATTCTGGCGCACGAGAATGGCGATGCCTGGGTGGCTTCGTCCGATGGCAAGAAGATGGCCCCGCAGCAGATTTCCGCTGAAGTGCTGGCCAAGATGAAGAAGACCGCCGAGGCCTTCTTGGGCGAGGCCGTGACCGAAGCCGTCATCACCGTGCCGGCCTACTTCAACGACAGCCAGCGCCAAGCCACCAAGGATGCCGGTCGCATCGCCGGTTTGGATGTGAAGCGCATCATCAACGAGCCGACGGCAGCGGCCTTGGCCTATGGCCTGGACAAGTCCGGCACGGGTGACCGCAAGATCGCGGTGTATGACCTGGGCGGCGGCACCTTCGACGTGTCGATCATCGAAATTGCCGAGATCGACGGCGAAAAGCAGTTCGAAGTGCTGGCCACCAATGGCGACACCTTCCTCGGAGGCGAGGACTTCGACAATCGCGTGATCGAGTATCTGGTGGAAGAATTCCAGAAGGATCAGGGCTTGGATCTGCGCAAGGATCCGCTCGCCCTGCAGCGCCTCAAGGACGCCGCCGAGCGCGCCAAGATCGAGCTCTCCACCGCGCAGCAGACCGAAGTCAACCTGCCGTACGTCACGGCTGATGCCTCGGGTCCCAAGCATCTGGCGATCAAGCTCACGCGCGCCAAGCTCGAAGCCCTGGTCGATGATCTGGTCAAGCGCACGCTGGAGCCCTGCCGCACGGCCTTGAAGGATGCGGGCCTGCGGGTATCCGATATCGGTGATGTGATCCTGGTCGGCGGTCAAACCCGCATGCCCAAGGTGCAGCAGGCCGTGGCCGAATTCTTCGGCAAGGAGCCGCGCAAGGACGTCAACCCGGACGAGGCCGTGGCGCTGGGTGCGGCGGTGCAGGGTGGTGTGCTGGCCGGTGACGTGAAGGACGTGCTCTTGCTCGACGTGACGCCCTTGTCGCTGGGCATCGAAACCATGGGTGGCGTTTTCACCAAGCTGATCGAGAAGAACACCACGATCCCGACCAAGGCCTCGCAGATTTTCTCCACCGCCGAAGACAACCAGACCGCCGTCACCGTGCACGTCTTGCAGGGTGAACGCGAGCAGGCGCGTTACAACAAGTCGCTGGCCAAGTTCGATCTGGCCGGCATCGACTCGGCGCCGCGCGGCATGCCGCAGATCGAAGTGGCCTTCGACATCGACGCCAACGGCATCCTGCACGTGTCGGCCAAGGACAAGAAAACCGGCAAGGAACAGAAGATCGAGATCAAGGCCGGGTCGGGTTTGTCCGAGGACGAAATCCAGAAGATGGTGCGCGACGCCGAACTCAATCGCGAAGAGGACGAAAAGTTCCACAAGCTCGTCGGCGCGCGCAACAAGGCCGACGCCGTGTTGCATGCGGCGCGGGCGGCGATCAAGGACCACGGCGACAAGGTGCCGGGTGAGGCCATTGGCAGGATCGAAGCGGCAATCTCGGCGCTGGATGCGGTCGCCAAGGGTGATGACCAAGCCCAGATCGAAGCCAAGACCCAGGCTCTGGAAGAGGCTGCACAGTCCTTGTTGGCCGCCGCTCAGGCCGGCGCGTCGGCCGGCCACGGGCCAGAAGCCGCATCGGGTGCCGGTGCGCACGATGACGTGGTCGATGCCGAGTTCACCGAGGTCAAGGACGACAAACAGCCGTGAATCGGGATTAGGGAGTCGGGAATCGGAGGAGCAGGGCAATAGCCCAGCCCCTCCGATTTCTTTTCCGAACCCTTCCAGCGTCGGCAGAGCGTATGCCGCGCCTTCGCTCCTGACGATTCCCCATTCCCGATTCCCGATTCCCTGCAATGAGCAAACGCGACTATTACGAAGTTCTGGGTGTTGGCCGCACGGCGGACGAGGCCGAGCTGAAAAAGGCCTTTCGTCGCCTGGCGATGAAATACCACCCCGATCGCAACCCCGATGATCCGGCGGCGCAGGACAAGTTCAAGGAGGCCAAGGAGGCCTACGACGTACTGTCCGAGCCGGCCAAGCGCCGGCTGTACGACCAGCACGGTCATGCCGCGTTCGAAGCGGGCATGGGCGGTGGTGGCGGTGGAGGCGGAGCCGACTTTGGCGATATTTTCGGCGATATTTTCGGTGACATCTTCGGCGGTGGGCGCGCTCGGCAACAGGCGCGTCGCGGTGCTGATCTGCGTTATGTGATCGAGCTGGATCTGCCCGATGCCGTGTTTGGCGTCGAGCGCAGCATCCAGATTCCGACCTTGGTGGCCTGCGGTCCGTGCAAGGGCGCAGGCTCCGAGGACGGCAAGATCGAAACCTGTTCCACCTGTCGCGGCCAGGGCCGGGTGCGGATGCAGCAAGGCATATTCTCGGTGCAACAGGCCTGCCCGCATTGCAATGGCAGCGGCAAGCGCATCGTCAATCCCTGCAAGAGCTGCGATGGCCACGGCCGCGTCGAGCAGGAGAAAACCCTGCAAGTCAAGATTCCGGCGGGCGTGGACAATGGCGATCGCATTCGGCTGGCGGGCGAAGGTGAGGCTGGCCCTGCGGGCACGCAGCCGGGCGATCTGTATGTGGAAGTGCGGGTGCGCGAGCACGCCATCTTCCAGCGCGACGGCGATGACCTCTACTGCGAACTGCCCATTCGCCTGTCGCAGGCCGCGCTCGGTGCCGATATCGACGTGCCCACGCTCGATGGTTCGGTGCAGGTCAAGATTCCGCTGGAAACCCAGACCGGCAAGCTCTTTCGCCTGCGTGGCAAGGGCGTCAAGTCGGTGCGCAGCCACGCGCCGGGTGACTTGATGTGTCGGGTGGTGGTGGAAACTCCGGTCAACCTCACCAAGCGTCAGCGTGAGCTGATGGA
>DASSYF010000061.1:0-31186 GCA_035703435.1 Chiayiivirga sp. | reverse complement strand
CCGGCCAGCACGATTCGGCCGGGCAAGGAGCCGATGCAGGCGGCGAAGTCCGCGTAAGCCTCCGGCCCACGCATCACCGCCACCAGCCAAGCAACCAAGACGAAAGCCCCCACCACCAAGGCCATGCCCGTGATGCGGTGCACAATCGACAACATCGAGGTCAACTGGGGTTTGTAATACGGCCCGATCATGAAAGGGGCCAATGGGCGTTCACGTTGCGTCATGAAGTAACTCTCGACGGGATGAAACGAAGGTGGAAAGAAGGCAAAACCGATACCCGGCCACGACTTCTCAGAAATCGATGCAGCGACCGTTCTTTTCCCAATCGCCGTAGCGGGTCGGATCCAGCCCGCCTCGTCCGCCCCACTCGGGCGGCATACCGGGCGGCACGGACAGATCCTGGACTTCAGCCGTCTCGTTGGACGGAGCTGGCTCGGGTGCGGAATCGGGATGACTTATCATGACGAACACTTCGTGCAATGCAGCAAGGTTAGTACTCGCGCGTATGTCTATCAAGCCACACAGCCCCACCACGCACTGGCACACCCTACCCTGTGGCGGCGTGCTGTCGCTCCATGGCGCGGACGCATTGAGTTTCGCCCAGGCCCAGTTTGCCAACGACATCACAGGCTTGCGCGATGGCCAATGGCAGTGGAGTTGCTGGCTATCGGCCAAGGGACGCGTGATTGCCCTGTTTGCCTTGCTGCGAATCGATGCTAAGAGCCTGCTCCTGTGGCTGCCGGATTATCCGGCTGAAGACTTGGCATCGCGCCTGACTCGCATGCGTTTTCGCAGCAACGTCGAGATCCAGCCCTTGGAGCCCGGCTGCGCTGCTGCCGCCATGGCGGCACCTGAGTCGCTCGGTTCGACTGCGCACTATGCGCAAGCCGAGATCGAACGGAGCGACGACGGCGCATGGCAGCGTATCGTCCTGGACCTGAGCGCGAGCCAGCCTCGCAGCCTCGTGCTCACGGCCACTGCGAACTCGCTGACCGAACCCGACGCCGCGTTCATCGCGCAGTGGACAGGTGCGGATATCGCCCACGGCCTGCCACGGCTGGGCAGCCAGCAGGTGGAGGCTTTCACGCCCCAGATGCTGGGGCTTGAGCGGCTAGCAGCCTTCAGTGTCAAGAAAGGCTGCTATCCGGGGCAGGAAGTGGTCGCACGCACGCATTTTCTGGGGCAGGCCAAACGATCGCTTATCCGGCTTCGGCTCCAACACCCGCTCGAACCGGGCAGCGAGCTTCAATCCAGCGATGGTCGCGCTCAGATCATCCGCACGGTGCAAGCCCACGATTGCCTGGAAGCGCTCGCGGTGGCGAATACGAACGCCGAGGCCCACTGGCATGGCAAAGACGACCAGCTCCTCGCCACCACCCTGCCCTTGCTGGATGGCTTGGCGCGTAGCGACTCACCGACGTAAAAGCTTCAGCGCCACCCTGAGGGTGGCGCTGTGCTGCGGTGATGACTGTCGATGCCACATCGGGGTGGCGGCCAAGATCCTCAATCCACAAGGAGATCACGGCCGTGCCCTGCGCATCACTCGAATCCATCCCAGAACATCGAGCCGGCATCGCCACGGCGGTGTTCGACAGCGCCGATGTCGCACACGGCATCCTGTGGCCTGCTGACGCCACGCTCGTCCACATCAGGACAGGTCGCAGGGTCCGCGCGATCCACCGGGATGCTCCAACGCAGAATCATGTGGGTCGGCGTGGCCCCACCGTTGTCGGCAAGTGGCAGCAACTGCGGATCGGAATCGAGGTTGTGGCCTCCATCCAGGCCGATGGCGTTGTTCCAGTCATGGTTCGGACCGACGTAAGCCCCACGGATGATGCTGTAGGCGATGTAGGGTTGGGCTTGATCGTTGACCACATCGTCACCGCTGTCGTTGAGATTTCCCCAGACGATCAGGTTGCTCAGGTCAGGGGCACTGGCTCCCGCCACGGCCGTGCTGTAAATCGCAGCGCCACGTTGGGCCTGATTGGAGGTCAGGGTGAGATTGAGCAGCAAGGGGCTGGAAACACCACCGCGTCCATCGTTGTAGATGGCGCCGCCTTCACTATTTGCTCGATTGCCACTGAAGGTGCTGTTGCTCACCACGGGGCTGGCCTGACCGGCGCTTCCATTGTTGTAGATCGCCCCACCCTGCGTCGCCGTGTTGCCGGTGAATGCACTGCGTGAAATGTCGGGACTGGCGGCGGAACCCGCGGTGTACAGCGCACCGCCGCGCATCGCACGATTGCCACTGAAATGCAACTGGGTAAGCGCGGCCTGGCACTGGCCCAGACACTGCATGCCGCCGCCATCGCCGGCGCCTGCATCCCCGGCGGTGATCACCAAGCCATCCATGACGGTGCCAGCGCCCATCGCCTGACCGGTCCCGTCCAGCAGAACGACGTGGTGACTGTTGCTGCCCACGATGCCATCGGCATGCGCCAGCACACCGTTGTTGGACGCATCGTCGCCACCAAGATCGCCTGAGAGAATCGCGTGGTGTGCCGCCGTATCACGTTGATCGCGCGCCGTTTCGTTTCCGGTAAAACCACCGTAGACCGCGACACCGGACGGTATGACAAAGCTGTCAGTCGGCTGCGCGCCTGGCAGATAGACGCCGGCCGCCACCCAGATTTCCTGACAATAGGCATGGGCCAGTGCTGCCTGCAGGGTCATTGGGCTGGCCCAGACCATGCCGGTGCCGGCGCCGGCATCAGCGCGCACGCGGCAGATGCCGGACGCATCGGCCACGAAGCTCGCTGCCACCGTACATGCCGCGGTGATGGGTCCAGTGCTGTAGACGGCTCCGTTCAAACTGCCGCCACAGCCAGTGATCGAACCGATCTTCCATCCTGTGTCCGGAATCGCGGTGAAGTCCGCGGTGGCGGATCGCGCCACCCACTGATCGCTTGGAGTCAGCTGACCGTTGCCGGAAGTCACTTGCGTGCTCACGAGAAATTCGTCGGCGCTGCAACTCACCAGGACGCTGGTCACATCCGCATCGGGCAAGGTGCCGTTGGCGTTGGACAGGCTGCAGGTTTGCGCCGGCGAACCGGGTTGACTGGAGACCGTGACGATGTAACTGTCTTGGTACGACAAGGTTTGCGGGAACTGGAAACTGCCATTGGCAGCCAGCGTCAGATCGTTGGCGCCATTGAGCTGAAGCACGACACTGCTGCCGCTCGCCAATCCCGATAGCACGCCCCCAACGTGATGCTGGTTGCGGGCAAATCCGATGGAAACAGTGCAATCGGCCGTGAGAGGCCCACTGCAGCCGGCAGGGGCCACCAAGTGCCAACCCGCGTCCGGTGTGATATCCAGACTCATTGTGGGAAAGGCCGGCTCGATGCTGTACCACGCCGAACAGACGCCACTTGTTTGACGGCATTCGTTGATCGCCGGACCATTGGGCACGGGCACCGCCGCCGCACTCACCTCACCCCCGGGCGTCGACACGACTACCGTGAGCTGGGCTTGTTTCACCTCCAAGGCACCATAGTCGCAGCCGGGGCCCTGTGCGCGCGCAACGCCACGCTGATCCTGCACCAGCAAACAGCTTCCGGCCGCGTCAATCGCTGGACTTCCGGCAGCCGGCAATTGACCTGGCACGAAGCCACCGTGATCCAGCCACGCACCCAACAAGGGGTCGGCATCCTGTACCGCCATGCACGTGGCCACCGCGGGACAACCGCCTCGGACCAAGCCGCCATCGATCCCGATGATGGGCGGGGCGGTACCCGAACCCGATAGGTCGTTGTACATAATCAGTTCGCCGTTGACGTTCGGATCGTCCCAGAGCACGACATTGTCCAATTGAAATGTGGCGTCCGGAGAATCGCTGGCGAAGAACACCGTGCCCATGCCGTTTCCGGTGTTGCCGTTGAAGGTCGCGTACTCGATTTGGGTATGGGCCACGGCGCCATTGCCGGTAGCCAGAACCAGTGCCGCGCCGATGTCAGCCGAGTTCGCATGCCAGCTGGTATTGGTCAGACGCACATCCAGCAACGTTTCGGCACCGGCGAATTGAAGTATCGCGGCCCCCGCAGCCGACTGCCCCGGCGTCAAAGGATCCTGGATGCTGTTGTTGGTGAAGGCCACGCGCTCGAGCGTTATTTCGCCCGTGATGGCCTCTTCGCCCGCATCACGTTGCGCTGTCAGCACCAGTGCTGCACCGATCGATTGCGCATGATTGTTGCGAAACACCAGGTCTCGAAGGTGCAGGTCGACCGGTCCACCCATGATCAGCAAACCCAAGGCGCCGCCCCCGGACATGGCGCGATTGTCTTCGAACACCAGCTGCTGCAGGGTCGGCGAACAGTAGCGATCGCAATAGAGCCCACCGCCCACGCGGGGCATATCCGGCGCGTTACCGGTGGCGTTGCCTGCGGTGATGACGAATCCATCGATCACGGTATCGCTCTCGATCGGCCCGAACGTGGTGCGGCTTTGAAGCCATACCACGGTGTTGCTGTTGTCGGTGACATCGCCGGGCACGCCAAGGTCGCCTGAAAGAATGCTTGGGTATGCCTTGGGATCGCGATCGTCACGACTGGTTTCCGTGCCGCTGAACCCCCCGTAGAGCCGCTGTTTGGGCAGCACACGGAAACTCACCGCCATATCGGTGCCGGCGGTCGGTCGATAGGATCCCTGCGCGACCCACACCTCGCCGCAAATACCGGGCACCAGGGAATCCTGGAGGTCGTTCCAGGCATTGGCCCAAGTGCTGCCATCGTCATTGCCACTGGCCGCCGCATCGACGTAGCAAACCGGGCGCTGCGCCGGCAAGCGTTCCACCGCGCCGCGATCGTAGCCGTAGCCTTGCGGTCGTGGCGTGCCGCGCTGATCGAGCTCCCGGCAGGCGCCGGGCGTGGCGTACGGGCACAACCATGGCGCACTGTCGATGACCGGGCTGCCTGCCGTCGGCATCAAGGTCGGGCTGAGGCCACCATTGTCGGCTGGCATGTCCAGCAGCGGATCGGTGTCGATGTTGTCACCTTGGTCTATGCCGACGCTGGCATCCCAGGTCGAGCCGCTGTTGCCGGCACCCTCGATGAGGCTGTAGGAAATCTGCGGCACATGGGCCGGATCGCCGTTCAGACCCTGATTGAAGATCTGTGCACCGAAGTCGGCGTGGTTGTTCCAGACGATCACACCCTGCAAGTAGATGCTGTAATCGGAGGTGACGGCCGTGAACAGCGCACCGCCACGAGACTGCCCCAGCGCACCGTTGGTGCCACCTTCACCCCAGCCGGCTGAACCGGACAACGCGGTGTTGTTGACCAGCGTGGAGAAGCTCAGGTCGAAGCCATCGTTCAAGCTGCCGTGAAATACGCCGCCTTCGGCATCGCCGCCATCACCGCCGATCATGACCGCTGGCCCCATGGTACCTGGCACACCGCCCGTGCCTGCGAGGCCACCGGGACCCACAGCGCCTGCGTCACCACCGTCACCACCCACCACTCGATTGCCATACGCGGTGACATTGGACATGCCGGGCGAACTCATCATGAATATGGCGCCACCACGTGCCACACCGCCCTGTCCACCGTCGCCGCCCTGTCCACCCTGACCACCATTGCCGCCTTGACCGGCAGTCGCGCCGTTGCCACCGGCGCCACCATCGCCCCCGCGACCGCCGTTTCCGGCGATGGCGCGATTGTCGAACAGGCCGATGTTGCGGAACAGCCCTTCCACGCCGTAGATCGCACCACCCGAGGCGTCGCCGCCAGCGCCGCCTGGCAGACCATCACCGCCATCGCCGCCGTTCTCGCCCGGTGCCAGTCCAAAATCGCCCGACACGCCGTCCGCACCGTCTGCGCCATTGACGCCCTGAGCGAGGTTGCCCTGAAACAACAAGTCCCAGCCACCCAGTTCGGTCCAGGGCTGGGAGTTGGCATCGCGCCCGAGCCCGCCGCCGTTGATGGCAGCATTGCCACGAAAGATCAGCTGATACAGGTTCAGGCTGTTGGTGTTCATGACGCCGGCATCGCGGCGCAGCACCATGCCACCGCCATTGCCCACCTCGCGTGCATCGCCTGCGGTGATCACGAAGCCATCCACCACGACGGGTGCTGCCCAACCCATCGGCGCGGCTTGGGTGCTGAGTATTTGCACGACGTGATGACTGTTGCTGCCGCGGATGTCATCGGCATCGGCGGTGATTCCAGCGGTGCCGGCCTGAACGTCATCTTGGTCAAGGTCGCCCGAAAGAATCGTCACGTTGACCTGCGGATCGCGCTCATCGCGACTCAGCTCGGTGCCACTGAAGCCACCGTACATCGCGGTATCGGCCTCGATCAGAAAACTGTCCTCGGGCGCGCTGCCCGGCAGATAGACCCCGGCAGCAACCCAAAGCTCGCTGCACGCAGTATCGAGCAGCGCGGCTTGCAGCGTCATGGGATGAGCCCAATCCTGACCATCGTCACCGGGGGTAGCCGAGGCGGTGACACGGCACACAGCGGCCGTTTGTGCCATCGCCTCGGTTCCGCCCGCGACCATCGCTGCGCATGAAACCAGAAACAGAGCGAACGCCCGTTTGATCCTCGACGGATGGGTATATTTCGAACTGCGCACGCTGCGCGACAACGCTGTTTTTGACCGATGCATCGAGCTCTCCAATGGCCCCGACGGGTGTCGGGATCGAACCCGGTCAGCCTAGGCAAGCCGCCCTTGCGTGCCCATGCACCCACCGGACAAAGACATGCACAGATCGGACATTGTTTGCTTTATCAATGCATTACGGACCGTAACCGCCGCCGATCGCGGCCCGCCTCAGCGTTCTCCGAAGCGCGCCCGATAGCTGCGATACAGATACGAAGGGTTGTCCAGCCCACAGCGCTCACCGGCTTCGAGCAGGGTTTTGCAGTGGCCATCACGCAAGAGCTGATGCACCCGGAGCAGGCGCTGCTCGCGCAGCCAGTTCTGCGGACTCTGGCCACAGCTTTCCTTCACCCGTCGACGCAATTGACGTTCGGACAGGTGTGCCAGTTCAGCCCATTCGACAACGCTGAACGCGGCGTCAGGCAGGTGCTCCAGACCCAGGTTCATGACGGAATCGAGCGATTCCGGGGCAGTGGGCAGCGGCTGAAGGCGCTGGCGCAGCGCCGGCCACGCTTCAACGATGGCCTGCAACAAGCGATCGAACCCGAAAGGCTTGGCCAGATACGCGACGGCGCCCGCGGCCAGCCCAGCGTCCACATCGTGGTGCGTGGCCCGCGCCGAAATCAGGATGACCGGCCTATGCGAGGTGCCCGCATCGCTTCGCAATTTCTGACAAAGCGCGATCCCGTCCATCCCCGGCAGCATGACGTCGCTGATCACCAGACGGATGCGCGGATCCGTTTCGAGAATGTGCAAGGCCGTCTCGGCGCAGTTCGCGTGGACGGTACAGATGCGCTCGCCCAAGCGCTCGGCGAGATAGCTGGCCAGATCAGGATGGTCCTCCACCAGCAGGATGCAACCCTCGGCATCCAAGTCCTGCGTGGACCGCGCGACCGCAGGCAAGGCCGACTCGGCCGGTGGCACGAGCAGATCTTCCAAGGCCACGTGCTCACTGCCCGCCGGCAGCCAGACCCGGAACCAGGTTTCGACGCCAGGCTGGGACTGCGCGCTGACCTCACCGCCGTGCAACTGCACCAACTCCTGAACCAGCGACAGGCCAATGCCCAAGCCCTCGCGCCCGTCTCGTGGCATGCCGTCGGCACGATAGAAGCGTTCGAACAGACGTCTGGCCGTGCTCGCATCAAAGCCCGAACCGGCGTCGCACACCCCCATCTCCACACCCTCGTCGCGTGCCGCGAGGCTGACCACGACGACACTGCCTTTCGGCGCATATTTCAGCGCGTTGTCCAGCAAATTACCGAAGATCGTCGCAAGATGAACCAGATCCGCATACACCGGTTCCAGCCCTTCGTGCACCTGCAACGACAGCTCCACCTCGGCAGTCATCGCCTTGGGCCGATAACTGGCGATGAGCTGCCGCCCGAACGCCGACATGTCGACGCGTGTCAGGCGCAAGGGCATTTGCCCGGACTCGGCCTGTATCAGACTCATCAGTTGCTCAACCAGGCCTTGCAGGCGCTCCAACTGCTGGCGTGCCAGCCGCAAGCGCGCCTTGCCCTCGACATCCAGACCGATCGCACGCTGTTCCAATTCCTCCAATGGCAATCCCACCAGCATCACGGGCGTGCGCAACTCATGACTGACATTGGCCAGCACGCGCCGACGGAACCGATCCAGGTCTTCGAGCCGCCGCGCTTGGTCGGCCAGGGCAAGGTTTCGATCCTCCAGCCCTTGATGCGCGTGAGCCAGCTCCAGCATGGCGCGCTCCACACGTGATTTTTCTCGCCGCAATTTCCGCGTGCCGCTGCGAATCTTCAGATCCAGCACCCGCGCTCGATGGTGCAAGCGCCGCACCCGCCACCACCAGCCCAAGGCCAGCAACAGCGCCAGAATGGCCGCAAACGCGACGCGAGCAGCGAAGGTTTCGTGCCAATACGGAAGCACCTCGAACGCGACCTCGGCCGGCTCGGAAGCCCAGATGCCATCACTGTTGCCGGCCAGCACCTGAAACCGATATCGACCGGGTGCCAAGGCGCTGAATTGGGTGCTGTGCTCGCTCCCCGCATCGCTCCAACGCTGCGAATCCGGCAGCAGGCGATGGCGGTAGCGTGCCTCGCCATTACCGACCAGATCGGCCGCACGAAAAAGGAACCGCAGGCTGCGAACGCCCACTGGAAGCCTGCCATCAGGCGCCAATGGCAGCGCCTCCCCATCAAACTCCAATCCATCGATGCGCGCACGCGGGGGACGCTCATGCAGTGGCAATGCCATGGGATTGAATCGCACCACGCCGCCTTGCGATGCAAACCAGAACGTGCCGTCAGCGCTCTCGGCCATCACCGGTTGTACGCCGCCGTTGCCTTCCAGTTCGATCAGACCGTCCGAAAGGCCCAGGGACAAGGGTGCCAGCCGTGATTTGGTTCCAGCCAGAATCGCATCGAGGCCGGATCGATTGATCCGGAAAATGCCCTGATTGCTATTGACCCACAGGTTGCCGCGGGCATCCTCACGCACCACATGCGGCGTATTCGAAGGCAAGCCCTCTCGGCGCGTGAGCTGCAAGGCGTGATGACCCTCGGGATCGTTGGCCGCCACGCGCACCAGGCCGCGCCCATCCGTGCTGATCCAGAGCGCCCCATCCGAGCTGATGTCAAGACCACGAATTGCGGTATGCGCAAGCACATCGCCCGCCACCGCGCTGGCCTGCATGCCCGTGAGCGCCCAAACGCCCTCATCACTGCCGAGCCAGATCCTTGCACCCTGCATCGCAATGGCGCCGACCCGCACCCGCCGCCCCGGTTCAGGCCAGATTTTTTCCCAACGACCATCCTGCCTGCGCCATGCACCGGCACTGGTGCCCAGCCATAGCGACTGGTCGGGCGCAAACAACAGGGCACGAATCTGTTCCTGTGCCAGTTCGACCGGCAACGGGACTGCTTCGAAGCCTTGTTGATCGGCCGGCTTTCGCCACAAGCCCGGCGCATACGTCGCGGTATAGACCGTGCCGTCCGGCGCAACGCTCACCACCCAGGGATTGTTGCCAGGCAAGCCGTCCTCGACGCCATACGAACGCACCGTGCCGTCGGCTGCCAGCGCCATCAGGCCCGCACCGAGCGAACCCAGCCACATCGTGCCATCCGGCGCGCGACTGATGCCATACACATTGTTGCCGTGCAAACCACGCGCTTGATCAAGCACATCCACTCGCGCTCGATTGAGCCGATGCAGGCCATCGTGCAAGCTCATCACCCACACCAAACCATCCGACCCGAAGCTCAGGTTCTGGATCAAACCAGGGCTGTCGAACACGGGCTTGGGATTTGGGTTTTTCCATCGATCCACCGAGGCGTCGATACGCCACAAACGTCCGCCGTGTGAAATCCAATGTGCCCCATCGGGCGCCTGCCACGACAGATACACGGGCTCGTCGCCCGCATCTTCCTTCGCATCTTCGGTGTGAAAAACGCGAACAGGCCGATCGTTCTGCACTCGGAACACGCCATTGCTGGCGCCAATGAAAATTTCGCCATCCCGATCAAGCCGAATATCGATTACTCGGAGCGGATCAAGCCGGTCACCGAACCAGCGTTGCGATGCATCCGGCCCGACCCGCAGCAAACGTTCACCCACGACGGTCCAGAAGCTACCGTCGGACGCCACCACGCCCGTCGCCGTGACGGCACGGACCACCCGATCGCCTGCCTGCCACACGGCCCGCCAATGCCCTCGGCGATACAGCCAGACATCACGCTGGCGACTCAACAGCCACGCGCTGTCGTTTGGCCCCAGCAAGGCCAAAGCCGGATCGATTCCCGCAGGAAAGTTCAGCCGAATGTGGTACTGCCCGTCCTGATCCGGACACCACAGACCGCGTGCGGCCGTCACGCACAAACTCATCAAATCCACGTGGCGCGCGCCCAGACCGGAGGCATTCTCGACGAACGCCGAGCGGATTCGGTTCGATTCCACCCGCAACCAGTCGCCAGGCTCAGTCAGCGCGAACACGCGTCCCTGCGCGTCACGATGCACCGACAACACCCGATTGCCATTCATCGCCGGAAAACGTATCGAGTCATACACCTCGAACTGGGCGCCGTCGAAACGTGCCAGCCCATCGTGCGTGGCCAACCAGAGGAAGCCCTCGGCATCCATCACCGCCGCGTTCACGCTGCCCACCGGCAAACCATCCGCCGAGCCGTAGTGGCGACTGACCCACGCCTGGCCAAGCGGGCCCGCCGTCGCCCATGAAGCGAACGCCATCAGCACGAGGCAAAGCATGCGCTTCACGGCTTGACGGAATGCGCCAACGACTTGGGTCGATCCATGACCCATCGCCTGCTCCGATGCCTGCCTCATGGCGCGCATGGCAACGCGCACGAGGCCGCCCACAACCTGTTCAAGGGGTGCGACTCAAACCGCGCGATAGTTGTCGACCACCCGATAGCTGCGCGCCACCCAACCGAAGATCATCGCGGCAACCAAGGCAAACGCGGCAAAGAAGAACATCAGGAACGCCGCTTCACTCAGTCCGGTGCTGGCAATCTTGCCGGTCACAAATTCATTGCGTACCGCGGCATTGGACAACAACACCCAGAGGTTGCCGATCGTGGTGGTGAGGTTCCAGAAACTCATCACCACGCCCTTCATCGAAGCCGGCGCCTGGCTGTAGGCAAACTCCAAGCCGGTGGCCGAGACCAACACCTCACCAAAGGTCAGCAAGGCATAGGGCAACACCTGCCAGACGATGCTCATGGCATTGCCCGCGTCCATCGCGACCTGGATGCCACCGATCACGATCCAGGCCAGGCCGCTGAAGGCGATGCCGGCCGTCATGCGTCGCAGCGCGGTCGGCTCCCAGCCCATGCGGCGCAGCATGGGATACAGCACGAGGTTGTTGAATGGGATCAGGATCATCACCAGGGCCGGATTCAGCGCCTGCATCTGCGCCGCCACGAACCACTCGGGCTTGACCATGGCGTTGCCCTGGATCACCCAGGTCGAGGCCTTCTGGTCGAACAAGGAGTGAAACGGGGTGACCAAGGCAAAGATCACCAACACCCGCAGCACGCTGCGAACCCCATCCACCGCCACATCGGCGTGCCGGCCACGGGCGCGCTCCAGTTGCAACCAAGCACCGCCACCCACGCCACCGACGATCGACACCAAGGCCAGGCAGGCACAGATCACGAAACCCAGGGTCGGGATCAGTCCCAGAATGCCGCAGGCCAGAAACGCGACAGCCAGCGCCACGCCGAGGCCTGCCAGCGTGAGGCCAGGGCGCCCCTGACCCGGCGCCTGGGTCAGCAAAGCGGTGCGAATGACCTTGGAGAAAGCATCCGGATCCGAATCGCCCACCGGCGGCACCATCACGTAATGCTTGCGTCCCAACCAGAACACCAGGGTGGCGATGAACATCAGGAGGCCCGGGATTCCAAATGCAACCGAAGGCCCGAAATGTTTCAGGAACAAGGGCATGGTGAGCGATGCAAACAAGGATCCGAAGTTGATGATCCAGTAAAAACCATCGAACACGATCTTCGCCAGATGCTTGTTCGACTGGTCGAATTGATCCCCTACGAACGATGCCACCAGCGGCTTGATGCCGCCCGCACCGAGGGCAATCAGACCCAGACCGGTGAAAAATCCTGTGCGACTGTCCTCGAACATCGCCAGACACGCGTGACCTGCACAGTAGATCAGCGAGAACCACAGGATGGTGTTGTACTTGCCGAAGAAGCGATCCGCCAGCCAGCCACCCAGCAAGGGAAAGAAGTACACCCCGATCATGAAACTGTGCATCAGGTCCTTGGCGGCCAGCGCACGGTCATCGGCGGCCATGACGTGCTGCAGCAAGGTCGAAGTGATCAGGAACTGCACCAGGATGTTGCGCATCCCGTAGAAGCTGAAACGCTCGCAGCCTTCGTTGCCGATGATGAAAGGAATCTGGCGCGGAAAGCGCGCTCGCGTACTCGTTGTGCTCATGTGGGTCGTCTTCAGGCCGATGGGCAAAGGGGCGAGTCTGAAGGACATGGCGTCAAAACCCAAGCATTCATCGCGCGCTTTGACGAACCACGCACGCCGGCCAACCGCCGCAGCAAACCAACGAGCGCGCCAGGATCAAAGCCATCCAAACCGGCTTTGCGGCTACAATGGCGGGCTGCATGAATTGATCGGAGACCCTCATGTCCCAGACCCTGCTCCAAGCACTCGGCTTGGCCGCGCACAACCCCGGCACCTATCTCGGCAATGGTGAATGGTCCAGCGCCACCGGCGCCGGCACACTCAGCCCGAAGAACCCCACCACCAACGACGTGATCGCCACGGTGGAGGCCACCACCGCCGCCGACTACGAAACCGTGATCGCCCGCGCCCAAGCGGCATTCAAGACCTGGCGCACGACACCCGCGCCGCGCCGTGGCGAGGCCATTCGCCTGTGCGGCGATGCCCTGCGCCGCCACAAGGATGCACTCGGTTCGCTGGTGGCCCTGGAAATGGGCAAGTCCAAGCCCGAGGGTGACGGCGAAGTGCAGGAAATGATCGACATCGCCGATTTCGCGGTCGGCCAAAGTCGCATGATGTACGGCTACACCATGCACTCCGAACGCCCCGGCCATCGCATGTACGAGCAGTACCAGCCGCTCGGCCTGGTCGGCATCATCAGCGCCTTCAATTTCCCGGTGGCGGTCTGGAGTTGGAACGCCTTCCTGGCCGCGGTGTGCGGCGACATCTGCATCTGGAAACCCTCCAACAAGGTGCCGCTGTCGGCAATTGCGGCCCAGCGCATCTGCAACGAAGCCCTGCGCGCCGGTGGCTTCCCGGACATCTTCTTCATGATCAACGACGCCGGCGTCGAGCTGGCGGAAACGTTGGTCAATGACAAGCGCGTCGCCCTGATTTCGTTCACCGGCTCCACCGCCGTGGGCCGCAGCGTGAACGAAAAGGTCGCCCGCCGCATGGGTCGCTGCCTGCTGGAACTGGGCGGCAACAACGCCATCATTCTGGACGAGTCGGCCGACTTGAAACTGGCCATCCCCGGCATCGTGTTCGGTGCCGTCGGCACGGCCGGCCAGCGTTGCACCACCACCCGTCGCCTGATCGTTCACGAGTCCATTTACGACACCGTGTTGGCGACCTTGGTCAAGGCCTACAAGCAGCTCGACAGCAAGATCGGCGATCCCACCGATCCCGCCAACCTGATGGGCCCACTCAATAGCCAAGGCGCGGTGGAGCAGTTCCTGAGCGCCATCGAAAAGGCCAAGGCTGCCGGTGGCACGGTCGAAGTCGGCGGCGCGCGCATCGATCGCCCCGGCAACTTCGTCCTGCCCACGATCATCAGCGGCCTCAAGAACTCCGATGAGATCGTGCAGCACGAAACCTTTGCGCCGATTCTGTACGTGATGAAGTTCAAGACCCTGGACGAGGCGATTGAGATGCAGAACGCCGTGCCGCAAGGCCTGTCGTCGTCGATCTTCACCCAGAACCTCAAGGCAGCCGAGCGCTTCCTGTCGGCGGCCGGCAGTGATTGCGGGATTGCCAACGTCAACATCGGCACCTCGGGCGCGGAAATCGGCGGCGCCTTCGGTGGCGAAAAGGACACCGGCGGCGGGCGCGAGTCCGGTTCGGATGCGTGGAAGGTCTACATGCGTCGCCAGACCAACACCATCAACTATTCGGATTCGTTGCCGCTGGCGCAGGGCATCAAGTTCGATCTGTGAGCGGCGGCTCGCGCGTTATTGATCCGGCCCGAAAATTGTACGAGCCTGGCGTAGCGGCCGAGCTTGCTCGGCAGTCAATGGAGCAAGCGCCATTGCTACAAGATGAGGGCCGTATCAATAGCGATGGCCGCAGATCCGATTTCTGCGATCTGCGGCCTGGATGCTTCACCTTGGATGCCAAAAAATCGTGATCTGATTCACATGTACAATCCCGCTTCGCGCTGAGCCGGAGGGCCGCATGAATTCCCCTGTTCCCACACCGCAAACCAGTACGTTGGCCATCGTCAGCCTGGTGATGGGCATTGTCAGCTGGTTCTTCCTGCCCTTGCTTGGGCCGATCGTGGCGGTGATCACCGGCCACATGGCACGCAGCGAAATCCGGCGCAGCTCCACGCGCATCGAAGGCGACGGCATGGCCATTGCCGGCCTGATTCTCGGCTACCTGCAACTGGCCTTGATCGTTCTGGGCGTGATTGCGGTGGTGCTGTTCTTCGGCGGCCTGGCAGCCGTGATCGCGTTAGCGCAGTAGCCCTAGAAAGCGAGAGCCCTCAGCCCGAGCCATGTACTCATTCCTGCGCCCACTGCTGCTTTCCGGCGACCCCGAGCGCGCTCATGCCCGCGCACTCACTCTGGCTGCGCTGGCACACGGTACGGGCCTGGCACGGCTGTCCAGTGCGCGCACGCGCGATCTGCCGACCAAGGCCTTCGGCCTCACGTTCTCAAATCCTGTCGGCCTCGCGGCCGGCATGGACAAGAACGGCGCCTACATCGATGCGCTGGCTGAGTTTGGTTTCGGCTTCATCGAAGTGGGCACGGTCACGCCGCGTCCGCAGGAAGGCAATCCCCGCCCGCGTCTGTTCCGGATCGCGGGCAAGCAGGCTGTGATCAACCGCATGGGCTTCAACAATGACGGCGTCAGCGTGCTGGTTCGCAACCTCGAACGCACGCGCTGGAAAGGCGTCATTGGCGTCAACATCGGCAAGAACAAGGACACCCCCAACGAGCGCGCGCTGGACGACTATCGGCAATGTCTGGAGCGGGCGTGGGACGTGGCAACCTACATCACCGTCAATGTGTCCTCGCCCAACACCCCGGAATTGCGGGCACTTCAATTTGGCGAACCGCTGCGCGCACTGATCGGCGGCCTGCGCGAATCCCAGGAGAAGCTGGCCGCACGGCGTGGCGCCCGTCGTCCCATGCTGTTGAAGATCGCACCCGATTTGAACGACGCCGAAGTGCACGCGCTCGGTGCGGCGCTCGCGGGTACGGGCATCGACGGCGTGGTCGCTACCAACACCACCGTGGACCACTTCGGCGTTGCCGGCTTGCCGCACGCCGAAGAAAGCGGCGGTTTGTCGGGCGCGCCCCTGTACGGGCAGTCGACCGCGATCTTGCGAATGTTGCGCGGCGCGCTGGATCGGAATATCCCGCTGATCGGCGTCGGTGGCATCCTCAGCGGAGCCGATGCGGTGGGCAAGCTCGCGGCCGGCGCAACCCTGGTGCAGTGCTACAGCGGACTGATCTATCGCGGCCCGCGTCTGGTGGGCGAGTGCGTCGAGGCGCTGCGGCGTCGGCGCGAACAGGGCATCACGCACGGATGATCCCGGGCCTGACCTTCACCGAACAGGCCAGCCTTCAGGCGCGCAACGGCTTTTGCGTGCCGGCGCGCGCCGAGCTGTTGGTCGAGGTACACACACCTCATGCCCTGCCAGAGCTGTTTGCGTTGCCGTGGCTGCAAGCTGCGCCCTTGCTGATACTCGGCGATGGCAGCAACACCCTGCTCGTGGGCGACGTGGCCGGTGCCGTGTTGAGCGTCAAGCAACACGGACGCAGCGTGCTCGCCGACGATGGCGACGGCGCCGTGCTCCGAATTGCCGCAGGCGAGCCATGGGACGACGTGGTGCGCTGGAGTCTGGGCCTGGGTTTGCGCGGTCTGGAAAACCTCGCCTTGATTCCCGGCACCGTGGGTGCGGCTCCGATCCAGAACATTGGTGCCTATGGCGTGGAATTGGCAGAGTTTGTCGAAACCGTCGAAGCCTGGGATCGACTCACGGCAACGATGGTGCGACTGAATCGTTCCGAATGCGCTTTCGGCTACCGTGACAGCGTGTTCAAGCAGAACCCGGGGCGCTGGTTGGTGATGGCGGTGGAGTTGCGACTGCAACGCCACCGTCCATTGCAGATCGAGTACCCCGGCTTGCCGCAGGAACTGGCCGCCCTGGGTGCAGATGAGAATCCGCGCGCCGCGCAGGTGGCGGAAGCCGTCACCCGGCTGCGCACACGCAAGCTGCCCGACCCACGCGCGACAGCCAATGTCGGAAGTTTCTTCCGCAACCCCATCGTGGCAAGCGATCTTGCAGAAACTCTCGCGCGCTCCGAACCCAATCTGCCACGCTTTGCCACCGAGGATCCCACTCGAAGCAAGCTCTCGGCGGCGTGGTTGATCGAGCGGGCGGGTTGGAAAGGACACCGCGACGGCGATGCGGGGGTGTCATCGCAGCACGCGCTGGTTCTGGTCAATCACGGACAGGCCAGTGGCGCACAAATTCTCGATCTGGCGCAACGCATCGCCGCCTCGGTCGAAGAACGCTTCGGCGTGGCGCTGGAGCCTGAAGCGCGCATCGTTGGCGCCTCGTGGCAAACCCGCACGTCGATGTGATCCCGGTGCTGCCAAATCTGCGCACACGCGCATGACCGATCCCAAAACCTCGATCCAATCAGGCCACATTCGGCCTTCACCCGCCATACTCCTCAGCCACCTCCAAGGCTCAGTGGTCGCGCATCCCATGTCGGCCTCACCCGCTACGACCACGCCTCACGCCCACGACATCCGTCGTGCGATCCTGTTGGCACTGGCCAGCACCACGATGTTCGGCGTCATGGCCTTGATGATTCGCTTGGCCTCCAGCCAATTGCACCCCTTCGAAATCGCGTTCTTCCGTTGCAGTTTTGGTTTTCTGTTTGCCCTGCCGCTGCTGTACAAACACGGCCCGAGCTTGCTGAAAACGCAGAAATTTTCGCTCTACCTGTGGCGCTGTGCGGTCGGCGTGGGTTCGATGTTGTGCGGCTTCTGGGCGATCGTGCACCTGCCGCTGGCCGAGGCCATTTCCATCACCTACTCCAGCCCGCTGTTCGTGGTGATTGGCGCCGTCTTCGTCTTGGGTGAAGTGGTGCGAATCCGGCGCTGGAGCGCGGTCGTCATCGGCTTCATCGGCGTACTCTTGATCGTGCGCCCGGGCGGCGCGAGCTTCAACGTGCACATGCTCGCCGCCGTGGCAGCGGCGGCCATGAGCGGCTATGTCGCCATCGCCATCAAGTTCCTGTCGCGCACCGACAAGGCCGACACCATCGTGTTTTACACCACCTTGCTCTGGGTGCCGATGACCTTGTTGCCCGCGTTGTTCGTGTGGGAGTGGCCTCACGGTATCGTCTGGCTGTGGGTCGTGCTGGCCGGCTTTCTGGGGACGGTCGGACACCTGCTCTGGACACGATCGGTGAAGCTGGCCGACGTCTCCATGCTCACCCCAATCAGCTTCGCCCAAGTTCTCGTTGTCGGCTTCTTTGGGTGGCTGCTGTTCGATGAAACCATCGACCGCTGGACCTTCATCGGCGCCAGCATCATCCTCGGATCCAACTATTACATCGCCCTGCGCGAAGCCGCACTGGCACGCAAGGCCGCTCAGTCGTCGACGGCAACTGTCGAAAACCGCGTACCTTGACTATGATGCATCCGGACCTGTTGCCGGTCCGCTGCCTTCCGGTTCCCGACCCAACCACTGAATCCCATGCACGCGCGTGATGCCGACACCACCCAGCGCACCCTGCTGTCACCCGGCCCGAACGAGCCGGTGGCGGGCAATGCCTGTCTGGTGGTGATCCATGGCGAGGGCTTGGGCCGACGTGCGGATATTAACCTGGAACGGCCCGTGGTCATTGGCCGCGACCACGGCTGTGATCTTTTGATCCTTCATCCCTCGGTGTCGCGGCGACATTGCGAAATTTGGCTGGAAGGCGGTCGCTACCGCGTGCGCGATCTGGGCTCCACCAACACCACGCGCCTGAACGATCGACCGGTGGAAAGCGCCGATCTGGCTGACGGCGACTTGCTCGTCGTCGGCGAAAGCATCGTCAAATTCGTCGGCGACAGCAGCGTGGAGGCGAGCTACCACGAAGAGGTGTACCAGTTGGCCAGTCACGACGAACTGACCGGCTTGTACAACCGTCGCCTGTTCATCGAACTGTTCGAACGCGAACTGGTGCGCACCGAGCGCGACGGCCTGGAACTCGCTTTCGCCATCCTCGACATCGATTGGTTCAAGCGCATCAACGACACCTACGGCCATCAAGCCGGCGATCAGGTGCTGCGGCAGGTGGCGCAAGTCCTGCGCCGTGGCATGCGAACCCAAGACCTCGGCGGACGCATCGGCGGCGAGGAGTTCGGCATGCTCATCCCAGGCTTGGACATCGCCAGCGCCCACGCGCGTCTGGAAGCCATCCGAACCGACATGGAATCCACCCAGTTCGTGCTCGACGGCACCCAACTGCCTGTCACCATCAGCGCCGGCATGGCACTGCGGACGCCGGGCCGTGCCGATCGTCCCAGCCTGATGCGCGCTGCCGATCTTGCGCTGTATCAGGCCAAACAGGACGGCCGCAACCGCATCGTGCGCGCCGATTGAATCCTCAGTCCGCGCGAACGCGATAGTGCGTGGCGACGTAATCGTCGATCAAGGCCACAAACTCGCGGGCAATGCCTTCACCGCGCAGAGTCACGGTCTTCTTGCCATCGACGAACACCGGTGCCGCCGGCGCCTCACCTGTTCCGGGCAGGGAAATGCCGATATTGGCGTGCCGTGACTCACCCGGGCCATTCACCACGCAACCCATCACCGCCAGGGTCATGTTCTCCACGCCGGGATGCTTCAGCTTCCACACCGGCATGTGCTCGCGCACATGCTCCTGCACGCTCTTGGCCAATTCCTGAAACAGCGTGGATGTGGTGCGTCCGCAACCGGGGCAGGCCGTCACCAGCGGGGTGAAGGCGCGCAGTCCCATGGTTTGCAACAACTCCTGCGCCACGATCACTTCACGCGTGCGTGATTCACCCGGCTCGGGCGTGAGCGAAATGCGGATGGTGTCGCCGATGCCTTCTTGCAGCAGGATTGCCAGCGCCGCACTCGATGCCACGATGCCCTTGCTGCCCATGCCCGCTTCGGTCAGCCCCAAGTGCAGGGGATACGCGCAGCGTGCGGCAAGGTCACGGTACACGGCGATCAAATCCTGCACGCCCGAGACCTTGCAGGAAAGCATGATCTTTTCCGGTGCCAAGCCCAACTCCACCGCACGCTCGGCCGAGTCCAGCGCCGAGCGGATCAAGGCTTCGCGCAGCACCGCGGCCGCATCCCAGGGCAAGGCGCGTTGGGCGTTCTCGTCCATCAAGCGTGCGGCCAGATCCTGATCGAGCGAACCCCAGTTGGCACCGATGCGCACGGGTTTGTCGTGGCGCATCGCCAGTTCGATCAAGGTGGCAAATTGGGTATCGCGCTTGTGGCCAAAGCCGACATTGCCAGGATTGATCCGATACTTGGCCAAGGCCTCGGCCGCCGCCGGTTCATCCGTCAACAGGCGATGCCCGTTGTAATGAAAATCGCCGATCAAGGGCACGTCCACGCCCATCATCGCCAGCTTGTCGCGGATGCGCGGCACGGCCGCCGCCGCTTCCGGGGTGTTGACCGTGATCCGAACCAGCTCCGAACCCGCCCGCCACAGCTCACCAACCTGCTTGACCGTGGACGCCACATCGGCGGTGTCGGTATTGGTCATCGACTGCACCACGATCGGTGCAGCACTGCCCACGGCAACGCCACCGACGAGGCTGGTCAAGGTATGGCGACGAGGAAAGGTGGAAATCTGGCTCATCCGTGGTTCGATGCAAGCGCGCAGCATGGGCACGCCGCATTATCGTCGATCCGGTAGCGCGATCTGCAATATGCACGCGGCGATTCACACGAAACAACACCTTAGGCCCGGCGCGATGGCAGGTGAGCCTGCACTGGGAAACAAACCTTCGAAGGTCTGGTGAATGCCGACACCAACGATCGGCTCTTCTCCGAGCAATCTGCGGTGCTCACGGATCCCTCAGGCTTCGACGTAGTTCTGCAAGGCGAATGGATTGAGGAACTGGCGACCCCAAAAAGCGTAGCGCTCGGCTTCACCCAGTCGCGCTTCGTCGCACACCGACGACCAGAACCGACGGAGCGTCTGCAACTGCGCATCGATGATGCCGCGCGCATCTTCGACCGACAACTGGAAGCGCGCCGCCGCATCCACGCACACCGACAGCCTGCTGAATCGGTTGTCGCCCAGGATTTTCATCGCTTGGGTCGCCTCCTGTCCCGCACGCGGTTGCGGGCAGATATCGAAGGCCGGCGTCAGAGCCAATTGCTGACCATCCCAGAACGCGGCGTGATTGCGCGCATGGTCATCGGTATTGCCGCACAGGATGTTGAACACCAGCCGCGCGAACAGTTCGCGCAGGGTCGCCCGCGGCTCGTTGAAGCGGTGCCGGATGAGGTCCGCCAGGTCCTCATAGCTCGCATAGGCCGCCATCATTTCGTCCAAGCCCAGCAGGGTCAGCGCGGACACCAACGCCCGCCGCCGCCAGTGGCTGCCATGACGCTCGCGGTCGAAACGCTCAACCAGCAACACGTCCTTGCCCGCCGCCTGCTCCAGTCGCACCGAGGCCACGGACAGGCCCGCCAGCGCCGCCAAGCGCATCGCCACGAACTCGGCCTTCACCACGGGCATCACATCGGCACTGCTGGAGAACTTGGCGATCCACTTGCGTCCGCCCCCATCAAGCGTCGCCTTCGGCCGCGCCCCGCCGATCTCGGTACCGTGCTGGATGGCCTGCGCCAGCGCCGGGGACAACGGCAGCCCCTGCTCGACCCGCGCAGCGCTTTCAAGCAACTCTTCCAGCGAAGCCTCGCCCCCATCACGGCGGCTGTACTGCGTGGCCGACACCTGGAAGTCCAGTGCACCAATCCGGTCCGATCCCGAATTCAACAGATAACTCAACTCGTCCAGCACCGCCGTATCTTCATCCCCGCCGACGCGGCCCAGCAAGCGGTTGAGGATGACGCGACGCCCCCAGGCATCTGGCGCTGCGTCACGCAGGCAGCCGGGCATGGACAAGCCGCTTGGCAGAGGCAGAAGACCCGACTGGAGCGGCAATTCCGGCAGATAAAGCGGCCGCTTGTCGTCACGTGCAAGATAGCTGCGACCGTAGTTGAACTGCAGCCCCTGCGGCGTGGTGGCCAGCCGCCCGGCCACCACCGGCTCTTCCCGATCCGGCAGCCAGGTCCAGACGTAGGCTTCGCGCGGGGCGCTGCCGACGGGATCAGAAGTCATCCTTCACCTCCACGCGCGGCGCGTGCACGGCCTTGGGCAACAGCGCCAGTCGATCCTCGACCTCACGATTGCGCTTGCGCAATGCCCCGAGTTCCGGCTCGAACAGCGGCACCCCGAGAATGGCGGCCAGCTCGAATACCACGCCGATCTCGCAGCGCGGGTCCCCTTTTTCGATTCGCCGCAACAGGTCGCGTGAAATGCCGGCGCGTTCGGCCAATACCTGCAATCCCATCTTCTTCTCGATCCGCGCGGCACGCAGCAAGGCACCCAGCAAGCTGAGTGCCTGCAGGCTGTAGCGGGAATAAGAACGGACGATTGGCTTGGCCATGAAGATAATATAGGCTTATATAAAAGCCATATCAAGCAAAATGGCTTGTATGTAAGCCAAGCACAAAGCAAGGGCACTCGGGTTCGCCAGCCAGAATCCATGCTCCTCCAGTTCTTTCACAGCCGTCCGTGATTTCGGGGTTGAGCCCCGTGGTCATTGCCCAGTTGTACGGACTAGATGTCTTCCTCAAGACTCTGCCCATGCTCGCGCAGCCAATCACGGGCACGATCCATCGCGGGCAATTGCGCTCTCACGACGTTCCAGAAGCGCGGCGTATGGTTGGCTTCGATCAGATGCGCCAGTTCGTGCACGATCACGTAGTCGATAGTGAACATTGGTGCCTTGATCAGTCGCCAATTGAAGTTGAGATTGTTGCCTGGGGTGC
Organism: Chiayiivirga sp.; assembly: GCA_035703435.1. Taxonomy (GTDB): domain Bacteria; phylum Pseudomonadota; class Gammaproteobacteria; order Xanthomonadales; family Xanthomonadaceae; genus Denitratimonas. Next base: position 8,790 of record DASSYF010000061.1, on the reverse strand, counting down.
AGGAGCCCCAACGAAAACGACTGTCGGTGATCTTGGCCTGTTCGTAGCTGACACCAAGGTTCTTTGCGTGCAGCTTCACGCGAGGCAGGATCTTTTCCTTTGCCTGCTTCATGTACCACTCACGCAGTATCCGTCTGCGTTCGCTGGCGCGTGAGTGAGGAATCATGAACTTTCCGGCAAAACGAACGCCACCGTCCGGCGCATCCACCAGCTCAATGCGGTAAGCACGCCCCAGATACAAGGCCGATTCGCCGTTCACCAGTTCCTTGCCGGGTGCGTGCGGCAAGGGCTGGTATTTCCGTGCATCATTGAGCTTCTCGAACAGCCACTGACGTTTGCCGTCTACCAACTGCCGCAACTTTTCTTCTGGCACGCCAACGGGTGCATGCACCACCACCGCGCGATCGCGCTCGACAGTGATGGTGACGTTCTTGCGCTTGGCGGAACGGCGGATTTCGTAGTTCAAAACCATGGCATCACGCGGCGAACAGGATGATGTCATTGTTCCTTTCGGCGAGTTCCATCACCCGGCTGATGATGGCCTCACGCCGGCTGATGAGGCTTGGCACCCTAGCGAACTGCGGCGAAACCACAATCTGCTGCAATTCGGCCTTCAGCCTATTGCGCGCCGGGATGCTCTCCCAGAACCCGATCAGCTTCAGCTCGCGCTCCACCGCGTTGTAGATCTGTTGGGTCAGGTCCACCAGAGCGGCAATGCGCTCATCGGGCTTGCCGGCGTAGTCGGGGTGCTGCTCCATCACGCCGCCAAGTTCAGTCTGGAACAGACGGAAGAACGGCATCTGCTTCTTGCGGTGCAGACCGTAGGACGGCTCGCTACCGGCGTTCTTGATGCGCCGGCGCAGTTTCTCCAACTCCTCGTAGATCTTCTGCCAGTTGTCCTTTAACTCGGCAAAGATCGCCGCCAGCGCTTCGGCAAATGAAGCCTGCAAGTCCGGATCGTCATCCATCTCGATGTCGATATGATGGCGGATGGCGTGTTCCACCTCGGCGGCCTTGGTCTTGTTGCGCTTGTGTTCCTTTACGTCTTTCTCGAAATCTTCGTCGAGGATGGATATGGGCGCGATCTTGGTGTCGATGCCCTTGGAAACCAGGTGCGCATCGGCAATCGCGCGCAGCTTGGGCGGTATGCCCTGCATGCTCAAGCGCCCGTCGCGGAAGTGCTTGCCGGCCAGGATGTTGATCTCGGTGAGCTTCTGGTAGTCCGGCATGTAGGCCAGCGCTTCCTTGGCCGGGAACAGGGTGTTCAGAGCACTTGTGAATTTCTTGAATGCAAGCATGAAGGCGAAGCGGATGTCCTCGTCGTAGAACACGTCGAAGCAAGCATCGTGGTCATTCAGGTCACTCAGGCCATGCGACTTCAGCAGGGCCATGATCTCCGCATGCGCGGCTTGCAGTTCGCGCAACTCACGCTCCGGGAAGCTCAGGCAGCCTTTGATTTCCTTCTGTTCGCGCTCGTCATAGTTGTCCAGCGCTTTCTTCAGGTGATGGCCGACGCCGACATAATCAACAATGAAGCCTTTGTCCTTGTCCGCGCCGCCCACGCGGTTCACGCGGGCAATGGTTTGCAGCAGGTTGTGCGCCACCACCACCTTGTCCAGGTACATCACCTGCTCCACCGGCGCGTCGAAGCCAGTCAGCAGCATGTTGTTGACGATCAGGATGCCCAGCTTGCCGTCCACGCCTTCGTCGGTGGCGCCGAAGCCTAGTTTGAAACGCTTGATGCTGGTTTCGTGGCGGCGACTGTCGCCAAAGACCTTCAGATGCGGCAGGTCGTTGTGACCGGTGGAGATGATCACGTCGGTTTCGATGGCCTCGAGCGTGGCGATGTCCAGCCCGTTCGGGTTGCTGGCCTCTAGCTTCGTCAGCGCGGCTGCCAACGCCGCGTCGATGTGGGCCCTGTAGCGTACCGCCGCCTCTCGCGAGGTGGCCACCACCTGTGCCTTGTAGCCATTGGGAAACACGTGGGCGAGGTAGTGCGCCACCATGTCGGCGGCTTTCGCCGCGATGGTGGGATCGGCTTCCAGATAGGCCTGGCGTGAACCGTAGCCGAGGATCTCCAGCCGTTCTTCCAGCTTGTAATCGCTGAACACGTCCTGGAACGCCGCATCCATCGCCTTCCCATCCTCCACCTCGGCGTTGTGGGTGCGTCCTTCGTACACGATCTCCAGCGTCACGCCGTCCTCGATGGACTGGCGCATGGTGTATTTGTCGATGTAATCGCCGAACACGCGCTCGGTCTTGTCGATGGGCGTGCCGGTATAGCCGATGCGCGCGGCGTTGGGGATGGCGCGGTCCAGGTTGGCACCCAGCAGCTGGTACTGCGAGCGATGCGCCTCGTCAGTCAATACCAGGATGTGCGGGCTGGTATTGAGCTCGGGGAAGCTGGCTTCCAGATCAGCCTCGCGAAACTTGTGGATCATCGCCATCACCAGATCCGATGACGTGGATGCCAGCAGTTCCTTCAGCTTCTTGATGCTGTTGGCCACCTTCACCGTGAAGCCGATGGCCTGGCTCGTTTCGGTGAGCTGGGTTTCCAACTGAGTGCGGTCGGTGACGAACACCACCTTCCAATTGGCAAGTCGGGCGTGGCGGTACAGCTCGCGCACCATGAACATCATGGTCAGCGATTTTCCCGAGCCCTGCGTGTGCCAGATGATGCCGCTGCGCTGACGAGGCGTGTTGCCCTCCAGCAGGCGTTTGACCGCCAGCTTCACCGCGCGGAATTGCTGGTAGCGGCCGACGATCTTGATGGTCTGGCCGCTGTCGTTGGTCGAGAACAAGGTGAAGGTGCGGATCAGGTCCAGCAGGTTCTGTCGATCCAGCATGCCCGCCACCAGCCGCTGCTGGTCGTTGGGCGCACCGGCACCATGGTCCAGCTCATCCACCGTGCGCGGGTACGGGTCAGCCCAGCGGTAGAAGTATTTTTCGGTGTGGGTGCTGATGGTGCCGAACTTGGCCTGCTGGCGGCAGGTGGCGATGACGATCTGGTTGTACCAGAACAATTGCGCATGGCCTTCGCCCCTAGCGCCGCGCTGCTCGCTGTACCGCAGCATCTGATCGATGGCGCTGGCCAGCGCGTCGTTGACTTTGGGCGACTTGCATTCCACCAGCACCACCGGCAGGCCGTTCAGGAACAGCACAATGTCGGGCAGGATGTGATGCTCGGTGCCCGGCACGCGAAGCTTGAACTGGCAAACCGCGGTGAAGTCGTTGCTCTCCGGCGTGTTGAAATCCACGAACCGTACCGTGGGGCTGGTCTCGCCGGTCCGGCGGTTCTCGGCCACGCTGGTGCCTTCCAGCAGCAGATGCAGCAGGTGCTGGTTGTTCTTCATCAGATCATTGCCGGGGAAGCTGGCGGTCAGCCGCTTCACCACCTCGTCGATCTGGTCGTCCTGCAGCCACGAGTTGATTGCTTTCAGCTGCGCGCGCAGGCGTGGCTCGAGCACCACCTCGGTAAAGCTCGTGCGTCCGGTGTCGCAGGGTTTCTGATCCTTTTCCAGATCGACGATGTTCCAGCCCAGGCTCGCAAGCTGATCAAGAAATGGCTTTTCGACGTGGTTGCGCTCGTCGAGCTTGATGTGGGCTGGCGTGGACTTGCTGCTCATGCGTTCTCGGCCTCGGTGTCTTCTTCGCCCAGTTGCCGTTCCAGCGCTTGCCGCACCAGGCCCATCACATACGGCAGATCGGTTTCGTTGTCCAAGCCTACTTCCACACAGCCATTGCCCCAGCGGCCCAGATCGGTCACGTCCACGCACAGCTTGCGCGGGTCGTCGATATCGGCGAACGCCATGTTCAGCGACAGCCGCAGCCGCTTGGCTTGCGGAACGACATCCACGAAATTGGTTTCCGCCTTGTACGCCACGTACAGCTTCAGGATCTCCTCATGCACGCATTCGTCCAGCGCAAGGACTTGTGTGCGGAAATGGTCGAACAGCGCACGCACGGGCCCGCCGGAAAGGTTTGGATGATCGGCAAGCGTGTACTCGGATGCGCCTTCCGGCTTTGATCCGCGATACGTGTCCAGCACCGCATCGGCAAGCCCCGGGGACGCCCAGATTTCGACAGCACGTGTCGCCAGGCGTGCGGCCCGCCTCCTGATTTCGTCCTCGTTCCAATCCGCGCAGCCGCCCAGCCCTTCGTTGAGCTTGAGCGGGCTCTGCGCGAAGCCGCCATCCATGTCGCGCTTCTCGGCAAAGGAACGGTCGCTGTATTCCGAGTTGTAGCCCGTCAACGTCAGATTGCCCAGCGTGTGCAGATACTGCTCCTGCACCCGCGCCCAGTCCTCCCCCAATGAATGCTGCCACGCGGCGCTCAGGTTGGCGTTCTGCGGCAGGATGTGCTCGATGGTGTAATCCTGCACCATCACGCGCTCCTTGCGCCCGAAGTTCTCGAAGCGGCGTAGCCAGTAGCTGCGGCGGTTGAACTTGTACAGGTTGCGGATCTGCAGCTGCCGGCGGAACTCGTCATCGCCGGGGAAGCGCCGGTACGACGGCAGCAGCAGGAAGGTGGCCTTGACGCTCTCCAGGTAGCGGTCCTTCTTGAGCCCGCGGCAGAACGTGGCGAAGGTCTGGCGCTGGGAATTGGTGGGGATGTCGCAGATGGCGCGCCGGAACACGTAGCTTTCCACCAGCAGCAGGATCTGGCAGAAATCCTCCTTGGCCAGCTGCTGCTGCGCGTAGTCGTGGTACACCTCCATCAGCATCGGGTAGCACACGTCCGCGCGCAGCTCGCGGATGTCCTGGAAGGCGCGCGCCAGCTCCGCATCCTGTTCCTTGCCCAGCGCCATGGCGCAGTAATAGCGGGCAAACTCCAGCAGCGACGCCAGCAGCGGCTCGACCTTCTGGCCCAGCGAATAGGTCTTGAATTGGTCGTACACCTCGTCCTTGCGGATGCGGTGGTTGCCGGTGTGGATGACCAGGAAGAAGCGCATGAACTCGTCGAAGTAGCGCGTGTAGTTCTCCGCGCCGAACAGCATCTCCATCGGCCGCCAATAGTCTTCGTAAAGCCGGGTCTGCTCGGCGTGCGGCAGGCCCATCAGCACGTAGTTGCGGATCAGGTCGGCCTGGGTCAGCGCCTTGCCGGTGGAGTTCATGCTCTCGAAGATCATCTGCGGATTGTCGATGCCCTGCTGCAGGCGCACGTCCACGATCATCAGCTTCTGGATGCCCGCGTAAACCACCTTGAGGTCCGCGCCAGCCAGCTTGCCGGTGAAGAAGTCGAAGTTCTCGCGGATGCGATGCGACGCGCCCTCCGCCAGCGCCTTGCCGTCGAGCAGCGCGATCAGGGTGTCCCTGTCGGTCCTGGTCAGCAACATCTTGTAGCGGAGCTCGCCCTTGCCGTAGCGGTTGAGCAGGAAATAGTCCTCGATCTCCGCTGCCGACACCGGCGCATCCAGCCCTTCCGCCTCCAGCCGGCGCTTCAGCGCCAGCAACAGCAGCGACAAGGTGGTGATGCGCTGCTGGCCGTCGATCACCAGCCAGCGCGAGATCGCCGCGCTCGTCTCGGCCTCAGGGATATAGACCGCCGAGCCGATGAAATGGCTGTCCAGCTCCGCATGGCTGCCCACGCGCAGGATGTCGTTCCACAGCTGCTCGCAATGCGCTATCTCCCAGCTGTACGGGCGCTGGAAGATCGGGATGATGAATTGCTTGGCGCCCTGCAGCAGCTGGGTGAACTGGAGATCCTGGGCTTTCATGCGATGGCCTCCCCGGCCGGTTCAAGCAGTGGTGTGACACGGACTTTGCCGGTAAGCAGGTCTTGCATCAGGGCGGTTTTGAGATGTCGGAGCTTACGAAGTGTATCCATGCGCCTTGTTAGTGCCTCCGTGCTGGAATCAAGCATGGCAGCGATTTGTGCCTGCTCCGCTAGCTCGGGAGATGGGAACAGAAGGGACCGAACCGTTGGCAGGTTCAAGCCGGCTTTTGCGCCCGACTCGTTGAGCTTGTCGAACTGCTGCCTGCCTTGGTGTCCGCCAAGAAACCAACCTACGAAGCGCGGCGAAACATTCGCGCTATTTAACCTTGCAAGTGCAATGTGCTGATTGACGTATCCAGCTCCGAAGTTCACGGGAATCACGCCGATGATTCCCAAATCGGCTGTAACGGAAATGAGCAAATCATCCTGCTGAACCTGAGTGCGTGTGCCTTCCGCCGATGTCGGGGGCTGGACGTGCACGATGTCGTCCATTCGAAGATTGATGTGCTTGCGTGTCAGGTTGCCGATTCGAAGGAAGATCGGACCTTGCTCGCTGTAATACTTGGCCCAGCCGCGCGCGCCGCTGGTCACGAACTCCGCCACCGAGTCGAGCGTCTTCACTTTCCACTCCACAGGTATGCGGCCGAGTGGGGAGTCCTTGAAGGCGTGGGTGGCTTCGGAGCGGAGTTGACCGTGCTCGTCGATGCCCCGGGTGAGCAGGTCCTGCATCAGGCCGGTCTTGATGCGCTGCTGTTTGGCGATCAGCGCCTCGGTCTGCGCAATCGCACTATCCACCGTGGACAGCACTTCCGCGATTTTGGATTGTTCGGGCTTGGGAAGGCACGGCACTGTGAACGTGTTGAAGAATGATGCCGGCACACGTTGTTGCCCCGCAGAACCCGTCATCACCGCCGCAGCTTTCCGTCGCAGCGAAAGGTCTATCGACCATTGGAAAATAAAGCCTGCATCCGCGCAATCTTTCGCGCGGAGAACATGAAACTCCGTAGACGCAAATCCGACGCCTCCCACGAGGGAAATCGCATGGCAGCCTTTGCCGTTCTCCATGCAAGGTGTGATTTTTGCGAACAGAACGTCGCCTTCATTGAAGCAGGTGTAGCCATTGCGAACTTCACGGTATGACCGCGTTTGCCTATGAACCCACTGCCCGGACTCAGAGACATCACTCATCGGAACAAATGTGACGGGATCATCGCCTGACGCTCGCACAGCACCGCGCCTCGGATTTATGTCCGCGAGCACCGAGAGAGCAGCATCAGGCAACATAGCCAAGCCCCGCCAACATGCCATCCAGCACCTTCAACGTGTCGCCACGTGCCGCCTCAAGCGTCCTGCTCGACACCGCGTACTTGTCCCACAGGTTCTCCACGCTGGCGATCAGCGCGCGCTTTTCGGCGTTGAGATAGCGGGTGAGCTCGGCGCGGGCCAGGTCGTCGATCTTTTTCAGGACCAGCGTGCGTGCCTCTTCCTCGGTGAGCGGGCCGCCGATGGCTTTGAGCAGCGCATCGGTGCGGGCGATGCGCTCTTGCAGCGCTTCCTTGTCGCCGGCCAGTGCGGCGGCCTGCTTCAGGTCGGCCAATTTCTCCGCGTCCAGTTTCGACATGCGCCGGTCGATCTGCGCGATCTGCGCGCGCTGCTCAGCCTTGAAGGCCTCGCCGCCGCTGCGCTTGAGTTCCAGTTTTTCGGTGAGTTCCGTGCGCTTGGCCCTGTGCTTGGCCTTGGCGTCCTTGATGCGGGTTTCGATGGCCTTGATGGTGCTGGCCTGCGCCTGCAAGACCAGGCGTTCCTTGTCGGCTGAAGCGCCGATGGCCGTTTTCAGGTCGTCAATCAGCGCCTTCAAGGCTTTCTTGAGCGCGGCGGCGGTGGCTTTCTCGTCGGCTTCCGGCTCCCAGCCGGCCACGTCCACGGCGGCCTCCACCGCTTCGTCCAGCTCGGCCTGCGCTTCGGCGATCTTCGCTTCCAGCGCGTCGATGGCGTCGGCATCCTTCTGGAAGAACGCGGCGATCAGGTAGGCATCGGGAATCAGGCTGTGGTGCCAGCCGCTGGCGATGATGGTCTTGATGTCATAGCGGATCTGCTGCCACCAGTTGACGAACACGCCGGCGCTCTTGAACTCGTCCAGCACGCCCAGCGGGATGAGCTTTTCCTTCAGCGAGGCAATCAGCTCGCGTCGGATTTCCGGGGTCTTGCGGCCGCCGTTGCCGGCGTTCTCAAGCTCCGAGAAGTCGCTGCTGGCCAACTGCCACCAGTCGGCCAGCGCCTCTTGATGCTGGTCCAGCGTCTGGGTGAGCGCGGCATCGGCTTCCAGCGCGCGCTTGATGGCGGGCTTGTCGGGGATGGCCTCGACAAAGGTCTGGTAGCCGGGGCGTTCGCTGCGGAACAGGCTTTGCGGCGCGATGCCGAACTGGCCGAACTGCGGGCCGAGTGCGTCGATCTCCGCCTGCGGGATGCCGCCGATCAGGTGCGCCTGCACGTCCTCGGGTTCGGGGTCGGGCGTGTTGTCCACGTAGCGGCGGATGTTGAGGTTGGCATCGTGCGCATCGAGGATTTCCGTCTTGCTCACGAGGCGCGAGTACTTGGGCAGCTCGCGCTTGTGGGTGAACACGAAGTCGATCTTCTCGATGTCCTCCGGGCGCAGCTTGTTCTGCGCCTTGCCTTCGCCATATTCGCGGTCGGCGTTGATGAACAGGATCTTGTCGCGAAGGTCATCGGGCTTCTGCTTGTTGCAGACCAGCACGCAGGCGGGAATGCCGGTGCCGTAGAACAGGCCCGGCGGCAGGCTGATGATGGCCTCGATGCAGTCGTCGTCCAGCAGCAGCTCGCGGATGAGCTTTTCCTTGCCGCCGCGGAACAGCACGCCATGCGGCATCACCGTGGCCATGCGTCCGCCGGGCTTGAGGCTGGCCAGCATGTGCTGCACGAACATCAGGTCGGCTTTCTTGCCGGTTTCCGGACACCACTCGCGGAAACGGCTGGCGAACTTGACGTTGGCGCGGCTGTAGTTCTGCGAGAACGGCGGGTTGGCCAGCACGCGGTCGAACTGGCGGATGCGGCCGT
>DASSYF010000050.1:0-4447 GCA_035703435.1 Chiayiivirga sp. | reverse complement strand
CGCTTCGCCCTGCACGCGATTGTTGGCCGCGTCCGGGGCCACCAGATCACCCAACGCATTCCATGAACCGATATCGCTCCAGTCGAAATGCGCCGGCACCACGGCGCGGCGCTCGGCACGCTCCATCACGGCGTAGTCGATCGAAATATCGGGCTGGGCGAGGAAGCTGGCTTTATCGAACGTCACCACATCGCCCTGCGACGCGGTGGCGGCACGGCAGGCCTTGGCGGCATCCAGCACATCGGGACAGCTCGTGGCCGCCGCGGCAAGCAAGGCACCGGCACTGAAGCAGAACATGCCCGCGTTCCAGGTGTAGTTGCCGGCGGCGAGGTAGTGCTCGGCAGTTGCGAGATCAGGCTTCTCGACGAAGGCATCGATGACGAATCCAGCATCGAACGCTTGACCGGCACGGATATAGCCAAAGCCGGTTTCCGGACTCGTGGGCTGGATGCCGAAGGTGACCAGATGACCGGCAGCAGCCAAGGTGCGCGCGGTGGCCACATCGCGGGCAAAGCTTTCCACGTCGGCAATCAGATGATCGGCTGGCAACACCAGCAGTTGCGCCGCATCGCCGTGGCGCGCCTGCACATCGAGCGCGGCCAGCACGATGGCCGGCGCCGTGTTTCGGCCCGTCGGCTCCAGCAGCAAGCGCGACACGAAGGATCGATCAGAACTGCGCACGTATTCATCGGCCGTCAAGAAGCGATAGTCGGCGCTGGTGACGGTGATGATTTCATCGCCGTCGGCCACCGCCAGTGCACGCTGCAAGGTCAGGCCCAACAAGGAATCGCCATTGGGCAGGCGCATGAAAGGCTTGGGAAACGCGCGGCGTGACACCGGCCACAAGCGCGTGCCGGCACCGCCGGACAAGATCACGGGTATCAAACGGGACACGAAGTTCTCCTGCAAACGTCTTACGGCGCAAGCTCGCCCATCACCTGCGCCACGCCTTCGCGCCAGTCTGGCAAGGCAAGGCCAAACCACGTATGCAGACGCGTGTTGTCGAGGCAGGAAAAGGCGGGCCGTTGCGCCGCGGTGGGATAGTCGGAACTGGCAATGGCATCGAGTGTGGGTACGCGTTCCAGCACACTGGCCGCGTGCGCCAAGGCAAAAATTTCCTGCGCGAATCCGTGCCAACTGGTTTGGCCTGCGGCACTCAGGTGTGCGATGCCGGTGTGCCACGGCCGGCCCGCCTGCACCTGCGTCAGAAGGGTGGCGGTGGCGGCCGCAATCCAGCGTGCCGGCGTGGGCGCACCGATCTGATCGTTGACCACGCGCAATTGATCGCGCTCTGCGCCCAGGCGCAGCATGGTGCGCAGGAAATTGCTGCCGCGCGCGGCATAGAGCCAGGCCGTACGCAGAATCAAATACTCGGCGCCGCTCGCAGCGATTGCCACTTCACCATCGCGTTTGCTGCGGCCGTACACGCTCAGTGGTGCGGTGCCGTCCTGCTCGCGCCAAGGCCGTTGGCCACGACCATCAAAAACATAATCGGTGGAGTAATGGATCAGGCGTGAGCCGTGCACATGACACCACTGCGCCAACACCTCGGGCGCCGTGGCATTGATCGCATGCGCCAGCTCGGGCTCGGCCTCGGCGCGATCGACCGCCGTGTAGGCGGCGGCATTGACGATGACATCGGGTTTTTCCGCGCTCAACAGGGCGCGCAATGCCGTCAGATCGGACAGATTGGCCACTCGCGCGGCGCCACCGCCGGGCAGACGTCCTTCACGGCAGGCCGGTATCACGCGACCCAGTGGCGTCAAGCTGCGCTGCAGTTCGAATCCAACCTGGCCCGTGGCACCCAGCAGCAGAATCTTCATGGCCGATACACCGGCAGGCGATCCTCGGGTACCTCGGCCAGAAAGGGCGCCTTGGCATCCTTGTCCGACAACGTGGGCTCGGCCAAGGGCCAATCGATGGCAAACGCCGCATCGTTCCAACGGATGCCGGCATCGGCGCTGGCGTCGTAGGCTGCCGTGCACTGATAGGTGAACACGGCGCGCTCGGAAACGACCGCAAAGCCGTGGGCAAAGCCTTCCGGAATCCAGAAATGACGTTTGTTTTCGCCGGTCAGCATGACCGCGACCGAGCGCCCGAACGTCGGCGAACCACGACGGATGTCCACCGCGACGTCATAGACCTCGCCTTCCAGCACGCTCACCAGCTTGCCCTGCGGATTGGGCCACTGGTAATGCAGACCGCGCAGGACACCGCGTGCCGATGCCGAGACATTGCCCTGCACGAACTGTGCATGGATGCCGGCTTCCGCCATGCGTGTCTGATTCCAGCTCTCGTAGAAGAAACCGCGCGCATCGCCGAACACACGTGGCTCGATGATCAAGCAGCCAGGCAAATCCGTTTCGATGACGCGCATCAGGCCAGATCCCCGCGCAGCAGGGCGAGCAGGTATTGCCCGTAGCCATTCTTGGCCAATGGTCGGGCCAGAGCTTCGAGCGCGGCATCGTCGATCCAACCATTGCGCCAGGCGATTTCCTCGGGGCAGCACACTTGCAGGCCTTGCCGTTCTTGCAGGGTTTGAATGAAGTTGCCCGCTTGCAGCAAGGATTCGTGCGTGCCGGTATCGAGCCACGCCACGCCGCGACCGAAGCGTTCCAAGTGCAGCGAACCATCATCCAGATAACGCCGATTGAGGTCGGTGATTTCCAACTCACCCCGCGCGGAAGGTTTCAGCTCGGCAGCAAAATCGCAGACCCGCGCATCGTAGAAATACAGGCCGGTGACGGCATAGAACGATTTGGGCTTGGCGGGCTTTTCTTCCAAGCCCACGACCCGACCATCGGCATCGAATTCGGCTACGCCATAACGCTCCGGATCACTGACCCGATAACCGAACACGGTCGCACCATCGCCGCGCTGGGCGGCACTGCGAAGCTGTCCCTGCAAACCATGGCCGTGAAAAATGTTGTCGCCCAGAATCAGGCAACTGGGCTTGTTGGCGACGAAATCACGTCCAATCAGAAAGGCCTGCGCGAGACCATCGGGGCTGGGCTGGACGGCGTATTCGATCTGCATGCCCCATTGGCTGCCATCACCCAGCAACTGCCGGAACAGCGCCTGCTCGTGCGGCGTGTTGATGACCAGCACGCGCCGAATGCCTGCCATCATCAAGGTGGCCAGCGGGTAGAAGATCATGGGTTTGTCGTACACCGGCAACAGCTGCTTGGACACGCCCTGAGTGATTGGGTACAGCCGCGTGCCGGAGCCTCCAGCCAAGATGATGCCACGGTCAACCGCGGCGGGTGTTGCAGCATTCATGCGTTACGTCCCCAATCGTTCCATGCGATAGCTGCCATCCAGAACCCGCGTCACCCACGGCTGGTTGTTCAGATACCAATCCACCGTTTGAGCGATGCCGGTTTCGAAGGCCACCATCGGCCGCCAGCCCAGCTCGTGTTGGAGCTTGGACGAATCGATGGCATAACGCTGATCGTGACCGGGACGATCGCGCACGAAGGTGATTTGCGAGGCGCGCGGCTTGCCATCGGCGCGTGGACGACGGACATCCAGCAAGGCACAGATGGTGGTGACCACATCGAGGTTGCGACGCTCGGCATCACCACCGACGTTGTAAACCTCGCCTACCCGGCCACGCGCCAGCACGGTTTCAATTGCCGCGCAGTGGTCCTCCACATACAGCCAGTCGCGCACGTTCGAACCATCGCCGTACACCGGCAAGGGTTCCCCCGCAATCGCCTTGGCAATGATGAGCGGAATCAATTTTTCAGGAAACTGATAGGGGCCGTAGTTGTTGGAGCAATTGGTCGTCAACACCGGCAAGCCGTAGGTGTGGTGAAAGGCCCGCACCAGATGATCGGATGCCGCCTTCGAGGCCGAGTACGGCGAATTGGGTGCGTAGGGCGTGGTCTCGGTGAATTTGCCGGTGTCACCCAGCGAACCGTACACCTCGTCGGTCGAGACATGCAGGAAGCGAAAACCCGGGCGTTCGGCATCGGACAGTTCGCGCCAGCAATCGCGCACGCACTCCAGCAGGCTCAAGGTGCCGACCACATTGGTCTGCACGAAGGCAGCGGGGCCATCGATGGATCGATCGACGTGGCTTTCGGCGGCGAAATTGATGACCGCATCAGGTCGGTGTTCGGCCAGCAGCCGCCGCACCAACGCCGCATCGCCGATATCGCCGTGCACGAAATGGTGATGACTTGGCGCTGCCAGATTGCTCAGGGTGTCACGATTGCCGGCGTAGGTCAGCGCATCCAGATTGACCACCGTGACGCCCGCGGTCACGGCGCGCCGCACGAAGTTGCCACCGATGAAACCGGCTCCGCCGGTGACGAGCCAGGTGCTCATCAGAACGGCAATGAATCGTCGTCGAAATCATCCATCGGCGCGGATTGAGGGCTGCTGGGTGCCGCTGCGCGTGGTGCCGAATAGCCGGCGCCGCTCTGACTTTCGAACGGATCGG
>DASSYF010000041.1:0-16078 GCA_035703435.1 Chiayiivirga sp. | reverse complement strand
CACCCGATCCCATCCCGAACTCGGAAGTGAAACGCAGCCGCGCCGATGGTAGTGTGCTTCGCGCATGCGAGAGTAGGTCATCGCCAGGGCCTTATACCAACGCCCCGATCAAGCAATTGATCGGGGCGTTATCCTTTGCGTCAACCTGAAACGCTGTGATGAAACGCCGTGTTCAAACTGGGTGAATATCAATTTGACCGTCCGCTGATCCTGGCACCGATGGCGGGCGTGACCGATAAGCCGTTCCGCTTGCTGTGCAAGCGCATGGGGGCAGATCTGGCGGTGTCAGAGATGACCAGCTCGGATCCACGCATGTGGCATACGCGCAAGAGTCGTTGGCGCATGGATCATGTCGGTGAGCCCGAACCCGTCAGTGTGCAGATTGCCGGCACCGACCCGAAAGTTCTCGCGGAAGCGGCACGCTTCAATGTCGACCACGGCGCGCAGATCATCGATATCAACATGGGCTGTCCGGCCAAGAAGGTCTGCAACGTCTGGGCTGGCTCGGCACTGATGCGGGATGAGCCCTTGGTTGGCCGTATCCTGTCTGCCGTGGCGGAGGCCGCGGACGTGCCCGTGACGCTCAAGATGCGTACCGGTTGGGATCATGCCAATCGCAACGCACCTCGTATCGCGCGCATTGCGCAGGAGTCTGGCATCAGCGCGCTGGCGGTACACGGGCGCACGCGAGTGGATCAGTATCACGGTCAAGCGGAGTACGACACCATCGCGCAGATAAAGTCCGAGGTCGCAATCCCGGTGCTGGCCAATGGCGACATTGACAGTGCGCACAAGGCTGTGGCGGTGCTGACTTACACCGGCGCCGATGGCCTGCTCGTTGGCCGTGCAGCCCAAGGTCGGCCCTGGATCTTTCGTGAGATCAAGCACTTCCTGGCCACGGGCGAGGAACTGCCGGCCCCACAGGCTGAGTACGTGCGAGACGTGCTTCTGGATCACCTGCAAGCACTCTATGCCTTCTACGGTGAGGAACACGGCGTCCGCATCGCACGCAAGCATCTTGGCTGGTACGCCAAGGAACAGCCCGACGCCGTCACCTATCGTGCGAGCGTCAACGCCGCACAGGATGCCAAAACCCAGACGCAACTGACCGCTGATTGGTTCGACGCACGCATCGCTACCTGCGAAGCACCTTGCTGACCCAGCTCCAAGTCGGCTCAGGCGTGAAACTTGCGGTGGGCGTGAATCGCCAGAACGATGCCGAATCCAGCCAGCAAGGTGACAGCCGAGGTGCCGCCATAGCTGATCAAGGGCATGGGCACGCCAACCACCGGCAGTAGACCTGAAATCATGCCGGCGTTGACCAGGACATAGACGAACAGGGTCAGGGTAAGCGCACTGCCGAGCATGCGCCCAAAGCTGTCGCGGGCATTGGCCGAAATCCAGAGGCTGCGGCCAATGATGAAAAGGTACAGGGCCAGAATCAGGCAGACGCCGATGAAGCCGAAATCTTCTGCCAATACCGCGAAGATGAAGTCGGTAGTGTGCTCGGGAAGAAACTCCAGCCGCGACTGGGTGCCCATGCCCCAACCTTGGCCCCAGAGACCCCCGGATCCGATGGCGACCTTGGATTGGATGATGTTCCAGCCATCGCCCAGTGGATCCGCCTCGGGATTGAGGAAGGCCAGAAACCGGCGGCGATGGTAGTCGTGCAGGAGAAAAGTCCACGCCAAGGGTGCGGCCAGTGCAACCAGCCCCGCCAAGAGGCCGATTCGCCACCACGCCATACCGGCGAAAAACACCACGAAGCCGCCGCTGGCGGCGACCAATAGTGCCGTCCCGAGATCGGGCTGTACGGCGATCAGCGCGGTTGGAACACCGATGATCAGGGCACAAACGCTCAACGCCAGCCAGTCTGGAGGAAGTGGGCGTTGACTCAGAAACGCCGCCACCATCAAGGGCACCGACAGCTTCATGAGTTCGGCCGGCTGGACATAGAAGACGCCGAGATAGAGCCAGTGCTGGCCACTGCGCCCCGTGCCGAATACGGGCACCAGCAGCAGCAAGCCCAAGGTTGCCGCAAACACCCACGGCGCCCACAGACGCAGCTTCACGGGTGGCAGGTGTGCCAGAAACCACAAGGCCATGAGACCCGCACCTGCGCGAAGGGTTTGCGAGCGCACCACGGCAAGGCTGCCATTGGCGGCGCTGTAGAGCACCACCAGCCCTGCACCGATCAATACCATCAGCGCCAGCAGCAGCGGCAAATCGATTCGTGACAGGCCAAGCCAACGTTGCCAGCGATGCGGTAGCGGGATCACTTCGGCTTCTTCCCTAACCAGGCATCGATGATGCGCAGTGCAATCGGCGCGGCCGCTTCGGACCCCGAACCACCATGTTCGACCACGACGGCCACGGCGATGCGCGGTTGCTCGGCCGGCGCGAACGCGATGAACAGGGCATTGTGGCGCAGACTGACGGGTAAGGCGTTGACGTTCAACGATTGCTCGGTGCGACGGGTAACACGCTGCGCCGTGCCGGTCTTGCCTGCGACCAAATAACCCAGATCGAACTGAGCCATCACGGCGCGGGCACTGCCCGTCGGTCCGTGCAGCACGGCCACCATGGCCTCGGTCACGGCCGCGAGATTGGCTGGAGACGCCAAGACCTTGGGGTCCATCGGCGCGCTCGGCTCCGGCACCGGCGGCTGATCGAAGCCACTCTGGCTGGCACGCAGCAGGTGCGGCCTGATGCGGTGGCCGCCATTGCCGAGCATCGCCGTGGCTTGCGCCAATTGCAGGGGCGTCACCACCCAAAAGCCTTGCCCGATGCCAGCGATGACGGTTTCGCCGGGGTACCAGACTTCGTTTCGGTTGGCGCGCTTCCACGCGGTGGACGGCAAGATGCCCGAGGCCTCGCCTTGCAGGTCGATACCGGTGGGCTCACCGAATCCGAAACCGCTGAGATAAGCGCCCAGTCGATCGATGCCAAGGTCCAGCGCCAACTGATAGAAGTAGGTATTGACTGACTGCGCGATTGCTTGGGTGAGATCGACCACGCCATGCCCACCGCGCCGCCAGTCGCGATATTCACGCTCGTGCCCCGGCAGACGAAACGCGCCGGTCGAAACGATGGTGTCGCGTGGTGTGCGGATCCCCGCTTCCAGTCCGGCCAGTGCGACGAACGGTTTGAGTGTCGAGCCAGGTTCGTAACCGCCTTGCAGGACACGATTGAACAAAGGCCGTGACGGTGCGTCCAGCAGCGCCGCATAGGCCGGGCGACTGATGCCACCCACGAAGGGATTGGGATCGTAAGATGGCAGGCTGACCAGGGCCAGCACCTCGCCGGTAGCGGGGTCGAGTGCGACGGCGGCGCCGGGCTGCCCTTCGAATGCCTCGACCACGGCTTGCTGCAGGTCGGCATCGATGGTCAGAAACAGATCCTGTCCGGCGTGCGCCGCCGAGTGCCCCAACACACGCAGCACGCGACCTTCGGCATTGACCTCGACCTGCTCGTGTCCCACGGTCCCGTGCAGGCGTGACTCGTAAACCCGTTCGATCCCGGTTTTGCCGATGTGCGTGGTGCCGCTGTAGGCCGAGGGGTCAAGTTTCTCCATGTCCGCCGCATCGATACGGCCGACATAGCCGATGACATGTGCGAACAGATCGCCGTAGGGGTAGCGGCGATTCAAATAGGGCACGACTTCCACGCCGGGGAAGCGGTGGCGATCCACGGCAAAGCGTGCGACTTCCGCCTCGGTCAGGCGCAGCTTCACCGTGACCGATTGAAATCGTCGTCGAGCCTTGGCTGTGGCCAGAAAGGCCTCGGCTTCATCGTCGCTCAGATCGATCACCTCGCGCAGTCGGGTCAGCATGGCTTGAAGATCGCCGACGTCCTCCCGCACCACATCGAGCCGATAGGCGGGAATGTTGTCGGCCAACAGACGACCATTGCGGTCCAGAATCAGGCCACGCGCGGGTACGATCGGGCGCTGTTTGATCCGGTTCTTTTCCGAGTACGCGTGCAGCGTTTCATACTGCACCAACTGGAGCCACGCGAATCGTGCGATCAATCCAGCCATGGCCAGGCACACCAGTACGAAACTGAGCAAAACCCGCCGGCGTTGAAACATGGCTTCCAGCAGTGGATTGCTCATCGGACGACCGGGCGTCCTCACGACGGTGAACCTCGCCAGCGCAGACGAAGGTCGTCGAGGATCAGATAGAGCCAAGGCCACACCAGGGCACCAACGAACGGCGAGATCCAGAAGTCCAACGGTGGTAGACCTTCACCGGACAGCACCCGAATCATCAACACCACGACGCGATCATTGAGAAGCAAGCCCAGCACCGCCAAGGCTTGTTGCAGCAGGGTGAAAAAATGCAGGCGTGGGCGAAAGCGCAGAACAATGAAGGCAATCACGCACAAGCGCAGCGCCTGTTCGCCCAGCAAGGTTCCAAACACGAGGTCGGCCAAGAGGCCGACGATGAATGCCAGGCCGATTCCGGCACGCTCGGGCACTTCCAGCACCCAATAGCACAAGGCCAGAGCCAGCCAGTGGGGTCGATAGGCGGCCAGATAGTCGGGCATCGGCCACAAGGCCAGCGCAAAGCACAACAAAAAGCTCAATACCATCAGGCGTGACTGGCCCAAGGAGCGGCTCATGGCTCGACCTCCGGCGCGCTCGGTGGTTGCCAATCGGGTGGCACGGGTGGACCCATCGTGCTGGCTTCGGCGGCACTGGCGTCGTTGGAAACCAGCAGCACTTCGCCACCCCGATCCAGGCTTGCGCTGGGTTTGACCTTGGCGACCACGAACAAGCGCGTGTCATCGGGCTGGAGGCTGACGATGGTGCCTACCTTGAAGCCCGCCGGAAAACGCCCGCCGATGCCGGACGTTTCCAGCACGTCACCAGGCTTCAGGTCGGCACTCAGTGGGATGCTGGGCACTTCCAGCGCATCCACGCGACCGGTTCCGAATGCAATCGCCCGCAGACCGGTTCGCATCACCTGCACCGGAATGGCGTGGCTTGGGTCGGAAATGAGGATCACGGTGGAGTGGCTGGGTGCGACCTCCAGAACTTGCCCCATGACCCCACGCGCATCGATCACAGCCATGCCCTCGCGCACACCCTGATCGTGTCCCGCATCGAGGATCAGGCGATGACGGAATGGGTCGAGGTCAACGTCGGCCAAGCTCACCAGTTGCACCGCCAGACGCAGGCCGTGGGTACCGCCCAGCAGCTCGCGCAAGCGGCTGTTCTCGGCATACACGCCGGCCAGACGGTCCAGTCGCGCATTGGCCAGCAACACGTCCTGCCGCAGTTGATGATTCTCTTCGATGAGTTGTTGTTGCTCGATCACGTAGCCCGACACGCCACGCGCCAGCCGTGCCGGCGCACCGGCAAGACGGTACAGCGGCCCCGTGATCAGGCCGGTGCTGGCGCGTAGCTGCTCCAGATAGCCGCCACGGTGATCGGCCACCATCAGGATCACTGACATGGCGAGGTAGGCCAGCAACCGGAGTGTGCTGACCCCACCATTCGCGAAAAGATTGCCGCCTTTGCTGCCGATCTGAGCCACGGGCTCGAAACCTCCACGGGGACGGCAGCGCAGCCGCGACTCAGTAGGTCGTGACGAAATCGCTGCCGTGGATGTCGATCAACTCCAGCGCCCGCCCGCCGCCACGCGCGACGCAGGTGGAGGGATCATCGGCTACGTGCACGTACAAGCCAGTTTCCTCGGAAAGAAGCTTGTCGAGATCGCGCAACTGGGCGCTGCCACCGGTGAGCACGATGCCACGCTCGTACACGTCGGCGCACAGTTCTGGCGGGGTTTGCTCCAACGCCGCCCGTACCGCACTGACGATGCCCGATAGGGGTTCGTGCAGGGCTTCGAGCACTTCGTTGGAATTGATGGTGAAGTTGCGCGGCACGCCTTCGGCCAGATTGCGGCCGGAAACCTCGATCTCGCGCACTTCGGCCTGCGGGAAGGCGCAGCCGACTTCGACCTTGATCCGCTCGGCCGTGGTTTCACCAATCAAGGTGCCGTGGTTGCGACGCACGTAGTTGGTGATGGACTCGTCGAAGCGATCGCCACCGATACGCACCGATTGCGAATAGACGATGCCATTGAGCGAGAGCACGGCCACTTCCGAGGTGCCGCCGCCAATATCGAGCACCATGGCACCGCGCGCTTCGTGGATCGGGATACCGGCGCCGATGGCGGCGGACATCGGTTCCTCGATCAGGAACACCTCACGCGCACCGGCCTCTTCGGCCGATTCCTTGATGGCGCGACGCTCGACCTGGGTCGAGCCACAGGGCACGCAGATCAGCACGCGCGGGCTGGGGCGCAGAAAACGCGCCTTGTGTACCCGACGGATGAAGTGCTTGAGCATGGCCTCGGTGGTGGAGAAATCCGCGATCACGCCATCCTTCATGGGTCGGATGGTGGTGATGTTGCCGGGCGTGCGGCCCAGCATGCGTTTGGCTTCATGGCCCACGGCGGCCACTTGTTTGGGTGAGCCCGGCCCGTGATCCTGGCGAATGGCCACGACCGAAGGCTCGTTCAACACGATGCCCTGACCGCGGACGTAAATGAGCGTATTGGCCGTACCCAAGTCGATCGAAAGATCGTTGGAAAACAGCCCGCGAAGAGACTTGAACATCGGTGGCCTGACCAGTGCGGAGGCGGATAAGCGGACTAGCGTAACAATGCACACAAGGCGCAGCAACCAACGCGTTGATGCCGTTATCCGGGCGTTAAATCAAGGCTTGTACCGACCGGGGACCGCCTCGGTCTGCGATTCGGTCGAGGCGGTGGCAGGACTGCTAGAATTGCGCGCTTTGCCGGCATGCCGGTTACCGCTCAAGGATTCTCGATGTCGGCACTGATCTGCGGCTCGCTCGCCTACGACACCATCATGGTCTTTCCGGACCAGTTCAAGAAGCACATCCTGCCCGACAAGATGCACATCTTGAATGTGTCCTTCCTGGTGCCCCGGATGCGGCGCGAATTCGGCGGTTGCGCCGGCAACATCGCTTACAACCTCAAGCTGCTGGGCGGCGAGCCCATCCCGATGGCGACCGTGGGCCAGGATTTTGCGCCATACAGCGCGCATTTCGAAGCCTGCGGCATTCGCCTGGATCAGATCAAGGTGTTGCCGGATCTGTTCACCGCGCAGGCCTTCATTACCACCGATCTGGATGACAACCAGATCACCGCCTTCCATCCGGGCGCGATGATGCGCAGCTACGAAAATCATGTGCGCGACGTGGCCGGTGTCGAGTTCGGCATCGTCGGCCCCGATGGCTACGAAGCGATGCTGCAAAACTCGATCGAATTTGCCGAGTGCAACATCCCCTTCATCTTCGATCCCGGTCAAGCCATGCCGCTGTTCAACGGCAAGGAGTTGACCCAGATGATCGAGCAGGCCACCTACGTCACCGTCAACGATTACGAATCCAACCTGTTGCAAGAGCGCACGGGCCTTTCTGCCCGACAGATCGCCGAACGGGTCAAGGCCTACATCATCACCCGGGGTGCCAATGGCTCGGATGTTCACCTGCCTGATGGCACCGAGCTGACCATCCCTGCTGCCGATGCGGTGCGCGTGGTCGATCCGACCGGCTGTGGCGATGCCTATCGTGCGGGCCTGATTTACGGTCTGATGCGCGGCATGGATCTGGCCACCACCGGCCGCATCGCGTCCTTGATGGGTGCGATCAAGGTCGAGCATCTGGGCCCGCAGAACCAGCGCTTCAACTTCGCGGGCTTTGCTGACCAGTTCCGGCAGCAATTTGGTTATGGACTCGACTGAGCCCGACAGCTGTCGTGAACATCGGGTGACAATCGACACTGTGGGCTCGATGCAATCAGGCGCAGCATGCAGGGCGTGATCGGGGCTCATTGGATGCCGGTCACACCCAAGCCCCGTGCTCGTCTTGATGCCCATGACCACAAACCCTTCCGCTGAGTTGTTGAACGAGTTGCGCCTGGAACGGCGCGCTGCGCCGCCGCCCGCACGCTTCAATTCGTGGTGGGCATTGGTGCCGGTGTTGTTGCTGCTCGCGGCCGGCGCGGCGTGGTATCTCGGCAACCGTGAAAAGCCGCTGGAAGTACGAACGGCCAAAGCGCTGTCCATGGGCACAGACACGGCCAACGGTTCGGTGCTGGATGCCAGCGGTTACGTCGTTGCCCGGCGCATGGCCACGGTTTCGTCCAAGGTCACCGGACGGGTGCAGGACATCTTGATCCAGGAAGGCATGAAGGTCGAAGTCGGCCAAGTCATGGCGCGATTGGATCCCGTCGATGCCCAAGCCCAGCTCGATTTCGCCAACGCGCAAGCGTCGGCTGCACGCAGCGCCATGGCATCCATCCAGGTGCAGGTCGAACAGGCCGAAACCGAGGCCACGCGCTTGTCCGAATTGGTCGGGCGCAAGCTGGTATCCGCCTCGCAATACGATGCGGCCAAAGCGCAACGCGACAGCCTGCGCGCCCAGTACGTGACCGCCCAGCGCAACGCGCACGTCGCGCAGGTGCAGGTGGAAATCGCCGACAATGGTTTGGACAACACCATCGTGCGCGCACCGTTCGCCGGCGTGGTGATCGCCAAGGCGGCGCAGCCCGGCGAAATCGTGTCGCCCATGGCCACCGGTGGTTTCACCCGCACCGGCATCGGCACCATCGTCGACATGGATTCGCTGGAAGTGGAGGTGGATGTGGGTGAATCCTTCATCGGCCGCGTGCAACCCGGCATGGAAGCCGAAGTCGTGCTCAACGCCTATCCCGACTGGCACATTCCGGCCGAAGTCATTGCCATCATCCCGGCGGCCGATCGAGGCAAGGCCACGGTGAAAGTGCGTGTGGGATTCAAGCAGAAGGACGCGCGCATCGTGCCCGACATGGGCGTTCGAGTGAGTTTTCTTGATGCTCCCGGCGAACCGCAAAGCCAAGCCCCGCAAGGCGTTCAGGTGCCGCAGGCCGCGATCGTTTCCGCAGACAAGCAAGTGGCCGTGTTCGTCGTCAAGGGCGAGCGCGTGAGTCGTCGTGCGGTGACGCTCGGTGCGGTACTGGCACACGGACGACAGGTGCTGTCGGGTGTCACGGCGGGTGACGTCGTTGTGCTGGATCCACCCCCCGAACTGAAGGACGGCGATGCGGTGAAAATCACCGCCTCACCATGAAGTGAACGACCGCGCCGGTCTCGATCGGTGCGGGCCATCGGGCCGCTCCTGGCCCATAGCGAACCCGAGGAAATCAGCATGTCCACCTTGATCAGCGTACGAGACTTGGGCAAGACCTATCGCCGTGGGCCGGAGCAACTCACCGTGCTCGATGGCATCGATCTGGACATCGAAAAGGGCGACTTTCTCGCCTTGATGGGGCCATCGGGCTCCGGCAAAACCACCTTGCTCAACCTCATCGGTGGCATCGACACGCCGTCCAGCGGCCAGATCGAAATCGAAGGCGAGCGCATCGACACCATGAAAGCCGGTCAGCTCGCCAACTGGCGCAGTCGCCACGTCGGCTTCGTGTTCCAGTTCTACAACTTGATGCCCACACTCAGCGCCCAGCGCAACGTCGAGCTGCCGCTGTTGCTGACGAACCTCGGTGCGAAGGAACGCGCGCGCCGCGCCCAGATCGCGCTGACCCTGGTCGGCCTGGCCGATCGACGCAGCCACCGTCCGAGCGAGTTGTCCGGCGGTCAGCAACAGCGCGTGGCGATTGCCCGTGCCATTGTGTCCGATCCCACGTTTCTGATCTGCGACGAGCCCACCGGCGATTTGGACCGACATTCCGCCGAAGAAGTCCTGGGCTTGCTGCAACTGCTCAATCGCGAACACGGCAAGACCCTCATCATGGTCACCCATGACCCGAAGGCTGCCGAATACGCCAAGCACGTCCTGCATCTGGACAAGGGCGCGCTGGTGGATGCACCCGCGCACCATGGCTGAGGAGAGCAGGCAATGAAGTACCTCCATTTGATCTTGGCGCAGCTCCTGCGCAGTCGCACCCGCACCGTGCTGACCTTGGCCTCGGTCGTGGTCGCGTTCATGCTGTTTGGCCTGCTCGATTCGGTGCGCGTGGCCTTCAATTCCGGTGGCACGGTGGAAGGCGCCAACCGCCTCATGGTGTCCTCGCGGCTGTCGATCACGCAGGACTTGCCGGTGCGCCTGGCGCAGCAGATCGAAGGCGTTGATGGTGTGGAAAAGGTGACCTATGCCATGTGGTTTGGTGGCATCTATCAGGACATGCGCAACTTCTTCCCGAACTTTTCCGTCGCCCCCAACTACTTCGACGTCTACACCGAATTGCTGGTGCCGCCCGAACAAGTGGAAGCCTTCAAGAACACCCGCACCGGTGCCGCCGTTGGTGCGGCCCTGGCCAACAAGTTCGGCTGGAAGATCGGCGACACCATTCCCTTGCAGGCCACGATCTTTCCCCAGAACGGCAGCAACGATTGGCCCTTGCAGTTGACCACGATCTTCCACGCCAAGGACCCCAACGACGTCCAGTCCGAGCAGCAATTGGTGTTTAACTGGAAATACTTCGATGAGTCCAACGATTACATCAAGAACGAAGTGAGCTGGTTCACCGTCGTGATCGACGACGCCTCGCGTGCCTCGGCCGTGGCACAGGCCATCGACGCCCTGTCCGCCAATTCCGACCATGAAACCAAGACCCAGACCGAGTCCGCGTTCCAGCAATCCTTCGCCAAACAGTTCGCCGACATCGGCATGATCGTCACCTCGATCATGGGCGCGGTGTTCTTCACCTTGATCCTGTTGACCGGCAACACCATGGCGCAAGCGGTGCGCGAGCGCGTGCCGGAGTTGGCCACGATGAAAACTCTCGGCTTCAGCGATGGCACGGTGTGGGGCTTGGTGCTGGTCGAATCGATCTTCCTGGTGACGCTGGGTGGGCTGATTGGCATGAGCCTGGCGGCCTTGATCCTGCCCGGCATGGCGACCGCCAGCGGCGGCATGATGCCCTTCCAGAGCGTGCCGGTCGCCACGTGGATCTTGGGCGCGGCACTGATGCTGCTGATTGGCGTTGGGGTAGGCGTGCTGCCAGCCCTGCGAGCACGACGCCTGAAAATTGTCGATGCCCTGGCGGGGCGGTGAGGACACAACCATGAAACGATTGTTGAGTTTGATGAAGAGCCTGCTGACCCTCGCCGTGCTGCTGCTGGCCATTGGCGCTTGGATCGTCTTGCCCTGGCAGGGCGCCTTGATCGTCGTGGCGGTGTTGGCGGCATGGCTGCTGGCCACACGCACCGGCCGCCTGGCGCTGGAAGCGACCCGCATCGGCATCGCCAGCTTGCCGCAACGCTGGGGTGCTTCGTCGGTGATCGTGATCGGCATCGCCGGCGTGGTCGCGGTACTGGTCGCCATGCTGGCCATGGGTGAAGGATTCGAAGCCACCCTCGATGCCGCCGGCAACGAAGACACCGCCATCGTGCTGCGCACCGGCTCCAAGGTGGAAAGCAACTCGGTCATCGAACGCAGCTTGGTGCCGATGCTCGCGGCCCTCCCCGGCATCGAGCGCAATGACAACGGCCGGCCGCTGATTTCGGCAGAGGTTTCGCAGGTGGTCAGCTTGCCCTCGCGTGCCGATGGCAACGATGCCAACGTCCAATTCCGAGGCACTGGCCCCGAAGCGTTTCTGGTGCGCGGCAATGTCCGCATCCTCGAAGGTCGCGCACCCGGCACCGGCATGCGCGAACTGATCGTGGGCCGTGGCGCACAGGCCCAGTTTCGCGGGCTGGAAGTCGGCAACACCCTGATGCTCGGCAATCAGCAATGGAGCGTGGTCGGCAGCTTCGCCACGGGCGATGCCTACGAATCGGAATTGTGGGGCGACGCTGAAACCGTGGCCACCACCTATCGACGCCCCGCTTGGCAGTCGGTGCTGGTACGCACCGGCAAGGCCGGATTCGAAACCTTCAAGACCGCAGTGGCGGCCGATCAACGCCTCAAGCTCGATGTGCTGACCACGCGTGACTACTTCGCCCAGCAGTCCGGCCAACTCAAAACCCTGCTCGACGTCTTGGGCACGGTCATCGGCGCCATCATGGCCATCGGTGCAGCCTTTGGCGCACTCAACACCATGTACGCCGCCGTGGCCACCCGTGCGCGGGAAATCGCCACCTTGCGTGCCATCGGCTTCCGTGGTTTGCCGGTTGTGACCGCCGTCATGCTCGAAACCTTGATCCTCGCCCTGATCGGCGGCGTGCTGGGTGGCGTAGTGGCGTGGCTTGCCTTCAATGGCAACAGCGCGTCAACCCTCGGCAACAACTTCAGCCAGGTGGTTTTCCAGTTCCAGGTCAGCGCAGATCTCTTGTGGACCGGGCTCAAATGGGCCTTGGGCATCGGCTTGGTTGGCGGCCTGTTCCCTGCCTTGCGCGCTGCACGCCTGCCCATCGTCGAGGCGCTGCGCGAGGTCTGAACGCGCGCAACACACTCAAGCGCGATCCAAGGGACTCACCACCCCTTGGCCACCGCGATTGAGCACGTGGGTATAAATCTGCGTGGTCGCCACGTCCTTGTGCCCGAGCAATTCCTGGATCGTGCGAATGTCCTGCCCTGCCTCCAACAAATGTGTGGCGAACGAGTGCCGCAACGTATGGCAACTGGCCGGCTTGTGGATGCCGGCTTGCTGCACCGCCCGCTTCACCGCCCGTTGCACCACCGACTCATCCAGATGATGGCGCCGCATCACACCTGAACGTGGATCGAGCTGCGCTTGCTGGCCGGAAACACGTACTGCCACGCCCATTCCCGCCCCGCGCTCGGATATTTGCGCGCCAACGCGTCCGGCAAGCTGATCTCACCGAATGCGGCGGCAAGATCGCGCTCGTGGATACGTCGTGCCTCGGCCAACTGCTCTTGCAGCCGATCGGCCAGCATCGTGGGCAACATCGTGCAGCGATCCTTGCCGCCCTTGCCCTGCCGCACCGTAATCTCATGTCGCACCAGATCCACATCCTTCACCCGCAGGCGCAGGCACTCCATTAGGCGCAGACCCGAGCCATACAGCAGCGCTGCCGCCAGCCAAGTCACCCCGCCCATGTGTTTGAGCAAGGCGGCCACCTCGTCACGACTCAACACCACGGGCAAACGCACCGGCTTCTTCGCACGCTGGATGTTTTCCATCCATGGCAACTCGATCCCGAGCACCTGACGGTACAAGAACAGCAAGGCCGCCAAGGCCTGGTTCTGCGTCGATGCGGCCACATGTTCCGTGCTCGCAAGCGCGGTCAGGAATCGCTCGACCTCCTTGGCGCCCAGTTCACGTGGATGCCGCACACCATTGGCAAGAATGAAGCGCCGAATCCAGCCCACATAGGCGGCCTCCGTTCGCCGCGAATACCCAAGGCGACGAATCCGTTCCCGCACCTGATCCAGCAGTTTCGGCGCTCGCACATCCGACACAGCCGCCCGCGATTCCGGCGAGCTTGCATCGCGCCGGACCCCGTGTGACCATCGATCCATCGCCTGCTCCCATGTATCGGAAAGACTGCAAGATTAGATGGCAGGATTACACGGCAGAATCAGCCAACCGCTTGATCGAGCGTAGGATTTTTCTGGGGTTCGAGGGGAAAACAGGCTTTAGGCCGCCGGATTACACGGCGATTTGCAACCGAATTGGCGTTAGCCATACAGAGCATCGTGCTCCCGACGCAGTTAACTAACATTTGCCACGCAGAAAATGACAATCTGTCGCATAAAAGTAGAAAACGTCAAGGGCGCCAAATGCCACGACATCACAGCCAACATCATTGCGAATAAGCCATCATTATTAGTCGCACCCAATGGCTTCGGAAAAAGCTCTATTACAGCCGCATTTAGCAGCCTAATTCCATCAAAGTTGAAGCTCGATGAGGACCACCTTCACAATGGCAGCGCACATAATCGCCCAAAGTTAACCGTTGAAATAAAGGATGCCGCAGGCAATCTAATGACACTTGAGGCGGACGACGGGAAAAATGACCTCACCGGAAAAATTGATGTATTCGTAATAAATAGCAGACTAGAGGCAAAAGCCACAAAACGAAACATGGGTGGCTTCACCACAGCCTCCGCCTCATTGAAGATTGGCGAAGTTATTTTGGTTGACAAGATTCCAAAAAAATCTCACTTCAATTACAGCGTAGCCGAAGCAAGAAGATCCTTTGGAATAAATGGGAAGTGCCTGCCAAACATTGAATTTGTATTCAACAATTCGGCTGCTCTGGCGGCACTATTTGAGGAAAGAACACTTCTCACCAAAATCTCCGGCGTCAGAACAAAAGAAAAAATCAACCAGATCGCAAATTCGATAAACAAACAAAACGGCGACGTCGCAACGATTAAGCAATGGATTGAGGCGAATTGTCTTGCGGAACTAAGGAGCATCGAGTGTATAGAGAGAGCTGCCAACATCTTTCTAGATCACACCAGGGAAGTAGCCTCCCCGGTTGATGCAGTGCTTTGCGCATATCAAGTATGCGACCTATATTCTTCGGATCCAGCCGCATTCAAAGAGGCATGCGCATATGCGCAATACAATTCCGACAAGGAAACGTACAAGCAAGTCATATCCTCCTTCGATACAACTTGGAAAGACATAAAACCCAAGGAACACAAGGGTCAACTTGTCGTCGACTTTCCTAATGCCACGCATATATCTAATGGGCAGAGAGACTCGTTGACATTTGCCGCAATGACACAGCGCATAAGTGGACGCGTTGGTAAGCGAGATGCGATCCTTGTGATTGATGAGGTATTCGACTATTTAGATGACGCCAACCTCACGGCGGTGCAATATTATATATCCAGCCTCATAGAGTCAGTCAAGGCAAATGGCGCCAGAATATACCCACTGATATTTACCCACCTAAATCCAGTATATTTCAAGAACTACACCTTCAATGACCAAAAAGTATATTTTATTGACAAGCGAGCGCAGTCAATAAATGAGCATTTCAAAAAAATAATTCTCAAGCGTGAGGACGCAACCATCAAGGCTGCAGTGGAGCGTTACTTCATTCACTACCACCCTGATGACGTAGACATACAGGCCGAGTTCCTGGCTTTGGGGTTAAAGCAGTCCCTAGGATGCTCAAAGAATTTTCGTGCATACATACAGAGCGAATGGGAAAAGTACAAGCAGAATGACCCGAATTATGATCCGTTCGCAATTTGCTGCTTTGTGCGGGTCAAGCTGGAAGAGATTGCATACAAAAAAATAAATGAGCCAGCATGCCAAGTTGAATTCATAAACACCAACAAGACTCGCAGCAAACTGGACTATGCTAGATCGATTGGAGTAAAGGTTCCGGAGACCGCCTTTTTGCTCGGCATCATCTATAACGAAGGGCTGCATGTTCGCAACAATATAGACAACAGTTCGCCAGTGGTCGCAAAACTGGAAAATCTTGTCATCCGCAAAATGGCGATTGAGGCCACTGATGGCTAACTGGGCGGTCAAGCGGACGCCAACAAGGCCCATGGCTTCGCCATTTTTACGGGCCTTGTTGGTGCCCTGCACTCGCTTCGCTCCTTCCGGCGCCGCTTACCTTGGGCGTTAGAGCCCTCATGAAGATCATCGCCATTCTGTTGTCTTCGTTGCAGCTTCTCTCCGGCACTTCTTTTGGCTCCGATGCCCAGAAAGTCTCGAATACCGCAATCCTCAAAACGACCCTCGCAGGGCTTAATCTCGACAATCCAGATGATGACGCTAGGCACAACGCGGCACACGGCGACCTGCGCTTGATCGGAGTAACTGATTACTCCTGTCATCCACCTGGGCGCGAAGGCCTTGAATTGGCATCTTTCGCGGAGACGTATGGATTACGTTGTCTTGATGGCACGTCTGACGTCATCGAGAGCAAGGAGTTCGGTGAGCTGGACAAGCAGGCAAGAGATTACAGCGTTCAGTACAACCGAGCGATAGTAGAGTTCATTCGCCAGCGAGAGGGCTCTAACAATTCATGTATGGACTCCCCTGTCAACCCTTGACGGCATGAATTTGTGAAGCGGCAGCTTCACGGCATTTGATTCCGTCTTTTTCATCCTGATGACGCGTTTGCTTCAACCCCGGCAAGACGGGAGCGGTTGCATTCGTGTATTCGG
>DASSYF010000019.1:0-47047 GCA_035703435.1 Chiayiivirga sp. | reverse complement strand
GGCCAACAAGACCGCGCGCCGGCTGTGGGCGGCCGAACATCACGGCACACGTTTTGATCCCGAGCACGTCAGTCGGCGCGAAGCAAACGCCGCCTGATGCCCGTCCACCCAACCGCAATACCACGTTACGTCGCACCGCTTCACCGCCACAAACCTTCTGATGTTGCAAGCTTCAACTTCATGCAAGCGTGTCGGTCCCCGACAAGACCAAGCCGATAACAATGCTGATCTTCGTGATCGTTTGAACGTCTGGCCTCTTGTCGCGGATTCCATGATGGCTCGGGCAAAAGCCCACCGCAAAGCCGAATACACGAATGCAACCGCACCCGCCTTGCCGGGGTTGAAGCCAAAGCAGCAGCAGGATGAAAAACCGAGAATCAAACCCCGTGAAACGGCCGCTTCACAAAATCCCGCTGTCAGGGTTGACAGGGGAGTCCATACATGAATTGTTAGGCATGCTCTTGCCTAGGCTTACGTTGGCAAAAGAGCAGGGCCTCAATGCTGGTCCAATTGATCTGACGAAGAAATTCTTCAAAGTCCCACTCGGAGCGTACGCGCTCCCTGAAAGAGTCGATCCATTGGTAGTCCGCCCAGCCCTTTGATGAGAGAAGTGCCAAAGGTTTAATGCGACCCTTCAGCTCAACGACCAGATATCTAGTTTCGATCTCATGAGCTGGAATCTTGAGGTAGGCATCTTCAAAGAGGGATGGAGTATTCGCAGATGTTCCGGGGTAGCCGACCTTTATCTCGACGATTAATCTTGTTGTCTCAAGGCGTACAGTCTTTGCTTCTGGAATTGTCACCTTGCTGTTCTTTGGTAGAACTAGATCAAAGCGGTTGTATATAGCGCCATCAGAGGACCAAAGGCTGTGTATTTCACCGCCTGGTCGTTCATCTGGATCGGGGAAGGCCTCAATGAAGATGTCCCGCTGTTCAATGGGCGTTGTCAGTAGATTTAGAACACGGTTTGCGTGTAATAGCTCTGGGATATCTTTTCTCTGCAGCTCTTCAATCGCGCCACTGTCCGTATGATCAAAGTAATCACTGAGGTGGGTGGATAGAGTCTCCAAGAGACAAAACTGCGCTGTTTCCTCGAGGAGCTCAACGGAGCGTGGTTTTGGTGGCATTTCCGAGTCTTCAACATTCATTCGCGAGATGGCGATGTACTGCTTATCGCGCTCTCCTTCAGGAGGCGATGACGGTTCGCGAGGTTTTGAGAGCGGGTCATTTGCCCAGCTCGAAAAAATAGACTTGTTCTCTGCCTCTACTGCTCTGATCGTACGAGCCATATCTTGGGCGAAGTCATAGCCTTTGACTGAAACAAGGGAGTTCCTTTTTGGCCGAAAGAAGACAATTGCTTGAACTTCATCATGAAACGAGAGTTTTTTGACAAGTCTATTTATTAACGCTCCGAGACAAGCGATTGAGGAGAACGCAAATATCCAAACTGTCCAGAAGGCCAGCTTGCTTGCGATGAGGTTCGTAAGAATCCCGATAGATACAGCTAAAACGACTGCAACCAAGACTAGCTGGATGAGTTCCTTCTTTTCATCAATGATCTGATTAATAGTGTTTGGATGTTGCATAAAGCCCCCCTGAACTTTGTTGCATGCCTAACGCCAATTCGGTTGCAAATCGCCGTGTAATCCGGCGGCCTAAATCCTGCTTTACCTCTAAAACTCCAAAAAAATCCTACGCTTGATCAAGCAGTTGGCTAATTCTGCCGTGTAATCCCGCCATCTAATCCAGCCGCTTTTCTCGCTCAGGTTGAGCTTGCCGTAGGTCGATGCTCGCATGTGACAGGGCGCGGGGCAAACCTTGATGCATCAGCCTTGATGCATCGATCCGAGTGCGTCCAGCACCGCCGTGGCATAACTGCCGGAAGGCAAGAAGAATGACAACACCAGCATATCGGCGGTCTCACGCCACGCAAGCTCGCGCACGGACAAACGCAGTGCACGGCGCTCTTGTTTGAGGCCGGCGCGTGCCAGGCCCTCGCTCAGGGTTGCATCGGCGGCAGCGATCGCGTTTTCCAAGGCGTGCACGCCATCGCCACTGCGCAGTTCGCCGGTCCCCCAAAGCGCGCCGGTCGGGTGAACATCATGCCGTGCCACGCGTTGCTGAAGGTCCTCATCGACCGGAACTGGACCGAAGATGCTGTGGCTGCCATCGAGCATGAGGACATCACCCGGTACGGCCAAGTCCCAGGTGCCGGCACGGATGCGCTCGCACAGAACGCGGTTGAACAGTTCGGAGCGCGCGGCCGAGAGCAGGATCGAACGCTTCTCGCGCCCGACGCGGCCGCCGGCAAACATCGCGCGTGCGGCCGCCACGTTGCCCTGCGCATGTCCGAAACGCTGGCTGCCAAACGCATTGGGCACGCCACGATCGGCGATCTGTTGCAGCCTGGATTCGATGGCATCGGGTTCGCCGACCACCTCGCGCAGCGTCAAGGTGAAGCGATTGCCGCGCAGGGCGCCACGCGGCAACTTGCGTTGGTGCCGCTGCACATCCAGCACCTTCACGCCTTCGATGTTCATCGTTTCCAGTGTCGGCGATTCGCGTCCCGGAAGGTGCACGGTGAAGGCCTGGCGCGTGAGCGCGTGGCGATCCTTGAGCCCGGCGTAACCGACCGCGTGCTCGGCCACACCGGCCCAGCGCGCCAGTTGCTGAGCCACCCAGACGGTGTTGGCACCGCGTTTTTCGACCTGCAAGAATGCGTGCTCGCCTTGGCCGGACGGTTCGAATCCCAGCACTTCCTCGACGATGAAATCTTCCGGTGCACTTCGGATGCGGGCGCTCAGTACCGCCGGTCCGAAAGCCGAGTCCCACGCCATCTCGCGCGCATCAATCGTCATGACGATCCTGCCTGCGTTGCAACAAGGCCACGGCCTGCGCCGCGATACCTTCGCCGCGGCCCGTGAAGCCGAGTTTCTCCGACGTGGTGGCCTTGACACTCACCGCGTCGTTCCCGACGCTCATGTCGGCAGCCAGCGTGCTGCACATGTCGTCAATATGCGGCAACAGGCGCGGCCGCTCGCAGATGACTACCGCATCGACATTGCCGACCTGCCAGCCGCGTTCGTGCAACATGGCCACCACGGCGCGCAGCAGTTGACGACTGTCCACGCTGGCCCAGCGGGCATCGCCCGGTGGGAAGTGTCGACCGATGTCGCCCAGCGCCAGCGCGCCCAGCAGGGCATCGCACAAGGCATGGATCAACACGTCACCATCCGAATGCGCCACCAACCCGTGACTGTGGGCCATGCGCACGCCGCCGATGACGACATGATCGCCAGGACCAAAGGCATGCACGTCGTAACCCATGCCGATGCGAATTCCCGCGATCATGACGTGGCACCGGCAGCGCGTCGCTGAAGCAGGAACTCGGCCAGGGCAAAGTCGGCGGGGGTGGTGATCTTGATGTTGTCGCTCGATCCTGGCACCAGTTTTGGCCTCAATCCGATGAATTCCAATGCCATGGCTTCGTCGGTGGCGCGCACGCCCGCTTCGGCGACCGCTCGCAATGCGCGGATCAACAACGCACGCGCACCGCGCTGTGGCGTGAGCGCACGCCATAGGCCCTCGCGTGCCACGGTCGTCGCCACACGCTGATCGGCATCGGCGCGTTTCAGTGTATCCACCAATGGCGTCGCCAACAGTGCGCCTTGCGCGGCATCGGCTGCCAGCAAGGCATCGAGTTCGGCATGGCTCAGAAGCGGTCGTGCTGCATCGTGGACCAGAACGTCGAGGTCATCGCCCAACGCGGTCGGCAGAGCCATCAGCCCGGACAGCACTGAGTCGCCACGCTCGGCGCCGCCCACGGCGGTGCGTAGGGGTTTGCCTTCGCGTTCAACCCAGCCCGGCCAATGCGTGTCACCGGCTGCGAGCACCACCACCAGCCCATCGATGCCCGGATGACTTGCCAAGGCGCGCACGCTGTGTTCGATCACCGTCTTGCCCAAGAGCGGCTGGTATTGCTTGGGCAGGACGCCTCCGGCACGAACACCGGTGCCGGCCGCCACCACGATGGCCCAGCTCACGGCTTGGACTCCACCACGGTCGGATGCGCGGGCTTGGCTCCAGGTGGCAGTTCCACCACGCGATAGAACGTTTCGCCCGGCTTGATCATGCCCAGTTCGGTGCGAACGCGCTCTTCCAGTGCGGCCTGGCCGGCGCGAAGTTCTTCCACTTCCGCTGCCAGCTCGTCGTTGCGTTGCAGCAACTGCGCATTCTCGCGATTCTGCGCAGCCACCCGTTCGCGCAAGGCATCGACCTCGCGCACGCCACCGTCGCCCATCCAGTACTTGAACTGGAGCAGCACGATGAACACGGCCAACACGACGGCGATCAGACGCGCCATGAACGAACACTCAAGAGGCAGGCAAGCTCACAAAGGCCTTGCGGCCGACGTAACGCGCCGATGCGCCCAAGGCTTCCTCAATGCGCAACAGCTGGTTGTACTTGGCCACGCGATCGGATCGGCACAAGGAGCCGGTCTTGATCTGGGTGGCCGTGGTGGCCACTGCGATATCGGCGATGGTGGTGTCTTCGGTTTCACCGGAACGGTGTGACACGATGGCGGCATAACGATGGGCATGGGCCATGGCGATGGCCTTGAGGGTTTCGCTCAAGGTGCCGATCTGGTTGACCTTGATCAAGATCGCGTTGCCGATGCTCTTGTCGATGCCTTCGCGGAAGATCTTCGGGTTGGTGACGAACAGGTCATCACCCACCAACTGCACCGTGGAACCCAGTCGTTCCGTCAGCAGTTTCCAGCCATCCCAATCGTTCTCGGCCATGCCGTCTTCGATGGTGATGATCGGGTACTGGCGCGCCCAATCGGCGAGATAATCCACGAACTGCGCCGATGTCAGCCGCTTGTTTTCGCTGGTGAGCGCATACCGGCCATTGTCGTAAAACTCGGAACTGGCCACATCCACGCCCAGCAGCACGTCATCGCCGGCACGGAAACCGGCCTTGGATACCGCTTCCAGGATGACTTCGATGGCCTCGGCATTGGAGCCGAGGTCCGGCGCGAAACCGCCTTCATCGCCCACGGCAGTCGACAAACCGCGCCCCTTGAGCACGGACTTGAGCTCGTGAAATATCTCGGTGCCGGCACGCAGGGCTTCGGAGAATCGGTCAAAACCGACGGGCAGGATCATGAACTCCTGCACATCCACATTGTTGTCGGCGTGCGCGCCTCCATTGATGATGTTCATCATGGGTACCGGCAAGGACACCTCGCGGCCATTGGCCAGGTGCTGCCAAAGTGGCATGCGGCGTGAAGCCGCCACCGCGTGGGCATTGGCCAGCGACACCGCCAACAAGGCATTGGCGCCCAAGGCGCTCTTGTTCTCGGTGCCATCCAATTCGATCAGACGCGCATCAAGACCTTCCTGATCGGCGGCATCGTACCCAGCCAAGGCCGAAGCAATCACCTGATTGACGTTGGCGACGGCCTTGCGCACACCCTTGCCGAGGTAGCGCGTCTTGTCGCCATCGCGCAGTTCCACCGCCTCGCGGGTGCCGGTTGACGCACCCGAGGGCACGGCGGCGCGGCCGAAGCTGCCATCGTCGAGGGTCACATCGGCTTCAAGGGTGGGGTTGCCGCGTGAATCCAGGATTTCGCGGGCGTGGATGGTGCGGATGGTACTCATCGGGACGAGGCTTCCAGGAATTTGGGAGGATGCGAACGCGGGGAATCACCGGCAAGTATAAACGGCGCGCCATGGCTGGCGAGCGTTGATGTTGCCTCGTATCGGCGTGGTAGTTGGTGTGCCGCGTCGGGCGGCACAGCCACCAAAACCTGGGTCAATCGGCGGTGTCGGGTTCGAAGAACGACCAGCGAATGACCGGAAACGCCGCTCGCATGCGCGCTTCCACCGCGTTGATCGCGGCAATCAAGGACAGATCATCGTTTTGGCGCGCCATGCGCGCCTTGACCGAAACCAAGGCCCCCGCACCCATCTGAAGGGTCAGGACGTTCAGCACGTCGGTCACTTCCGGCTGCTGCTTCAGAAACGCGACCAAGCGCTCACGTTCGGTCGGATCGATGCCTTGGCCGATCATCAGGGCCTTGACCTCGATGGCGATCAGGATCGCGATCAGGATCAAGAGCACACCAATGGACAGGGTGCCGAGAGCATCAAACATCGGATTGCCCGTGATCATCGTCGCCAGCACCGCGATCAAGGCCAAGACCAAGCCAAGCAGGGCCGCGAGGTCTTCACCGAAGATCACCAGCAAATCGCTGTTGCGCGTTTGTCGGAACCAGGTCCAATAGCTGCGTCCGTGGCGAAGCTTGTTGACTTCGCGCAAACAGGCGGCGAAGGACACGCACTCGGCCACGATGCCGAAACTCAGCACGCCGACTGCCAGCCAAGGCATGTTCAAGGCTTCTGGATGCGACAGCTTGTGCCAACCTTCATACAGCGAAAACATGCCGCCCACGCTGAACAACAGAATCGCCACCAGGAACGACCAGAAATACAGCGCCATGCCCCAGCCCAACGGATGCTCGTCCGAAGGCGGGCGCTTGGATTGGCGGATGCCCAGCAACAACAGGCCTTGATTGCCGCAGTCGGCCAGCGAGTGCACGGCTTCGGCCAGCATGGCACCCGAGCCGGTGACGATTGCGGCAAACAACTTGGCGACGAAGATGGCAAAGTTCGCGCCCAGCGCAAACAGGATGGCTTTTACGGAATCAGCACCAGCGGACATCAGTTCGGTTCTCGCTTTGTAAGGTCAACCTGACTCGCCTCATCACTCAGTCAACGCTGTTGCTCTATCCCTTCTCCCGCCGGGAGAAGGTGCCCGAAGGGTGGATGAGGGGCCTTTATCTTGATTTGCCGGCAACGATTCCCTCACCCCAACCCTCTCCCTGAGGGCGAGGGGCTATACAACGGCTGAGGAATGGGGCTCGTCAGGAAGGTCAATGCCCGCCGCCGCCTTCGATGGCCTTGAGCTCGGCGATCAGCTGGTTGGCTGCTTCCTTGCCATCGGCATACAACATGCGGGTATTGTCGGCGTAGAACAGGGCGTTTTCAATTCCAGCGAAGCCGGTGCCCTTGCCACGCTTGATGACGATGGTCTGGCGCGCATCCACCACATCCAGAATCGGCATGCCGAAGATTGGTGAGGCCTTGTCGGTTTTGGCGGCCGGGTTCACCACATCGTTGGCACCGATCACGATGGCGACATCGCAGGTCTTGAACTCGGGGTTGATCTCGTCCATGTCGGCGATGAGGTCATAGGGCACGCCGGCCTCGGCCAAGAGCACGTTCATGTGTCCCGGCATGCGGCCCGCCACCGGATGGATGGCGAACTTCACGTCCTTGCCGGCCTTGATGAGGGCTTGGCTCAACTCCCAGATCTTGTGCTGGGCCTGCGCCACCGCCATGCCGTAACCGGGCACGATGATGACCTTCTCGGCCATGTAGAGAAGCGATGCCGCGTCGGCGCCGTCGATCGGCTTTTGCGCGCCGGCAATTTCCGAGCCGCTGCCACCACCGCCGAAGTTCGAGAACAATACATTGCTGATGGGTCGGTTCATGGCCTTGGCCATGAGCTGGGTGAGGAAGGTGCCGGCCGCGCCGACCACCATGCCGGCAACGATCAGCGCCTCGATGCCCATCGCATAGCCTTCGAACGCGACCGCAAGTCCGGTGAAGGCGTTGTAGAGCGAGATCACGACCGGCATGTCGGCACCGCCGATCGGCAGGGTCATCAACACGCCGAATGTCAGCGCCAAGATGAAGAACACGACGATGAGTGTCGGGTCGAGCTTCCAGAACACCAGGGCCAGGCCGGTGATGACGGCCGCAGCGAAGAACAAGAAGTTGACGGCCTGTTGACCGCTGAAGCGGAAGACCTTGTCCATGCGCCCGTCGAGCTTGGCCCAGGCGATGATCGAGCCGGTCATCGAAATCGAGCCGATCAGGGCGCCGACCACGGCCAGCACCAGGGTCGCCATGGGATGGGAGGCTTCGGGCGCACCCGAGAACTTGAGCAGTTCGATCGCACCGATCGCCGCCGCCGAACCACCGCCCATGCCATTGAACAAGGCGACCATCTGCGGCATGTCGGTCATGGCGACCTTCTTGCCCCACAGCCAGGTCGGCAACACGCCGATGGCGATGCCCCCGATGATCCAGCCGATGTTGTGCATGCCGGTGATGGCGAAGGTCGCCAAGGTGGCGATCACCATGCCCACGCCCGCCCATTTGATGCCGGCACGCGCCGTGACCGGCGAGGACATGCGCTTGATGCCGAGGATGAAGAGCAGTGCCGCCAACAAATAGCTGGCCTTGGCGACCGTGACCAGAATGGTGTGCATATCCATGGCCTCAGTCCTTCTTCTTGCTGGACTTGAACATGTCGAGCATGCGTTCGGTGACGACATAGCCGCCGGCGGCATTGCCGGCACCGAGAATCACGCCGATGAAGCCAATCGCGATGCCCAGTGGCGTCGTCGCCTCGGCCAGCGCGATCATCGCGCCCACCAGCACGATGCCATGCACGAAGTTGGAGCCACTCATCAAGGGCGTGTGCAGAATCACCGGCACCCGGCCGATGATTTCCTTGCCGGTGAAGGCGGCCAACATGAAGATATACAGCGCGAGAAAACCGTCGATCATTGCGTTACTCCACGAGCAATGGCTTTGCGATAGCGATATTCGCCGATGAACCACATGGCGCCGCCGAACACGGCGCCTCCGACAATCCACAGTACCAACGAGAGGGCGACGAAGACGGGATTGAGCCTGTCGCGATGCACGACGAAGGTCATGAACAGAAACATCAGCAAGCCATAGTTGCCGCCCATGATCGCGATGTAGCGCATCTTGCCCTGCTCGCGCACCCTTGCCCACGCTGCCATCTGTCTGTCATTCACGCTTGCGGCTTCCCGGGTCTCAGGCCTTGTCCACCGCGGCGCGCGTGGCCTCGTGGCGAATTTCCCCAGCATGGGTCAGGCAGGTCTTGGTGATGAGTTCGTCGTCCCAGTCCAGTGTTAGCGCGCCGTCTTTGAGCGAGAGTTCCAGGAAGTTGTAGAGGTTCTTGGCGTACATCTCACTGGCATGGATCGCGCCCATGCTCGGCAGGTTGAGCGGGCCGGCGATGGTGACGCCCTGATGCACATAGGTTTCGCCCGGCCGGGTCAATTCGCAGTTGCCGCCGGTTTCGGCAGCCAGATCGACGATCACGGCACCCGGCTTCATGCCTTCGATCATGGAGGCCGTGAGAATCTTCGGTGCCGGCCGTCCCGGCACGGCGGCGGTGGTCACCACCGCATCGATACCTTTGAGGTGTTCGGCCAGTCGGCGCTGCTGTTCGGCGCGTTCCTCGGCGGTCAATTCACGTGCATAGCCACCCGTACCGGCCGCCGAGACGCCCAGGTCGAGGAACTTGCCGCCGAGCGACTCGATCTGCTCGCGCGTTTCCGGGCGCACATCGAAGCCTTCGACCTGAGCGCCCAGTCGCTTGGCCGTGGCGATGGCTTGCAGGCCCGCCACACCGGCACCAACGATCAAGACTTTGGAAGGCCGGATGGTGCCAGCGGCCGTGGTCAACATCGGGAAAAACTTGCCGGTCAATTCGGCTGCAATCAACACCGCTTTGTAACCGGCCATGCCGGCCTGCGAACTCAACACATCCATCGCTTGCGCACGGGTGGTGCGTGGCAAAAGCTCCATCGCGAACGCGGTGATCTTGCGGTCTCGCAAGGCCTTGACTCGCGCCACATCGGCGTGCGGGGCCATGAAGCCGATGGCGACAGCACCTTCGCGCAAGGCCGCGATCGTTTCCAAGGTCGGTGGCTGAACGCAGAGGAGGACGTCCGCCCGTGCCAGCGCCGATGCCGCGTCGGCGGCCACATCCACACCAGGAAACACGCTGTCAGGCTGGTTGGCCCCCGTGCCCGCGCCGGTTTCAATCAGTACGCTCGCGCCGAGCTTGCCAAGCCGCTTGGCGACATCCGGCGATAACGCCACGCGCCGTTCATTGGCTGCGCGCTCGCGCAGCACGACTACGGTAACCGCCATGAATCCCTCTCCACTGAAAGTACTGGATGCCAGCCTTGTCGATGCTACCGCATCGGACGAAAAATCGTCAGGGCGATCGTCACAAACGTGTCGCGTGGCGGCATGCGGCATAGCCCCGCACGCGTCCGGCTCGGCGGGCGTCGCGGGGCACCTTCAAGGCGACTCTTTCAAGGCGTCGCGGGCTTGCCACTCGTCCGCAACTTGCCCAGCACTTGCGTCATCGCATGTTCGAAGGCGGTGTCGTTGGTGCGCAGGCTGACCTTGCCCTCGCCCATCATCGCAGCCAGTTCTTCCGGCGAAGCCACGCAGTAACGAAGACCACGGCGATTGACGAACAACATGCGGTTGGAGATTGGGCTGACCCATGACAGCTTGATCGGAACGACCGCGCCATCGGCTTCGGTGTATTGGATCCACGCGCCCACTTGCAGCTTGCGAATCTTCTCGGCGTCGGCCTCGTTGAATTCAAGGCTAGGCTGCTCTTCCTCTTCCGGCTCGGGTAACACGACGGGTTCGGGCACGACCTGTGCCTGCGGCGCATTGCGCTCCAGCGTGATTACTGCCTCGGCCAGTGGCGCATCGTCACGTTGCTGGCAACCCAGAGCCTGTTTCAAGGAGTTGACCACTTCCTGCGCGGCATCGGGACCACAACCGGCACTTTGCAAAATCGGGTCCAAGCGCGGACGCAGGGCATCCAAGCGCGCACCCCGATCGGCAGGATTGTCCACCCGCAGCAGGTTCACCAAGGCCTCACCGGCAGCCAGCGCATCGGCACGCCTGCCGTTGTCATCGCCGTCATCGCGCAAGGCGCACAAGGTGAGATGGTGGGCCCAATAACGCCGCAGGAAGGCTTCGAGGCCCGGCGGAAGGTCGGGATGGCGATCCAGCAACTCGCGCAAGGCCACCAGCGAATCAATGCGCGCCTGATCCAGCCGCTCCTTGCCGCGCTGCGCCTCGGTCGCACGCTTCTCGGCCAGGGCCGCGCGCTTGCGGTGCTGCTCGATGAACTCGCGGAAATCCTGTTCGAGGGTTTCGAAGATCGCGATGTCTTCGTTGAACTCGGCCACCAATTGATCGATGGTGTGCTCGGCACGCACCATCAATTCGCGTTCCTGCGGCGCCGTGCCGGCATTGCCTTCGACCGCTTCGGCCAAGGCGTTCAGCAAGCGGCGCGCCGGGTGGGTTTTCTGCAGGAACATGCGTCGATCCAGCATGGCCACCTTGACGAAGGGCACGATCAGGCGGCTGATGAGTTGCCGTGATGCCGGATTGAAATCCCGCTCGTCGAGCAGGACATCAAAGAGCATGCCGACCAGATCAATCGAGTCCTCATCGGTCGTGGCGATGCGCGATCCAGGATCGACGCCCAGCTGAGCCGCACCACTCATCAGCGCGCGCTTGAGGTGCTGGGTGATCGATGCCTCCGGATCATCCACTGCGGCACGCAGGTCCGCCGGCATCTCGTTCTGCATCAGGTTGAGCACCGAGAGCACCTCGTTCGCGCTCAAGTGCGGCATTGCCTCGGGCGCGGCTTGACCTGCAACCGGTGCATGCGCGGGTGGTGCCATTCCACCGACACGATCCTGCACGCTGCGATAGCCGCTGAGCAACTGGTGCAGGCTGGCAAAAATGGAACGTTCGGCGGCGGTTTCCGGCATGGGCACATAGCCGCCCGCCGCTACGCCATAGCCCTGCGGTGCATAGTTCTGGCCCGCGCCCGTCTGCGGCGCATAACCCTGGGACGCTCCGGGAGCGGCTTCATAGCCACCCGCAGCGTCGCCATCAGGCTGCTGCGCGGACGGATCGCGAACCGCGACGGGTCCGCGCGCCATCTGCGGTGCGCGGGCGTAGGTCGGCTTGATCTCGGGCGCAATGCCGGCTTCGACCAGAACGCGGTTGACCTCGTTGTAAAGCGCGGCCAATCCGTTGGCCATCTCACGCTCGTAAATCTTGAACAGCAAGACCTTGATGCGCGTCGAGATCTCGCATACCTGCATGGCATAGCGGAATGCATAGGCCACATGCGGTGGGCCGAGCGGATTGGTGTTCTCGCCCAGATCATCCACGCCCGCGACGATGCCCATGCGGTAACAGAGTTGGCCGATGATCGAACCCAGATGCCGCGACAACGCACTCGCCACCATCGCCGTGCCGAGCTGTTCCTCCAGTTGATCCTCGGACACCAGACTGAGCTCGCGCGATTCGGTCAACGATCGTTCGAGATTCACCTCCAGCGGATTGCGACGCTCCAATGCAGTGAAGGCCGCTGCAAGGTGCTCGCCATAGCGCTGCATGATGATCGGTTTCTGCTTGCGCAGTTCGCGCATGGCCTCGAAATAGTCCTGATTGCTGACCGAACCATCAGCGCGCTGGACGAAATCGAACAAGGTGTCGTCGGCTTTTTCCATCACCTCGCCGGCGAGGGCAGCCAGACGCTTGAGTGCGCGCCCGCGGATATTGACCAACAGCGGGCTGACTTCGCCACGCGCAGCCGCCGTGCGGGCTCCGAGGTCAACGACCTTGTCAGTGGGGGATGGCGCCGTCATAGTGGGTCTCCTGCACGAAATCGTTCAGCATCATGCCGCCTGAGTCGATGGGCGCACGCATGGCACGCCTGTATTCGGATTCCCCAAGCAGACTATACGATCTTAGCGATACTTTGGCTGTGATCGCCCTCCCGCTTCATTCCGTCCGTCACCCCAATGCAACCATTCGATCAACTCATCCAACGCCACTCGACGCCTTCACGCCTCTTGGGCGAGCCCGGACCTGATTCCGAACAGCTCGACCGTCTGCTCGCGCTGGCGGTTCGTGTCCCCGATCATGGCGCACTCGCACCGTGGCGGATCCTGGCCATCACCGATGATGCCCGCCTGCGCTTGGGCGAATTCGTGCAGCAGCGTGGCCTCGAACGCAACCCGATGCAGTCCGAGGCGGCCCAAACCAAGGATCGCGAACGATTCACCCGCGCGCCAATGGTTTTGACCGTGATTGCCTCACCCGTCGATCGCCCCGGCGTACCCGAAATCGAACAGATCCTCAGCGCCGGCGCGGTCTGCTTCAACCTCGTGCAGGGCGCGCACGCCCTGGGTCTGGGCGCGCAATGGCTGACCGGCTGGCCTGTCTACGATGCGAGCATCAAGGCCCATCTGGGTTTGAATCCGCGCGAGCACATCGTGGGTTTCATCCATATCGGTACACCCACGCACGCTGCACCCGAACGCGCGCGGCCCGATCCGGCGGCGCATTTTTCGATCTGGCAGGGTTGAAGCGCGATGCGTCTGCATCTGGTGGATGCCAGCCTCTACGTGTTCCGCGCCTGGCATTCACTGCCACCCGAGCAGTTCACCGACATCGATGGCTGGCCAGTCAACGCCGTTCACGGCTTTGCCCGATTCCTGCTCGAATTGCTGGAGCAGGTTCAACCCTCCCATCTGGCCGTGGCCTTCGATCAGTCGCTGGAGAGCTCGTTTCGCAACGAACTCTATCCGGCCTACAAGGCCAATCGCGAACCGGCGCCGGAGGAGCTCAAACGGCAGTTTTCACTCTGCCAGGACTTCACCCGGGCCTTGGGCTTGAGCGTCATGGTCGATGACCGCTTCGAAGCCGACGACCTCATCGGCAGCCTGATGACCCGACAGCGCGGGCACGGCTTCAAGGCCACGATCGTGTCGGCCGACAAGGACCTGTCGCAGCTACTCGCTGACGGTGATGTTCAATGGGACTACGCCCGCCAGCAACGCTGGGATGCGAGCGGCGTCAAGGATCGCTACGGCGTCCATCCGCACCAGATTGCCGACTTACTCGGCCTGGCCGGAGATGCCACCGACAACATTCCTGGCGTACCCGGTATCGGCACCAAGACCGCCGCCGCCTTGCTGGAGCATTTCGGTTCGCTCGATGCCCTGCTGAAGCGGGTGGATGAATTGCCCTTCCTGCGCCTGCGGGGTGCCGCCGCGCATGCCAAGCGCCTGCGTCAACATGGCGACATGGCACGCTTGTCACGGCAACTGGCCACCATCGCCCGTGATGCGCCGCTGGCTGCGGAGATCACCGACGCTCGCCGCGGCCCGTGCGATGGCCACGCCATGCAGGGGCTGATGGATCAACTGCGCCTGCGGCCGATGACCCGCAGGCGCATTCAGGCGCAGATGGTTTGAGTAAAACTCGACGCCAGTGATTCGTCGCTTCAGCGCCAATCCGGTCGCGAGCGACTTACTTCGAATCGTGTTCCTGGAACTTGCTGAAGTCGATGGGCCCCAGTTGATTGGGATCCACTGCCTTGAAGTTGGCACTGAGACGAACGATGCGCGTGCCTTCCAAGGCGTCCTTGCTCTTGAGCAGTCCGAAACGGTCGTACTTGTCCTTCTGGTCGTTGGCGACCACATAGATCGTGGATCCGTCCATGGTCATGGCGCCGGGAATACCGAACTGCGGATTATTGGCTTCCAGCGGCAGCACTTTGTCGATGGTGTCGCCTTCAGCCGACAGGTCGAAACGCATCACGCGCCGCGGATTCATGCCGCTTTGCACCGCAATCAGGGCGCCGTCATACCATGTCAGGTCGCTGATGCCTTCCAGGCTGAGCTTGGCCGGAACGCGCACATCGAACACTTTGAGCGTGCCCAGATCCACACCCATGATGCCAAGCTGCGGGTCGGCGAAATACAGCTTCTTGCCATCACCCGACACGGTGATGGCCGAGATCGACGTCAGCATCGGAAGGTGCAGAATGCGGCGGAATTGTTCGTCGCGCACCTGATAGATGGCACGGTTCACGCCATCGGCGGCGTACGCCGCGCCGTCACTGCCCACGGCAATCGATGACAGGAAATAGGGAAGCCCACCGGGCTCCATGGCCGGCGACAGGTAGCGATTCAGGAACTTGCCGGTCTTGAGGTCGAACTTGAAGACACCGGCGCGTCCCAGATCCTTGGTTGCATCGTAGTACTTGAAATGCGGAACCGCGGTGGAGGCGACCCAAATGACGCCGCGCTTGGCATCAACGGTCAAGTCGAACACCGACCACATGCCATTCTCGGCATCGGCAGTGGCCAAGGCCTTGATCGAACCATCGGCTGCCACGCTGTAGACCTTGCCATCGCGCGCACTGCCTGCCAGCAGCTGCTCGCGGCTGGGGTCCCAGGCCACGCTTTCCAGCAGGAGGTCTTCGCGCGGCAACGTGTAGGCCAGACTGCCATTGCCGAACGCCGCGCGATTGGCGTCGAAGTTGTCGAGAATGTATTTCCAGACCTCGGTCTTGGAGATCTTGTCGAAACGCCGATCGTCGTGCAGGTCGTAGCCGTAGCCGGTG
Source organism: Chiayiivirga sp. (assembly GCA_035703435.1). Classification (GTDB taxonomy): domain Bacteria; phylum Pseudomonadota; class Gammaproteobacteria; order Xanthomonadales; family Xanthomonadaceae; genus Denitratimonas. The sequence continues at coordinate 31,687 of DASSYF010000019.1, read as the reverse complement.
TTCTGCAGTTCGACCAGAAGTGTGTAGGCCTCGCTCTTGCGGTCGGCGCGTGCCAAGGCTGCTGCCTTGTCCAGCTTGTAAACACCGATATGTGGCCGCAGCGCGATGCGACGGTCCAAGGCTGCCATCTCGACTCGATCGCTACCGGCGGCATGCGCCTCCGCGATCAGTTGTGTCAGCACCGAAGGATCCTTGACCTCGGCGATGCGTGCCACCCACTTCTGCTCGAACTCAGCCGATGGCGACGCAGCTTTGACCGGCGCGGTGTTGCCCTGCGCTTGCGCCATGCCAATGACCGCCAGCAGGAGGAACGATGTGCGAAACAACTGCTTCATGAAAAGAACCCTGATGATTGAGCGCCCAATGGACCCGTGCATGCCCGCTTGGTTCCACGGGTGTATGCACGGCAAAGGGCAAAGCGGCGACACTATTCGCCTGCACGGACCAAAGGTCGCGAACGATGAACCAAACCGAGACGCTTTTCAATGGCCGCTACCTGCGCCTGTGCCAACGCCAAGGCTGGGAATACGCCGAGCGCACCAACGCCAGCGCGGCGGTGATCATTGTGGCAGTGACGCCGGACGATTGCCTGCTGCTGGTTGAACAGCATCGCATTCCGATCAACGCCCTCAGCATCGAAATGCCGGCGGGTCTGGTGGGTGATCTGGGTTGTGAGGAGTCCATCGAAACCGCCGCGGCACGCGAACTGATCGAGGAAACCGGCTGGCGGGCCGGTCGCATCGAGCATTTGATGACCGGGCCTTCATCCTCGGGCATGAGTACCGAACTCATCGCCTTCGTGCGCGCCCACGATCTGGTGCGCGTGGGAGCCGGTGGCGGGGACGAGAGCGAAAGTATCGTGGTACACGAGGTGCCGCGAAAGGATGCCGCAACGTGGCTGGATGCGCGTCGCCGCGACGGCTATTCGATCGATCCCAAGCTCTACGCCGGCCTGTACTTCATCGAGCGCAATCCGGACGGGACCCCGGCATAGGCACAATCAAAGCCAGCGCACGACCGCAAGCGCCAGCAACACCGCCAACACCGCGAGCCAGGCCGACACTGCCAGTACGCCCATACTCGGGATGCGGGCGAGCCAGTGTTTCGGATGGCTGCGGCGCACAGCACCCTGCAAGGCCAGCCCTGCCCCGACCATGGCGAGAAGGAAGCCCGCCGCACGCGCAATCCAGCCCACCGCCTGTTGGCTGACATCGACATCGGCCGACGCCTCGACTGCGCGCACCTCGGGCGCCGACGCGGGTACCGCACCACCGGCAGGAAGCACCTCGAAACGTACCCGCAAGTCGCCGGCCTGCGGCAAGTCATTCTCGGGCGTGGTCACCAACCACACGCCCGACTGACGAAACACCGCCGCCAGATTTTCCGGTAGATGCACATCCGCGGCTGGCACCGCCGTCCAACCACGCTGGGCATCAGCATCCACGCCCAATAGTTCACTCGGCCCAATTCCGGCACTGCGATACGGTGGCGCTGGCGGATTGACATGGCCATCGGGCTGCGCAAAGCGACTGGAGTCGATCAATCGTTCGCTCCACAACAACTGATAGGCGCCCTCATCGCGCAACACCTCGTCGCCCAGTGCGAGCGGCACGCTCGCCACCTCCCGCCACTGCAGCACCTGCACGATGCGACGCAAGGCACGCACGTGCAGGGCCACGCCAAAGGCCTCGTCCACCTGCAAGCTCGCCGTGGAAGGTGGCGTCGCATCGGGCACACTCTGGACCCGAGCCGGCGACACCGGCTCGGGCGTCGAAGGTTCTCGCGCCATGACCAGCATCAGGCCAAGGCAAGCCGCCAACCACAGCACGACGCCGAGGATCAGCAAGGCCAGATCAAAACCCGTGCCGATCGCCTTGTGCTGTCGCGTGTGATCCATCCGGCTTACCGATAAATCGCGGTCGGCGCACCCAGCGCGCCCTTGCCCACGCCCTTGGCGCGCCCATCACTGCCGGCTTCCACATCACCGCTGACTTGATTCCAAAGCACCACCTGCATATTGCCCCAGGTCGAATCGGCGACCTTCACCGTATGACCCATGCCCTCAAGGCCTGCAATTTGCTCGGGGGTGAAAGCCTTGGGCTCGGCAAGTACCACATCGGGCAGATATTGATGGTGATAGCGCGGAAGGTCGGCTGCAGCCTGCGCACCGGCGCCGTCCATCAGATCCATCAAACCCAACAGCACCATGGTGATGATGCGGCTGCCGCCGGGGGTTCCCAATGCCGCAAAGCGATCGTGGCCGATCAGGAAGGTGGGCGACATCGACGACAGTGGGCGCTTGCCGGGCGCGATCTCGTTGGCCTTGTCACCCACCAATCCAAACGCATTGGGGACACCCGGCGCAGCGGAAAAATCATCCATTTCGTTGTTGAGCACGAAACCGGTTCCCGGCACGGCAAAGGCATTGCCGAAGCTGAGATTCACCGTCTGGGTGACCGCGATCACGTTGCCCTGCGTGTCGAGAATGGAGAAATGCGTGGTCTCGGGGCGTTCCTTGCGACTGCCGATCGGCGGCAAGAGCTCGCTCGGCGTGACACGCGACGGGTGGATCGTGGCACGCAAGCCGGCGGCGTAGTCCTGGCTCAGCATGCGCTCCACCGGCACCTTCACGAAGTCCGGATCACCGAGGAATTCGGCACGATCGCGATAGGCGCGACGCATCGCTTCGACGATCAGATGCACGCGCTCGACCGCTGGCATCGTCGGATAATCCCAACCGGAAAGGATATTGAGCATCTCGGCCAGCGCCACACCTCCGGACGAAGGTGGCGGCGCGGTAACCAGCCGAAAGCCACGGTGCTCGATCCGCAAGGGCTCGCGTTCAACCACCCGATACTGTGCCAGATCCTCGATGCTCCAGATGCCACCAGCCTTGCGCACGCCTTCGACCAGCCGCTTCGCCAGTGGGCCTGAATAAAATCCGGCGTGGCCTTGCTTGGCCAAACGCTCCAGTGTGCGTGCGTAGTCGGGATTTCGCAGCGTGTCACCGGCCTTGATCGGCTTTCCATGCCGGAAAAACAGCGCCTGAGCGCCCGGCGAGCGCGTCAGCACGTCGCTGCGCCAAGGCAACATCCCGGCGGTCTTGGCGCTCATCACCCAGCCCTTGCGGGCCAAGCGGATCGCCGGTGCGAGAGATACCGACAAGGGCACTTGTCCGTACTTCTCCGATAGATGCACCAACGACGCCGGCGTTCCGGGAATGCCGGCGGCCAAGGGCCCGTCGATCGAACTCTTGGGGCGGACCTTGCCATCGGCGTCCAGGTACATGTCTCGCGTGGCCGCCAAGGGTGCGCGCTCACGCGCATCAATGAAGACCTCACGCCCGTCGCGGGCCAAGTGCAGCAGCATCAGGCCGCCACCGCCCAGACCTGAACTCTCCGGCTCCACCAAGCCCAGCGTGGCACTCACGGCCACGGCTGCATCAAAGGCATTGCCACCCTTGGCCATCACTTCGAGGCCGGCATCGGTGGCGTAGGCGCTGGCACTGGCCACGGCAGCTTGTCGCGGCGACTGTGGTGCGTTGGTCTCACGCGCCTGCGACGACGCAAGCGCCAGCAATAATACGAGCGCAAGCCCGAAGCGGGGAAAAATCATGTGCGAACTCCTCCAAACCCGTGCCTGATCAACCCCATCCCTCAGCCAATTCCATGACCTTTGTTGTCGAAAAACTCCACAAAACACGCAGGCTTTCGTAGAGCGCAGCTTGCTGCGCTGTGCGACCCGTAACGCAAGGGAAGCGCAGCAAGCTGCGCTCTACGAAAGCACCGGTTCTGCGGTATTTCACGCGTCAAACGGTCACGGTTAGACTGATCCATGGGGCTAATCAGAACCCTGTGCGGACGCAGCGAACCCCGCCTGCGTCCATACCTGAGACGTGACTTACTTCAGTTCGTGGAACACCACGTTTGCGCCACTGGGCTCGATCGCGGCCTTGACCCGATCCAGATCTGCCGTAGCCCCGATGAACAACACGCGCACATCCTTCATCGAACCGGGCGACACCGTCGCGAAAGCCTCGACGATCAGATCGGCCATCTTGGTCGAATCCGGCGAGCCGAAGGCCAACATATTGCCTGGAAGCACGCCACGTGCGATGGCACCCGCCACGTTGTCGCGCTGACGGTCGTACAACTCCTGAAAGCCTTCGGTATCAGTCGCCGGCAGGTAATACATGAATGGGCTGGAGCGGATGCCATCCATGTGCTTTTTGGCGACATTGACCAGGTACATCTTCCAGGCGCGCTCGTCCGTGCTGGGGGGTGCCACCAATTCAGCTTGTGGCGCCGCGGCCGGTGTCGCCGCCTGTTGTGCCGCCTCCTTGTTGCCACAGCCGGTCATCATCAACGCGCCGGCCAGCACGGCCGCTACGGCGATTGCATTTCTAATAGTGCTCATAGTCTTCTCCACGATGAAACATCAGCCCCGAAACCGCACGCCGTGGCGATACGGCCTCACCCTCCCCATTTTCGCTTCAATGCCGCCAGTACCGCCGGATGCACGAAGCCCGAAACATCGCCTCCCAGACGCGCGATCTCGCGCACCAGAGAGGATGAAATGAAACCGTATTTTTCCGCCGGGGTGAGAAACAGGGTCTCCACCTCCGGAATCAGGTGTCGGTTCATGCTGGCCAATTGGAACTCGTACTCGAAATCCGAGACCGCACGCAAGCCGCGCAGCAGCACGCCGGCCCCGACTTCCTTGACGAACTTTGCCAGCAAGACCGAGAAGCCACGCACTTCGACGTTGGGGATGTCCGCCAGACCCAATCGCGCCAGTTCGATGCGCTCCTCCAGGCTGAAGCCCGGCCCTTTGGACGGACTTTCCGCCACGCCCACGATGATCTTCTCGAACAAGGGCGCAGCACGTGCCACCAAGTCGATATGGCCATTGGTGATGGGATCGAAGGTGCCCGGATAAAGCGCGATGCGTTGCCGTGCCAAGCTCATGTTGTGGATGTGGTCCCGACACCTGAATGTGGTTCGAGTGTAACAGGCGCATTGCGCCCGGAAAGCCCCATTGTGCGATGCAATAGGTGAAATCTCGTTTCACGCGTGTGCCCATCACGCCTTGGCGTGAATCCGGCCAGTTCCGGCAGCGCGCTCTCGACACCGAACTCCACGTAAACCTGAGCCGCAGGTGCCAACCATGGGCCCAGTCGATCGAGCACCGTCTGCATCAGCCCAGAAGCGAAAGGCGGATCGATGAAAACCAGATCGAAAGCGCATGTCGGCGGGCGCGCAAGCCATGCCAGCGCGTCATCGGCCACGACCTCGACCTGGCTTGCATCCAGCCGCTGCACCGAGGCCCGAAGATTCGCCAAGGCCCGCGTGTCGCGCTCGATCATCACCACCTGTGCGGCGCCGCGTGAGGCCGCTTCCAGACCCAATGCGCCACTGCCGGCGAACAGATCGAGGCAGCGCGCGCCACGGATGTCGGCCTGCAGCCAATTGAACAGGGTTTCACGCACGCGATCCGAACTGGGACGCAAACCCGCAACATCGGCCACATCCAGACGCGTGCCGCGCCAATGCCCGCCGATGATGCGAATCTTGCCGGCCTGCGCCGCACGGCGTTGCCGTGAGGTGCGTTTCATGCCCAAGCGTCCGGCTTGGCTTCATCGGTGACTGTCGGTGCGGGTGATACCATGCCGACATTCTCCGATACTTGTTGCCCGGATGCTCCGTTTCTTCCGCAAAAAGACCGAAAACCCACCTGCGAACGCGCCCGAAAACGCGAGCGCGGCGACCACGCCTGCGCCAACCGAGCCGCCTGTCGCTTCGATTGAATCCAAATCATCCGAAGTGCCAAGCGGTGCTGGCACCGAAGCGGTCAGCCAGCCTGCAAGCTGGCGCGAACGTCTGCGCCACAGTGGTTTTGCCAAAGGCTTCTCGACGCTGTTCTCGCGTCAGGCCAAGCTCGATGAAGAATTCCTCGATGCGCTCGAAACCTGCCTTCTGACCGGCGATGTCGGCGTCACCGCCACCACCATCATCATCGAGGACTTGCGTGGCCGCATCGCGCGTGGAGATTTCACCGATGCGCGCGGCCTGCTGGACGCCCTGCGCGGCGAATTGATCGCGTTGCTGGTACCGGTGGCCGAGCCTTTGAACATTTACACCGGCGCCAAACCCTTCGTGATCCTGACGGTCGGCGTCAATGGCGTCGGCAAGACCACCACCATCGGCAAGCTGGCACGGCGCTACCTGGACGAGCGCAAGAAGATCATGCTGGCGGCCGGTGACACCTTCCGCGCCGCAGCAGTCGAACAACTGCGCACCTGGGGTGAACGCAACGGCGTGCAGGTCGTGGCCCAAGCCGATGGCGCCGATCCGGCGGCAGTCGTGTACGACGCACTCCAGACCGCCAAGGCACGCGACATCGACCTCCTGATCGCCGATACCGCCGGACGCCTCCACACCCAGCAAGGCTTGATGGATGAACTGGGCAAGGTGCGCCGCGTGCTGGCCAAACTCGACCCGACTGCACCGCACGAAGTTCTGCAGGTGATCGACGGCACCACCGGTCAGAACGCGATCAATCAGGTGCGCCAATTCCAGAAAGCCGCCGGCGTCAGCGGCCTGATCGTCACCAAGCTCGATGGCAGCGCCAAGGGCGGCGTGGTCTTCGCTTTGGCACGCGAATTCGGCCTGCCGATTCGCTACGTCGGCCTGGGCGAGGGCGTACACGATTTGCGCGCCTTCGATCCCTATGCCTTTGTCGATGCCCTGCTCCCAGATTCCTTGATCGCGCGCTGAATCGCATGGCTGCGCGTTCCCGTCGTTGGCTCATCCCGCTGGTATTGATCGGCCTGATCATGGCGGCGCTGCTGGCGGTGCGCAGCCTGATGCAGCCCGAACGCATCAGCGCCCTGTTGTTGACCCAGTTGCAGACCGCTACCGGCTTCGAGTTTCGTCTCCAACGACCGGCCGATGTCGGGCTGTGGCCCGACCTGCACCTGGCGTTGGAAGGCCTGGACGTGCGTGCGTCCGGTGCGCAATCCCCATTCCTGCGTGTGACCCGCATGGACCTTGCGCTGCCGTGGTCGGTATTGCACGACGACAGCGGCCTGCACATCCGACGCCTGCGTCTGATCGAGCCCGAGCTGGACCTGCGCGTACTCGCGGACGTACTCAGCCATCGCGGCGATGCCGGACCGCCCGCACCGCTTCGGATTCCCCGCTTGGATTCACCTTTGCAGATTCGCGATGGCATCGTGCGTGGCGAAGATTGGCGTCTGGAGGCCGTGAGTGCGACCTTGCCCGCCCTGCGCGAGCGCACGCCGGCGCGGCTGGAAGCGCAGGCAATCTTGGTCGCCGGCGACTCGCGGCAGGCATTTGCGCTGCAACTCGCTACCACACCCGACAGCGACGGCACGCGACTCACCTTGATGAATATCCGGCTCGATCTGCAACTGGATGCCCTACCCGACTGGCAGCCTCGAATCGAGGGCCACATGGCTTGGCAACCTGCCGGCGCACTCGACTTCACGCTGCAAACCCGGGTCGCGCCTTGGCCGGCGTCTTGGCCTGCCCTGCCCTTGCCCGAATCCGACGCTCCGACCGCGATTTCCTTGCGATACCAAGGCGACAGCGCGCTCACAGGCGATCTCCAGTTCAGCCTGTTGCGCGACGACGAGGGCCTGCGCGGCCAGATGCGTCTGAACGACAGCCTCGCCTGGCTCGGCAGCCCACACGATTCACCTCTGCCTCCCGTGGTCGGACAGGTTGAAATACCGCGCCTACAACGGGATGGCGTCGAGGCCACGGGCGTGAGAATCTCCATCGACACGCCCGATGCCCCGACCCCGTGATGCGAAGTTGAAACACGTTCGGCCAGTGACGCCTTTTGCCGAACGCCTGCTTGCCTGGTTTGATCACCATGGCCGTCACGACCTGCCTTGGCAGCACCCGCGTGAACCCTATCGGGTGTGGCTGGCGGAAGTGATGCTGCAGCAGACCCAGGTGCAAACCGTCATCCCGTACTTCACACGCTTCATCAGCGCCCTGCCCGATCTGGCCGCACTCGCCAATGCCTCCGAGGAACAGGTTCTGGCGTTGTGGTCGGGCCTTGGCTACTACAGCCGCGCCCGCAACCTGCATGAAACTGCCAGGATCTGCCTGCAACGCCACGCCGGTGCGCTGCCGAAAAACTTCGATGAGCTGATGGCGCTGCCGGGCATTGGCCGATCCACGGCGGGTGCCGTGCTGGCACAGGCACACGACCTGCCGCTTCCAATTCTGGATGGCAACGTCAAGCGCGTGTTGACACGCTGGGCCGGCATCGAAGGTTGGCCCGGTGACACCGAGATTCAAAAGCAACTGTGGGCCTTGTCCGAGCAACTACTGCCCGAACAACGCCTGGCCGATTACACCCAGGCCCTGATGGATCTGGGCGCCACGGCATGCACGCGCAGCAAGCCCGATTGCACCCGCTGCCCCGTGCGCGCCGACTGCATCGCCCTGCGTGATGGCCGCGTTGCGTGTGTGCCCACGCCGCGGCCGCGCAAGGTCGTACCGCAACGTCATTGTCTGATGTTGCTGGCCCGTGATGTCGAGGGTCGCGTGCTGTTGCAGCGCCGCCAAGGATCAGGCGTCTGGCAAGGCTTGTGGAGTTTGCCCGAGGCTATGGATGAAACCAGCCTGCGTCACCTCGTCAGCGCCCAGATCTCAGCGCCATTTCATTGCCGGGCGCTTGCAGCCATCGAACACGCCTTCAGCCACTACCGCCTGCTGATCACTCCGATGCTTGCGGACCCGGTGACGCAGCGCGTCGGGATCGCCGATACCGATGAAGACTGGCGCTGGGTGGCCGCCGATGCCTGGCCAAGTCTGGGACTGCCCGCACCGGTGCGGAGACTGCTGCTGGCCCAGGCATCGCTCTGAACTCGAATACATCGGATCCCGTGCCGATGGAGCCGACTGCCAGCGACGAACCCTACAGGACTTTCTCCAACACCTCGAAACGCAAATCCGAGCGTCGGGGCAGGCCAAAGCGCGCATCGCCATAGGGGAATGGTTTCTTGATGCCCGTTCGGCGATAGCCGCGGCGCTCGTAGAAGGCGATCAACTCCTCACGCACATCGATCACGGTCAGGCGCATCCGATGCGCATTCCAATCCTCGCGCACAACGCGCTCGGCATCGGCCAGCAGGGCCTTGCCGATGCCTGTGCCTTGGCAGTCGGCGCGTACCGAAAACATGCCGAAGTAACCGGCGCCATCCTCGATGGCCACATGTCCGCAGGCCAGCAGGTCTTCACCGGCAAAGACCAATCGAATACGGCTGTCGGGCCGAGTCAGATCGGCCAGAACGCCGTCCGCATCGATACGCTGGCCATCGAGCAAATCCGCCTCGGTTGTCCATCCCACGCGGCTGGCGTCACCGCGATAGGTGGACTGCACCAAGGCCACGATCGCGTCCACGTCGGCTGCCGTGGCATCGCGCAGCCACAGCGAGGCAGAGTCCACATTCACGGCGCAGAACTCGATGTCGCACGCGGCGAACGATGCCATTGGCGTTGATAGGACACGGTGCCCCACAAGGCGTTCACGCGCGCGCGCTGCACCTGCTCGGGGCTGGGTGCAGGCATCGGCACCAAAGGCTTGCCCGGCTCGTAGCGAAACTGTGCCGGCGGCTGCTCGGGCTGCAGGATCACCACCGATTCATCGGTCATCAGCGCATAGTTGTTGTCGTACTGCATGAAAGCGCGGCCACCGGCATCGGGCCGGTTCAAGTCCTGACCGACCATGGGCGTGGAATCACCGATGCCCATGAGTGAAAGCAGGGTCACCGGCAGGTCGATCTGACTCACCAGACGCGCATCGCGGCGCGGCTCGATACTTGGGCCGAGGATCAATCCGGGGATGTGGAAGTTGTCGACCGGCACCAGTGATTGACCCAAGACCCGCGAATCGTGGTCGGCCACCACCAGAAACACGGTATCGGCCCAATAGTCAGACGCCATGGCGCGCTTGAAGAACTCGCCGAGCGCGTAGTCGGCGTACTTGGCCGCATTGTCGCGGGTGTTCTTGGGCTGTTCGTACAGCTCGATGCGGCCGTCGGGAAACGCGAAGGGATCGTGGTTGCTGGAAGTGAACACGAAACCAAAGAAGGGTTTGCCCTCATCATGCATTCGCCGGAATTCGGCATCGGCCCGCAGGAACAGGTCTTCATCCGACACGCCCCACGGACCGTGGAAGATCGGATTCTCGTAATTCTTTTCCTCGATCACGCGGGTGAAACCGTTGCCAAGGAAGTAACTGCGCATGTTGTCGAAGTGACTCTCACCACCGTAGTAGAACGTGGTGTCATAGCCATGCCGATGCAGGGTGGTGGCCAAGGTGTAGAAATCCTGTTGGGCCTTGGGCAATTTCACACTCGCCAAGGACGGTGTCGGCGTGAAACCACCCACCACGGCCTCGATGCCGCGCACCGAGCGGGTGCCGGTGGCGTAGAGTCGGTCGAAGGCCCAGCCCTGTTGCGCCAGACGGTCGAAGTTGGGGCTCAGTGGCCGCCCGCCGAGACTACCGATGAACTGCGCGCCAAGGCTTTCTTCCAGAACGATCACCAGATTGCGCGGCTTGCCCGCGTACACCGGCGCACGCCGAATCAGGACTGGCACCTCGCTCGCCACGGCGTCACCGCCCGCAGCCACGGCCTGCGCGCGCATGGCCGCGGCCACGGCCTCATCGCTGATGGAGGTGTCGTAGATGCGCGAGCCCGGATCGCGCCGAAACCAGTCACGCGTGGCATGGGCCACCGAGTAGAACGAGTTGAGCGGCAAAGAATTGACCGTGGCGTTGCTGGAAAACGCCACCATCGCTGGGTTCATCGGGCGATGACCGAGCGTCGAACGAACGCCCAGCGCCGACAGCAGCATCACGGCCACGGCCACCGGCACGCGCCAAAGCCAGCCACCCGACTTGGGTGGGTTGGCAGCGAGCCCGCGACGGATCCAACGCCAGGCCAGGAATACGACCACGCCATCCAGCAGTGTGGCCAGCACCAGCGCCAAGAGGTGCCCCTTGAGCAAGGTCTTGCCCACTTCCTCGGGATAGGCCAGATACTCGATGAACAGGCGATTGGGCCGCAGGCCGTATTCGCTCATGAAGGGCGGGGTCGCCACCTCCAACATGAAGGGCACGGCCAAGGCCGCCGTCAACCAGATCGCCATGCACCACTGCGCAGGACGCGAGCGCGCCAGCTTCGAAGGCAGCAACAGGTAAATCACGGCCGCCAGCCCGAGCCACATGCACATCGTGGCCACATCCACCCGCAGGCCCGACACCAGAACCTGCGCCCAGCCGTGCGCTGCCGTGACCTCGGCTGCCTTCCATAACGACAGACACACGCGCGCAAGCGAGAGCTGCAACAGCCCGAGTACGAACACCCACAGCACGGGGCGCAACAAGGCAAAGCGGGAAGCACGCACGATCATTGGCAAGACACGCTCAGAAACAGGGGCGAACTGTAGCAAGGCTTTGCCGAGGGTGGCCTTTGTTACGTGATCCACCTATCGAACCGGCCCTCGCTTTGTAGCAATGGAGCTTGCTCCATTGTCTGCCGAGCAAGCTCGGCAGCTACGCCAGGTGCGGACAATTCGAGGACCAGATCAATAAAGCCGGCAAGCCCCGCATTTCGATGGCATTGGGTTCAAATCGCGCTCACGCCCGTGCAGCCGACAAATCAAGCGTCACGATGGTGCCGCGCGGTTTGGCGGATTCGATGCTGACCTTCCAGCCCAAGTGCTCGCCGAGCCGCGCAATCAGATCCAGCCCAATACCCGCACGACGATCGCCTCCCCGGGCCATGCGCGTGTACAAGGCGGCAATCTCGGACTCGCTCATTCCGTGCCCCGTGTCCTGGATCCGAATCCGTCCCGACGCATCCAGATCGATGGAAATCTGGCCACGATCACTGTTCTCGATCGCATTGCGAATCAGGTTGCCGAGCGCTACGCGCAGCACGGCCTCGGGCACGGCCAGCATGCAAGGTGCACGTTCGCCAAGCGTGAGCATCAAGTCCTTGCCCTCGCATAGCGCGTGATGATCGGCCACGATTTCAGGGAGCACGTCGTGCAAGGGCACGCGCTCGTCGGTCAGCCTGACTCGTGCAGGATCCTTGGCCAGCATCAGCAAGAGGGCTACCAACTCATCCATTTCGGCCGTGGTGCGAAGGATTCGATCCAATTGAAGGGCGCTGGCCTTGGGCAAGCCCGCGTCTGCCCGTGCCATCTGGGCTGCGTTGCGAATGACCGTGACCGGCGTGCGCAACTCGTGACTTGCGGTGTCGATGAACGCCCGCTCGCGCTCGACGAAACGATCGCTGCGTTCCAGATAGGCATTCAGCGCCTTGGCGATCACTTCCAGTTCGGCGCTTGCGCGCTCTGGCAGCTCAAGCCGCTGTCCGCGCTGGTCAGGGCGCAATTTGGAGATCGTGTCGGCCAAGACGCTCACCGGTCGGACAAGGAGCCGCGCGCCACCGTAGACAATCACTGCCATGAGCAGCATGAACGCAAGCGATGAAATGAGCACCGGCCGCATCAAGCGTGACTCAACCTCTTCAAACCCCGCGATGTCCAATGCCAGCGCAAGGCGCGTGCCTGCAACGTCGCGCACCAGTACGACCCACTGTTTGCCGTTGAAGGTCAGCTCGTCGTGAAGCCCGACATCAAGCGCGCGCACAGCCCCCGGGACCGCGCTTGAGCCATCGAGCCGGTACAGATCGAACCCGCCGGAATTGCGCCATGCCGTCGCCGACACGCCTGTCGGCGACTGCACTGCATCCATGATCTGCGCGAGAGCCGCTTGCCAGACCCGCCGTTCTGCGTCCTCGTTCACCCACGAACCATGGGCGAACAAGGCCGCACTGAGCAGCAACCCGTAAACCACCAGCCACAGCGTGATCTGACGTGCCAGTTCAGGGCGCTTTTTCATCGTCATTGGCCGAAATCCGGTAACCCACGCGGGGCAAGGTTTGAATCAACTTCAGCGGGTAACCGCCGTCCACGCTGCGGCGCATTTCGTAGATGTGCGAGCGCAACATGTCTCCATCGGGCAGGTCGTCACCCCAGAGCACATGCTCCAGATGCGCGCGACTGACCGCCGCCGGACTGGCCAGCATCAGTTCTTGCAGGATGCGCAAGGATGCTGGATACAGATGCAGCACGCGACCAGCGCGCCGCGCCTCCAGCGTCGACAGGTCAAGTTCCAGGTCCGCGACCTTCAAGCATCGTGCTGCCACCCGACCCTGGCTGCGCATCACCAAGGCCAACAGGCGCGCCTCCAGTTCGGCGAGATCGAATGGCTTGGTGAGGTAATCATCGGCACCGGAACGAAAGCCGATCAGCTTGTCCGGCAGTTGATCACGCGCAGTCAACATCAACACCGGCGTGGCGATGCCGCGTTCACGCAAACGTTGCAACATGCTCGGGCCATCCATGCGCGGAAGCATCCAGTCCAGCACCACGGCATCGAAACTCTGGCTCATGGCCAAATGCAGCCCAACCACGCCATCGGGCGCCGCATCGAGTTGCATGCCGCGTGATTCAAAGTAGGAGAACAGACTGGCGACCAGCGGATGGTTGTCATCAACGATCAAAAGTCGCATCGGCGCGGCGCACGAATCAAGGTGCCCATAGCATGCTCGGCCTGCGTTTGTGTTGCCAGTTGTCCTTGGTCAGATCAAGCAGAAGGCGCGGTGAGAACTGGAGCACACCGCGCTTAACGTCCTGCCAACACCTTTCCGACGTACCTCCGACATCTCTGGCGCGAAGCTGCGCGCCCATTCAGGCGTGATGTCGAACCAGAGCGATGCGTTGGCTTCAAAGCGTGGCAATTCAATCTACCTTTGCACGGCCAAGCTGGCGCACCGTGTTCATGCCGCCACTGGTTCTGGTGTTGCTCAGTTGGCCCTTGCAACAGGCTGGCGGTGATCTGTGGATCGCCGATCACCTCTACCGTTGGCAAGGCGGCGCTTGGGCTGCACGCGATGCGTGGTGGAGTTCCAGCCTTTTGCACACCCATGTGCGGCATCTGGCGATCATGCTTTGGCTGGCCATCGCTGGCGCGTGGCTTGGGCGTCGCCTGGGCCGGTTCGGCGCCACCAGGACCGCGCCCTTGGGCTACATGGCAATCGCCCTGTTGATCTGTCAGATCGCGCTGGCCGTGTTGAAACAACTGAGCGGCGTGGACTGCCCTTGGGATCTGACGCGCTATGGCGGTACTCGGCCCTACGCCCCGTTGCTCTCCGAGGCGTGGCTACAGCCCGGGGCCGGTGCTTGCTTTCCCGCCGCACACGCCGGTGTCGGCTACGCCTGGATGGCCGCCGCTTTCGCGCTGGCTCAGCTGCGGCCTGCGTGGACGTGGCCCGCGCTCGCCTCGGCCATCGCCGTGGGCGCGCTGCTGGGTTGGGTCCAGCAAATGCGTGGCGCGCACTTCCTGTCCCATGACCTGTGCACGCTGGCCGTGTGCTGGCTGGTAGCGTCTGGCTTGGCGCGTTTCTGGCATTGGCCGAATGCCGATGAAAACGCGCCGACACCCGCCATCTCGAACACGGTCACACGCGCATGAGTGCCGTGGGATGCGATGCGCCGCGTCTGTCGACGCATTCCAGACGGGATTGGCGTCCTGTGCTGTCGGACGAGGCCACACTGTTCTTGACCTGTCTGTGGTTCGTCGTGGCTTGCAATGGCCCGCTCTGGGTTGCCATGGCACGCGCCCAGATTCCAATCCCTGTGCAATCGGCCATGGCGGTTGCCATCCTGGCCCTGCATGCGCTCGTGCTGGGCGTGTTCGTCTGGGGCCGCGCCACCAAGCCGGCCTTGTGCATCCTGTTCGTGGTCACGGCGATCGCCAATGATTCGATGCTCAAGTTTGGCGTGATTTTCGACGTGGACATGGCCCGCAGCGTGCTTCTGACCGATCCGGACGAAGTGCACGAAATGCTGGCGACCTTGTTCACCGCACGCCTGTTCTGGCTGGGAATCGTGCCCGCGGTGCTGGTCCTTGCGACACGACAACAACGGCTGGGCCTGCGTCGCAGCCTGCGCAATCGCGCCCTGTTTCTCGTTGCCATGGCGGTCTTGACCGTGGCGGCGCTGGCGCCGGTGTCTCAAGCCGTATTCGCCTTGATGCGCAGCGATCCATCCCTGCGCTATCAGATCACGCCCGGCAACGTCATCGTTTCCACCGCGCGTGCACTCAAGCAGGATGAGGCAGCTCCCGATGGCCCACGTCTGCCGGTGGCAAGCGATGCCTACCGCCGCCCAAACACCAGGGCGCGACTACCGCGCGTGGTCGTCGTCGTTGTGGGCGAAACCGTGCGTGCCGATCACTGGGGTCTCAATGGCTATGCGCGCCAAACCACGCCGGAACTGGCAAAGCGTGGCGACATCATCAACTTTGCCGATGTCACCGCCTGCGGTACGAGCACGGCGGTATCGCTTCCGTGCATGTTTTCGGTCTTTGGGCGCGAGCAGTACGACCGTGGCGCGATCATCAGCCACGAGTCGGTGTTGCAGGTTCTGGCACGACTTGGAATCAAGGTTCTTTGGCGCGACAACCAAGCCGGCTGCAAAGGCGCTTGCGAAGGCATCGATTTCCAGACGATGCCGGTGCAGGACGCGCCCGGGCTTTGCGCGGAGGGTCGCTGTCTGGACGAAACCCTGCTGCAGGGGCTGGCCGAACACATCAAGGCCACGGCTGGGGACCAATTGATCGTCCTGCACCAACTCGGCAACCACGGACCCAACTACTTCGAACGCTATCCCGCGGCCTTCAAGCGCTTCCAGCCCACTTGCGACAGCACCGAATTGGAACGCTGCAGCCGCGATGAAATCATCAACGCCTACGACAATGCCGTGCTCTACACCGATAGCGTGCTGGCGCGCCTGATTGCGCTATTGAGCGCCGATCACCGCCATGAAACGGCCGTGCTCTACGTATCCGACCACGGTGAGTCACTCGGCGAATACGGCATCTACCTCCACGGCGCACCGTGGTCCATCGCACCCCGCGCGCAACTCAAGGTGCCGATGCTGTTGTGGTTGTCGCCGCAGACCGTTGACGATCTGGCGGTCAACCACGCGTGCTTACTGGCCAGTGCCGCCGACCCCCGCAGCCACGATGACCTCTTTCATACCCTGCTGGGCCTGTTCGACGTATCGACTCAGGCTTACCGCCCCGACCATGATCTACTGGCCTCGTGCCACAACGCAGGGCTTGCGTCGCAGTGATATCAATCAAACCAACAGCTTGCACACCTTTCGAAGCGCCGCAATGAAAGCCTCGATTTCGTCGTGGCTGTTGTAGAAGGCCAGCGAAGCACGGCAGGTGGTGCCAACACCCAACCATTGCAACAACGGATGGGCGCAGTGTTGGCCGGAGCGCACGGCCACGCCTTCGATATCCAGGAGGGTGGCCAAGTCATGCGAGTGCACGCCTTCGATGGCGAACGACACCACCGCGGCCTTGTCCGGTGCGCGGCCAAAGATGCGCAGGCCTTCGATGCGATCAAGTTCTTCGCTGAGGTGCTCCAAGAGCGCGACTTCACGCGCATGGATGGCGTCCATGCCGATGCCTTGGAGGTAGTCCACGGCCGAGGCCAAACCGGCGAAGCCGGCGATGTTGGGTGTTCCGGCCTCGAATTTGTGCGGCGGGTCGTTGAACACCGTGCCGTCGAAACGCACTTCCTTGATCATCTCGCCACCGCCGATGAAGGGCGGCATGGCTTGCAGGTGCTCGGCGCGCGCGAACAAGGCTCCAGTGCCGGTTGGACCCAGCATCTTGTGGCCGGTGAAGGCGTAGAAATCACAGCCCAGCGACTTCACGTCCACGCTGCGATGCGGCACGGCCTGAGAGCCATCGATCAGCGTGATGATGCCGCGTTCACGCGCCAGTCGGCAGATGTCGCGCACGGGATTGACCGTGCCCAAGACGTTGGAGGTATGGCTGAGGGCCAAGAGCTTCACCCGCCCGTCAAGATTGGCGCGCAACATGTCCAGATCGAGTGATCCATCGGCCAGCAACTCCACCACCTCGATGCGGGCACCGCAGCGTTGCGCCACCAGTTGCCAGGGCACGATGTTGGCGTGGTGCTCCATGCGCGTGACGAGGATCACATCGCCCTCTTGCAGGCGAGGCAAGGCCCAGCAATAGGCCACCAGATTGATGGCGAAAGTGGTGCCACTGCACAGCACGATCTCGTCGTTGCGCGCGCCGATGAAGCGCGCCAAGGCCGTGCGCGCACCTTCGTAGGCTTCGGTGGCCTCGTTGCCCAGGGTATGAACCGCGCGGCTGACGTTGGCATTGTGCCGACGGTAGAAGCGATCGACCGTGGCAATCACCGATTCGGGTTTCTGCGACGTATTGGCCGAATCAAAATAGATCAGGGGCTTGCCATGAACCTGTCGATCCAACACCGGAAACTGCGCACGGATCGCGGACCAATCCACCGTCGCGCTCATGTGAGCGATTCCAGGCGTGCGTCCAGCACCGATTCGGCCACGTCATGCAATGCGGGGTGTTGCTGCACGACCGCCAGCACCTCGCGACAGAACGCGGCGGTCAGGAGTCCCTGTGCCTGCGCCTCGGGCAAGCCGCGCGAGCGCAGGTAGAACAAGGCCATGGGGTCGAGATTGCCGACGGTGGCGCCATGTGCGGCCTGGACTTCATCGGCATGAATTTCCAGCACCGGCTGGGTGTCGATGGCGGCCTGATCGGACAACAACAGGTTCTTGTTCGACAGGCGCGCGTCGGTGCCATCGGCGCCCGGGCGAATCAAGATGCCGCCGTGGAATACCACATGCGAACTCTGCGCCGCCAATCCGCGCCATTGCAGGGTGCAGACGGTATCGCGCGCGATGTGTTCGATGCCAAGTCGGGTGTCGAGGTGCCGTTGTCCGTCGCCCAACAACACGCCATTGGCATGGACCTGCGCACCGGCACCGTGCAGGGCAAGGTTCAATTCATGGCGTGACAGGCCGGCACCGAGTTCCAGATCCAGCCGTTGATAGCGGGCGCGTGTCGCCATGCCGACATCGGTGCGCAACACTTGGGTGGCCCGTGGCGACTCGGCTTGCACACGCAGGTGCTTGAGGCGCGCGTCTTCACCCAATTGCAGCTGGATCAATTCATTGGCGAAATTGGCATGCTCGCCAACGGCCAGGCGATGCTCGACCACGGCCAATTCTGCGCCATCGCCCAATTCGATCAGATGCCTCAGGGCATGCGCGCGATCGGCACCATCGGGCACGCCGATCAGCACCACATGCAAGGGCTGCTCGCAATGCACACCGGGCGCCACGCGCAGCAGCGCGCCTTCGGTGGCCAGCGCCAAATTGAGTCGCGCAAACACTTCATCGTCGGCATCAAAGCGCCGCGCGAGAAATGCCAGTTGCGCGGGCACCTCGGCCTGCAATGCGCCCGACAAGGATCCAAAGCTGACGCCGTCCGGCAAACCGGACAGATCACTCAATTCGGCCATCAGCTGACCATTGGCGAACACCAAACGCGGCGCAGGCGGAAGCACGGACCCATCGATCGCCGCCGCATCCACCCCGTCGGCCGCGAAGAACGCACGCTTGTCCAAGGCGCGCAAGGAGGTGTACTTCCAGCGCTCGGCACGGGTGCCGGGCAGGCCGCCAGCCAGGGCGCGGTCGAGTGCATCGCGGCGCAGCGGACCGAGGCCCGCCGCATCACGCAAGGCCAGCGAATCAAATCCTGCGCTCAGGGATTGCAGTAGTGCGCTCATCTCAGGCAGCCGTCGGACCGACGCGGTGCTTGATCCAGTCGTAGCCATGGGCTTCCAGCTCCAATGCCAGCTCCGGCCCGCCGCTTTCGACGATGCGACCTTGCGCCAGCACGTGCACGAAATCGGGTTTGATGTATTCCAGCAAGCGCTGGTAGTGGGTGATGACGATGAAGGCACGCTCCGGTGAGCGCAACGTATTCACGCCATCGGCCACGCTGCGCAGCGCATCGATGTCCAGACCCGAATCGGTTTCGTCCAGCACCGCCAGTTTGGGTTCCAGCACGGCAAGCTGGAAGATCTCGTTGCGCTTTTTCTCGCCACCGGAAAACCCCTCGTTGACGCCGCGCTTGAGTAGTTCATCCTTGAGGTGCAGAACCGCCAGCTTCTCCCGCACCAGCTTCATGAACTGCATCGAATCCATCTCCGCTTCGCCGCGCGCCTTGCGCTGGGCATTGAACGCGGTGCGCAGGAAATAGGTATTGTTGACGCCGGGAATTTCCACCGGGTACTGGAAGGCCAGAAACAAGCCGGCGGCGGCGCGTTCTTCCGGCTCCAGATCCAGCAGCGACGCGCCATCGAACTCGACCGAACCGGCAGTGACATCGTAGCCGCTGCGCCCCGCCAGCACATTGCCCAAGGTGGATTTGCCAGCCCCGTTCGGGCCCATGATGGCGTGCACCTCGCCGGCCTTCACATCGAGGTCGAGGCCCTTGAGGATTTCCTTGCCGGCAATTCCGGCGTGCAGATTTTCGATTTTGAGCATGGTGGGAATGGGGAATGGGGAATGGGGGAATGGGGAATGGGGAATGGGGAATGGGGAATGGGGAATGGGGAATGGGGAATGGGGAATGGGCTGTGAGGGTGCGGCGGGCGGCAAGAATTCTGGGTACGGATGAAATCGGCGCTCTTTTGATTCCCGATTCCCGATTCCCGATTCCCGGCTTTCAGCCCACCGCCCCCTCAAGCGTGACTTCCAGCAGTTTCTTGGCTTCCACGGCAAACTCCATCGGCAGTTCGCGGAAGACTTGTTTGCAGAAGCCATCGACGATCATCGAGACCGCGTCCTCTTCGCTGATGCCACGGGCGCGGCAGTAGAAAAGCTGGTCTTCGGAAATCTTCGAGGTGGTGGCTTCGTGTTCGACGATGGCGCCGGGGTTTTTGACTTCGATGTATGGAAAGGTATGCGCGCCGCATTTCTTGCCGATCAACAGGGAATCGCATTGGGTGTGGTTGCGCGCGCCATCCGCACCCTTGCCGACGCGCACCAGGCCGCGATAGGTGTTCTGGCCCCGGCCGGCGCTGATGCCCTTGGAAACGATTTTCGACTTGGTGTTCTTGCCGATGTGCACCATCTTGGTGCCGGTGTCGGCCTGCTGGCGGTGATGGGTGAGCGCCACCGAATGGAACTCGCCGACCGAATCATCGCCACGCAAGACGCAGCTTGGATATTTCCAGGTGATGGCCGAACCGGTTTCGACCTGGGTCCAGGTCACCTTGCTGCGCGCACCGCGGCATTCGGCGCGCTTGGTGACGAAGTTGTAGATGCCACCCACGCCGTTCTCGTCGCCCGGATACCAGTTCTGCACCGTGGAATACTTGATGTTGGCGTCATCCAGCGCGACCAACTCGACCACGGCCGCGTGCAGTTGGTTCTCATCGCGCATCGGCGCGGTGCAACCCTCCAGATACGACACGCTGGCGCCTTCCTCGGCAATGATCAGGGTGCGCTCGAACTGGCCGGTGTGGCCGGCATTGATGCGGAAGTAAGTGGACAGCTCCATCGGGCAACGCACGCCCTTGGGGATGAACACGAAGCTGCCATCGGAAAACACCGCCGAATTGAGCGCGGCAAAATAATTGTCCGCCGTCGGCACCACGGTTCCGAGGTATTTGCGCACCAGGTCCGGGTAGTCCTGGATGGCCGAGGACATCGAACAGAAAATCACCCCGGCATCGCTGAGCTGTTTGTGCACCGTGGTGTGCACCGACACCGAATCGAACACCACGTCCACCGCCACGCCAGCCAACTTGGCACGTTCGTGCAGGGGCACGCCGAGCTTGTCGTAGGTATCGATCAGCTCCTGCGGCACCTCGTCGAGCGACTTGTACTTGGGGCCTTTCGGTGCGGAGTAGTAGCTGATCGCCTGCAGGTCGATCGGGGCGATCTGGAGCTTGGCCCAGTTCGGCATCGGCATCGTGATGAAACGCCGGTACGCGGCCAGACGCCATTCGGTCATCCACTCCGGTTCGTGCTTCTTGGCCGACAAGGCGCGAACGATGTCCTCGTTCAGGCCGGGCGGCAGGGATTCGGTTTCGATGTCGGTGATGAAGCCGGCTTCGTAGCGCCGTGCGAGCGCCTGTTCGATATCGTTGGGTTCGGTTGCCATGATGCGGTTCGATCTGGATTCAGTCGGTGACGACGGCGGCCGATGGCATGGATCCATCGGTCAAGAACGGTGCGGGGATCAAAAGCTGCGCGAGGCTGACCCGTCGCAGGGCTTCGGACACGATGTCGTTGATCTGGCGCCAATGCGGCGACACCCCGCACGAGGATTGGTATTCGCAACGCCCGTGCTCGCTGCTGCATTCGGTCAGGCTCAGCGGGCCTTCGATGGCTTGCACCACGTCAAACAGGTTGATGGCCGCGGCCGCGCGTGCCAGTTGATAGCCGCCATTGACGCCACGGAAGCTGGTCACCACGTCGGCCTGGGCGAGTAGTTTCAGCACCTTGCTGACCGTGGTCAGCTCCAAACGGGTGCGTTCGGCCAAAGCGGTTGCGCTGTACACCTCGTCAGGCGCCGCTGCCAGTACGGTCAGCAACAAGGTGGCGTAGTCGGTCAGGCGCGTGACGCGCAGCATGGCGATACCTGTTGATGGGAGTCGATTCGAGAGTCGGCTCTAATTGGGACGGAAATTGTACCCATTACGCCGCACTGCAACAAGCACCGCGAGTCAGCAAAGCACGACCTGATGCGCTTGCATTGCCCGCAGCGCGCGCTTGCGGCAAGCTGGCGGCCGTTTCACCCGGACCTTGCTCGTGCCCTGCAACCTCCCCGTCCGCCGTCTGGCTTGCACCATCGCCCTTGCCCTCGCCGTCCCGCTGGCATACGCGGAAGCGCCGCGCCACGATGATCCCAAGGAATGGCGGCTGTGTCGGCCCAACCCCTTGTACGAGTTCTATCGGCCCTTGAGTGGCACGGCGGAAGAGCGCGAGCAATCGCCGACCAGAATCTACGCGGAAGACTTCAATATCCGCGACAAGCTCAGCTACCAGTTGCGTGGCAACGTCGAGATCCTGCGCGCCGATCAGCGCGTGGCGGCCGAACTGCTGCACTATGACCCGAGTGCCGAGGCCTGGACCGCGAATGGCAAGGTCCAATACCAGGACAGCGGCATGCTGATGGAAGCGGTACAGGCGCACGGCGAGCTAAATGACGAGCGCGCCGAACTGGATGACCTGCGTTATCAGCTGCTGAGTGTGCGCGGCAATGGCGAGGCGGCCCGCGCCACCAATCAGGGCGAACACAGTCGTTTGGAGGAAGTGACCTACACCACCTGCGATCCGGGCGCACGCCATTGGTACATCAAGGCCAAACGCATCGACATCGACCAGGCCGAAGGCATGGCCACGGTGCGGCACGCCAGCGTGCGTCTGGGCAAGGTGCCCTTGTTGTACCTGCCCATTGCCACCTTTCCCATCGACGAACGCCGCAAGACCGGATTTCTATTCCCGTCCTTCGGTGTATCACGCACCCGCGGCACCGACATCGCCATACCGTACTACCTGAATCTCGCACCCAACTACGATGCCACCCTCAATGCACGCCTGATGAGCAAGCGCGGGGTGATGCTGGGTGGCCAGTTCCGTTACCTGAGCGAGAATCATCGTGGCGAAGTATTGGCAACCTGGTTGCCGGACGATCGCGAAGCCGACCGGGACCGCGGTACCTTCACCTGGGAACATCGCGGCCGTTTCACCGACACGTGGCAGGTAAGCGCCGACGTGAATCAGATTTCGGACCGGCGTTACTTCGAGGATTTCGGCGACTCGCTGACCATGGCATCGTCCAGCCTTCTGGAAAGCACGGCCAGCATCTTTGGTCGTGGACGCTACTGGAACGCCAGCTTGGCACTGCAGGACTGGACCATCGCCGATCCCTACCTTCCCAGCGGCATCGAACCCTACCGCCGCCTGCCGCGTGCGCAGTTCGGCTACGAGTTCCCGCTCTGGGGCGACCTCAGCACCGGACTGCGGAGCGAGGCGGTGGTGTTCCAGCACGACGAGCGACCCGATGGTTCGCGTGTGGATGTCTACCCGTATCTCGCCTATCGCAACGAGCGCGCGGCCGGCTTCCTGCGCGCTGAACTGGGCCTGCGCCACACCCAGTACCAGCTCAGTGACGACTTCAACACCGTAACCCACAAGGCATCCCCGACGCGCACCACGCCGATCGTGTCCGTGGACACGGGCCTGGTGTTCGAGCGCCCGATGCAGTGGGGCTCGCGTTCGATGCTGCAAACCTTGGAGCCACGGCTTTACTACCTCAAGGTGCCCTACCGCGATCAAAGCACCTTGCCGGTGTTCGACACCGAGGAACTGGGTTTCAGTTGGGGGCAGTTGTTCCGCCCCAATCGCTTTTCCGGTGCCGATCGCCAAACCGATGCCAATCAGGCCACGGCCGCGATCACCACGCGTTTCTTCGATGAAGCCTCCGGCCGCGAACGCTTTTCGGCCAGTCTGGGTCAGATCCGCTACTTCGAACCACAGAAGGTGCAGATGCCCGGCGTTCCGGTGCAGGACCGCGCCGGATCGGCTTACGTGGTGGACCTGGACTGGTCGATCAACGATGACTGGACCCTGGCCGCCACCCAGCAATGGGACCCGACGCGAGACCTTTCGCAACTGACCGGCCTGCGCACCCAGTACCGCTGGGCCGACGCCGGCGTGTTCAACTTCGCCTACCGCTTCCGCCGCGATGCGCTCACCGGCGCCAGCTATCGCTCGGTGCTGGAGCAAGTGGACGCCTCCGCCCTGATTCCGCTGAACGACCGCTGGCGGCTGGTCGGGCGCTGGAATTATTCGCTGTTCGACAAGTCCACGCTCGAAGCCTTCGGCGGCGTGGAATGGGAAAGTTGCTGCGTGGCGATGCGGGTTCTGGCGCGTCGCTACATCCGCAACTTCGAAGGTGAACGCAACACCAGTCTCTATATCGAACTTGAACTGAAGGGCCTGTCCGCACTGGGCCGCAAGTCCGGTGAGTTCCTTGAGCATGCTATTCTCGGCTATTCGCAGTGAGCGCCATGGTGAACGTTCATTGGCCAAGGAACATCTGAACACGTCGAAACGACGTCATTGCGAGCACAGCGAAGCAATCCATGCCTTTGTTTCATTGCCATTCTCTGGATTGCCGCGTCGTTTCGCTCCTTGCAATGACGGCAAATTCAGGCCTTCCCCAATCGCCGCAACGTCCCCTGCGCACACCTTCCCACGTATCTCAGACTGATCTGCATCCATGAGCCGAATTTCTGCCTGCCTTCTCGCCCTGTCTTTGTGGACTGGATTTGCAGCCCACGCATCCGCCCAGGCCCTGCCGAGCAATTCGATCGACGGCATTGTTGCAGTCGTGGACGAAGACGTGATCTTGCGCTCGGAGCTGGATCAGGCCACGCACGCCATCCGCACACGCCTCGCCAACCAACCCGAGCAACTGCCACCGGCCGATGTGCTGGAAAAACAGGTCCTCGAACGTCTGGTGATGATGCGCTTGCAGCTCCAGCGCGCCGACGCCATGGGCCTCAAAGTCGGTGATGTCGAACTCGACCAGACCCTCGCGCGCATCGCCCAGCAACAGGGGAGCTCGATCGAGGACATGCGTGCGCAACTGGCCCGCGACGGCATGAGTTATGAGGATTTTCGCGAGCAGGTCCGCGATGAAATCATCGTCTCGCGCCTGCAGCAGAACTTCGTGCAGAGCCGGGTGAGCGTGAGCGAAAGCGAAATCGACAATGCCATTGCCGCACGTGGCGAAGGCCATGGTCAGGTGCACTTGGGGTACCTGCTGGTGGCCTTGCCCGATGGGGCCACGCCCGAGCAGATCCAGGTGGCACAAAGCAAGATCGACGGCATCCACAAACTGATTGCGGATGGCGAAATGGATTTTTCCGCGGCCGCGATGCGTTATTCGGACCATCAAACCGCACTTGAAGGCGGCGACATGGGCTGGCGCAGCGTGGACGAGATCCCGCCTGCGTTTGGTCAGATCCTGGCCGACATGCAGCCGGGTGATGTGTCCAAGCCTTTGCGCGGTGTTAGCGGTTTCAGCTTGCTCAACTTGGTTGAGCGGCGCGATCAGGCCGTGGAAATCGTCACCGAGTACCACGCACTCAGCCTGATGGTGCGCCGTTCCGATGTGGTGACGATGGAACAGGCGCACGAGAAAATCAAAGCGCTGGAAGCGCGCATCCGTGGCGGCGAGGACTTCGCGGACGTGGCACGCAAGGACTCCGACGACCAGATCACCCGCGCCCGCGGCGGCGACATGGGCTGGTTCAAGGCCACCGATTGGGGTGCGTCCGTGGCCCGGGAAATCGTGGAACTGAAGGATGGCGAGCTGTCGGAGCCCTTCGCCAGCGACATCGGCTGGCACCTGATCAAGCGATTGGAAACACGCCAGCAGGACGTAACCGAAGAAACCGAGCGTCGCCGGGTACGCGAACAGATCGTGCGCCGCAAGGCCGACGAGGAATACGACCGCTATCTGCGCGAGCTGCGCAGCGAGGCCTACGTGGACGAGCGTCTCGGCGGCACCTCCTGACCTCCGCACGCGCATCGTGAGGCCGGCATGCGCCGCGCAGAATCCGTGTTGCTCGGCTTGATTCCGGGTGAACCGGCCGGCATCGGCCCGGAACTGGCGGTGCGACTGGCCCACACCAAGCACACCTGCGCCTTGGTGGCCTTGTGCGATCCGGCCTCGCTGTGCGAAGCCGCCGACGCCATCGGCCTGCCAATCGAGATCCTCGCCGCTGACGCCACCGACGCCGCGCCAGGACAGTTGCGCGTCGATCCGATGCCGCGCGCCGTGGCCAGTCGGTTCGGCACGCTGGATGTCCGCAATGCCGCCTACGTCCACGACTGCCTGCAACGTGGCGCACGTCTGGCCGCCGCAGGCACGCTGTCCGGTTTGGTCACCGGCCCCGTGCACAAGGGCGTGCTCAACGACGCCGGCATCGCCTTCACCGGCACCACCGAACTTCTGGCACAGGTTTCTGGCTGCGACGTGGTGATGATGTTGGCATCGCCCAGCCTGCGCGTGGCGCTGGTCACCACCCACCTGCCCTTGCGCGAGGTGTCATCGGCCATCACTACCGCGTCGTTGATCCACGTCATCGAAGTCCTGCATCAAGCACTGCTCGCCGATTTCGGCATCCTCGATCCGCGCATCGCCGTGCTTGGGCTCAACCCGCACGCAGGCGAGGGTGGCTGGCTGGGACGCGAGGAAATCGACACCATCGAACCCGTGCTGGAAACCCTGCGCGCGCGCGGCATGAAGCTGATCGGGCCGCTCCCCGCCGACACCGCCTTCTTGCCGCAGAAACTGGCGGATTTCGACGCGGTGCTGGCGATGTATCACGATCAAGGCCTGCCCGTCCTCAAGTTCAGCGGTTTCGAGCACGCCGTGAACATCACCCTGGGCCTACCCTTCGTGCGCGTGGCGGTGGACCACGGCACCGCGCTGGAGCTGGCAGGACGCGGCGTGGCCGATCCATCCAGCCTGATGCGCGCCACCGAACTGGCACGCGAATTTGCCCAACGTCGCGCGCGCCTTTCACCGCAATGGCTGGCTTGAGCACCATGGTCGATCTCCCGCACCACAACACCAAGAAGAGCCTCGGCCAGCACTTTCTGCACGAGGCCAGCGTGATCGAGCGCATCGTGCGCGCGATCGACCCGAAACCGGGGCAAAATCTGGTCGAGATCGGCCCAGGCCAAGGTGCGCTGACCATTCCCCTGCTCAAACGCCTCAAGGCACTGGAGAGCGAAGCAGGCGTCACCGCGAAGCTGGGCGTGATCGAGTTCGATCGCGATCTGATCGCCGGCCTAGAACAGCTCTCGTCCAGCATCGCCCCGCTTCACATCATCCATGCCGACGTGCTGGCGGTGGACTTGTCGACGCTGGCCGCGAGCGCGCCGCTGCGTCTGGTCGGCAACCTGCCCTACAACATCTCCTCGCCGATCCTGTTCCACGCACTGGAACACGCCGCCCACATCACCGACATGCACTTCATGCTGCAAAAGGAAGTCGTGGATCGCATCGTGGCCGCGCCCGGCAGCAAGGTATACGGACGGCTTTCGGTGATGCTGCAGGCACGCGCCGAGGTCTGTTCACTGCTGCGTGTCGCGCCCGGTGCCTTCCGGCCACCACCCAAGGTCGATTCGGCCGTGGTACGCATCGTGCCGCGCCCAGTCGATGCCATCGGCATCGACGACGACGCCACGTTCGCCCGCGTGGTCAAGGCGGCCTTCGGCCAACGTCGCAAGACCCTGCGCAATGCCCTCGATGGCACCTGCACGCCGGCACAGCTTCAGGCGGCAAGCATCGATCCCGCCGATCGCGCCGAGCGCATTGACGTGGCGCGCTTCGTCGCCCTGTCCAATCACGTCAACAAGGGCCGCTGACGCGAAATTCAGGCCACGAGGGTTTGTTCCAATCGACACCCTTTGTAAACTGCGCGCCATGGACCGTCCACCCCGCCCCGTGATCGATATCCGGGTCCGCACGTGCTACCTCGATGAACAATCGGTGCCCGAGCAGAACCGTTATGTCTTCAACTACACCATCCGCTTGGCCAATCGTGGCGAGCGGCCCGCGCAGCTGCTGTCGCGCCACTGGGTCATCACCGATGCCAATGGCAAGATCGAGGAGGTGCGTGGACAGGGCGTGGTCGGTGAACAGCCCTGGTTACGACCGGGCGAGGTGTTCGAATACACCTCCGGCGCAATTCTCGAAACCGATGTCGGCACCATGCACGGTGCGTACTCGTGGGCGGAGGAAGATGGTGATGACTTCGAGTCACCGATTCCGCGCTTCACCCTGTCGATCCCGCGAACCCTGCACTGATGACCACTTGGGCCATCGGCGACCTGCAGGGTTGTCACGACGTCACCTGTCGTCTGCTCGATGCGATCCAGTTCGACCCGAGCCGCGATCGCCTGTGGTTTTGTGGTGATCTGGTCAATCGAGGCGGGCAGTCGCTGGAAACCTTGCGTCTGGTGAAGTCGCTCGATGCCCAAAGCGTCGTCGTCCTGGGCAATCACGATCTTTCCCTGCTGGCGGTATCGCAGCGACGTGAGGAAGATCAGGCACGGGTCAATCCCGATCTGCGCGGGGTGCTGTTCGCCCCCGACCGCGACGAGCTGCTCGAATGGTTGCGCCTGCGTCCACTGATGCACGTGGATCGCGACATGGGTTGGTCAATGGTGCATGCCGGCCTGGCGCCGCGTTGGACCATCGCGATGGCGCAGCGCCACGCCGAAGAGGTTCAGTTTCGCCTGCACGGCAAGCAATTCCACAAGCTGCTGGGCGCGATGTACGGCAACCAACCAGACACCTTCCATCCGCGCTTGGCCGGCATCGACCGGATGCGCGCCTTGATCAACGTCTTCACGCGGATGCGCTTTTGCACCCCGCGCGGCACCATCATTTTCGACGACAAGGGCGGCCCCGGCACACAGAAGCCCGGCGTCTACCCGTGGTTTGCCGTTCCCGGCCACGCCGAGCGCGACACGCGCATCGTCTGCGGTCACTGGTCGGCGCTCGGCCTGTGCATCAACCAGAACGTCCACGCCATCGACACCGGCGCGGTCTGGGGCGGCAAACTCACCGCGCTGGCGCTGGACGAGGACACCCCGCGCTTCGTACAAGTCGCAGGCCGTGACACGGCGCCACCGGTCAAACGCCACAATTAGCCCACCAACCTCCAGCTCGCCGACAACGCTTCGGCCTGCTGCAACACCGTCTGCACCGCCGCATCCTGCAGATCTGGCGGGTAGCCGTACTTGCGCAGGATGCGCTTCACCAGCACGCGCATCCGCGCTCGCGCCGAATCGCGGTGCGCCCAATCCACCGAAACGTTTTCGCGCAGATTCATCAGCAGCTCGTGGGCGATGAGTTTCAGCTTGTCGTCGCCCATCATCTCAACCGCGCTGTCGTTCTCGGCCAGCGCGTCGTAGAAGGCGATCTCCTCGTCGGACAGGCCTTGTTCTTCGCCCCGCTGGCGCGCCGCGCGGATGTCCTTGGCGATCTGGATCAACTCCTGCAATACCTCGGCCGTGGTGATGGCGTTGGCGTGGTAGCGCGCCACGGCGTCTTCCAGTCGCTCCGAGAACGCCTTGGTCTGCGTGACGTTGGCCTTGCTGCGTGAACGGATGCCGTCGTTGATCAGCTTGCGCAAGGCTTCCAACGCAAGGTTCTTCTTCTCCATCTGCTGGACTTCGGCGAGGAACTCATCGGAGAGAATGGAGATGTCGGGACTTTGAATACCCGCAGCCTGCAAGATATCCACGATCTCGGTCGAGACCACGGCGCGGCTCACGATCTGCTGGATCGCCAGCTCGCGCTCTTGCTGGGTCACACCAGAGCCAGTGCTGCTTTTGACCAGCGCGGCGCGGATCGCTTGGAAGAAGCCGACTTCCTCGCGGATTTCGCGAGCCTCGTCGGAGGCCGATGCCAGGGCGAACGCCTTGGACAGCGCCAGCACCGCATCCTGATAGTGCCGGTGGGCGTCCTTCTTGCCTTCCTTGGTATTTTCCTGTGCCGCCAGCCTTTGCTGAAGGTCGAGAATCCACTCGATGGCCCCGGCCATCATCACCAGCCGCTGCTGCGGCGTTCCGCCCAGTGCGGTGGCGTAGTCGAAGCCGTGGTACATGTCGCGTACCACTTCGTACTTCTCCACCATGACCGCGATGGCCTGAGCTTCGTCGACGCCGGTGTTTTCCTGATCGTTCTTGGAGTACTGCTGCAGCGCCGACTTCAGATTTTGCGCAATGCCGATGTAGTCCACGATCAGTCCCGCAGGCTTGTCGCGGAACACCCGGTTCACGCGTGCAATGGCCTGCATCAGTCCGTGGCCCTGCATCGGCTTGTCCACATACATGGTGTGCATGCACGGGGCATCAAAGCCGGTCAGCCACATATCGCGCACGATCACCAGCTTGAGCGGGTCCTTCGGGTCACGCGCCCGCTTGGCCAGCAGATCGCGCCGGGCCTTGTTGCCGATATGCTGCTGCCATTCCTGCGGGTCGCTGGCCGCGCCCGTCATCACGATCTTGACCGCGCCCGCATTGTCATCGGCACTGTGCCAGTCCGGCCGCAACTTGATGATCTCGTCATAGAGCTTCACGCAGATGCGGCGGCTCATGCACACCACCATCGCCTTGCCGTCGAGGGCTGCCACGCGATCCTCGAAGTGGGCCACCATGTCCTTGGCCACCAGTGCCAGGCGCCTGTCGCTGCCCACCAGCGCTTCCACCGTCGACCACTTCTTCTTGAAGCGTTCCTGGTCAGTTTCAGAATCCTCCTCGGTCAGCTCGTCGACTTCGGCGTCGATCTTCGGCTTCTCTTCCTCATCGAGTTCGATGCGTGCCAGTCGCGATTCGTAGTAAATCGGTACGGTTGCGCCATCCTCGACAGCACGGCTGATGTCGTAGACATCGATGTAGTTGCCGAACACTGCCGGGGTGTTGACGTCGTCCGCCTCGATGGGCGTGCCGGTAAAGCCGATGAAGGACGCGTTCGGCAGGGCATCGCGCATGTACTTGGCAAAGCCGTAGGAGATCTCGCCGGTCTTGGCGTCCACCTTGGCCTTGAAGCCGTATTGGCTGCGATGCGCCTCATCCGCGATGACCACCACGTTGCGGCGCGTGGTGAGCGGCTCGCTGACCTCACCGAATTTCTGCAAGGTCGTGAAAATCACCCCGCCCGAGGCCCGACTCAACACCTTCTGCAGATCCTCGCGGCTCTCGGCCTGCACCGGCGTCTGTCGGATCAGGTCGCGGCACATCGAGAAGGTGGCGAACAGCTGGTCATCCAGATCGTTGCGGTCGGTAAGTACCACCAGCGTCGGGTTGGCCATGGCCGGATGCTTGACCAGTTGCCCGGCATAAAACGCCATCAGCAGGCTTTTGCCGGAGCCCTGTGTGTGCCAGATCACGCCTGCACGTCTGTCACCTTGCCCCTGCGTCTTCACGCTGGGCAGGCCGTAGTCTGCCGGGTCTTCAGACACGGCCTGCCCGGCGGACGAGGCGCGAATGGTGGATGCCACCGCATGCCGCACCGCATGGAACTGGTGGTAGCCGGCGATGATCTTGGCCAGCCCTGAGCCGGTTTCGCCGAACACCGTGAAGTCACGCAGCAGCGCCAGCAGCCGCCCATGCTCGAACACGCCTTCGATCAAGGTCGAAAGCTCCGGCGCCCCCTTCGGCGCCACCTCTGCGCCGTCCGTGGTACGCCACGGCATAAAGCGTTCCAGGTCGGCCGACAGCGAGCCCACCCGTGCCGCAATACCGTCGGAAGTCACCAGCAACGCATTGGTATGGAACAGCTGCGGAATCTGCTGCTTGTAGGTCTGCAGCTGGTTGTAGGCCCCCAGCAGGTTGGCCCCGGCGCTGCCCGGCGCCTTGAGCTCGATCACGCCCAGCGGCAAGCCGTTGACGAACACCACCACATCGGGCCGCCGGTTGTTCTGGCCGTTGATCACCACGAACTGGCTCACTGCCAACCAGTCGTTCTGCTCTGGGTGTTCGAAGTCGATGAGCGCCACGTTGGCCGCCGTCAGCGTACCGTCGTCGGCGTAGTACTCCACGTCCACGCCTTCCGTCATCAGCTTGTGGAGGCGGCGGTTCTCCTCCAGCAGCGAGGG
>DASSYF010000023.1:0-3600 GCA_035703435.1 Chiayiivirga sp. | reverse complement strand
CGACCCCGCGCAGGGCTTCCACCGCGGTAGCGCCGTGGCCGTAGGTCAGACCGACGTTCTCCAGTTGCAGCAGGGCGGTACTCATTGGAACACCAGGGTCGGATCGATGCGGGTGACGCGCCGGATCGAGACCCACGCGCCGGTCAGGCACATGCCCAAGGTCAACAGACCGAGCACGGCGATGGCCCAGGGCGGCAACGCCATGGCGACGTTGCCGGTCTGGCTGTACGCGACCATGGCCAAGGTGACCGTCAGACCCAAGGCGAAGCCCAAGGCGGCGCTGATGCTGGCTTGCTGCAGGATGACCCGATTCAAGTAGCGATGATCGGCACCGATGGCGCGCAAGGTGGCGTACTCGGCCAGACGATCGAGGGTGCTGGCGTAAAGCGTCTGACCCACGATCACGATGCCCACGATCAAGCCCAATGACGCCGCCAGCAGCAGGGCCGCGCCGGCACCGGTGGTGATCATCCAGTACGCCTGGGTGCGACGGGCGAACTGCGCGCGGGTCAGTACTTCCACCCACGGCAGGCGTTCGGCCAGCGCGGCGCGAACGGTTTCGGCGTCGGCATCGGGCGCCAGCTTCACCAAAAGATAGGTCGTCTCATCGTCCTGACTGATGGTGAACCACTGCGACCGCGCGTGGGTGGTGAACACGTAGGGACTCTGGGTGAAGGTGCGGATGCCTTGAGTGAAACCCACAACACGCGCGCGACGGTTGTTGATGTCGATTTCCTGGCCGATCGCGGTGACGCCCAGCTTTTTCATGTAGAGCCGATCGATGATGATGCCGTCGGCCACTTGCAGATCGTTCACCGCACCTTCGACCATCGCCCACGGTGCGCCACGGCCGGAGGCCATCGAGAAGCCGGTGATGATGACCGACTCGCGCCCGCCATCGGGTTTGCGCCAGAACGCGAACTGCACCATCAATTCATCGATACTGGCCACGCCCGGCACCGATACGGCTTCGTATCGACGGCGCTCGGGCATGCGCCCGGCGATATCGACATTGGTGGTGCCCAACGGCACCACCCAGAGATCGGCGTCGATGTGATCGACCAAGGTGCTGGCGGTTTGCGAAAAGCCGATCAGCAAACCCAGTTGCGCGCCCATCAAGACCACGGAAAAGGCGATGCCGACCAAGGTCGCGACCAGTCGCGTCCGGTCGTGCGCCAGATTGCGCCAGGCCAGCAGCGCCGTGCCCGGTGACAGTGCCCTACGCAACGCGCACGACCAAGCTGTCGGCACGCCGTCCATCGCGCCTACGCCGAAGGACGATGACCTTGGCCAAACACCACCATCGAGCGGGCAGAAACGTCACTTAGAATCCGCGACCGAGACCCACTGTGGCCCGCCAATGCGATTGCCTTCAAACCCATTCTTGAGCAAGGGTGCATTCGGGTCGAAGGTCTTGCCCATCTCGCCAATGAAGGCCAGGCCGAACTGGGCAAAGGGCACGCTGTGCTCGGCTGAGTTGTTCATGTAGGCCAGACTGTCGTTGATGGTGTGGATGTAGGGGAAATCCGCCATGTCGCTCGGGCTCGTGGGTATCCGGCCGGCTTCGAACACCATGCCCGCCGGATATCCGGCTTCGGTCCAGGATGAGTGATCCGAGCACGCGTAGCCGCAATTCACATTGCGCCGCGTCATGCCCATCGGCGCCAGATAGGCATCGAACAAGGCCCTGAAATGAGTCAGCAGGGTGGCATTGGAGTTGTCGCTGATGATCTGCATGGCGTGAGGCGCGGTGGTTCGATAGTTGGTCATGTCCAACTGCAACATGCCAACCACGTTAACGCCCTGCGAACTGTACTGACTGGCAATGGCCTGGGAGCCGTTCAAGCCGACTTCCTCGGCGGCGTAGGCCTGAAATTCCACCGTGCGGCGCGGCTTCCAGCCACTGGCCAGCGCGATGCGGATGATCTCGGTCATGGTGGCGATGCCGGACGCATCGTCATCGGCGCCGGGTGATCGCGCCGTGGCGGGGTTGCTCGCGGTCCCATTCACCGAGTCCAGGTGCCCGCCCACGACCACCACTTCATTGGCCAGATCGGTACCGTTGATCCTCAAGATCACCGAAGGCTGGGTGGAGCAGTCACTGCAGGCCTCGAACAGGGCGACTTCGACATCACTGCGTCCGGCGGCGAGACTTTGCCATTGGTCGTGAATCCACAACGCGGCGCTGCGTCCGGTGGTACTGCTGTAATAGCGGTTGTGGAAGTTCGACAGGCTGGTGATGGTGGCGAGGATGTTGGCGGCCTGTACCTGTGGCAACCAGGGGTTCACCGTGGCTTGATTGTCGATGGTGTAGGCCATGATGCGTGCGATGGCTTCGGCACTGCGATCGTTGGCGAGAAACGCCTCGGCCTCGGCTCGCGTGCCGAAGGCGAAAAACCCACCGCAGCGACCTTCACGTTCGTGCACATAGCGCGCCAGGCGATCCACGCCCAAGGCATCGGTGCGCGCCAGGATCAGGTCGGTGCCGGAACGACTGCGCACGGGCACCGCCTCGGCGGTGATGGCGCTGATGCCGGCAAAGGTTTCTCTGGCCGTCACCACGTAGATCGGCGCCGACGCGCTCACGGTCGAAGATTGGATGGCGGCCAGATCGTGGCCGGAGGCGGCCAAAGCCGGAACAGCATGGGCCAGCAGGGCTGCGAGCAGGATCAAGGAGGGCTTCATCGGGGCGACGTGATTCAGGGCAAGGGCAAGTTCGACATTATGCGATGCGGACCGTCGGCTTCAGTGCGGTAATGTCCGAATCGTGACCTCGGCCTTCATCGCCTCCGGCGGGGCTCCCGGCAGCAGGAGTTCGGCACAGCGCGCCTGCTCGGTGGCGCGCAGGGCATGCACCACCTGGGCGGCCGCAAATTGCGCAGCCGTGGGCAGTGGCTCGCCCGTCAGCCAATGCGCGCACAGGCTGGCCGCAAACAGGTCGCCGGTACCCTTGGGTGCGATGTCGATGAGCGGATGGTCGATCAGGTGGGTGGCCTGCGCCTCCACCAGCACGATGTGCATGCGCCCGGCGGGCCAGGAGGCGGGTGCGGCGCTGGTGACGGCCACGGCTTTGATCTGCCCCTGCAGAAGGGTGCGGGCGGCCGCAATGGTGCCCTCGATGTCCTGGGTCGCGATCCCGGTCAACTGCGCCAGTTCGAAGGCGTTGGGTGTGATGACATCGGCCAGCGGAAGCACGGCGCGGCGATACACCTCGACCAGCTCCGGGGCCACATACACGCCAACGTCGTGGTCGCCGATCACTGGATCGATCACCACCCGCAGCTTGGGCAACTCGCCGCGCTGACGGTGGATCCATTCCGCCAGAACCCGTGCCTGCTGCGCGCTGCCCAAATAGCCAGCTTGCACGGCCCGAAGCCGTGTCAGGCCACCTCGCAACGCGAGGTCATTCAAATGCCCTTCGAACCACTCCAGGGGAATCGGGCCGCCGTGCAGCGATGGGTAGTGCGGAGTGTTGCTCAACAGCACCGTGGGCACGGCCGCCACGGTCAGGCCCGCCTGCATGAAGCTGGGCACGGCGACGTTGTTGCCCACGCGGCCGTAGATCACCTGCGACTGTATCGAGACGACATCGATCGGCAG
>DASSYF010000010.1:0-7353 GCA_035703435.1 Chiayiivirga sp. | reverse complement strand
GCCGCCCGCCGGTGGCGGCATCGTGCTTGGCCAGGATGGCATCCACCCCGGCGCGCTTGGCCAGGGTTTCGCCGGGCTTGGGCGCGCTCTTCCCGTCCGGTTTGTAGTAGTCCACGTGGAAGCGCAGGACGTTCCTGTCTTCGATGGCGTGGGTGATGGTGTATTCGTGCAGGGACTGCTGGAACAGGTCGTCGGTGGTCTTCAGCGTCTGCTCGTCGCCTTCGATGCGCTTGTAGCTGGCGTTGTCCTCGAAAATCGGCGTGCCGGTGAAGCCGAACAGCTGGGCCTTGGGGAAGAACGCCTTGATCGCCTGGTGGTTCTCGCCGAACTGGCTGCGGTGGCATTCATCGAAGATGAAGACGATGCGCGCCTCGCGCAGCGGCTCCAGCCTCTTGGCGTAGTCGGCGCGCGCCGGGTCCAGCGCGCGGCCCAGCTTCTGGATGGTGGTCACGATGACCTTGTCGGCGGCATCGTCAGACAGCAGCCGCCGCACCAAGGATTCGGTGTTGGTGTTTTCCTCGACGCAGCCTTCCTGGAAGCGGTTGAACTCTTCGCGGGTCTGGCGATCCAGGTCCTTGCGGTCCACCACGAACAGGCACTTCTCTACGCCTAAGTTGGCCTTGAGCAGGGTGGAGGCCTTGAAGCTGGTGAGCGTCTTGCCGCTGCCGGTGGTGTGCCAGATGTAGCCGTTGCCCAGGTTCTTGTCGATGCACTCGACGATGTTCTGCACGGCGTAGATCTGGTAGGGCCGCATCATCAGCAGCTTCTGCTCGCTGGCCACCAGCACCATGTAGCGGCTGATCATCTGCCCCAGCGTGCACTTGGGCAGGAAGGCATCGGCAAAGGCATCCAGTCCGCCGATCTTGCTGTTGTCCGGCGCGGCGTACTGGTAGATAGGCAGGAAACGCTCATCCGCGTTGAAGGCGAAGTGGCGCGTGTTGTTGTTGGCGAAGTAGTAGGTGGCGTCGCGGTTGCTGACGATGAACAGCTGGATGAAGCACAGCAGCGTGCGGGCGTAGCCGTTGCCCGCGTCGTTCTTGTACTCGACGATCTGCTCGATGGCCCGGCGCGGATTGATGCCCAGCGTCTTCAGTTCGATCTGCACGGCGGGCACACCATTGATCAGCAACAGCACGTCGTAGCGATGGTGGCTGTAGTCGGTGTTGATGCGTAGCTGGCTGGCGACCTCGAAATCGTTCTTGCACCAGTCGTTGATATTGACCAGGGTGTAGTTGAGCGGGGTGCCGTCGTCGCGGGTGAAGGCATTGCGGTGGCGCAGCGTGTGGGCGGCCTTGAACACGTCGGGGCTGACGATCTCTTCCAGCAGGCGTTGAAACTCGGCATCGGTCAGGCGAACCCGGTTCAGAGCCTCAAACTTCTCGCGGAAGTTGCCTTCCATCGCGGCACGGTCGCGGATGTCGGGCCGCAGCGTGTATTTGAGCTGCCCGAGCTTTTCGATCAGTTCCTGCTCGATGGTGGCTTCTCGAATGTGCATGGATCCCTCGTTCCGCGCAGTGACCGATGGCAATCAAGATCGCCGGTTACAGCGTGCGAGTTTAGCGGATGGGATACCGACAGATGGGCACGTCCGTCATTGCCAATCATCACAGACGCCGTGTTCGCAGCGCGCCCGCGATCGATCCACCGTTCGTGGCTTGGACATGACATGACATGGCTTATCGACAGCGGCATCCCGCCCGAGTATTCAACGCCCTGACTTTCAAAGGCAGCGGGATCGGACCATTCACGGGCCATGGCGACCAAGCTCTTGACTCTGGACTCGACTCAAGGGTTTATCCTGCCCACGCGTTCACCATCCGCAGGAAATTCAGCCATGCGCATTGGCCAACTGGCGCAGTCCAGCCAGACACCGATCGACACCATCCGCTATTACGAACGGCTCGGCCTGTTGCCGCAGGCGCCGCGTTCGGCCTCAGGGTATCGACACTACCAAAACGAGGATGTGTCCCGATTGCGCTTCATCCGTCGCGCCAAGGCGCTGGGTTTCAGTCTCGCTGAAATCGAAGAATTGCTGACCATTTCCGCTGCGCGCCACGGCGACATGGCCGCCTTGCGCGACCGCACTGCCGCCACGCTTGCCGCCGTGAACCATCGCATCGCCGAGCTTGAGCGCATGCAACACGGCCTGCAGGCCTTGCTTGATCAATGTCCGGGACACGGCGCACTGACGCAATGCCCCATCCTTTCGGCACTGGAGGAAACCGCCGCATGAATATCGATCACGCGCCCAAGTCCGGCGCCTGCCACGGTACGCCCCAGGCCACGCCGGAGGTGAAATCCTGTTGCAGCAGAAACGCCGCGACCCAGCCCGAGCAGACCATGGTCGAACCCGCGAGTGGTTCGGGCCACACGGCCGCTTACGCCAATAATTCAACGCATCATCACCCAGCGCACACCGATCACGCCGCGCAGGGTGATTGCGGACACGCGCCGCCCGAGGCCGTCGAACAGCCCGCATCCTGTTGCCATGGTCACAGCGCTCGGCCCCAGCACGGCCCTGTGCCCGAAGGCACGATATTCACCTGCCCCATGCATCCGGAGGTGATGAATGTCGGCCCCGGCAATTGCCCCAAGTGCGGCATGGCACTGGAGCCGATGGCGCCCAGTGCCGATGACAGCCATGCACGGGCCGAGATGGTAGCGGTCCATCGACGCTTCTGGATCGCGGCGGCCTTCGCCCTGCCGGTGATGTTGATCGCGATGATTCCGCATTTCTTCGGCCTGCATCCGCCCGCCTGGGGCAAGTGGGTGGAATTGGTGTTGTCGTCGGTCGTGGTGCTGTGGGCCGGTGCGCCTTTGTTCGTGCGCTTCGTCGATTCACTCAAGGCGCGCAGCCCGAACATGTACACGCTCATCGGTCTGGGCGTGGGCGTGGCCTGGCTCTACAGCGTCTTCGCCACCCTTGTGCCCTCGTGGTTTCCTGCCGAATTTCACGATTCGCATGGGCAGGTCGGGCTGTACTTCGAAGCCGCCGCCGTCATCGTCGCGCTGGTGTTGCTGGGCGAATGGCTGGAGCTGCGCGCCCGCCATCGCACCGGTTCCGCCTTGCGCGCCTTGCTCGATCTGGCACCCAAGACCGCGCGCCGAATCGATGCCGATGGCAGCGAGCACGATGTCCCCCTGGAAAGCGTCGTGGCCGGCGATCGCTTGCGCGTGCTGCCCGGCGCCAAGGTGCCCGTCGATGGGAAGGTGCTGGATGGCTCCAGCAGTTTCGATGAATCCATGCTCACCGGCGAATCCATGCCGGTGCTGCGACAGGCGGGCGAGGACCTGCGCGCCGGCACGCTCAACACCACAGGCACGGTGGTGATGCGCGCCGAGCGCATCGGTGCGGAAACCCAATTGGCCCAGATCGTGGCGCTGGTGGCCGAGGCGCAACGCTCGCGTGCGCCCTTGCAGCGCGTGGCCGACAAAGTCGCGGCGTGGTTCGTGCCGGCGGTGGTGGTAATCGCGATCCTCACCTTCATCGTCTGGGCATGGATCGGACCCGAGCCGCGCTTGGGCCTGGCCTTGGTGAATGCCGTGGCGGTGCTGATCATCGCCTGCCCCTGTGCCTTGGGCTTGGCCACACCGATTTCGATCATGGTAGCGACCGGGCGCGGCGCGCAGAACGGGGTGTTGTTTCGCAGCGCCGAGGCCATCGAAACCTTGCGCCGCGTCGATACCTTGGTGATCGACAAGACCGGCACCTTGACCGAGGGCAAGCCGGCGCTGACCGATGTGGTGGCACTCGATGGCGACGAGGCCGGCCTGCTGGCCTTGGCCGCCGCACTGGAGCGCGGCAGCGAACACCCGCTGGCCGCTGCCATCGTCGCCGGTGCGCAGACACGCGGGCTTGGCTTGGCGAACGTTACGCACTTCCAATCCCACACCGGCATCGGCATCGAAGGCCGTGTGGATGCTCGCCATGTTCTGCTGGGCAATCACGCCTTGATGCGGCAATTCAAAATCGGCACCACGGCCATCGACACGCGTTTGGCCAGTCTGCAAGCGGAAGGCAAAACCGCCGTGATCCTAGCCGCCGATGGCGTGGTGCTCGGCACGCTGGCAGTGGCCGACCCCATCAAGGCCGGTACCGCCGAGGCTCTCGACGCGCTGCGCGAAGATCATGTTGCGATCGTGATGCTGACCGGCGACAACGCCGCCACCGCCCAAGTCGTGGCCAAACAATTGGGCATCACCCACGTGCGCGCCGAAGTCACCCCGCAAGACAAGGCCCGTATCGTCAACGAACTGCGTGCGCAAGGTCATGTGGTGGCGATGGCCGGTGATGGCATCAACGATGCACCCGCGCTCGCTGCTGCCCACGTCGGCATCGCCATGGGCCACGGCACCGATGTGGCGATGGAAAGTGCGCAGGTGACCTTGATCGATGGCGACCTGCGCGCCATCGCCCGCGCCCGTGCGCTCTCGCACGCCACCGTGCGCAACATCCAGCAGAACCTGCTTTTCGCCTTCGGCTACAACAGCCTCGGCATTCCGATTGCCGCCGGCGTGTTGTATCCACTGTTCGGCTGGCTGCTCAGTCCGGTTATTGCCGCCCTGGCGATGAGCTTGAGCTCGGTCTCGGTGATCACCAATGCATTGCGTTTGCGGCGAGTGAAACTGGAGCCGGACCGCTGAGCCGAATCACGCGCCGAATCGCGCCAGATCGAACGCGGCCATTGGTACCGGCGGGGTCTGATGAGTGATCAGTGCGCCGATCATCTGTGCGGTGATCGGCGCCAGGGTCAGGCCCAGATGCTGGTGGCCGAAGGCATAGAACAGTCCAGGGTGGCGCGAGGATTCACCGATGGCGGGCAGGTAGTCGGGCAAGGTCGGGCGTGCGCCGAACCAGCGTCGTGGTTCGCCCCGCACCGGCAGGGAGAGTTCTTTTGCATGCTGCGCCAAGGCTTTCCACTTGCGCGGATCGGGCGGTGCATCACGCGGCGCGAATTCGACGAAACCGGCGAGCCGCAAGCCGTTGTCGAAGCGCGTGGCGATCACCGAACGATCGTCGAACGCTACCGGCGGCAGGTCGTGCGGCCACCCGTGTTCGGTCCAGTGCAGGTGATAGCCGCGCTCGGCGATCAGTGGCGCGCGCTCGTCAATGTTGGCCGTCAGTTCCGCCGATCGCACACCGGCGCAGACCAGAACACGGGGAAAGCGTGGTGCCCGCTGCGTGCTGTCGTGCAGGAAAAATCCGCCATCATCGCTCGCTTCGATCGCCCTGACGGTGCGCGATTGGCGCTGCACGCCCACGGCATCCAAGCGACGATGCAGGGTTTCACGCAGGCGGGCGTGATCGCTGATTTGTCCGGTGCCGGTGAAGGCGATGCCATCGACCACGGAATGACCCACGGTCTGTTCGAGCAGGCTGCGTGCGTCTGACGACAAGCTCTGGAACTGCGTGCGGCCAAGGTCGGCATCGCGCCAGGCGCGCAGGCCACGACGTGCGGATGCGCGTGAGCCCCAACACACAATATGGCCTTGCTCCCGCAACAGTTCCGGTTCCTCCAGCGCATCCACCAGATCGCGCCACGCCGGCATGGCTTCGGCCAGAAGTTCGCGCAGCGCGGCATGACCGGCACGGTAGCGCGCGGGCATGCTCGCACGCAGATAACGCGCAATCCAGCCACCGACACGCCACGGCTCGCGCACATCCAGCGGGCCACCCACACCAAACCACCGCGCCGGTGCCGAACGCAACACTGCCAGCGAGGCCAGCGGCGCCACCTGCTCGGGTGCAAGGTGACCGGCATTGCCCCAGGACGCCGCCTGCGCGTCGGCGTCATCGTCGATGAGGGTGACGGACAACCCTGCTTCGGCCAAGGCCAGCGCACAGCACAGACCAACGATGCCCGCGCCGACCACGGCGATGGAATCGTCGGTGCTGCCTGTGCGCCTTGCGGTGCTCATGCCGGTGTCAGCGGTCCTTGCGTGGGCACGCCATCCACCACGCGCCAGACCGACAGCGGATTGGAATCCTGCAATTCCACGGGCAACCAGTGATCGGGCGTGTGATCCCAACACTGCAAGGCCGCAAACCGCGCGATGGCCGAAGGCATGCCGACGGCGGTGAAACTGCGCTGGGTGGTGGATGGAAACGGCCCGCCGTGATTCATCGCCGCGCTCACCGCCACGCCTGTGGGCATGCGATTGGACAACAAACGCCCGACATGCGGACGTAGCACGACGGCCAGACGCTGCGCCAAATCTCGATCAGCCTCGGCGCTGTAAACACTGCCGGTGAGGCTGCCTTCGAGGGTCGCGATGATCTTCACCGTGGTGGCTTCATCGGGCGAACGCACGATCAAGCCGACCGGGCCGAAGGCTTCGGTCTGGAAGGTTTCCGGTGCCGCCAGAAAGCGCGCCGCATCGATGCCAAGGAGGCTCGGGGCGAAGCGAAATCCGGGGCCACTGCATTGCGCCGTTCCACCCAGCAACTGCGCTCCGGCTTCACGCAGAGCCGCGACATTGCGCTGCAGTGATTCCATCACACCCTGCGACAACAGCAGGGCCGGCGAGGCCTCGGCAAACAGCCGTGCGGCGGCGCTCACGAAGGCATCGCCATCCTCACCCTCGGGCACGATCACCAAGCCCGGATTGGTGCAGAACTGGCCACTGCCCAAGGTGCAGGAACCGAAATACTCCTGCGCCAAGGCGTGAGCGCGTCCGGCCAGCGCGCCCGGCAAGATCAGGACCGGATTGATCGCCGACAGTTCGCCGAAGAACGGCACGCCCGCAGGCTCGGACACAGCCATCAAGGCCAGACCGGCCGCACGACTTCCGGTGAAACCGATCGCACCCAAACGCGGGTCGGCACACAGGCTCAAACCGTCCTCGGATGTGCAGTGATACACCATCTGCACCGTGGCCGCGGGCAGACCGGATTCCAGCACGGCGCGATGCGCGATCTGCGCCAACAGGCGCGTGGTGCCCGGTTGGTTGGGATGGGCCTTGGCGATCACCGGATTGCGCGCCGCAATCGCCGAAGCAAAATCGCTGCCGGCCACGGCGTTGTAGGCCAACGGGAAATTGTTGGGGCCGAAGATCAGCACCGGCTTTTGCATCGACCCCAGGGCCGAACGCAAGCCCGCTCGGGTGTCGATGATCGGCTGGCTCCAACTGCGCGTACGCACGGCGTCTGCGGCCAATCGCAATTGGTTGAAGGTGCGCGGGATTTCGGTAGCTGCCAGGCGCGTGGGCGCAGGCAGGCCGGTTTCCTGATGCGCCAGGCTCGCCAGCGCTTCGCTATGGGCCTCGATTCCGTCGGCATAGGCGGCGAGAAACGATGCAATGGTTTCGGGCGCCGTGGCCGCCAACTCGGAAGCCACGGCGCAGGCGGCCGTC
>DASSYF010000055.1:0-9226 GCA_035703435.1 Chiayiivirga sp. | reverse complement strand
GGCGCGAGGCTCGGCGGCCGCGTGAACGCTGCAGAATCGGACAGGCCGCTCCCATTGGAGCGGCCTGATGGAAGGCTCCGCCGAGCACGGTTTCAAACCGTGATCTTTACCGGCCACACTGGGATGGCCACGCGCACCCCTGCCCTTTGGCTCATGCCGTCATGGCCTCCGTGCGGCATGCTGGTCCGCTCGAAAATCTGAGTCATAGCCCATCCATGATCCGCCTGAGTCCACTCTGCCTTGCCTTGGGCATGACGCCGGTCGCTGCCGTGAGCATCGATGGTCGCATCGATGCAGACGAATGGCGCGAGGCCCAGCACATCACCGACTTCCGCCAGACCCAACCACTCACCGGCGCTGCGGGAAGTTTGCCGACCGAGGCCTGGGTGCTGGCCACGCCCGATGGATTGGCCGTGGCCTTTCGAGCCATCCAGCCACCGGAGGTGCCGCGTACGCGACAGCGGGTGCAACGCGACTTTGAAACACAGGTCGATCGCGTCAACGTCATGGTGGATTTCAATGGCGATGCGCGCTCCGCCTTCAACTTCACCTTGAGCTCCACCAATGACGTGTTCGACGCCGTCATCACCCAGGAAAGCAACTTCCGCAAGGATTGGGACGGTGTGTGGGAGCACGCCACGGCCGAGGATGCCGAGGGCTGGAGCGCGGAAATCCTGATTCCGTGGCATACCGCGCCGATGCACGCGGTGGACGGCTCGCTGCGCACCATTGGCCTGTATCTCGACCGCGTGGTGGGCAGCACGGGCGAGCGCATGGCCTGGCCTGAAGCCAGTTTCATGCGGGCGCGTTTCGTTTCGGATTTTGCCCACGTTGAAGTGCCGAAGTATCGACAGACCTTGCTCGCCATCACGCCCTATGCCGCCGTGCTGCACAACAACCGCAGCGGCAACGCAAAGTTCAACGCCGGCGGTGATGTGTTCTGGAAGCCCAGTGGCCAGTTCCAGTTGACCGCCGCGCTCAACCCGGATTTCGGACAAGTGGAAAGCGATGATCTGGTGGTCAACTTCGACGCCATCGAAACCTGGTTCAGCGACAAGCGTCCGTTCTTCACCGAGAACCAAGGCTTGTTCGATTTTGGCCTGATGGACCGTTCCAGTGCCTTGATCTACACCCGCCGCGTGGGTGGCACAGCCGACGATGGCCACGGCGTGGCCGACATCGATGCCGCACTAAAACTCAACGGCAGCATCGGCACCACCAACTACGGCGTGTTTGCCGCCGACGAGGCCGATGATGCCGGCCGCCGCTTCACCGCCGCACGCCTGACCCATGATTTCGACCATCTGAGTCTGGGCGTGTTGTTGACCGATGTGGATCGTCCTTGGCTGGACCGGCGTGCGCGCGTGCTCGGCATCGATCAACGCTGGCAAGCCAATGAACACTGGACGCTGGGTTTGAATTTGGTCGGCAGTGCGGTGGAACAGGATGACCATTCGGATCGCGGCTACGCCGCCACCGCGCAGATTCAATACGACTCGGGTGGAGCCTGGCGTCAGGAAGTGACCGCGCGTCATCTCGATGATCGGTTCGAGATCAATGATTTCGGCTATCTGGCACGCAACGATCTGGATGCCCTGTCGTGGGAAATCGGCCGACGCTTCACCGATCTGGGTGAGGACTCGATCTACACCTCGCACGATTGGGAATTGGAGCTGGAAG
This sequence comes from Chiayiivirga sp., assembly GCA_035703435.1. Lineage (GTDB taxonomy): Bacteria > Pseudomonadota > Gammaproteobacteria > Xanthomonadales > Xanthomonadaceae > Denitratimonas. Next base: position 7,546 of record DASSYF010000055.1, on the reverse strand, counting down.
CCGAAGACACCACCGACGGCTTGCGACTCACCCGCAGCGTCTCGTTGGAACGCGAAAGCAGCCTGCGCAATGGCGCCTCCCAGTCGCTCGGCCTGAGCTTCAACTCGGCCATCTGGGATGACCGGCTGACCCGTGGCCATGGTGCCGTGCATCTGCCACCCACCCTGCATCTGGAAGCCGCGCACCAGCAACCTCGCCACGGCAACTGGGCATGGATGGTCAGCAGCGAATTCTTTGGCGAGGGCATCGACGGCAACGCGCGTCTGGCTTATTCACTGATGGTCACGCCGACGTTCTTCTGGAGCGACACCCTGAATCTGGAAGCCGGCCTGGGCTGGAGCCATCAACCCGACTGGTTGCTGTGGCAGCACGACGACCTCATCGGCCGGTATCGCAGTCAATCACTGCAATTGAACGCCGGCTTCAACTGGCGCATCGGCAGCCGCCAGGAATTGCGCATGAAACTCCAAGCCATCGGTTTGCGCGCTCGCGCCGAAAGCGCCTGGCGTTTGGGCGAGCGCGGCCGCCCGCTGCCCGACGACACGCCGATCGACGACTTCAGCGTGCGCAACCTCGGCTTGCAGCTACGTTACCGCTACCAACTGGCTCCGCTTTCCGATCTCTATGTGGTGTACGGCCGTGGCGGCTATGAGCAGAACGAGGATGTCATGGACTCCACCGATTTGCTGGTGCGCAGCCTGCACTTGCGCCAGGACGACCAATTCATGGTGAAACTGAGCTATCGCTTCGACTGAATCGACGTCAAAGCCGGGCCTGCCGATACACTATGCGGATGAATACACCTTCCGCACCACGCACGGGAAAAATCCCCTACAGCCTCATCCTCATTGCCGCCGTCGCGGCCGGCTTGGGCCTCTGGCTCGGGCAATCGACCTTCTCCAGCCCGACCCTGCCGGCACTGAAGACCCTGCAGCGACTGGATGCGCCGCGCCCCATGCCCGCCTTCGCACTCAAGAGCGCCGACGGGACGCTCATCGATCAGGCGCGACTCCAGGGCCACTACACCTTGGTATTCCTGGGTTTCACCCACTGCCCCGATATCTGTCCGACGACCTTGGCGGAACTGGCCAAGGTGGAAAAAGCCATGGGCGATGTGCCCGAAGCACAGCGACCCCGCATCCTCTTCGTATCGGTTGATCCGGAGCGCGATACGCCCGAGCTGATTGCCCGCTACGCCGCCTATTTCAGTCCGAGCATCTTGAGCGGCACCGCCGATGTGCCGGCTCTCACCCAGATGGCCTCGGCCATGAGCATGGTGTTTGCCAAGGCCCCGACGGCCAATGGTGACTACAGCATCGATCACACCAGTTGGGTGGCCGTGCTCGACCCGCAGGTGCGCGTCGCCGGCTTCATCCGCCCACCGTTGGACCCGGCTGCCATCGCCGCCGATCTGCACAGCCTGATCAAGGCCCACTGATGTCGCTCGCCGTTCGACTCCAATACCTGCTGCCGCATCGCTTGCTCTCACGCCTGGCGCTTTACGCCGCACGCAGTCGCGTGCACTGGTGGAAGAATTTCCTCATCGCCCAAGTGCTCAAGCACTTCGACGTGGCGATGGACGAGGCCGAGCAGCCCGATGCCTTCGCCTATCCCAGCTTCAATGCCTTCTTCACGCGCGCCCTCAAGCCGGGAGCGCGTCAGGCCGACGCCGATGCGCACGCCCTGCTGATGCCCTCGGATGGCCGCATTGCGCAAACTGGGGCAATCAAGCAAGGCCGCATCTTTCAGGCCAAGGGCCACAGCTTCAGCGCCGCCGAGCTCCTCGGTGACGACGCGGCGGCCGCACCCTTCGCCGATGGTCACTTCCTCAACGTCTACCTTGCGCCGCGCGACTACCACCGCGTGCACATGCCTTGGGCGGGAACGCTGCGCGAAACCCTGCATGTTCCCGGCCGCTTGTTTTCCGTGTCGCCAGCCACCGCCGCCGTGGTGCCACGCTTGTTCGCCCGCAACGAGCGCCTCGTGTGCCATTTTGATTGCGACTTTGGCCCGATGGCCGTGGTGATGGTCGGTGCGATGCTGGTGTCGGGCGTGGAGACGGTGTGGAACGGGGTGAACATTCCCGCTTACGCCGATCGGCCCGTATCCACCGACTTCCGTGGTCAGGGCATCCGATTGGATCGCTTTGCCGAAATGGCGCGCTTCAACTACGGCTCCACCGTCATCGTTCTGCTACCGGCTGGCGTCGCCACCTTGGCATCGCCCCTGGAACCCCAGCAGATCGTGCGTGTGGGCCAACGTGCGGGAACAATCCGCGCCACAGCGGCTCGCTGAGCGGCATGGCATCCTGTGCGTCCATGGTTTCGAGCGACCACCGGATGCACGGTCCGAACGCCACACGCGGCCTGCCGATCGCGGCCTTCGCCTTGATGCTCGCCGCGTGTGCGGCTCCCGCCACGCGTGTCGAAACAGTCCCGGCACCCGACTACAACGGGCAGGCGCACCACCAGCAGATCCCCGATCCGGTGGACAGTGCGCGATATCGTCTGGAACCGGGACAATCCGTGGAATTGCCCGCGCTGCAACGCAACCCTGATCCCATCTACCCGCCGGAGCTGGTCGCACTCAATCTCGGCAAGGTCACGCTGGTGGCGCGTCTGTCGGTGGATGCCGAGGGCAAGGTCAGCGCCACCTGGGTCAGCGAATACCACGGCGACGAAGCCCATCGCCCACGCTTCGAACTCGCCGTACGCGAAGCCGCCTCGACGTGGCAGTTCCGCCCCATGGTGATCTTCGACGACACCCAGGCAGACGAACGAGGCCAGGCAAAACCCTTCAGCACCTGGTTCAAGTTCCAATTCGACGTCATCGACGGCCAGGCGAACGCCAGCAGCGGGCAGACGGCATCGCAGTAGGCGCACCGCTGCATTTCAAAACGCCTTGCCCCGTGGCACACCGAATCGCGGCAGGGCCCGACCGACGATGCCGAATCACTCGACCGCGGTCATCACCACATCGACACCTTGCCGAGCTCCAAACATCCCGACCGGCTGGATCGAGATCACGCTCAGCCCGACTTGATCTGACTCAGGTACCACGTCTCGACCGAGCTCTTGCCTTTGTCCGATGGCGCCAGCACCACGCCACCGGCGCGGCTCGCCACGAGCTTGCCACCGGGGCCAACCAGGATCAGGGTTGGATAGGCCTTGATGCCGATCGCATCAATGGATGACTGCGCTTCAGCGATGGTGGCGATCTCCAGATCATGCGTGTTTCGGAACTTGCGCGCGTCGTCGGCCGAGTCGAAGGTCACACCGATCAGGTTCACATCCGGATGAGCCTTGGCAAACGCATTGAGCTCCGGCACTTCGGCGATGCACGGTGCGCATTCGGCGAAGTAGAAACTCAAAAGACTGTACTTGCCACTTGCGGCAAGCCACTGCGTCGGCTGGCCTTCGAGCGTCTTGCCACGCACGTCCGGCATGGTAGCCCCGACCTCGATGCTGGGCTTGGAAATGCCGGACAGGCTCTTGTTGAAGAGCGCCTGAGCATCGGCCGGATCGACCTTGCTCTCGCTGATCAACTGCAACACGGCGGTCTTGTTCGAATCGTCACTGCGCGTCATGTACAGCTTGCCTTCGGCCTTGAGTTTGGAGAAGGACTCGAAATTCAATGCTTCCCCTTTCTCGCCTTGATACTCAATGGCATATCCCCCCAGGCCGATCTGGTTCTTGAACTCGGCCTCGGCCGTCCCCGAAGAGGGCGCGCAGGCGGAAAGAGTCAGCAGCGAAAGCATCGAAGCGACGACGAAGAGCGCGCGAAACGTCATGGGTCAGTCCTTGTTCGAGAAGGGGCCGGAGCAACGAAGGCGTCAGCCACCCCCGACAGCACGCTATCGTGGACACTGAACGTGGTGCGGAAGAAAGTCGATCACCACCACGGGCTGAACCGGCGCTTCGACACGGACCAGTCTGCAATGGTTCCCGCTCGAACGAACGGATTCCACGGATGACGACCCGAAGCCATGCCTTGGCTGCCGGATTCGCCCACAGGCTGCCGCCCGCTAATCCCGGCCGGCCCGTCGCCGCAGAGGAGCACGAGCTTGAACCACCAGGCCAGCGACCAGGCTACCGATGGAGTACCGGGGGTAGCCACCAGACTCATGCCCGCAGGCAAGGCTTCAGCCGCGGGCTTGGCGATCAAGGTTCAAAGCCATCGACGAAGATCTCCGCGGGCCGTTCGGCTGGCGCGGCAAATGGTGTGCCGAGATAGTCTCCGTCTAGGTTGGAGCCAAGCAGCACCTGCACTGGCGCGGCATTGCCACTGGCCGTATCGGCGAAGGTCAGCACGCGATTGTTCACCGGCACCGAATTGGACGAAGAACTGACCATGATCCGATGCAGCCAGGGATCGTGACCAATGCCATAGACGTAGTTGCCGATTGGCAGATCGAGCTGGGTCGCGGGGCCTTCGATGGTGTACAACGGCGTCGCATCGCCACTGGCCGTGTCGGGGAACACCGCGATGCGCACGCGCGATGACTGCGTGCCGGCATCCCACGGATCCTGGCGCAACACGAACAGTAGATGCTGCTCGGGATCGTGTGCGATGCCGGCCGAGTTGGCGACGCCCGGGCCCGTTATCCTGCGCGTCGGCGCATCGTAATGGCCTGCCAAGCGCGCATGGAAGATGATGCGTCCCCACTCGCTGACCACATACTCGTCGGTGTCGCGCAGGTAAAGCAGCGAGATGGGATTGTCGAGTTCGGTGGCGCTGCCCGTCGATCCACCCCAGCCAATGGCACGCAGTGGCGGCACGGCATTGCCATTGGCATGCAGCGGATAAGTGTAGATACAGCAGTTGGAGGCGATCACTGCGATTTCGTCGTGCGCGACGATCGGCGCGCTGGCGCGGGTTTGCCCCAGGTTCGGTGGATTGAGCACGCGAATCGGTGCCACGTTGCCATACGTGAACGCCGGATAGACGCGCAGGGCCTGTCCCCAGAAGTCGGAAACATAGATCAGTTGTTCACGCGGCTCGTAAACACCGAACGTCGCCGAACCCAGTTGCGTGGCCGCGCCTTCAATCGTGGCGACCGGCGCGTCGCTGCCTTGCGCATTGGCACTGAAGAATCGGATGGGATCCGACGCAGATCCGCTGCCGATGACGAGTTCGGCCTTGGCCGTGGTGTGAGAGAGCGCCGCCAGGGCGAGTACGATTAGTGCGATACGAGTTCGTTGCATGGCCGTGGATCCTCCTAGGTTCCCCCACCCTTACGCAACTCGGCGATGCAAGCCCTCACCGCGTTTTCGCAGGATTCATCCCGACTGGCGCTCGACCTGCGCATCGAGGTCCGGGGATCATCGTGTCGGGCTGAAGCTCGACCTACGGGGCATCGCGTTTGCGTGGAGGTCGGGATGAATCCCGACAAGAAAAACCCCGGACGCGCCGGGGTTTTTCCTGATTCATGACTTCATGCGATGGAACACGATTGCAAGCTGGCGCGTCACGACTCGAAGCCGTCTTTGAAAATCTCGGGGTAATCTCCTGATGCGTAATAGGCAATCCGCACCCCACAAAACCGTACGCTGCCATCGGTGGTTGACCCAAGGTTGACGGCGATATTGATTGGCTCCACAAAGCGATCAACGATGTAGCTCATCTCGGAACTGAGGGATGAGCCGTATCCCGAGCCCACGGCCCCACTGACAGTCACACGTTCGTTGAAATCTCCAGCCGCATCGTAGGTGGTGAAGAACGCCGTCGGCCCCCCGGCGGCCGATGTGTTGTAGTAGTAAAGGCGCACGTACTTGACCTGAGAGCCTTGCGGCAACAGCACCTTGTGATGGAGAACCGACGAGGCAGCGGTCGCACTACTGATGCAGCCGGAACCGTTGTAGGTGTAGTTGCCCGGTGTCGAGACAGGGTGGAAGGTCGATCCGGCCAACTGCAGATACGAGAACGTGGCCAGTGTGCCGGCCGAACTGTTGCTGCGCTGGGCATCTGGTGCATCGGCGTCAACGTGGGGGATTGCCGATTGCGCCATCGCACCGGTGGATGCCCACAGCAGGGCGATAGCCAAGCTGATAGCCGATTGCGACAGGGTCCACCTGGGATAGGCACGCCAATTTCTGATTCGTTTCATGACGGCGCTCCTCATGGGGTGGAATAGAAGGCGCGGAGGCCGCAAATCCGGGTTCCGGTACCGGTATTGACCGTCAAGACATAGGAATAGCTCAAATTGTTGATGACTTCCGGGGTGGCCAAGGCGACGTAGGTGTTTGAATACCCTGTGGCATGAGCCAGGGAGCTCATCAAAATATCGTCAGAACCCCCGGCACCGTCATAGCGAGTCACAAAAAGCGTGACGGAACCCGAAGCCGCATTGTCGTAGTAGTAAACCCTCACCCCTAAAAGCGTGCTGCCTTCAGGAAGCTGAAGGTCCGTGGTCAGCGCAGCATTCGTGTGAGTGCATCCTGCACCATCGTAAACGACGGTATCGGCACTGTTGCGCGGGGTGAGTGCCGAGCCGGCGATGAAAAGGTACTGCGAAGCCAGGACAGCAGATGGGTCGGCATCCATGGGCGCGGCCTCGATCGACCATGACGCCAGCGGTGCGGCAGTCTCACTGCCATCGATCACGCCATCGCCCGCAAAGGCACTGCCCGCAGCCAACATCAGTGCCACGGACGCGGCCATCTGTGTGAATTTTCCAAACATGTTTGTCTCCCGAATGAAGTGGTGCGTGGCCACGATGCATGACCATTGATGTTGCGAATGGGGCGTCCGTCCGACCAGAGTCGAAATCGACTACCCAAGCGCCAACGACTGGCCGAAACCAGAGAGTATCCACCCGTCAAATGACGGCATCCCCCAATGATCTGGATGAAGCACTCCACCCAGCGTTACGAAGTACAACACAATTTTGCGACATGCACAGCATTTTCAGATCCAACGCGGAGTCACAGGCGCGCGGCGAAGCAGACGTCCATCGCGCGTGCATGATTGAAATTCATCTCACTTGGCGTGCTTTCGCAGGTTGGGATTCATCCCGACTGGCGCTCGACCTGCGCATCGAGACTCGAGGATCAGCATGTCGGGCTGAAGCCCGATCTACGGGACCGCTGTTGTAGGTCGGGATACATCCCGACATCTTCCTGCCACAGGTCGGGATTCGTCCCGACACGAAAAACCCCGGACGCGCCGGGGTTTTTCGTGAAACGTCGATTGCGGTTCCGACTCAGGCGCCCACGCCCTCGGCCACGTCGCGGTATTCGGCGATCTGGTCGAAGTTCATGTAGCGATACACCGCCGCGCCATCGGCATTGATCACGCCCATGTCGGCCAAGTACTCCGCGCGGGTCGGGATGCGGCCCAGGCGTGCACAGATCGCGGCCAGTTCCGCCGAGCCCAGGTACACGTCGGTGTTGCGACCCAGGCGATTGGGGAAGTTGCGGGTGCTGGTGCTCATCGCGGTGGAGCCTTCGCGGATCTGGGCCTGATTGCCCATGCACAAGGAACAACCCGGCATTTCGGTGCGCGCACCGGCGGTGCCGAAGGTGGCGTAATGGCCTTCCTTGGTGAG